>NZ_NPFM01000026.1:0-193681 GCF_002258645.1 Rhodococcus sp. 15-649-2-2
GGGGAAACGCCCGGTCCCATTCCGAACCCGGAAGCTAAGCCCTCCAGCGCCGATGGTACTGCACTCGACAGGGTGTGGGAGAGTAGGACACCGCCGAACACAATTTAACGTAATGCCCCCGACCTCACAGTCGGGGGCATTACGCATTTCGAAACCACCTACAGTCACAACCGAACCCGTGCGCACCGATCGCGACACCGACGACTCTCCAGCCCTCGACTCCCCGGGCGTGCCGTGCTCGGTTGTGTACCGGGACTCGGCTCTGTGGCACAGTCGGAGTCGATGAAACTCGCCGTCGATCAGCACCGTGTCAGCAGAATTCTGCTCGATTTCGATCTGACCATCGAATTCGACGATGGAGCCACCGTTTCCTTCAGCGAAGTGGTGATCGATGACCTCACGGTCGACGAAGACAATCAGTTCGAGGGTTTGCGGGCCTTCGCAGCCTTGCACGGTCTCGTGTGCGAGGACGTCGACTACGACCGATCGGGCGTGCTGCGAATGGCGTTCGCGGGCGGACACTCAGTGGTGGCTCGTCCCCGCGACGAAGTCGAATCCTGGGAGTACTGCGCCGCAGACGGGTCCACCGTCCTGTGCGGACCGGATGGAGCCGTCGAATCGTGGCCGGCCCCCGAGCACCCCAGTACGGATGGGCCGACTGTCGAAGGTCTCCCGTCCATCGGAGCCACTGTGGTCCGGTTGTCGACGGGTGACGAGCCGGCTGTCGAATTCTCGGACGGCACAAAGCTGTTGTTCGACCTTCCGCTCGATTCCGGCTATCTCGTCTTGCGGGAGAGCGTCACGTCGAGCTCGAGCTCCGAAGAAGGCGACGAGGCCCGCGGCGATTGGGTAGTCGAGCTGTCCTCGGGACACGTGATCTTCTATCGGCCGCGAACCGCGTAGGGCTTTCCGAACTGGGTTTCGACTCCCGGTGAATACAGCACCGAGTCCGGCGGTCGTGTGCTGACGCCGGGCAGGCCTGCCGCAGCAACGAGTTCGTCGGAGCAGTGGGTCAGTTCGGCATCGACCAGGTTCCAGTGTCGGTGCACGTTCGGTACGTACAGCAGCCGGCCGGCCAGCGAGGTGTGCAACCCCCAGCGCGCGGTGAGGAACACGGCCAGTGAGTTCTCGGACATATCGCGTGTTCCTCGGACGATTCCGAAATCGGTCGTGGCACCACGATGCGGGGGAGCGAGCCGCTTGCTGCGGTAGCCGATCGTGGTGGTGTCGTCGTCGATGTCGATCGATGCCCATCGATACGGAATGCGGGCGACGTTGGTGCCCAACACGACTGCCAGTCGGGAAGCCTCCAGCGATCTGAACACGACGCCGCGTCGACCCTCTGCGTCGACGGAGTAGAGCCGGACGTTGATCTCCCCGAACGTGCCGAAGTAAGGAACCGGGTGCCGATATCCGAGTCCGGCACCGACCATGTGAAAGCCGATCAGGCCGACCCAGGTCGAACCGTCGAACTCGTCCGGTTCACATCCTTCGGGAAGCAGCGGGGCGACGGCCGAACTCGGGACTTGCCAATGCAAGAAGACCAGCCGTTCCCAGCGCTGATCCATCAGGATCGGACGAGGCAACAGCGGTGGCCGCGGCCAGAGGCGTCGGGCATCGTCTCGATTCATGGTTCGAGCGTATGCGCGCGGCGTCAGGTAGCTGTGAATCGGGCGTGCACGCTCGCAACGATCGTGATCTTCTCGGGTTTGAGCGCGAACCCGGCCGGGGCCGACTTCGCGGCGAACATGCGAGGCGAGGCGTCGGGGCCACCGTGCTCGGCGGTCCCCGGCAGCAGACCTGGATCGGCGATCGCGACGGCGTGCACGCCCGTTCTCCCCAGGCTCGACGCGTAAGCCTCGGCCTTGGCCACCGCGTCCTGAACGGCGAGTTCGCGTACTGCCAGCGTGTGCGAGATCCGGCTCGATTCGGTCAGGTCCCAATCGAAGTGATCGATCGACACACCCTCGAGCGCAGAGGCGGCGTAGACGAAGGCATCGACGAGGTCGAGCTGGCTGAACTGTACTTCCACCGACGCCTCCGCCTGGTAGACGTACGGCAGCTGCTCGCCGTCGTGGTTGAACGGCCGGTTCCGCGAGTGCCGCACCTGATCGACGGACCATCGATCGATGGGGCCACCGTCGCTGCTGTAGAGCGGCTCGACAAGACGCGTCAGCTCGCGGACGAGTTGTTGGGCCGGCTCGGACGCCGACTCCGCCGTTCGTCCGTCGGTACGGACGGTCAGCGACAGCGTGCACTGCTCGGGCGGATAGGTGGCTGCGCCGTGACCGACGACTGTGATGTCGAGTGCTCCATGGCTCATGGCGTCCAGTGTGGCATTCGCGCACGGATATTCACGGAACCTCAACAGTGCTGGCCGACGCGTCAGGTGGGGAGGACAATCGCGAGCATGCTTCCTGTTCTCGATCTTGCTTCGGCCGAAAAGGACCCCTCCGCGTTCGACCGGGCACTACGCGAGGCCGCCCATCGGTCGGGCTTCTTCTACCTTGTCGGGCACGGGATCGAGACCGAGCGAATGCACGACGTGCTGCGTCTGGCACGGGAGTTCTTTGCTGTGTCGGACGATGTCAAAGACGAGATCAGTCAGCTGAAGAGCCCTCATTTCCGCGGCTATTCGCGGGTGGGCGGAGAGCTGACCAACGGCCGAGTGGATTGGCGGGAGCAGATCGACATCGGACCCGAACGGCCGGCACTCGATGGGGCCGAGGGGTACTGGAACCTTCAGGGACCTAATCTGTGGCCGTCACAGCCCCCAGGGTTCAGAGAGACGTTCGAGGACTGGGAACGCACGGTGTCCGGTCTCGGACTTCGTCTCCTACGGCATTGGGCGCAATCCCTCGGAGCCCCCGAGAATGTGTTCGACGAGGCCTTCGCCACCGCGCCCGCAACGCTCATGAAGGTCGTCCGCTATCCGGGCACGCCTGACCACTCGCAGGGCGTCGGCGCACACAAGGATTCCGGAGTGCTGACGCTGCTCCTCGTCGAACCGGATTCGTCCGGACTGCAGGTGGAGACGACTCCCGATACGTGGATCGATGTGCCGCCGTTGGCCGGGGCATTCATCGTCAACATCGGCGAATTGTTGGAAGTGGCGACCGGTGGTTACCTCCGGGCCACGCGGCACCGGGTGGTCGCACCCGGCCCCGGCACCGACCGAGTGTCGGTGCCGCATTTCCTGAGCCCGGCGCTCGATGCCGTCGTACCGGTCATCGAGATGCCTGCCGAATTGGCGCAGCATTCACGGGGAGTCGAGAACGACCCCGACAACCCCATCTACAGCACCTACGGCGAGAACGCATGGAAGTCCCGCACACGAGCACACCCCGACGTGGCGCAGTTGCACCACGGCATCGTTCCTGCCGGGCTGCGGTCCGCCTACTGACTCCGGCTGCGCCCGTGTCGTGACAGTCGATACTTCGCCCATGCCCCGGTGCACCACAGCGCCCACAGGATCAACAATGGCTGGAACAGCAATCGGATTCCTCGTGCCGTGTCGGAGTCGAGGCCGAACGCGTCGGTGTGCGTGACGAACTGTGAAATGTTGCCGGGGAATACCGCGACGAAGAAGGCCGCGACCACCCAGCCGACGAGCGGTGCGCGAGCAGTCCAGAACAGCAGTGCCAGCCCGAGCGCGATCTCGACGACTCCCGATGCCAGCACGACGAAGTCGGTGCTCAGTGGCACCCACCCGGGCACCTGGGCGGCGAAAGTACTGCGCGCCCAGAACAGGTGGCTCAGGCCGGCGAAGACGAGGAACGCCCCGAGTACGACCCGGCCGATGGTGCGAGATATCGATTTCGTCATTGCGTCATGAGACACCACGGGCACACTGGGCACCATGACCGGGAGCACCCCAACCGACCCAGGGCGTCGCCGATGGGTATTGCACGTCGACCTCGACCAGTTCATCGCTGCCGTCGAAGTGCTGCGCAACCCCGATCTGGTAGGCAAAGCCGTGGTGGTCGGCGGTAGGGGAGATCCCACCGAGCGCGGTGTGGTCTCGACGGCGTCGTACGAGGCGAGGGCCAAGGGTGTCGGTTCTGGGATGCCGCTGCGCATTGCAGCGAAGAAGATCCCTGACGCGGTCTTTCTCCCGGTCGACAAACCGGCATACGACGAGGTGTCGGCGATGGTGATGGACACGCTGCGGACGTTGGGTGTCGTAGTCGAGGCGATCGGCTGGGACGAAGCATTTCTCGGTGTCGAGACCGATGACCCGGAGCGCTTCGCCAAGACAGTGCACGACGCGGTGTTCGACGCGACAGGGTTGCATTGCTCGGTCGGCATCGGAGACAACAAGTTACGAGCCAAGATCGCCACCGACTTCGACAAACCGCAGGGCATCTACCGCCTGACACAGAGCAATTGGTTCGAGGTGATGGGTGAGCGTGGTACCGACGCTCTGTGGGGGATCGGCAAGAAGATCTCGAAGAGGCTCACCGCACTGGGCATCTCGACCGTTCGTGAATTGGCCGATGCCGACGATGCGGACCTGGCTGCGGCGTTCGGACCGAAGATCGGCCCCTGGCTCGGTACGAAGGGGCGGGGTATCGATCTCGCGCCGGTCACGTCCGAGCCGTGGGTAGCGCGATCACACAGTCGCGAAGTCACGTTCCAGACCAACGTCGCCGATTGGGCCGTGATTCGGCAAGAGGTCGCGGCTCTGACGTCGAAAGTGTTGGCAGACATCGAAGCCGAGAACCGGCCGGCCGTGCGAGCGGCACTGAAGATCCGCTACGCACCGTTCGAGACGCATACTGTCAGCGCGCCGATCGTCGGTGCGCCGACCTTCGATCCGGAGATTCTGACCTCGGCTGCAGTGGCCCTCGTCGATCGCCTCGACCACAATCGAGAGGTTCGACTGATCGGCGTCCGGCTGGAAATGACTCCGCCGCAACCTCTCTGACTACTTGCGCCCCGCCGCCCAGCGCAGTCCCCAACCGTACTTCTTGTCCAGGTCGGCCTGGCTACCCTGGATGTACTCGACCTCACGGGTGACCGTGATTCCGGCAGACGTGTTCTCCAACAATGCGATCGAGCAGATCCGCGCAGAGTTCTCGGCCGAGTCGAGTCGTACCTCCACCTGAGGTCCGCTGGTGGGGTACAGCGTCACCACTCCGTCGACGGCCGCCCAGTTCGGTGCGCCGTCGTAGATCATCGCGAAGATCAGGATGCGGGCAAACTTCTCGGGGTGGGCGAGATTGATGTGCATGTTCTCGCCGCCGCTGAGCGAGCCGGAACGGTCGTCGCCGTCGAGCGCGATGAACGGCGCATCCTGCAGCGAACCGAAGCTGTTGCCGAGCGCCTGTACGACGCCTTTGGAGCCGTCGCGCAATTCGTAGAGGCACCCGAGGTCGAGATCGACTCCGCCCGAACCGTACGACGCGGCAGCCAGCTTGGCCAGGAAGCCCTTCTTCTTCGGCTGTGCAGCGGGTGCGCCGGTGGACCAGTTCAGGTTGACCCGCATCGAACCCTGCTTCTCGCCGGACTTGGTGAGGCTGATCGTCGGCGACGCCTTGGACAGCGTCACTTTGCTCAGACTGACCGGAGCACCGGCCTGCGGCGCCGAGGATTGCCCGGTCGAGGGCTTGCGGGTGTAGTCGATGGCCATGGTGGTGCCTTCCGAACGGTCGATTCCCGGATCGTGATGTCCGGTTTGGGCGGTCCGTCGAGAATAGCCGCAAACCTGGCGATCGACGCTCGGTGTCGGCCGGACGTCGACCGGTGGATCGAGGCACGTGCGACAGAACTCGGCGCGACGAGCGAGACCTCGCGGGTAACCCGTCGCGCCGATGTCGAGAGGTGTGACTACGGCCGGGGCACGTTGCGCAGATTCGACTTCGCCATCCGAACCGCCTCGCCGACGCCGCCGTTGAGTACGACCTTGCTCATCGCGAGTGCAAACCCCTTGATCTGCTCCCCGGTGATGGTCGGCGGAACGGACAGCGCGAGCGGATCGGTGATCAACTGGACCAGTGCCGGGCCGTCGACCGCAAAAGCAGCTTCGAGCGCGCCGCGGATGTCCTCGGGCTTCTCGACGCGTTGCGCGTGAAGACCCGCTGCGGCGGCGATGCCCGTGTAGTCGACCTGGGGCACGTCCACACCGAAGTCGGGCAGGCCGTCGACGAGCATCTCGGCCTTGACCATGCCCAGCGTCGAATTGTCGAACAATACGATTTTGACGGGCAGCTTGTACATCGCCACGGTCAAGAGTTCGGAGAGCAGCATCGAGAACCCGCCGTCGCCGGAGATCGACACGACCTGGCGGCCCGGATTGGCGAACTGCGCTCCGATGGCGTGTGGCAACGCGTTGGCCATGGATCCGTGCAGCATCGACGCGACGAAAGCTCTTCTGCCGGTTGGGTTGATGTAGCGCGCGGTCCACACGTTGCACATGCCGGTGTCGGTGGTGAACACTGCGTCGTCGGCAGCAAGGTCGTCGAGAACCGATGCGGCGTACTCGGGGTGGATCGGAACGAGCTTCTCGGCGTTGCGGGTGTACGCGCCGACGGTCTTCCCCATCAGGTCGTTGTGCTTGTCGACCCACTTCTCCACGTAGCGGCGGTCGGTCTTGCGAGTGACCAATGGCTGCAACGCATTCAAGGCTGCCCGAACATCACCGTGGATCGGGTACTGCACCGAGGTTCGACGTCCCAGCTTGGTGGGATCGATGTCGATCTGCGCGGTCGTGACGTCCTCGGGAAGGAACTGCTGATACGGAAAGTCGGTGCCGAGCAGGATGAGCAGATCGGCGTCGTGGATCCCGGCATGCGCAGCTCCGTACCCGAGCAGCCCCGTCATGCCGACGTCGTATGGGTTGTCGTACTGGATGAACTCCTTGCCGCGCAACGAATGTCCGACGGGAGCGCCGATGGTGTCGGCGAATGCGACCACCTCGTCATGGGCACCCTTGACGCCGTAACCGGCGAAGATGGCAACTTTCTCGGCGTTGTTGATGGCGTCGGCCAGTGTCTGGATGTCCGCCGCGGGCGGTGTGACGATTGGTGCCGAGGGAATGGCGATGGGGTCCATCGTTCCGGCGGCCGACAGCTCAGCGATATCGCCCGGGAGCGTCAGAACAGACACCCCGCCCCCGGTGATGGCGGCATTGATCGCCGCACGGAACACCCGAGGTGCCTGCTCCGCGGTGGAGATGAACTCGTTGTAGAGCGAGCATTCGCCGAAGAGTCGATCGGGGTGTGTCTCCTGGAAGTAGCCCGAGCCGATCTCACTGCTGGGAATGTGCGACGCGATCGCCAGAACCGGTGCGCCGGAACGGTGTGCGTCGAACAGTCCGTTGATCAGATGCAGGTTGCCCGGGCCACACGAACCCGCACACACGGCCAGCGCGCCGGTGGTTTGCGCGTCGGCGGAAGCAGCGAACGCAGCGGCCTCCTCGTGGCGTACATGAATCCAGTCGATGCCGCCCTTGGCCGATCCGCCGGTGCGACGCACTGCGTCGACCACAGGATTGAGACTGTCGCCGACGATGCCGTAGATGCGTTGTACGCCGGCGTCGACGAGTCCTCGAACGAGCTGATCGGCCACTGTGGTGGGCATGTGCAATTCTCCTCGGATGTAGTGGCGCGTTCGGATCGATGTGCCTCACGTGCGCCAGTTCGACGCCTTCCCTGTGCCGAGGGCGTATCAAACATAGAAGTGCAGAGCGATCGGTACCGCAAGAGGAAAGCCCAGGTAGAGGCCCGGCGCGATCTCCGTCACGTGGCGATATTCCGGCCAGCACCCATCGAAGACTGGGGCTGTCCCGACATGTCGTCCGCTGGAGAGTTCGGCGAAAATGAACAGGCTCTGTACAGGTTCACTTTTGCGATGTACGGTACTGACATGACCGAGCCCGCTATGACCCAGCGCACATCGGAGCGTGCGCGGCACAAGCGTCACCAGGTGCTCGCCTCGCTCAAGAACACCATCGAATCCGGCGACATCCCTTCCGGCTCGTTCCTGCCAGGAGAGAACGAACTCGCCCGCGAGTTCTCGGTCAGCCGCGGAACCATTCGTTCTGCGCTCAGTGCGTTGGAAGATCAGAAGCTGATCGAAAAGCGCAGCGGCATAGGATCGCTCGTCACCTTCGACGGCCATCAGATCGAGACCGCAGACGGTTGGGCTCGGGCGCTGTCGTCTGCCGGTGTCGAGATGCACACTCGCACTCTCCGCATCGAGCGCATCGTGGACCCGGAACTGGCTGCCGAGGCCGGAACTCCGACTCTGAACTTCGTTGCCGTCGATCGAGTGCGACACGTGGTCGATGGGCGTCCGGTGTCGTTGGAGCGCAGCCGTATTCCGGCACTGGGAACGCTTGCGGACCTGCCAGAGAACGGATTGGCGGGGGACTCACTGACGGCAACCTTGAGGTCCGCGGGGCTCGTGGCGGCCAGTGGCGAGCAATGGGTGTCGGTGGTTCCGGTGGACTCGGCCGATGCGGCAGTTCTCGAAGTGCCGGTAGGCACCCCCTACCTGCACAGCATCCGGGTCAGTCGGGACGCATCGGGTCGATTCGTCGAAAAAGTCGTCAGTCTCCTTGCACCCGAGCGCTTTCGACTCCATCTCACCTTCAACTCCTGATCTATCTCATCGCCTCACCGGCAAGGACTGTGTACATGTCTACTTCGCGTGATCGCGCCCTCGGGGCCTTCTACGGACTGGCGCTGGGCGATGCCCTGGGAATGCCGACGCAATCGATGCGCCGGGAGGACATCGTCGAGGATTACGGACAGTTGCGCGGATTCGTCGACGCCGGTCCCCGTCAGCTCATCGCGCACGGTATGTCGGCAGGCTCGATCACCGACGATACCGAGCAAGCGATCATGCTGGCGCAGTTGATCGTCGACGGTGACGGTGTGGTCGATCCCTCGGCTTTCGCCCGCGCCTTGATCGCATGGGAGTCCGAGATGTCCGCGCGCGGATCGCTGGATCTGCTGGGACCGTCCACCAAGCGAGCCGTGGAACGAATACTCGACGGCTCGGACCCGAACGAGGCGGGCAAGTTCGGCAGCACCAACGGTGCGGCCATGCGAATCACACCCGCGGCAATTGCGGCATCGTTGGACGGCGGTATCGTGCCATTCGTCGACGCTATCTACAGTTGCAGCTTCGTCACCCACAACACCTCTCTCGGAATAGCCTCCGCCGCAGCGGTTGCCGGTGCCATCAGCGCCGGGATCGCAGGTGCGGATTTGCATGAGGCGGTCGACATCGGTGTCGCCGCCGCCACCGAGGGGGCCACCCGTGGATATTGGGTCGCCGGCGGAAACATCGCAGCCCGTATTCGTTGGGCAGTCGAGCTGGTCGGTAACTCCGCCGACGTGCACATCACGGACACAGTGGCAGACGTCATCGGCACGTCCGTCGCGTCACAGGAATCAGTGGTAGCGGCCTTCGCTTTGGCCGTTGCGTACGACGACCCGTGGGACGTCGTACTGGCAGCCGCCACCATCGGCGGCGACACCGACACCATCGCAGCGATAGCAGGTGCTGTCCGCGGTGCCGTCGGCGGCCTGGCAGCGTGGCCCGGCGAAGCGATACGAACGGTAACCGACGTGAACAAGCTCGATCTGGAGCCCATCGTCGATCGACTGCTCGCTCTCCGTAACACGAACTGACACAGTTCGACTCACCCTTGGAGCACAACCATGACCTCATCCGCTTCCACGTCTGCATCGGACACGACAGTCGACGTATTGTCGCTGGAAACTCGGGGGATCGAGCCCGTTCCGGACGACGAGCGCAACGGTAACCCGCTGCAGTTGTTCTGGGTGTGGTTCGCCGCGAACATCTCCATCCTCGGTCTACCGCTCGGGGCAACCCTGGTGGTCTTCACCGGTCTGAACATCTGGCAAGCATTGATTGTCGCGCTGGTGGGCGCGGCGGGTTCGTTCGCCATCGTCGGAATCGTGTCGATTGCCGGCAAACGTGGCGGGGCACCCAGTCTCACGTTGTCGCGGGCAACCTTCGGGGTGCGCGGAAACATCGGACCCACTCTGGTCTCACTGATGTCGCGACTCGGCTGGGAAACCGTCAACACCACGACCGCGGCATTTGTGCTGCTGTCGATCTTCACACTGATCTTCGGTGGATCCGGCGTCGCGAAGGATCATGCCGTCGTCACGATCGTCTCCATCGTCGTCTTCATCGTGCTGACACTCGTGGTCAGCGGTCTGGGGCATGCGGCGATCCTCGTCATTCAACGCTGGTCGACGTGGATCTTCGGTGCGCTGAACATCTTCGTCGCGATCTTCCTGATCGCCACCGTCGACTGGACTGCAGTGACCAGTACTCCAGCCGGATCCATCAGCGCGATGGTCATCGGGGTCGGAACCATCGCTGCCGGAACAGGTATCGGCTGGGCGAATGCCGGAGCCGACATGTCGCGATATCAGCGAAAGAGTGTGGGAGCCGGCTCGTTGGTGCTCTCCAGCGCGGCCGGAGCCGGAATTCCTCTCGTTCTGCTGATCGGACTCGGCGCGCTGTTGTCGGCAGGCGACAACAGCCTTGCGTCCGCATCGGATCCGGTTGCGGCAATCCGAGAAATTCTGCCTGCTTGGATGGCGGTTCCGTATCTGATCACCGCATTCGGCGGATTGCTGTTGTCCAACCATCTTTCGGTGTATTCGGCCAGTCTCACGACGTTGACCCTCGGTTTTCGGATCAAGCGGGTCTATGCGGTCGGAGTCGACGTGTTCGTCACGTTCGTCGGCGCCATCTACTTCATGCTGATCTCCGACGGTTTCTACGGCCCGTTCATCACGTTCATCTCGGTTCTCGCGGTTCCGCTCACCGCGTGGCTCGGAGTGTTCATGTCCGACATGATCAAACGAAAGACGTACGACGCGGCATCGATCATGAACGTGGGCAACACCAGTCGCTACTGGTACACCGGCGGAGTCAACTGGTACGCCTTCGCGAGCTGGGCGGCGGGAATCGTGGTGGGCTTCCTGTTCACGGCGATCACGGTGGACGGCGACGTGATCTACACCGGACCGCTGTCCGGCAGCTGGATCGGTGACAACGGACTCGGCTGGGTGGCGTCGTTCGTGATCGCCGCCGGGCTCTATCTCGTCACCGGTGGAGCGCGGCGAACCGAGACGGTTTCTCGGTGACTCCGCGATTGATCCACACCGGTCAAGTGATCGTCGACGTGGTGATGGCCGTACCCGAAGTGCCGGTTCCGGGAGGTGACGTCGTGGCGACGTCACTGAACGAGACCGCGGGCGGTGGGCTCAATGTGATGGTCGCCGCGATCCGTGACGACCTGCCGGTGATCTTCGCCGGCAGATACGGGTCCGGCCACTACGGTTCGATCGTCCGTGAAGCTCTGTCTTCCAGCGGGGCCGTCGTCGTCAATAGCGTTCCGGCTGATCAGGACTCGGGATTCTGCATCGCGCTCGTCGATGCGAACACCGAGCGCACGTTCGTGACCTACCCGGGGGCCGAGGCGGAACTGAGCATCGGAGATCTCGAGGCGGCAGGGGTACGGAGTGCGGACTTGGTGTACGTCACCGGCTACGGGTTGGCGCACGAGAGCAACGCCGCGGCACTGACCGCGTGGCTACCGACGCTTCCCGCGGACGTCACGGTGCTGTTCGATCCGTCCCCATTGATCGCCACGCTGAACCGCGACGTGGTGGACGCCGTTCTCGCCCGTGCCGACATCGTGAGCGTGAATCTACGCGAGGGCATGCTCATGACGGATGAGGTCGACATCGACTCCATCGCGGCCGAATTGGTGACGAGGGTGCGGCCCGATGCGGCGGTGGTACTCCGTACCGGTCCGGACGGTTGTCGAATCGCGGGCGGTGGACGAACATCGCAATCGGTTCCGGGGTTCGAGGTGCAGGCGGTGGACTCGAACGGTGCGGGCGATGCTCACGCGGGGGTGTTGTTGGCGGGACTCTCCCGTGGGCTCGGTCTGTACGACGCGGCGCTGCGGGCCAATGCTGCTGCAGCACTTGCGGTCACCGAGCGAGGACCGGCGACGGCTCCACCTCGGTCACGTACCGACGCGTTGATCCGCGGTCGGCCTCTCGACGGGTGAGAGGCGAGTCCGTCCCGGAACCGTCGAGTCGCGCACGACGAGCGTCGGTGTCAACGCCATCGAGGACACCGGAAGTCCATGGGTGACCGCCAGCAGCATTTCTGCTGCGCGCGTCCCGATTTCGCGGTGTGGGCTGTGAATCGTCGTCAGCGGAACGGTCAACTCGCTGCAGATCGAGATGTCGTTGTAGCCGACGACGGCTACGTCGCGTCCTGGCTGCAGCCCCGACTCACGCAGCACGCCGAGCACTCCGATGGCGCTGAAATCGTTGGTCGCGAAGATGGCCGTCGGGGGAGTCGGCAGCGCCAGAAGGGCGCTCGCCCCGCGCCTTCCGGCATCGGGATCGAACCCCTCTTCCCGAACGTACTCGTCCGGGACGTCGATGCCCGCGTCGTGCAGAGCTGCGCGGCAGCCATCGAGCCGGTCGATTCCAGTGCTGGCCCAGGCCGGACCCGACACGATGCCCACGCGAGTGTGGCCGAGTCGGGCGAGGTGTTCGCCGGCCAGATAGCCGCCGCGATGGTCGTCGCACGTCACCGACGCCATCCCGGGGTATCGGCGGCTGATGAGGACGAATTTGATCCCCCGACGATCGAGGTTCTCGAGGTTCTCACTGTCGAGGCGGGCGTCTCCGAAGATCAGTCCGTCGACGTTGCGGCCGAGGAGAAGGTCTATTCGTCGCCGCTGCTGCACCGGATCGTCGTGGGTGTTCGCGACGAACGTCTCGTAGCCTGCCCGGTTGGCCGTTTCCTCGATGGCGTCGTACATCGCGGAGAGAACCACATCCGTCAGTCGTGGCACCAGGACGCCGAAGGCGGTGGATTTCTTCGTGGTCAGACTCGCCGCGTTGGGATTGGGCACGTAGTCCATCTCGCGGGCCAGCTCGAACAGTCGCAGATCTCCGGCACTGGCGCCGGCCGGGTCGAGCGCGACGCGGCGCAGCGCTCGGGAGACGGTCGAGACATGCACTCCCGCAGCAGCCGCGACCGTTTTGAGCGTGACGCTCCCCGAACTGGTGCTGTCCACTGGCGGTTCCCCTCGATCATCCGTCGGACCTGCCCCGACCCCTGCTGGCACCTAAGCTAGCACCGTGCGCAATCGCTTGCGCAATAAGTTGCCCCCGAGGAACGGACTTCTGATGACAGGTTTGGGTGGTCTCAATCCATCGCCGACGTCTCTCACTCTTGGCTTGGTGCAGCAGCAGGTTCCGCTGATCACCAGCATGGCCGATGTGGACGAGACGACCGATCGCGTGTGCAGGCAACTGCGTGAGGCGAAGGCCGGGTTCGCAGCGCTCGACCTCGTTGTGTTCCCGGAGTATTCGTTGCACGGCCTGCGGAAGTCCTCGTGGGCGTCCGACGAGGTGATGTGCGACATGGACGGTCCGCAGGTGGAGCGATTGCGTGCGGCGTGCCGCGAGTCGAAGGTCTGGGGGTGCTTCAGCATCATGGAACGTAACCCCGGCGGAGCACCGTTCAACTCCGGAATCATCGTCGACGATCAGGGTGAGATAGCCCTGTACGTTCGCAAACTTCATCCTTGGACGCCCAAGGAGCCCTGGGAGCCGGGCGACGTCGGCCTACCGGTCTGCGCGGGGCCGAAGGGTTCGGTGTTGTCGCTGTTGATCTGTCATGACGGGATGTTCCCCGAGATGGCGCGGGAGGCGAGCTACCGCGGTGCCAATGTGCTGCTGCGCACGGCCGGGTACAAGTTCCCGCTTCGGCAGTCTTGGCGTATCACCAACGAGGCCAATGCATTCCACAACCTGGCGTACACGGCCTCGGTCTGTTTGGCCGGGGAGGACGGCAACGGTATCCCGTCCATGGGTGAGGCGATGGTGTGCGACTTCGAGGGCACGATCGTCGAGCGCGGCGACTCCACCCCCGACCGGGTGGTGACGGTGTCGATCGAACCGGCTCGCGCCGACGCTGCTCGGCGGGAGTGGGGCGTGGAGAACAACATCTATCAGCTCGGACACCGCGGGTACACGGCGTTGGCCGGTGGCGCGCAGGACTGCCCGTACACCTTCGTCCGTGATCTGGCGGCCGGAACCTATCGAGTGCCGTGGGAAGACGAGGTTCGCATCGTGGACGGGACGTCGGAGGGGTACGGGCCCCCGCGTCGGCCCGGCAGTGCAGCCGATTCTGCGCGAGCCGGTCTGCGCGGAGAGTAAGGCGGAGGTTACGCGGCCGGTGCCCGTGTAACAGTGCCATTAATTGGTCCTCGATTTGTTGGCCAATGCTCGACATCGAGCGTGAAACCCCTCTATCGTCAGAGCAACGCAATCGGTTGCACGACCGGTTGCAACGCAATCGAAAGAAGGCTCGTGTCGATGACTTCCCAGGTAGGCGACTCTCTGGAGCTCACGGACCGCACCCGCCACGACATCGATTCGATGTCCTCGGGGGATGTGTACAAACTCCTGTCCTGTGCGGTGCAGCCACGCCCGATCGCCTGGATCTCCACGGTGTCCAGCACCGGCGTTCGCAACCTGGCACCGTTCAGCTTCTTCAACGTCGCCTCACGGAACCCGGCCACCCTGATGATCTCCATCGGTGAGCGCATCGGCTTTCCAGGCGAATTCAAGGACACGTTGGTCAACATTCGCGACACCGGCGAATTCGTCGTCAACATCCCGTCGGCGGAGACTGTGAACGCGGTGACCGCAAGTTTCGCGACAGTGGACGCGGACGTCGACGAGTTCGAGCTCTCGCATATGACGGCCGTTCCATCGGTGTCTGTCTCGGCTCCGTCGGTGCTCGAATCCCTGGTCTCTCTCGAATGCCGGACGCTCCAGGAAATCGCACTCGGTTCCGACACTCTCGTGCTCGGGACCGTCACGACGGTGACCAGCAGACCGGGCTTGCTCACCGACGATCTGCACGTCGACACGCTCGAACACCGATTCCTCGGCAGGTTGGCCGGCCCGTTCTACACAACCGACATGAATCGAGTGGCGCAATGACCACCTCGGCGCATCTGCGCGGCGTCGACACTCGGCGGGTTGTCGATACGTTCGATATCGCTGTGGTGCAGACCAGTTCGCGAACCGGTGCCTGGCAGCAGAATATCGACGCGGTGAGCTCGGAAGTTCGTGTTCTCGCCGCCGGTGGCTCCAAGGTGATCGTGCTGCCCGAACTGTTCGCCAGCGGTTACGATCTCGGCAGCATCGACGCGATGGCCGAGTCGGTGCCCGGCCGCACATCGATCGCGCTCGGCGAACTCGCCGCCGAGACCGATACGGTTCTGGTGACGGCAATGGTGTTCCGCGATTCCGAGGGGGTCGTCTTCGACAGCTCACTCGTCGTGGGTCCGGACGGTCTGCTTGCCCTGGGACACAAACGGTTTCTGTGGGACCGTGAGAACACGGTGTTCACCCCGGGTGCGCAGAGCGGTCTGCTGGTCGACACCCCGTTCGGATCCATCGGCGTCGTGATCTGTTACGAGGCAGGGTTTCCCGAGACCGTCCGCGATCTGGTGCAGCGAGGAGCCGATATCATCGCCGTGCCGTCGGCCTTCGGTCACGTCCGCCTGCACGTGTGGAAGCTGCTCACACGATCACGCGCACTCGAGAACGGTGTTGTCGTGGCCGCAGCGGGGCTCACCGGGCAGACCGGCGACGGACCGCGGTTCGCCGGACACAGCGTCATTGTCGGGCCGCAGGGCCGCACCATCGTCGAGATGGCCGAGACCGTCGGATCGGTCTCGGCGACGGTCTCCAGACGCGAACTGCAAGACGCACGCGACGAAGTGCCCTATCTGAAAGATCTTGCCCGACTGGGCGGTATCACCGAGACACGAACGACCGAGAACGATCACGAGAGGAACCGAGATGTTCGATCTGCGATCAGCTGATCTGTTGCGCGCCTTCACCCGTCAGCTCGAGCTGTGCAAAGTTCAGCCCGGAGAACAGGTGGTGATTCTCGCGGAACCGTCGAGCCGTGGTGACTACATCTCGGCTGCTTTCGGAGCGGCCCAGAGCCTGGGCGCACAGGTACTCGCGGCCACCGTCCCGGGCGGCAGCCCCGCACCGATGCCCAGCACCCACACCGGTGCGGGCCCCGGCCTTGTCTCGGTCATGAACAGTTCGGTGGCTCAGGACATGCTCAAGGGTGCAGACCTGGTGGTAGACCTCACCAGTGAGGGCTTCATCCATGCGCCCATTCAGCAGGAAATTCTGGCTGCCGGCACACGCATCATCTTCGTCTGCGACGCCCCGGACGTGTTGATCCGGAACATGCCGCAGGACGGCGACAAGGAACGGGTCCAGGCAGGGGTGGATCTGATCCGCAGCGGCTCGACCATGCGCATCACCAACGACGCAGGCACCGATCTGACCGTTCAGCTGAGCAATTCGCAGCCCGAGTTCCAGGTGGGCTTCGCCGACGACAAGGGCCGCTGGGATCACTGGCCGTCGACCATGGTGTTGTGTTGGCCGGAGATCTCGAATGGAAAGATCGTGCTCTCCGAGGGCGATATCTTGTTGCCGTTCAAGGAATACGTCCGAGACGAGACGACGCTGACGGTCACCAACGGCCACATCGACGAGGTGACCGGCGGCGGTGAAGCTGCATTGCTCAACATGTTCTTCGCGGACTCGAACGACAAGTGGGCTCGCTACCTGTCTCACATGGGCTGGGGACTGATGAAGACCGGCGACTGGTTCGCTGCGGCGATGTACGGCAAGGACGACATCATGGGTATGGACGCCCGAGCGTTCGCCGGCAGCTTCCTGTGGTCCACCGGCCCGCATCCCGTACTCGGCCGAGACTCCTACGCGCACCTGGACATCGGAATGCGCGCCTGCACCGTATCGATCGACGGCATCGATGTCGTCACCGAGGGTCGATTGGTGGAGAGCTGACATGGCACCGATCGAAGTGGTGATCGCGGGCGGCGGTTTGGGCGGGCTGACCGCAGCGCTCTCTTTGCGGCACAGGGGCATCCAGGTGACGGTGCTCGAAGCCGCAGCCGAATTGGGCGAGGTGGGTGCAGGAATTCAGACCGCTCCCAACGCCAGCCGGATCCTCATCGCACTCGGGATGCGTGACAAGCTGGAAGCGATCAAGACCGAGCCGATGGACCAGGTGCGCAGGCGGTGGGAGAACGGCAAAGTCATTGCGCTCACCGCCCTCGGCGAGTACTGCAAGAAGACATTCAATGCGCCGTACTGGCACTACCACCGCGCAGACCTGCATTCGGCCATTCATGCGCAGTGCCTCGACCCCGACGGCCCAGGCCCGATGGTGGTGTTCGAGACCGACGCGAAGGTCGTCGAGGTCGATCGAACGAATCCGACGCGGCCCGTCGCGGTGACCGGAACCGGAAGACGCTACGAATCGGACCTGCTCATCGGAGCCGACGGTATTCGTTCGACCGTGCGCGATCTGATCGGTCTTCCCGATACTCTCGTCTTCTCCGGTGAAATGGCCTATCGCGCTTTGATTCCGGGTGATCGCATCGTCAAGGACCCGGCCACCCGCTGGCTCGTCGACCGATACCAGAGCACCATCTGGTATGGACCCGACCGACACCTGGTGCATTACATGATCCGTAACGGTGAGTACCTCAATGTCGTGGCGCTGGCCCCGTGTACCGACGAGGTTCGCGACGGCGGGCCGCGGCTCGTCGGGCCCGAGGAGCTGATGGGGACGTTCCCGGACTGGGACGACCGCGCCCACGCGATGTTGTCGAAGGCCGACGAGAACGTGCTGTGCCAGGCGCTCTACTACCGCAGACCCGATCCTCGCTGGACCGACGGCCGCGTCGCGTTGCTGGGCGACGCGTGCCACGCCATGCTGCCGTACCAGGCGCAGGGCGCATCGCAGGCGATGGAAGATGCGGCCGTGCTCGCCGAGGAACTCGCGAAGGTCACTTCGAGCGGAATCGATGACGCGTTGGCACGCTACGTCTTTCGCCGAGCCCGGCATGCGCGGATGGTGCAGGACGCGAGCCTCCAGAACAAGACTTTCTACCACATACCCGATGGACCCGAGCAGCAGAAGCGGGACGCAACACTGGCGTCGTTCGATGGGGAGTCCGACATCTCGTACGACTGGCTGTGGAGCGGTACTCCGCTCGACGACAGCGACGACGAGAAATTCCATTACTCGTTCGTCCGATGACGACCTCGGACCACAACACCGCGCCGGAGGCTGCGATGAAGACTGGTGATCAGGTAGTACAGGAGCTCCCCTGGAAATGGGGTGTGCAGGGCAAGATCTTCATCATCGGCGGGCTGGGCTACATGTTCGACGCCTGGGATGTGGCGCTGAACGGATTCTTGACTCCGCTGCTCGGCAGCTATTGGGACCTCTCCCAGGCCGAGCGCGGGCTCGTCGCCACCGGCAACCTGATCGGCATGGCCGTCGGTGCCGTCGTGTGGGGAACGATCGCCGACCGAGTCGGGCGTAAGCGCGCATTCTCGTTGACGCTGTTGATCTTTGCGCTGTTCTCGGTCCTCGGCGCTTTCGCGCCGAGCTTCGAGATCTTCATCATCCTGCGGTTCCTGGCCGGGTTCGGTCTCGGCGGCTGCATCCCGGTGGACTACGCGTTGGTCAGCGAATTCTCACCACGCCGCATTCGCGGCAAAATTCTGTCCGCGATGGACGTCTGGTGGCCCATCGGTGCCACCATCTGCGGCGTCGTCGCCACGCTTCTCGTCCCGATCGACGGAGACGTTCGTTGGCGCTACATGCTGCTGTTCATGGTTTTGCCAGCGCTGCTGCTGTTCTGGGTTCGACGCGGCATCCCCGAGTCGCCGATCTACCTCGCCAAGGTCGGACGTGAAGTCGAGGCCCGCGCCGTCATCGACGACATGGTCACCCGCACCGGATCCGAGGCCGTCGACTACGTCATCGTCGCCGATACGGCACCGAAGGGGCCGGGTGGCATGAAAGCGGCTCTGACACAGCTGAAATCGGTCTGGCGTTACAGCCCACGCATCACCGCCGCGGCCTGGATGCTGTTCGTGTCGATCATGCTGCTCTACTACGCAGCGCTCAGCTGGATGCCGTCCATCCTCCGGGCCGAGGGCTACGGAGAATTCGCAGCCTTCGCCGGTACGACGCTCATGACCGGCGTCGGCATCGTCGGCGTGCTCACGTCCGCGTTCATCGTCGAGATATTCGGCCGCAAGTGGGTCATCGGATTGTCGGGTCCTGTCGCCGGCAGTGCGTTGGTCATGTTCGCTGTCATGCTCGACATCCAGTCTGCGGCGCTGATCTGGCTGGGCATCTTCGGATTCGTCATCCAGCTGACCATCCCGGTGCTGTACTGCTACGTCTCCGAGTTGTACCCCACCAACATTCGCGCCTCGGGATTCGGCTACGCATCCTCGGTCAGTCGGGTGGCCACTGGATTCGCTCCTCTCCTGTTCGGTTCGGTCATGTGGCCGATCCTGGGTCTTCCGTTGACCTTCGGCATCGTCACCGCGTTCGTGTTGTTCGCGGTGATCTGGATGGCCTACTTCGCACCGGAGACCAAGGGGCGCGAACTCGACACCCTCGTCGACGAACCCGCCGAGGTAGTCGCGGGCGAGGCTCGGGTCTGATGAAGCCCGCACAGTTCGACTACCACCGGGCGCGCGATGTCTCGGGTGCAGTACGCCTGTTGGCCGAGCTGGGCGAGGACGCGAAGATCATCGCCGGAGGCCAGTCCCTGGTCGCCATGATGAACTTCCGCCTCGCCCGCCCCGGGCATCTGGTCGACGTGGGTGGGTTGAACACTCTGAGCTACATCAGGCGCGAATCCGACGGCCTGCACATCGGAGCGCTCACCACCCACCACGACGTCGAATCCGGCGATGTGGGAACGGACTTCGCTGTTCTTCGTGAGGCCATGCGGTGGGTGGGGCACTACCCGATCCGTACGCGCGGCACGGTCGGGGGCAGCATCGCTCATGCGGACGCCACCGCGGAATGGTGCTTGCTCGCCATCCTGCTCGACGCCCGCATCGTCGTCGAGAGCATGCGGGGGCGGCGAACCGTCGAGGCAGACTCGTTCTTCTTCGGGTACTACTCCACCGATCTCGCGTTCGACGAGATGATCGTCGAGATCGTGTTCCCGAACCCGGCACCACACGCTGCGGTGACCGAGTATGCCGAGCGACAGGGTGATTTTGCGATCGTGGGCGCGGCCGTATCCCTCGATCTGGACGGTGTGGCCGTGGTGGGTGGACGCGTCGCTCTCGCGGGAGTGGGCGCGACTCCCGTGCGATCGTCCGCAGGCGAGGCCGTTCTGGCCGCCGGTGGAACGTTCGGCGACTGTGCGGACGCCGCAGCCGAGGCACTGGAATTGGAGGACGAGGGCATGGTCACCGCCGAGTATCGACGCACCCTGGTGCGCACCTTGGTGGCCGAAGCCTGCAGCGACGCACTGGTATCGCAGGGGGTGCCCACATGAGCGTCGATCAGGTTCTCACACCCAAGTTCGTCGGCACCTCGGTCGCACGCCGCGAGGACCCTCGATTGCTCACCGGCCGCGGCAGATTCGTCGACGACATCGCGATGCCGGGCATGCTGCACGCCCAGTTCGTGCGCAGCACCGTGGCGGCCGGCCACATCACGGGTCTCGATGTCGGTGATGTCACCGGGGTCGAGGGGGTACACCGCGTCTTCACCGCGGCGGACTTGGACCTGCGGCCGATTCGAGCGGAACTATCCCGTCCGCTCAGCGAATTCGTGCCCACCGACATGCCCGTCCTGGCGCACGACGTCGTACGTTACGTCGGTGAGCCGCTGGCCATCGTCGTCGCCGCCGATGCGTACAGCGTCGAGGACGGACTCGAAGCAGCCCGGGTGTCCTACCGGACCGTCGCCGCCGTCACCTCCGCAGATCAGGCCATGTCCGAGGGCGTGCCCCTGGTTCACGATTCGGTTCCGAACAACACCGTCGTGGACGTGCAGATGTTCGCCACCGAGGCCATCGACGAGATCTTTCACGACGCGCACACCGTGGTGTCCGTGCAGTCCAGAACGGGGCGTCAGAACGCACTGCCGCTCGAGACCCGCGGATGCATCGCGTACTGGGACGACCGCGACGAGCAGTTGATCATCTACATCTGCACGCAGGTCCCGCACCAGGTTCGCACCGTCACCGCACAGTGCCTCGGTCTCGACGAACGCCAGGTTCGGGTCGTCGTGCCCGACATGGGCGGCGGGTTCGGACAGAAGTGCGTCGTCGGCCGTGAGGAGATCGCCGTCGCGGCAGCTGCATTGAAGCTCCGTCGTCCCGTCAAGTGGATCGAGGATCGCAAGGACGCACTGACGGCATCGTTCCTGGCACGCGAGCAGCAGTACGACGTGCGGGCCGCGTTCGATTCCGAGGGGCACATTCTCGGCCTCGACGCCGATGTCGTGTGCGACATGGGTGCGTACTCGTGTTACCCCTTCACCGCGGGCATCGAGCCGCTCATGGCCTCGGCCGAAATGCCGGGGGTGTATCAGGTTCCGGCATATCGGGTGCGGGGCCGTTCCGTGTTCAGCAACAAGGCACCGACCGCGCCGTACCGAGGGGTGTCCCGGCCGCAGTACGTCATGGTGATGGAGCGACTGTTCGAGCGAGCAGCCCGCGAATTGGCTCTCGACGCAGTGGAAATCCGGCGTCGCAACGTCATCACCGCCTTCCCGTACACCGGCGTCAACAACATCACCTACGACCCGGGCTCGTACCTCGAGGCGCTGAACCTGTGCGAGCAGACGCTGCGCGACGGCGGTTGGTACGACCTTCAGGAGCGCGCTACCGCCGACGGCCGACACATCGGCATCGGGTACTCGTGCTTCAGCGAGCGGACGGGCTACGGCAGCAGCGCCTTTGCGGCCCGCAAGATGAACGTGGTCCCGGGATTCGACATCTCGGAGGTCAGGATGGACACCTCCGGCACCGTTGTCGTGACGACCGGAACGATGAGCCACGGCCAGAGCCACGAGACCACCATGGCGCAGATCGTGGCCGACCGACTGGGAATCACGGTCGATCAGGTCAAGATCGTGCAGGGCGACACCGACCGGATCACCTACGGCTTCGGATCGTTCGCCTCTCGCTCGATCACCATCGGCGGCAGTGCGGTGGCGCTGGCGTCGACCAAATTGGGAGACAAGCTGTGTGAGATCGCCGCGCACCTGCTGGAGACTCGCGACGACAACGTCGAGCTGGCCTCGGGGCGGGTGCGTCAGCGTGACGACCACTCGAAGTGCGTCACCTACCGGGACATCGCCGACGTCGCGTATCTGAAGGCGCAGTTGCTGCCCAAGGGGGTCGAGCCGGGGTTGTCCGCGACGGCGAGTTTCGACGTGTTCAACGACGGCACGTTCTCCAACGCCACCCACGGCGTCGTCGTCGAATTGCACGAGGGCACCGGACAAGTGGAGATCCTGAAGTACGTCTGTGTCGAGGACTGCGGAGTCGCGATCAATCCGAAGATCGTCGAGGGCCAGTGCCGCGGCGGGATCGCGCAGGGTATCGCAGGTGCGTTGTTCGAGCAGGTGTCCTACGACGAGAATGGAAACCCGCTGTGCGCCAGCTTCATCGACTACAAGGTGCCGACGGCGTGCGAGATTCCCGACATCGAGATCCATCACCTCGAAACTCCCTGCCTGTTCACCGAATCCGGAGCCAAAGGGGCAGGTGAGGGTGGAACGATCGGCGCACCGGCCGCGGTCCTCAATGCAGTCAACGACGGATTACGTTCCACCGGAGTGGAACTGAACGACACACCGATCACTCCCGTCGCAGTACAGGCGGCACTGGCGAAGGGAAGGCCATGAGCAACAAGCAACTGATCGAACTGACCGTCAACGGTACCGAGTACGAAGTGATCACCGAACCACGACGCACCCTGGTCGACGTGCTACGGCACGATCTGCAGCTGACCGGAACTCATGTGGGTTGCGAGCACGGCGTGTGCGGTGCCTGCACCGTTCTGATCGACGGCAAACCGGCTCGCGCCTGCCTGACCTTCGCGGCGCAGGTCGAGAGTTCGGAGATCCGGACTGTCGAATCACTCGGCCGGGACGGCGAATTGAGCGACCTACAGCAGGCATTCGCAGACCACCACGGCCTGCAGTGCGGATTCTGCACGCCTGGATTTCTGATGCTGGCCGAGGGCTATCTCGCCGAGCATCCGGACGCCACCAAGGAGGAGATCCGCGAGGTGGTCGCCTCGAACTACTGCCGCTGCACCGGATACCAGACCATCGTCGAGGCCATCGACTCGTGCGCCGAACAGCGCCGCTGCGTCGGCTGTGTGAACGGAGTTTCCCAGTGATACTGACCAATACCCTCGAGATCGACGCATCGGCCGATGACGTCTTTCGGCTGATCAACGACGTCGAGAAGGTGGCGACCTGTGTGCCGGGTGCCGCCATCACCGGCAAGGACGGCGAGACTTTTCTCGGCGGAGTCAAAGTGAAGGTCGGGCCGATCAGCGCCTCGTACGCCGGCACCATTCGGTTCCTCGACGTCGACGCCGAGACCCGCACGCTCTCACTCGAAGCCAAGGGCGCGGACTCGCACGGAAACGGCGATGCCGAGGCTCAGGTGGATCTGTCGGTCGAGGCGATCGGCGACCGCTCGCGGTTGACGTTGAACACCGATCTGGTTATCAGCGGAAAGATCGTCTCGTTCGGCAAGGGCGCGATCGTCGCGGTCTCGAACAAGGTGCTGCAGCAGTTCGCCGTCAATCTCGGTGCGCTGCTCGGTGGTTCGGCTACGGCCGATCCAAACACGCCCACAGCGGTGAGGACTGCTGTTGCGAGCCCGATGGGCGGCGAATTGAACGCGATGAGCCTGATGCCCGAACCGGTGCGCAAGTACGCACCGATCGCGGGCATCTTCCTCGCCGGAATGGTCGAGGGCTGGCTGGTGTCCAGGGCCTTCGGGCGTCGGTAGAGATCTAGCTGCGCACCGCGCTCGAGATTCTGTCGACGACCATCGCAACGGCACTCGGAACCGGCTCGATGACGTCCACGTCGGTGCGCAGCGCCAGCCGCCGAGCCGAATCGCTCAACGGTCCGCCGCCGATGACGACGGCGCTCGCTCCGGCGGCCACTGCTGCATCGACCGCTGTTCCCAGTTCGACAACGCTCGATGCCAGGTCCTCGGCCAGGACCAACGGCGATGACGCAGTGAGGAACACACCCGCGAAATCGCCGTCGGGCACGGTGGCACGAGTCAGTGCATCGAGTGGGGCGGCGAGATCGGCTGTGGTGGTGGCGATCGCGAAGCGGCGACCGCCTCGTGCGGCGTGCAGGATTCCTGCCTCGCCGATCCCGACGACCGGAATGTCGACGAGGGTTCGGAGTTCGGCCGCACCGGGATCACCGAACGCGCCGACGATCACGGCGGCCGGGTCATGGTGCTCGATCGCGTCGAGGGCCGCTGCTACGACATCCGCTCCGGCAGCACGCAACTGTTCGGTGCCGGTGATCATCGCCGGTCCGGTACCCGCGGTGACCCCGATGACGGTGAACTCTGTGTCGTAGAGCCAACGCCGCGCGACGTCGACGAGCAGCTGCGTCGTTGCAGTGTTCGAGTTGGGATTGATCAGGAGAATCTTCACGGTTCAGCCATCTTCCGGCATGGGTTGTCCGAAGGTCTCTTTCGGGAACTGAACGGCGATCGCGCATACGATGAACAGCCCTGCCAGCATCCCGAACATCGCGCCGACGCCGGACGAGTCGAGAACGGCTCCGGCGATGAGCGGGAACAGTCCGCCGGAGAGAGAGCCCAGCGCCAGGATCACCGACGTCGCGAGGCCACGAATGCGAGTCGGGTATTGCTCGGGTGCGAACAGCCAGATCGTCGTGTTGAGGATGATGACCGAGAAATTGAACAGAGCACCGAAGAACAGTACGAGGCCGATGGACGTTGCGAAGAAGCCGAATCCGAGTCCGGCGACAATACCGAGCACAGCGCCACCGGTCAGCGTGACCTTGCGGGGGAGTTTGCGAGCGATGAGCGCAGCGGTCAGCGCGCCGATCAGCGACCCGGACTGCATCACGAGGGTGTACCAGAGCGCACTCGAGATCGACATGCCCCGCTCGGTCAGGATGACGGGGATCAGCGTGAGCATCGAGATCTGTGCTGCGTAGGACATGCAGACGGCGATGCCGAGGGCGAGAGTGCTTCTGCGGTAACGCCGCCCGAACATTTCCGTCCACCGTGCGCGCGGTGCGGCGTGATCGTCGACCGAGGTATCGATGTTCAAGTACTGAAGCTCGGAGTCGAGGGTGCCGCGAAGCTTGCCCTGCGCCAGACGGTTGATGACGGTATTGGCCTCGGCCACACGGCCCGTCGCGGCGAGGAAGCGAGGTGTTTCCGGAAGCGAGCGGCGATAGAACACGACCGCGAGTGCGGGCAGTACGAGCAGACCGAACAGCCAACGCCAGCGGTCGTCACCGGTGAAGATCGCGAAGACGATGACCCCGAACAGTGGAGCGAGCATGTTGCCCAGGCCGGCAGCCGCGACGTTGATCATGCCGACCGCGGTACCACGATGCTTGGCGGAGAAGAACTCCGAGAGCATGATCACCGCCACGGCGATTTCACCGCCGAGTCCGAGACCGACCAGGAATCGAGCGCCCACCAACACCTCGTAGTTGGGTGCGAATGCGCACAGTAGCGAGCCGAACGCGAAGACGAGAAGGTTGGCACCGAGGAGGGTTCGACGACCGAAACGGTCCATCACCGCTCCGGCCAGGATGCGCCCGAGTGCGACGGCGGTGAACGTCGCGGTGTTCAGCAGTCCGATCTCGGTGCCACCGAGACCCCAGGATTCACGCAGGAGCGGACCGGTGATGCCGACGGCATTCTGTTCGACGGCGTCGAAGAACACACCGAACAGGACCATGGCGACGATGCCGAAGTGAGCTGTGGTGAGGCCGATCTTCGAGTACGACGCCTCGATCTGTTCGCTGAGACTGCTCTGCTCGGGCGGTGGGTCGATCGGTGACGGCTTCTCGTTCGTGGTCGGGACGCTCATCCCAGTGCCTCTCGTTCAGTGGTATACCAACAGCGGAGAATTTACTGAGCTCTGCGCCACGGAAGGTTTCTCGGCGGTAACACTTGTGTTTCCAGGTCCTCTCACCTGCCGCTTCCTGTCTAGGTCTTCGTCAGGCAAAGTCTGCCGATGTCACCTGTGGATACGCGGTATACCTTCAGTTCGCTGGTATACAAGCATCATGGCATCCACTGAAGGTCGCGAATCGCTGTCGCGTTCGGTGTTCGAAGCGATCAGAACACGCATCCTCGACGGCCGCCTCGAGCCTGGTGAAACGCTGAGCGAGCGCAACCTGGGAGCTGAGCTCCAGGTGTCGAGGGTGCCGATTCGGGAGGCGCTTCCGTTGCTCGAAGCAGCCGGGTTGGTCACGCTGTCGCCGAGACGTCCTGCCGTGGTCACGGCCGTGACCCGAAGTTCGGTCGACGAGTTGTACGACATCAGGTCTGCGCTCGAGCCACTCGTGGCTCGACGGGCAGCGTCCGCGGTGGCGGCGGGTTCGGATTCCTCGTCGTTGGTCGATGCCGTGTCCCGTGCAGGTGCAGCGCTCGACCGGGGCGATCTACTCGAATTTCATCACGCGAGCTCAGGAGTGCACTCGGGGATCGAGGCATTGTCCGCCAACAGGCTGTTCCCGGTCATCATGGAACCGTTGCGGGAGCGCAGCAATCGCCTCAACATGGCCAACCTCGAAAGGGATCCGTCGCTGCGGCACGGGGAGCATGTCTCTCTGGTCGACGCCATCGCCAAGGGGGACCCGGACTTGGCTGCCGCTGTTGCGTTCGCCCACGTGGAATGGGGCCGGGCACGCACGTTCGAGACTCTGGCACAAGTTCCGGGTTACGACCCACAGCACTGAGCCGAGTGCTCTGTCCTCAGCGCCACGCGGTCAGTCGGGACACCTGTACGGCCCCGGCAGTCCCGAGCACGAGCACTCCCGTCGCGACAGCGAAGGCAATCGAATAGGAGTCGCCGATGGCAGGTGCGACGATCAGTGGGCCGAGTACCTGCCCGACGCCGTAGACCGCGGTCAGCGTCGCCGCGGTACGTCCGATGGGCAGTGTCTGAGCGGTGCTCATCGTCAGCATCGTGATGCCCATGAACGTTCCGCCGAACAGCAGAGCCGAGAACACTGCGGCGACGGTGTTCCCGGTCAGGGCGGGGAGTACCGCTGCGATCGATTGCAAAGCGAACGCTGCCACCAGGGCGTTGCGCATGCTGGTTTTGCGGGCGACCGCCTGCCACAGCACCGTCGCCGGTACCGCGGCGAATCCGACGACGATCCACACCGTCGGACCCACCGATGTGCTGCCGTGGCCACCGACCGTCGCCACGAGAAACGTACCGACGATGATGTAGCCGAGACCCTCGAGGAAGTACGCGAACAGCAATGTCCGCCATACGGTTCGGGTTCTGCGGTCGAACTCGCCGGGTACAGCACGCGTTGTGGGCTCGGGATGCACCGAAAGCGTCCACGCCGGGGCGATGAGGACCACCGTCAGCAGCGCCGAGCACACCCACAGCGCCTCCCAGGACAGGTGCGGTCCGAGAAGCAGCGTCAGAATTCCCGACGCCGCGATGCCTGCGCCGACACCGCCGAACGCGATACCGGGTGAGGCACCGTCGGCGCGATGCTTCGTCACGGTGCTCGCGCACGCGATGAAGACTGCGGCGCTCGCCAGGCCCGCCAGGAATCGCAGTGCAGAGAACGCTGCGGTGGAATGGACTGTAGCCATGGCCAACTCGCTGGCGACGAGGACCACTGTCCACAGTCGGAACGATGTCGTCGTATTGATCGACGGGCGCACGGACAGCACGATTGCGCCGACGAGATAGCCGGCGTAGTTCGCGGTCGCGATGACGGCACCGCTGCTCGGTGTCACCTCCGCCGCGTCGACCATGATCGGTAGTAGCGGCGTGAACACGAATCGCCCGACGCCCATCGCCGCCGCGAGTCCGGCTGCGGCAGCGAACGACAGTCGACGGCCGTTCATGCGGTTGCCCCCTTGGGTCGTTAGCCGGGCCAACGGTACCCGCCGCATTCACGACTCCGGAATCGGACCGGACGGAACCGATCCGAGCCCACGGGCGTCAAACCCGATGACGCCGATTCACCGGGCGTCGATACGGTGCGACTCGGGGGAGCGTCATGACAGTGAATGTGGATCCAGTGATCCTGCGGCAGTTTTCGAATGTGTTGTCGGGAACGGGGGAGGCGATCGCCGAGTTGGATACCCTCGCCCCGTTCCGCGAGTCCGAGAATGCGCTGCAGGGTACCGACTTCGGCGCAGCATGTGCGGCGGCCGCGGCAGCGGCGGCGGGAGCCGTTTCAGCACTGGCCGGCCGGGCCGAATGCGTCGCAGACATCGCCCGCGGCGTCGCGCAGAACTACGAGATCGCCGACGACGAACTCTCCCGCCGCCTCGCTGCGATGGATCAGCCGAAATGACGCCGACCGTGCCGCACGTTGCGGGCTGGGAGCCGGAGTCGATGCGCAAGACGATGATCGAACTGGCCGAGATCGTCGAGCGCGTCAACGGCCAGCGCACCGGGGTGTTGGAGGAGCAGGATGTGCTGGCCGAGACGTGGACCGGCGAGGCAGCGAGCGCCGCGGCAGAACGCGTGGTGACCGAATGCTCCCGGATGAGCTCGGTGTGCGGTGAGATCGATTCACTCGGTCAGGCATTCGAGACCGCAGCAGGAATGGTCGACGCCGCGAAGGCGCACCTGCAGGCGCAGGTGTCGGCGGCGACCGCGAGCGGGTTCGCCGTTCAGACAGACGGTGTGGTCGATCCCGACGGGATGATCGCGCTGATTCCGGACAGCCTGGGTGAAGAGAAAGTACGCCAGGCCGACGAACTGCGCTCTGCTGCAGCGCAGTTGACGGAAGACATCCAAGATGCTCTGAAGCAGGCAGAGCGGGCGGCGCTCGATGCTGCGCAGCAGTTGGCCGAGCCCACGAAGCTGCTGACCGCTCTTGCGCTGGGCAGCCCGCCGGGAAAGTTCGTCGAGAACCCGGACGGATCGTTCTCGTGGATGCCGGACTGGCCGACGACCGTAGCATCGACGGTGATCGGCGGCATGGCAGCCGTGACGAGGCGGGCGCTGGAACTTCCCGGTGTCGATTCCGTCGACGATGTTGCCAAGAACATCGGCCGTGGGCTCGGGGTCTTCGGAGTCGTTGCGGGCGCGATTCCCGGGATCGCGGGAAAAATTGATGACGGGATGAACCCGGCCGAAGCGGTCGTCGTCGAGGCCACACCGATAGCCGCTGGAGCAGTTGCGACGTGGGCGTTCGGTGCGGTGGGCGGCCTGGCGGGTTCTTTTCTTCCGGGGCCGGGCACGGTGGCCGGCGCTGCTGCCGGAATCGCTCTGGGCGGACTCGTCAGCTACGGAGTGGACAAGCTGTTCGAGGCGGCAGGGAAATGAGCGAGTACAGGCACAGCCGGACGCCACAGCGTGAGGATGTGCTGAGCAAAAGCGTGGTAGGACAGAAGTATCCACTGTGGGTGAGAACGTGGCGCAGTGTTCACCTGGGGTGGCTCGTAGCTCTCGGCGTTCTGTCTGTCGTCCTTGTGGCGACAATCGTGACTGCCGGGCTGCTGAGAACAATCGACGCGGACACACTCCTCTCCATGTCCTGGCTGACGTTGTTGATGCTCTTGCCGCTCACCCTCGCAGTATTGTTGTCCGGCATCGGATCTGCCCGGCTTTCACGTTTCGTGCGACCGGTGAACGTCGCCGGAGTCGGCCGGGGCGTGGCAGTGCCGGGGCGGGGGAATGTGTTGTACCGCAGCGGAATACTTGCATTCGCGTTGGTGGCCGGCATGACTTACGTCCAGTGGGGAGCAGACGAACCCGTAGGTGCTGCGCGGCACCAGCTGAAGATCGTAGTCATGTCGCACTTCGGCGCTCCGATATGTCTGCTGTTCTTCGCGTTGAGTGTGCTCGTCGTCAACCGGACCAGAATTTCACTGCATCCCGATGGCATTGTGCAAGAGATCTATCGTCGCCGCGGGTGGAAGGTCACCACAGCCGTCACCGTCGTGCCGTGGGACGGGATCGTCGAGCTGCAACCGCAGACGCATCCGAATCCGGCCCTGTCACATCCGCACTGGTACCCCACTATCCGAGTCGCGTACCGCGCAGCCGACAGCGAATCGGATCAGGAACTGACGCTGATGGTGTGCGAGAAGAAAGTCGAGCCCAACTCGTTGTATGCCCTGTTGCAATGGTGTCGCGACAATCCCTGGGCTCGTGCGCAGCTGGGCCAGGACGATGCGCGTGAATTGCTGCGTCCGCCCGGTCTGATCGAGCGTATCCGCGCCGACCGAGCCGCATCTACTTCCGCTCGAAGGGATGCTGTTCAGTGACGGTTCGAGAGGGCTCGATCGAAAGTTTCCTCGAGCAGCAGGGTGTCGAGCTCGTGCCCGTGCATCGCAGCGAATGCAACAGGTTCGGTCTCGAACTGCCGACAATGCCGGGCTGGGACCTGGTTCCCGAGCACTTGTTCCCGCATGCCACCGCGGTGCTGTGTTCGCCGGCGAATGCCGTCGACGGGTTCGTGCCGAATGCAATGGCTCTGGTGGGGAAGTTCACGCGATCGGTGGATCCGATATCGCTGCTGGAGTGCGGGTTCGGAGACTCACGGGCGTTGCCCGGTTGGGCCGAGGTCAGTCGCGACCGAGCACCGCTGCGCGGACTCCCGTCCGTCTCGATCGCCGGTCGATACGACTGGGACGGTCGGACGCTGTTCGCCCGGACCCGCTATGTCGTCGTCCACCACATTGTCGATCTGTACCTCGTACAGATGACGGTCACCCTGCCCGACGTGACCAGGGCTCGATTGGGTTGGGCAGCAGAGGAGTTCGTAGACGAGGTGCGGATCGGGTACGAGTGATTACGTCGGAATCTGCTGCACCACCGCGGCGACGGCCTCCACCTGGTCCGCGATTCGAGGACCCCATCGACTCGACAGATCTTCGTCCATCGGGAAGATCCTGCCGTCCCGGACGGCGCGCATCGACCCCCACCCCGGCCGAGCTGCGACGGATCGGTCTGTCACTCCGCAGCATTGGGCGTCGGCGAGAAAGACGACGTCGGGGTCCGCGGTGATCACCGTCTCTGCGGACAGCTGCGGGTAGTCGCCTGCATCGGAGCCGTCGGCGATGCTCTGCAGACCGAAGAGGCCGTAGATCTGCCCGACGAAGCTCTGGCTGGTCACGGTGTACAGCGTGTCGTCGAGTTCGTGGAAGTACGTCAGTGGCTCTTCGCGCGTCGGCACGCTGGCGACGGCCGCATCGATCCGGTCACGCATCTGCGCGACCACTGCGTCGCCTTCGGCGTCGTGCCCGGTCGCGTCGGCCACTTGTTCGATCTGCGAGTACGCGTCGTCAAGGCTTGCCGCGGCCGGCAGCAACAGCGTCGGGACCCCCGCCTCGGCCAGGGTGGATGTCACGATGCCCAAGTCGGTGGAGGTGATCACCAGATCGGGGTCGTACGCAACGATCGCCTCGAGGCTCGGCGTGAATGCCGACAGGCCGGTCTTGGGCGCGTCGGCCGGATAGTCCGACTGATCGTCGACGGCCGCAACCTGCTCACCCGCGCCGACGGCGAACAGGGTCTCCGTCGCCGTCGGGCTGAGCGAGACGATCGTGCGGGGCATCGCGTCGATGGTGACGGTCCCACCGTCAGAGCCCGACGCGATCGACTTGGGGAATTCCCCGGTCGGCGCGGCGGCTGAGGTGGTGGCCGGGGTATCGGTCGTCGCGCCACCGCACCCGGCTGCGAGAAGCGCGACGGCCGCGAACCCTGCTGAGATCATTCGTGCCGATCGACGCTGCACTGCAACTCCTGTGTCCGATGTCCCTGGAGGGCCAACACTATCGGGTCTTCGGTCACCGTCCCAGGCTGCGCGCCAGGTACCGCCCGGTGTGGGTGTCCGAGGTGAGCAGCCCGTCCACCGGTCCGGTGAACGTGATCAGGCCGCCGTTGTGCCCGCCGTCGGGGCCGAGGTCGATGACCCAATCGGCGGCGGCAACGATGTCCAGGTTGTGTTCGATGACGATCACCGATCTGCCCTCGTCGACCATCCCGGACAGCAACGCGATCAGATTCGACACGTCCGACGGGTGTAGACCGGTCGTCGGTTCGTCGAGTACCAACACCGGTGACGATCCGACCAGCTCGGTGGCGAGCTTGAGGCGTTGGCGCTCGCCACCGGACAACGAGGAGAGGTTCTGGCCGAGGGAGAGGTAGCCGAGCCCCACGTCTCGGCACCGCCGCAGGATGTCGCGGATCTTCTTGATGTCGAAGAAGTCCTGCGCGTCCTCGACGGACATCTCGAAGATGTCGGCGATGCTGATGCCGTCGACGGTGTGCCGGATCGCGCCCGACCGAAATCGCCTGCCCTGGCACGTCTCGCACGTGCTGGTCACCGGGTCGGTGAAACCGAGGTCGGTGAAGATCACGCCACTGCCCTGGCAGTCGGGGCAGGCACCGTCGGAGTTGGGTGAGAACAGCGATGGCGGCTGGCCGGTCTTCTTGGCGAAGTACGCGCGGATCGGGTCGAGGAGTCCGGTGTACGTCGCGGGGGAGGAGCGGCGCGAGCCGCGGATGGGTGCCTGGTCGATGATCACGGCGTCCGGCGCGGCCTCGCGGAGGTGTCCGTGGATGAGCGAAGACTTTCCGGAACCGGCGACCCCGGTGACGGCGGTCAGCACCCCCAGCGGAACGTCGACGCTGACGTCGCGCAGATTGTGGGTGCTTGCTCCGGTGATGCTCAACCAGCCGGAAGGGGCACGCGGAGTGCGCAATTCGATGTTCTCGCGTCGTAGTGCGGCACCGGTCCGGGTGTCGGCGTCACGCAGCTCGTCGTAGGTTCCCTCGAACACGACTGTGCCGCCGGCCTTTCCAGCACCGGGTCCGATCTCGACGATGCGGTCGGCGATGGCCATCACCTCGGGGTCGTGCTCGACGACGAGGACGGTGTTGCCCTTGTCGCGGAGCGCGAGCAGCATGTCGTCGAGGCGGTGCACGTCGCGAGGATGCAACCCGGTGGTCGGCTCGTCGAAAACGTAGAGCATGTCGTTGAGTGTGGCTCCCAGGTGCCGGACCATCTTGATGCGCTGAGATTCACCACCGGAGAGCGACGACGTAGCGCGGTCCAGGCTGAGGTAGCCCAGTCCGAGATCGACGAGTCTGCGGAGCTGCGTGACGATTTCGCTCGTGAAGGTGCCCAAGCCCTTGATCTTCCAACCGTCGATGCGATCGGCGAGTTCGGATACCTGCATGGCGAACGCCTCGGGGAGGGAAAGCTCCTCGAGGGTGGCACCTCGGACGGTCTCGTTGTAGCGGGAGCCGCCGCAGGCCTCGCAGGTGCCCCGGGTGACGATGCGCTCGAACGCCAGCTTGGACTTTCCCTTGAGCGCATCGGCGTCCTTCGCCAGATAGCTGCGTCGGAAGCGGGAGACGATGCCCTCGTAGCTCTTCATGACTGCGTCGGGGTTCGTCACCTCGACCTCGCCGGGCTTGGCGTCGAAGAAGATGTGGCGCTCGCGGGCCGAGTACTGCTCGATCGGGACGTCCAGGTCGAACAGACCCGAGTCGGAGAACACCCGGTACGGCCATTTGCCGACCTCGAAGTCCGGATGCTTGAACGGCCCTTCTCGCAAGGACTTCGACTCGTCCACCAGTTCGCCGAGGTCGACGACCTTTGCTTCGCCGAGCCCCTCGCACTCGGGGCACATGCCGGCGGGGTCGTTGAACGAGAATGCGTTGGCGTACCCGATCGACGGAGTGATGCCTCGGGACCAGAGCATGCGCAGCCAGTCGCCGATGTCGGTGATGGTGCCGACCGTCGAACGCGGGCCACCAAAGAGTCGCTTCTGATCGACGATCACGACGGCCGACAGGTTGGCGATCAGATCCGCGTCGGGACGGCCGTAGGACGGAAGGAACGTCTGCGCGAACGCGGTGAACGTGGAGTTGATCTGCCGTTGAGCTTCGGCAGCGATGGTGTCGAACACGAGTGATGACTTCCCCGACCCGGAGACGCCCGCGAACACGACGAGCGAGCGTTTGGGCAGGTCGAGGTTCACATCGCGAAGATTGTTCTCGCGGGCACCTCGAACGACGATGGTGGACAGATCGTGGGCAGGTGTCGCTGGCGGAGTGGAGATCATCGGCTGGGCTGGAGTCATTGCGCGGGAGTCGCCTTTCGCCGCCCCCGGCGCTGGTTCGCCCGGGGCCGCCGCAGTCTACCGTACGGCGTACGGAAATGCTCGGAGAGCACCAGCCGTAACAGACTTACCGGTTTGGCGATCTCTCATGGGCACCGGTTGCATCAGGCTGTCGGTCGTGTCGAAAGGTATTCATGACGAGCAACAGTCGTTTCCGCGTGCGATCGACCATCGTGCTCGCCCTTCCTGTGTTCGTCCTCGCGGGCTGCGGATCCACGGACTCCACCGAACCCGAGGTTCGAACCGAAGTGCGGACAGTGACCGTGGAGGCGACCGCTCCCGCGCCCACAACGGCCGAAAGGACTGTCGTCCCGGACACCACCGCGTCCGAACCGCCTGCTGCGGAGCCCGTCCTCGTCGCCATGCCTCCGGTCGTGTGTATGAATCTGCAGACTGCTCAGAATGCGATTCAGGCGGCAGGGGTCTTCTACTCCCGGAGTGTCGATGCGTCCGGTGCGAGCCGGATGCAGGTCAACGACTCGAACTGGATTGTCGTAGCGCAGGATCCACCCGCAGGGACTCTCATCGGTGAGGGGGATGCACTGCTGTCCGCGGTGAAGGTCGGTGAGCCGAACAATTGCTGACAGGCTGCGGGCACCCGCCGGCGTCGGCACCGCGCGAATCACATGTCGTGCTTGCCGGTCAGGGCTGATTCCTCCCCGGTGGAGCTGTAGGCGAGGTGACCTCCGATGAGTCCACCCACGCTGGCGGAAGCGAGACCAGCCGCGGCGAGCGCTTTGGCAACACCGTCGGTGTGCTTGCGGCGTCGTAGGTAGGAGCCGAGGTACAGGAATACGCCGGTCGCGTTCGAGGCCGCGTGGATCATCCCGACCCGCCGCTGGCGAACGTTCATCGTCGACCAGTCGGCCCAACCGGTGGCGATAGCGGCGGGCGCGGACGCCAGCCCGACGGAGATGACCAGTTTGCTCGCCCGGGACTGGTGATTCATCAGGTCGAGAACCACTGCGCTCGTCCAGCTGCCGATGGTGATGTTGACCAGCGCTGGGTGGATCGGGTGTCCGATCCACCGGCCGCGGAGCGCGGAACCGACGGCGGTGTCGTCGAGTGCGGGCGCGAGGACTCCGTTGATCGCGTTGCCGGCTCCGTCGAGGAAGGAGGCCGATTCGAGGCTGTCGAGTGCTTGTTTGGCTGTCATACCTTCCCGCATGCCCCACTTGTCCGGTGCGAACCGTAAGGGCAGCCAAACACGGGAAGAAATGCTTGGACGTCCTATAACGTCGGGTGATGAGCAGCGGAACACGAGTGAACACCGTCGACGGCGTCCTGCGACGGTCGGCAGCGAAATTCCCCGACCGTCTCGCCGTGACGTTCGAGGGACGCAGTCACACCTACGGAGAACTCGATATCGCGGTTACCCGTGCCGCCCGACGACTGATCGCGTTGGGATTGAACAAGGGTGACCGCGTCGCGGCGTACGGCGTGAACTCGGATGCGTACGTCGTTGCGTTCCTTGCTTGTGCGCGAGCCGGATTGGTGCACGTTCCGATCAACTACGCGCTCGTGGGCGAGGAATTGCAGTACTTGCTGGAACAGTCGGGCTCCCGCGTGGTTCTCGTGGACCCGGCGTTGACGGCAACCCTCGAGTCCGTTCGTGGAGACCTGACGATCGAGCACGTGGTCTCCCTTCCCGATGTACTGGGCATAGACGGCGACGGCTCCGAACTCGAACCCGCCGCCGATTCGACCGACCTCGCTCAGTTGCTCTACACCTCCGGAACGACGTCGAAACCGAAGGGCGCGATGATGTCTCACGGTGCGCTGGTTGCGGAGTACGTCTCGTGTGTCATCGCGCTCGGGTTCACCCAGGACGACGATCCGCTGCTCGTGATGCCGATGTACCACTCGGCGGGGATGCACGTGTTCATGCTCCCGTACCTGTCTGTGGGTGCCACTGTGCGTTTGATGCGTAAGCCCGACGTTCCGGAAATCCTGCGCCGCATCGAAGAAGAGAAGATCAAGTCGCTGTTCCTGGCCCCGACGGTCTGGGTTCCGCTGGCCAATCACCCCGATCTGGAGACGCGCGACCTCTCGTCGTTGAAGAAGGCGCAGTACGGGTCGTCGATCATGCCGGTCACAGTGCTCACCCGACTGCGAGAGCGGTATCCGGACATCGAGTTCTACAACTGTTTCGGGCAGTCCGAAATAGGGCCGCTGGCAACGGTATTGCAGCCTGCCGAGCACGAAGCGAGGCCGGCGTCGTGCGGCCGCGCGGTGTTCTTCGTCGAGACCCGCGTCGTCGACGCCGACGGCAACGATGTGCCGGACGGTGAGCCCGGCGAGATCCTCTACCGTTCCCCTCAGTTGTGTGACGGCTACTGGGACAAGCCGGAGGCGACGGCAGATGCATTCTCGGACGGGTGGTTTCATTCCGGCGACCTGGTGACCCGCGATGCCGAAGGGTTCATCACCGTGGTCGACCGGATCAAGGACGTGATCAATACCGGCGGCATTCTCGTCGCGTCACGCGAAGTGGAGGATGCGATCTACACCCATTCGGCGGTGGCCGAGGTCGCGGTGATCGGGACCCCCGACGACCGGTGGATCGAGGCGGTGACGGCTGTCGTTGTGCTGAAAGACGGGCAGGAGTTGTCGGCGGAGGCGTTGATCGACCACGTCAAGGGTCGCATCGCGCCGTTCAAGGTGCCCAAGACCGTCACGTTCGTCGACGAGTTACCGCGCAACCAGAGCGGGAAGCTGCTCAAGCGAGAGTTGCGCGGTTGACCTGTCCTCAGGCTGCTCGCCGTTTTCGTCGGTGGTAGCTGGGGATGGGTTGTCTTGGGGGGTCGACGGATTCGGGTGGGATGGCGTAGGGGTGTCCGTCGTCGCCCATGATCATTTGCCAGTCGCCGTGGTGGACGAGTCGGTGGCATTCTCCGCAGACCAGCGCGAGGTTGTTCAGATCGGTTACGCCACCGTCTTCTCAGAATTTCACGTGGTGGGCTTGGCACCACTGCGCGGGGCGGCCACACATCACGCAGCAGGTGTCGCGGATGGTCAGGGCGATGCGTTGGTCGTCGCTGGCGAGTCTGGTGGTGCGCCCAAGCGCGAGAGGGACACCGTGGTGGTCGACGATGACCGGGGTCAGGTCTGCGTCGCAGGTGAGAAGTTCTGCAAGGAAGCGACTGATCGGGCCGGTCCAGTCGAGGTGGAACGGCCAGTCGGCGTCGCCCGGCTCGGGCGCAGACTTCTGCGCGGCACGATCACCACCGGCAGTATCACCACCGGCTGTTGCTTCGCCGCGAGCGTCGGTATGGCCTCGGGCAGCGCCATCGGAACGCGGGTCGGTGGGACCGGTGCTGTCGCCCTCTTCGCGGCGCACTGCATCAACGCTGGAACCGACCCTGTCGTGGCCGGCACCGGTTCCCGTCGAATCCGTTGTTGCGCTTCTGGGTTGCTCTTTGCCGCCGTGGGCGAGCAGGTCTCGTAGTGGGACGATCAGGTGCACCGACGCCCGCGACTCACCTGCAGTTCCGCGGGTGCTGCCGTGTAGGTGTCGGTCGAGGATCTGATCGAGTGCGTCGGCCCGACGTCGCGAGGGACCACGTGGGTCGCGTTCGCCACCGGGACCTGGCCGCGGTGCAGTCAACGGCGACAAAGCGGTGAGCAGTTTCTCGGCGAGAAGCCGGTCGGCGTTGCCACCGAATTGATAGCGGCCGTTGGCAAGGGGATGAAGATCGAATCGGTTCAGGTCCGGGTTCTCCGACACCGGTGCCGGCGCGGGAGTCGGCGGAACAGGCTCGGGTGCAGGCGGTTCCGGATTGGGCAGCCTGCCGCTTGGAGTCGCTGAGTGATCGCTCCGTCCCGCCTGATCTTGATGCTCCGGCTCCCTCTTTTCCTGCTCTCGTTGTTGTTGCTCGCGTCGGTCCTTCTCGTGTCGAGCTCGGGCGTCGTCCGCCGCAGAGTGCGCCAGTGCTTGCGCACGTGAGGTGACCTGACCGGCGGTATTGCGTATCGCGGTGTCGAGGAGTTCGGCGACGATTGCGTCGCGTCGTTGCTCGTCGAGGGTGGGGTCTGCCAGCAGGACGACGTCGTAGCCCTCGGCGATTGCTGCGGCGTGAGCGGCGTGAATCTCACCGCAGGCGAGGGCATCGAGCACAGTGTGGTGATCGTGCAGCCAGTACCCCAGTGCGTTCTGGCGGGCCGCTGATCCGTCGGTGATTCGGACCGATCGGGCGTACCAGCGGGTGACGGACGAGTGACCGAGTTTCATCGCCAAGCCGCGTCGGTCGATTTCGGCGAGCAGTGTCAATCTGGTTGCAGCGAGTGCGTTTTCGAGGGAGGTCACGTCAGAGAGCTCGGAGACCAATTCCTGGTTCGCGAGCCCGAACACATCCCCCCATGTCTTCACACAACGAAAGCTATACCCACCCACCGACACGTTTTTACGACGCCGGTCAACGCTTCCAACGAATACGGATCGGGCCCTTCGCAGTCGAGGGATCGACCACGGACCCCTTCTGGGTGATCTCGACTTCTCCCGCGTCGACCATGCGGCGAGCAGCGCGGCGGACCGGCTCCATCAGCTCGCGCCATCCGTCGTCGGACAGTGCTCGTGCCACGTCGGAGGGGCAGATCGTGGCGTCGCGGGATCTGGCGTCGAGCAGGGTGCGGATCTTGTCTTCGAGCTCTTTGTCGGTGGTGCTCACCTTGTGTCGCCGGCATGTGTCGCTGCAGTACTTGATGTCATCCCAGTTCTTCTCCCACTTCTTGCGCCACTCGATTCTCCGCCCGCACGATGCGCAGACCTTGTCCGCGGGGTGAGCCGTGGGGGAGCGACGGGAGTGAGCCATACTTCGACAGTAACCTCGTCGCATGGCGATTCGATCCATCCTCATTGCCGGCGACCCGCGTCTGACGACCCGAGCCACTCCCGTCACCGAGTTCGATGCGGAACTGGCGGCGTTCGTGGACGACCTGTTCGAGACGAACATCGCCGCACACGGGGCGGGCCTCGCTGCCAATCAGGTCGGTGATCCGCGTGCAGCTTTCGTCTACGACCTGCGCGACGGCGGAGTGCGTCACCGCGGGCACGTGATCAATCCCGTGCTCGAGACGTCGCCGATCCCGGAGACGATGCCCGCCCCGGAGGACTCCGAAGGGTGTCTGTCGGTCCCGGGGGAGCGGTACCCCACGGGACGCGCCGAGTGGGCCCGCGTCACCGGCGTCGATATGGAGGGGAACGCGGTGACGGTCGAGGGCGAGGGCTACTTGGCTCGGTGTCTGCAGCACGAGTGCGACCATCTCGCCGGACATCTGTATCTCGACCGTCTGATCGGCCGCAATCAGCGTGCAGCGAAGAAGATGATCAAAGCCAATGGGTGGTCGGTACCAGGCAACAGCTGGCTGCCCGGATCCGACTCGAATCCGTTCGGTTGGTGATCAGCACGCCCCGGTGACGGCGCACGCTGTCGAACGCTCCTTATTCAAACGGCGCTGCCGCCGAACACGGCACACTGGAAACCATGACCCCAATCGAAGCTCCCATCGTCGCCGAGCGGCTCGGCCGTCGCCTCACGGTGTGGGGTGGTGGAAGTGTGCTCGCCGGAGCGGTGTTGGCGTTGCGCGGCTCGTCGCCCGCACGACGAGCGTTCGGTCTGCAGACGGCCGGGTGGGGTGCGATCGATCTCGCGATCGCGGGTGCCGGCGCACTGAGTTCGAAGCCGCCGACGGCTGCGAGCCTGAGCCGGCTGCTGTGGATCAATGCCGGTCTCGACGTCCTCTACATCGCGACCGGTGCGCACATCGCCGTCAGGAAGCCTCGCTTCGGCCGCCGGATCACTGCCGACCAGGCGTTGGGCCACGGAACAGCAGTTGTGGTCCAAGGCGTAGCCCTGCTGGTTCTGGACACGGCGCACGCCCGCATGATCAGCGGCTAATCACACGAGTGTCATTCCCGCCGTAGTCGATTTGTCAAGTACCAACACGCCCCATTTGTTGCGCGATAAGTAGATTTGCGTAACACTCGTCCCATCAGTCACATGAGTATCGTGAGTCACACGGGAAACGGTGGGTTCGTCCATGCGTGTACGTAGTCGGCAGATCGCTGTCGGGGCTGTCCTGGCACTGGCAGTGAGCGGGCTCAGCGCTCTGACCGCGCCTACCGTCTCGGCCGAGCCGTGTGGTGGTCTCGGCGGACCGGGCTCGTCGCCGCTCTTCGGGTCCTCGGGCAGCGCGGGGATGTCGGGCAAGAACCCCCAGGGTCCGCAGGGGCCTCTTCCGCGCATCACCGGCAACACGCAGAGCATCGCCTGGGTCACCGGCCCGCAGAGCGTGAACGACACCTACAACACTTTGGCGATGTCGGGAACCGACCTGGGCATCAGCTGGGACAACGGCTCCGGCCAGATCCTGACGGCGTTCGGCGACACGTTCGGTGATTGCTCCTCGGGAAATGCGCAGTGGCGCAGCAATGCTCTGTTCCGGTCGGACAAGGCGTCGACCGATCTCTCACAAGGAATCAAGATCGGCCCGGCCGACCCGAACAACAGCACCTCGGGTGCTGTTGTCCGAGCCAACAATCCACGCTACGCCGCCGAGATCATCTCGAGCGCAAAGCTACCGAGCGTCGAGGACACCACCATCCCCACGGCGGCCATCGCGATCGGCAGCACCCAGTACATCAACTACATGTCCGTGCAGAGCTGGGGCGCACCCGGTCGCTGGATCACGAACTACTCCGCGACGGCCAAATCGACCGACAACGGCCAGAATTGGACGACGGATCCCAAGACGATCCGCGTCAACAAGGGCGTCACGATCCCCGGCTTCACCAATGTCCACGAGAGCCAAGGGAAATTCCAGCAGAGTGCCTACGTACTGAGCCGCGATGGCAAGACCCTGTACCAGTTCGGCACCCCCAACGGGCGATTCGGTGATGCCTTCGTCTCACGAGTCGCGTCGGCCGACATCGAGAATCTCGACGCGTACGAGTACTCGACGCAGGATCCCGACCCAACCAAGCAGTGGTCCAAGAACATCGGCGATACCGTCGCTATCGTCAAGGGACCGGTCAGCGAGATGTCCGTTGCGTGGAGCGACTACCTCGGCCGTTACGTGATGATGTACGGGGACGAGAACTCTCGTACGTTGGTCGCGCGTACTGCCGAGAATCCAGAGGGGCCGTGGAGCGCGCCGAAGACGATCCTCGATGCCAACCAGACGGCCGGCGGTATCTACGCACCGTTCATTCATCCGATGTCGAGCGGAAAAGATTTGTACTTCACTGCATCTCGGTGGTCGGACTACAACGTGCTGCTGCTGAAGACGAACCTCGATGCGCTGAAGTGAGCTTCGCCGATCGTTCGATGGCGGCTTCCAGGTAGGCGTCGACGTCCTGATCGAGCGCTGCGGAGAGCAGCCCGCGGCGAATCGTCGAGCGATATCTGCTCGACGGTGCGCCGGGCTCCCGCACGATCGAGCTGGTCAGCGTGAAGGCCGGAATTCCGTCGATGTCCGGAAGCCGCAGCAGTGCATCGTATTTCCCGTGGAAGCTCTCGCCCTCGCGATCCACTTCCAGCTGCGACCACTGTCCGACGGCGAGCGACTCCGTCGCCCCGACATCGATGGCTGCGACGACGTTCTCGACCGCGGCCAGGTGAGCGAACTGGGCTCGTTCGATCAGATAGCCGTGCGCTACAGAACGATTCGTAGGATCGACCGTCGTCGACACGAAGGCGGATGCTCCGGTCCAGCGCCGGGATACTCCCGCGAAGTACAGCGCATGATCGATCCACAGCCACCGTTGTTCGGCAGGTAGTGACGAGGTGGGTGCCGGCGGGTGCGCGCCGAACTCCGAGTGCTCGTCGGATCCGGTCAGGTAGGTATAGAACCTCTCGCGCAGCAGATTGGACCCGTACGAGACGTACCACAGCCGTTCGCTCATTCGGCCTCGAACAGCTGCCGGTACGCCTCGGCGAGTAGGTCGGCCGCGAGATCGTGGTTGTGTGCCGCTGCGCCCGTTGAGTTTCCGGACCGCATCAGTCGAGCGTTGAGGCCGTAGGCGAGGTCGTCGAACGTGTCGTCGTCGATACCCAGGTCGACGTCCACGTCCTCTTCCAGCAGCGCCCCGAGGTCGATCGACCACGACCACACGCGTTCGTCTCGATACGGTCCGCGTCCGGCGCTGACGGTCTCGTTGGAGATCTCGAGCTGCTCGTCGGTCCGGTCGCGCGGAACGTTGGTATTGATGCGCAGGTCCAGCTCGATCGTGTCGTCGTCGTGCATGATCTCGTCGACGCGGAGGGTCTCGAATCCGCCGCACGTCAGCGTCAGTAGACGTCGCGGACCGGTGTCGTCCTGTGCGTCGGACAGGGCGCTGATCTGCCACAGGTACTTCTCGGTGTTCGCCGGATCGGGGATCGAGGAGTTGATGTAGTCGGCCACGATGCTGCGGATGGCGGGGTAAGCGATGTGGTCGGAGAGCTCCCAGAACCGTCGACGGCTCTGCCCGACGGCCGCGTCCAGCAGCGTTGCGCGCTTGGCGCGTTCCTTCGGCAATGCGGCTTTCGCGCTCGGTGCGTCGCCGATCGCGGTCGGCTCCGCCGGACGCTGACGCAGGTCGGTCAGTTGCGAGACCAGCGCTGTCAACTGCTCGAGCTTGTCCTCGGTTCCGGGGGTGAAGTCGAGCGACTCGATGTCGGCCCAGATGACGCGGTCGGCGGCGAATTGGGCTGCCACGGAGTGGGAGTATCCGACGAAGGCCTCGTCGTTCGTGAAGTGCAGGACGTACAGCCCGGATCGGTGATCCTTGGCCGCGAAGGTCGTGGCGATGGATCCGGCATCGATGACATCGAACCGCTCGAAGGCGAACCCGTCGGGTGTGGAATCAGTCGGCATGGTCGAGAATCTACCGATGTGAGATGAAAGCACCTATTTCCGGCCTTGTCCGCAATGTCGGGAATTCGTTCCAGAAACCGATGATTTAGGTGAACCTTCGTAAACTCGACGTTCAGACTTGTTCTGGCACCGCCTGTTCCGCATTGTCCGATGTACCGGAGGTACTTCCGCTACCGTGAACGAAAGACGAATTCGTGGTGCTATCTTGTGGAATGTCTGTTTCCACCGCTAACGAAACAAGCAGGTAACACGCGGTGTGAACAATGCCGAGAGCAGTGCCATCGGGCACGGCCGTGGTGCTCGATGGAAGGTGGTTGCGCGTGGGCGGTTATCTTGCGCGGAGGTTGCTGAACTACGTCGTCCTACTGCTCATCGCGACGTTTCTGACCTACCTTCTGGCCTCGCTCACGTTCGATCCGCTGTCCAATCTGCTCAGTCGCAATCCGCCGCCCTCGAGCGCTGTACTCGACGCCAAGCGCGCGGCGCTGCATCTGGACGACAACCCCGTGCTGCGCTATCTGAAGTGGCTGTGGGCTGTGCTTCATGGCGACTTCGGTCAGACCATCGCGGCCGGCTCCGTCAACGACGAACTGTGGCGACGCATCCTCGTCTCGCTGCGGTTGGTAGTGCTCGGCACCGTCCTGGGCGCAGTGCTCGGCACGCTCGTCGGTGCGTACGGTGCCGTCCGGCAGTACAAGATCTTCGATCACGTCGCGACTGTCGTGACGTTCATCCTCATCAGCACTCCGATCCTGGTTCTGGCACCGGTTCTCAAATACCTTGCTGTGCAGGTCAATCAGAGCACCGGAAGCCAGTTCTTCCAATACACCGGTGAGACGTCGACAACGCTCGCCCCCGGTCTGATGAACGAAATTATCGACCGCGCACAGCATTTGCTGTTGCCGACCGTCGTGCTGATGTTGTTCACCATCGGCGGTTACAGCCGCTACATGCGCAGCTCCATGCTCGACGAGCTGAACATGGACTACATCCGCACGGCCCGCGGCAAAGGGCTCACCCGCGGCCGTGCGATCTTCAAGCACGGTTTCCGTACTGCTCTGATCCCGATGGCGACGCTGTTCGCGTTCGGTATGGGCGCGGTGATCACCGGTGCCACGTTCACCGAGCGCGTCTTCGGTTGGTACGGCATGGGGGATTGGCTGATCTACGGCATCACCAGTCAGGACATCAACATCACGCTCGCGGTTTCGCTGTTCACGGCTCTGTCGGTGCTCGTCTCCGGCATGTTGACCGACATCTTCACCGCCGCTCTCGACCCGCGCGTTCGCTACGCGGACTGACCCACCACCTCGGACGAAAGAAAGGACTGGCGATGGCGACACCCGTGGTTCCCGAGATCACCGCGGTGGACGGCCCGAGCGATTCGACGGCTCCGATCACCCGCAGGCGCTTGGTGCTGCGCCGGTTCCTGCGCAACCGGCCGGCGCTGGTGGGCATCGTGGTACTCGTGGCGATGTTCGTCGGCGCATTCGTGCTCCCGCATTTCATCCCGTTCACCTACGAGGAACTCGACGCGTACGCGCTCAACTCGCCGCCGACCACCCGGCATTGGTTCGGCACCAACCAGATCGGGCAGGACGTCCTGGCTCAGACGTTGCGTGGTCTGCAGAAGTCGCTGATCATCGGCATGCTCGTCGCGTTGATCTCCACGGTGCTCGCCGGTGTCGTCGGTGCGGTGGCGGGGTATTTCGGCGGTTGGACCGACCGCGCGCTGATGTGGGTCGCCGATGTTCTGCTCGTCGTCCCTAGCTTCCTGGTCATCGCGATCTGCTCACCGCTGTTCCGCGACAAGAGCTTCTTCATCCTGGTGCTGCTGCTTGCGGCGTTCGCGTGGATGATCACCTCGCGCATCATCCGGGCGATGACGCGATCTCTGCGCGAGCGCGAATTCATCCGTGCCGCAAAGTACATGGGTGCAACGCCGAGCAGCGTGATCGGCAAGCACGTGCTGCCGTCGATGGCCTCGATCCTCATCGTCGACGTCACGCTCAACGTGGGTATCGCCATCATCGGTGAGGCGTCGCTGAGCTACTTCGGCTTCGGTGTCCAGCGGCCCGACGTCTCGCTCGGCACACTGATCGCGGACGGTACGTCGTCCGCGTTGACGTATCCGTGGCTGTTCGCGTTCTGCTGTGGCGCACTGGTATTGATCGTGCTCGCGACGAACTTCGTCGGCGACGGCCTGCGCGACGCATTCGATCCGAACTCGACGAGGGGACAGGCACGTGGCTGAGACTGTGCCGGTGTTGAAGGTCAGCGGACTCGAAGTCAGCTTCCCGAGTGAAGAAGGCCGTGTCACGGCAGTGCGTGGCCTGGACTACCAGGTCGACAAGGGCGAGGTCATGGCAATCGTCGGCGAATCCGGCTCCGGAAAGTCGGTCTCGTCCCTGGCCGTCATGGGGTTGCTCCCGCAGAGCGCACGCGTCACCGGGTCCATCGAGCTGAACGGCCGTCAGCTGCTCGGACTGTCCGATCGCGAGATGTCTCGTGAGCGTGGGTGTTCGGTGGCGATGATCTCGCAGGACCCGCTGACGGCGCTGACTCCCATCTACCGCATCGGCGATCAGATCGCCGAAGCGATCTCCGTACACAATCCGTCGCTGAGCAAGGCGAAGGTCGAGGAGCGCACCCTGGAGTTGCTCGATCTGGTCGGCATCTCCGATCCGAAAACGCGGGCGAAGTCGTATCCGCACGAGTTCTCCGGCGGTATGCGCCAACGCGTCGTCATCGCGATGGCCATCGCGAACGATCCCGATCTCATCATCGCCGACGAGCCCACCACTGCTCTCGACGTGACGATCCAGGCGCAGATCCTCGACCTGCTGCGCACGGCCCGTGACGTCACCGGAGCAGGCGTCGTGTTCATCACGCACGACCTGGGAGTCGTTGCCGGAGTTGCCGATCGGGCCATGGTGATGTACGCCGGGCGCGCCGTCGAAACTGCTCCGGTGGACGAGCTGTACGCACACCCGTCGATGCCCTACACGGTGGGCTTGCTCGGCTCCGTCCCTCGCCCGGACCGTCCTGCGCAGGAGCGGCTGGTGCCCATCGAGGGTACGCCGCCCGCGCTGGTGAATCTTCCGACGGGCTGCCCGTTCGGGCCTCGATGCCCGTTGCACACGGAGGCCTGCGACAAGGGTGAACCGCCGCTGATTCAGGTTGCCCCGAATCACAGCGCGGCGTGCATCCGCATCGATGCGGCCACAGCCGAGTCGGTGGAGGCCGAGTTCGAGGGTGCCCCGCGGTCGGAGGCACCGGCGGAGTTGGTGGTGACCGTGCCGAAGGATGCTCCGGTGCTGTCGGTGACCGATCTGCACAAGAGCTACCCGATGTTCAAGGGCTCCGTGCTGCGGCGTCGGGCCGGGGACGTGCCTGCCGTACAAGGCATCAGCTTCGACGTGCACGCCGGATCCACTCTGGCCATCGTCGGTGAATCCGGGTGCGGCAAGTCGACGACCCTGCTCGAGATCATGGAATTCGTGAAGCCGCAGCAAGGCTCGATCGAGATCAACGGCGTCGAGCCCTACAGCCTGAGCCGCGCCGAGCAACGAAAGTTGCGCGCACACATCCAGATCGTCTTCCAGGACCCGATGGGCTCGCTCGATCCCCGCATGCCGGTGGGGGAGATCATCGCCGAACCGTTGAAGATCAACGGCGTCCCGGTCGACGAGCGCACCCGCAGGGTTCGGGAACTGATGGACACCGTCGGAATGCGTCCCGAGCTCGCGGATCGGTATCCCACCCAGTTCTCCGGCGGGCAGCGTCAACGTGTCGGTATTGCACGGGCTTTGGCGTTGAAGCCGTCGATCCTGGTCCTCGACGAGCCTGTGTCTGCGCTCGACGTGTCGATCCAGGCGGGCGTGCTGAACCTACTGCAGGATCTGCAGGAGGAGCTCGGTCTGGCATATCTGTTCGTCTCGCACGATCTGTCGGTGGTGCGCCACCTCGCCGACGAAGTGGCCGTGATGCGCAACGGAGTGTTCGTGGAGAAGGGCCCGACGGCGCAGATCTTCGACGCACCCCAGGACCCGTACACACGGGCACTACTGAAAGCCATCCCCATCCCCGATCCCGTGCTCCAACGAGCCCGAATCGCCGAGGCCGCAAAACTGGCCGACGCCATCTGACCCGCAAGATACGGCACACTGAGAAAGGTGAACTGATGAGAGCCAAGCTATTTCGGGCACTGGTCCCGATCGCGGTGGCCGTGACCACTGTGGGACTGGTGGCGGGGTGCAGCTCCGGCGATACCGGGCCCAACCCCGATGCTCCTGCGTCCTTCGACAGCGGTGCACAGATCAATCCGCATCCGATCAGCGATCTGCAACAGGGCGGGAACATGAACTTCCCGCTCTCGCAGGTGCCGACCAATTACAACTACTTCCAAATCGACGGCACAACGGTCGATGCCGCGCGGTACTACGCCGCGCTGATGCCGACGGCGTTCAAGGCAGCGCCCGACGCGAGCCTGTCGACCGCGACCGATTTCTTCACCGACATCACCGAGTCGGAGGTCGACGGCAAGCAGGTCATCACCTACAACATCAACCCGAAGGCCAAGTGGAGCACAGGCCGTCCGTTGGACTACACCGACCTCATCGCCCAATGGACTGCTAACAGCGGCAAGGACCCGGCGTACGAGGCATCGTCGACGGCCGGGTACGACAAGGTCGAATCGGTCGTCCGCGGCGAGAACGACCAGCAGGTGATCCTGACGTACGCCGAGAAGTTCGGCGACTGGCGTTCGCTGTTCGTGCCCCTGATGCCTGCGGAATCAATGAGCAGTGTCGACGCATTCAACACCGGGTCGGTGAGCACGATGCCCGCCACCGCAGGACCGTTCCGCATCCGGACCATCGAGCCGGGTGGCAAACGCATTGTTGCTGAGCGCAACCCCGACTGGTGGGGCGAGAATCCGGCTGTGCTCGATACCATCACGTACCTGCCTCTCGACACCACGGCCTCCATCGGCGCGTTGCAGAGCGGCGAGATCGACTACTTCGAACTGGGCAGCAGTGCCGATGCATTCAAGGTTGCCCGAGGCATTCCGGACGTCGACCTTCGGCAGAGCCTCGGGTCGCAGTACCGGCACTTCGACTTCAACGGTGCGCCGGGTCGGATCACGTCCGACAAGGCCGTGCGGCTGGCCCTGATGAAGGCAATCGACCGCGACTATTTGGCCACGTCGCAGCTCGGTCAGATCACGTCGAATCCGACGGTGCTCAACAGCCACATCTACGTCGACGGTCAGAAGGGCTATCAGGCCAACAACGGCGATATCACCTTCGACCCCGAGAAGGCCAAGTCCGAGCTCGACGCAGCTGGTTGGACAATGAACGGTGAGTTCCGCTCGAAGGACGGCCAGCAGCTCGATCTACACGACATCATTCCTGCCGATACCCCGAATGCGACGCAGGAAGCGCAGATCATCCAGCAGAACCTCAAGGCTGTCGGCGCCAACCTCATCATCGATGCGGTGCCGTCGGACGACTTCTTCGAGAAGTACATTCTGGTCGGTGCTTTCGACGTCACGCACTTCACCTGGGAAGGAACGCCGTACACCTCCAGCAGTGACGGCATCTTCCGTTTGACGCCCGGCAGTACGTTGCAGAACTACGGCCAGGTCGGGTCCGAGGAGATCAACGGTCTGCTCGACAAGGCGGCCGGCGAGCTCGACGACGATGCACGTATCGCCGACTACAACGAGGCGGACAAGGCGATTTGGGCGGAAGGCCACAGCCTGACGATGTTCCAGCGTCCGTTCACCTACGCGACGAAGTCGAATCTCGCGAACTTCGGAGCACCGGGATTCGGCGATCTCGACTACTCGAAGGTCGGGTTCCTGAAATAAAGAACGGGCTCGGCTATCCGGTCGGTGTCGCGGCAGCCACTCTGGTTGTCGCGGCATCGACCGTTGTCGTCATCGCACCACTGAGCGTGTTCGTTGCGCTCGTCGTCCTTGTCTGGACGGGTTGGTCGATGGCGTGCGCCGTACTCGCCCGCCGGTCAGCCAAGTCCGGGCCTGTACGAACCACCGTGCGGCGAGTTCGGTTTCAACACCGCATGCGGTCGCGCGGTTACCTGGAGGTCCACGAGAACAAAGGGCGGGCCTGGTACCCGATCTACTTTCACACCGGGCTGCTGGCGATCATCCCGGACGCTGGCGCGCACGCGAGCAGGTCGATCCTCGGACGCCGCGCCTTTGTCGTCGAACCGGGGATAGTTGCGCTGCCGTCGGGGCGTCGTCGCACCTCGTTACCTCCCGGAACACCCCTCGATGCCCCTCGTCTCAACGAGTCCGATCTACGCACGCGCAGTGAAAGATTCGGATCGCTGCGCCGCCGAATCATGCTCGACGCCCCCGCCGCGGTGGCCGGCCCGATCATCGGCCTGCTGTGGCTGATCGTCGACGGGGGAGGATTCGCTCAGTTCCTCGCAGTCACTCTGCTGGCTGCAGTCACCGCGCTCTGGTGGTCGGCAATCGGGGGCAGCGACCCCAGCTGAGCAATTGGGGCGACGCGCGTTCGTAACTGCCGAGAAACACCCCTGATCTACGTTCGAGATTCGGACAATTCAGGAGGCACCATGGCGCGGTCGATGGCGGAGCAGGCAGCGGAGACGATCACCAAGGGGATCGGTCGTCGCGGATTCATCCAGGCGGTGGCCGCACTGGGCGCGGGTGTCGGGATCGCCGGAACGGCAGCGTGTTCTACGTCGTCGACGAGCACCGCCGCCGCGAGTTCGTCGGCACCGGCACCTACCGCTGCAGGGATTCTTCAGCCCGGAGCCGGCGACATCTCCGGCGATCACTACCTGAGCTCGGAGGTCGACAAGGTCCTGTGGGGCTATGTCCCGACGGTCGAGTCCGAATCGGTGCTGCAGATGAAGTCCGGTGAAACGGTGACCATCGACGCGCTCAGCCATGAGGGGATCCTCGAGGACCAGGGCCGCGACCCCGTCGAGTTCTTCGGCGGCAAAGGTGTTTCCGAGTCCGATGTGCTGCAGGACGCGATCGACATTGCCGGCGGGTACGACCGGACGGTCCGCAACTTCGACGTCGACGGACCGCACGTGGTGACGGGTCCGGTGTTCGTCGAGGGTGCGCAGCGCGGCGACGTGCTCAAGATCGAGACGCTCGAGGTGATTCCACGCGTTCCGTATGGCGTGGTGTCGAGCAGGCACGGCAAGGGATCTCTGGCGGTCACCGCGTCCGGTGAGGCACCTGCGGGCATCAGCCTGGACGAAGTCATGCCGCCGATCGGAAGCGATGGCAGAAAGTCGGGTGACCCGACGCAGTACGGCAACGTGTCCACGTTCACCGCGGTCGAGGACGGGCAGGGCGTGATGCGGTACGGCGATGCGGCCGTGCGCTTTCCACTGCGACCGTTCATGGGCATGATGGGCGTTGCGTTCGCCAGTGACCCGGGTCTGACGTCACCGAACGCCAATTCGATTCCCCCGACGCTCGGCGGCGGCAACATCGATGTCGGTCTGCTCGGCGTCGGATCGACGTTCTATCTCCCCGTGTTCGCCGAGGGAGCGTTGTTCTACGTCGGTGATCCACACATGGCGATGGGCGACGGCGAGGTGGCGCTCACCGCGATGGAGGGGTCGCTGCGCGGCACCTTCCGTCTCACCGTCTGCAAGGCAGGCAGTGGAGACGCACCGTCCGTCGCGTACTCGTATCCCTTTGCCGAGAACGAGGATTCGTGGATCCCGATCGGCCTGTCCGATCCGGACGGTGCCGTCGGAGGCCAGAGTTCGGACCTCAACGCCGCCATGCGTCGCGCCGTGGTCAACGCTTTGGATTTCCTCGAGACGGATCTCGGCATGGACCGCGCGACGGCCTACGCGTACCTCTCCGCGGCCGCGAACTTCACCGTCTCGCAGGTGGTCGACAAGACGGTCGGCGTGCACGGCCAGATCTCGAAGGCACACTTCGACCGGTAGGAGTGCGCCTTCGGCGCAGTGGTGCGTTCGAGTGCCTCAGCGGGCACCTGATCACACCACTGCCGAAGGCACCTCAGCGGTGCGCCGTCGCGATGAACTGCCGGGTTGCGGCGTCGACGATGTCGCCTGGGGTGATGTCTATTTCGTCGTTCAGCCAGGCAATCACGAGTTCGGCGAGTCCGCCGATGAACAGCAGGCCGTTGATCTCCGATTGCGGTTGCGGAAAAGCCTGCTCACCGTAGAGTTCGCGTGATTGTTCGGCAACCAGATGGGCGAAGGCGCGCATGGACTTTCGTCGGTACGCCCGGAGTGAGTCGACGGCCAGCGATTCGATCATCGCGACGCGGCCCTTACGTGGGTCCTCGGTGAGCACGCCGACGAACGCGGCGATGGCGTTGTGCACCTGTTCCTCGACGGTAGGTGCGGGGGAGTGCAGCGCGTCGAGCGCCTTGGCTCGGATCTCGTCGGATATCGAATCCACCACTCGTTCGAGTAGATCGTCTCTGCTGCTGAAGTTTTCGTAGAAATAGCGTTCGGTCAGCTTGGCGTGCGCGCAGATGGCGGTCATGGTTGCACCCTTGGCCCCGGCAGCCGCGAATACCTCGAGCCCGGCATCGAGCAAACGGGCCCGACGGTCGGCAAGGCGATCGTCGGCGCTCATGCCGTTGTAGCGGCGCGTGGTGGAGGCCATGGATAGATCTTGACAGACGGAGCGCGTGTGACGCAGACTACATCTCATCTGACAGGCCGCTCTGTCAGATGGATGGAGGTCGACAATGGCACGTGCTTTGGCTGCTCCACCTGTTGATTCAACGCTCGAGCCGGTGTTCGGCGATGGCGGTCTGCCGGTAATCGGTCACACCCTCGAGTACATCCGCGACCCCCTCAAGCTGTTGGGTAGTCGGTGGGAGAAGTACGGCGAGGTGTCGTGGTTGACGATGGCCGGCCAGAAGTGGATCACCGTCCTCGGGCCGAACGCGTGCCAGCAGGTGCTGCAGAACGCGGACAAAGCGTTCGTCAACGGTGACGGATGGTCTCTGCTGATCGGACCGTTCTTCCACGGCGGGCTGATGTTGCTCGACTCCGAGGTGCATCTCCGGCACCGCCGAATCATGCAGCAGGCGTTCACTCGCGATCGGCTCACCAAATCCGTCGACGCGTTGAACCCCGTCACGGCAACAGGATTGGACGCTTGGCAGGGCGGACGCGACTTTCAGGTCTACCCGGCGCTCAAAGCGCTGACGCTCGAGGTCGCAACATCCATCTTCATGGGCGGGGCCGAGGACAGTACCGATGCCGACATCGCAGAACTCAATGCCAGTTTCGTGGCGTGTGTCCAGGCCGCGACCTCTATCGTGCGCTATCGGGTTCCGGGTACCCGCTGGAAGCGGGGGCTGGACGGCCGGGCTGTGCTCGACGACTTCTTCCGCCGCTACCTACCGGCGAGGCGCGCACAGGAAACCGACGACCTCTTCTCGGTTCTGTGCCACATCGAAGGGGACAACGGCGAGCGTTTCTCGGACGACGAAGTGATCGACCACATGATCTTCCTGCTCATGGCTGCGCACGACACGTCCACGATCACGCTCTCGACGATGATGCAGTACCTCGGCCAGCATCCGGAGTGGCAGAACAAGTGTCGTGCCGAGTCCGAGTCGCTGGGCACCGATGCGCCGACGCTGGCGCAGCTCGACGAACTGCCCAGCGTCGACCTGGTCATGAAGGAATGCTTGCGTTTGGTGTCGCCGACCCCGGTGGTCGCCCGCCGCGCAATCAAGGACACCGAGGTGCAGGGCAAGTTCGTCCCCGCGGGGACGTATGCGTCGGTCGCCCCGCACTTCACGCACCACATGGCGCAGTACTGGCCCAACCCCGAGGAGTTCGACCCCGGCCGATTCGCCGACGACCGTCGTGAGGACAAGGTTCATCGCTATGCGTGGGAGCCGTTCGGCGGCGGTGTGCACAAGTGCATCGGGATGTTCTTCGCCGGCGCGGAGATCAAGACGATCATGCATCACCTGCTGCTGCGGTTCGACTGGTCGGTCGATCCCGATTACGTTGCGCCACTGAACTTCACGTCCCTGCCCTTTCCCGAGGACGGGCAGCCCGTGCAGCTGCGAAAGCGGTAGGTCTATCCGGCGCGGTCGGTGAGCCAGCCGACGATGTTCGCGGTGACCTCGTCGCGGTTGGTTTCGTTGAGAATTTCGTGGCGGGCACCGGGGTACAGAGTGACGGTCACGTCGCTCATGCCGGCCTCGCGGTATCGGGCAGCAAGGGTTTCGATCAACTGACCTCCGCCCGCGAGCGGATCGTCGGTTCCCGACGTGATCAGGAGTGGCAGGTCGGAGCGGATCTGCTCGAGGTTGTGTGGATCGGCGAGCTTCTCGGCCTCACCGAACAAGGCAGGGACCGTCGACTCGGGGAGGTCGAAGCCGCACAGCGGGTCGGCGACATAGGCGTCCACTTCGGCCTCGTCGCGAGAGAGCCATTCGTATCCGGTGCGGTGCTCGAAGGCGACGTTGAACACGCTCAGGTCCCCGGCGGGGGCGTCGGCCATTCCGGCGGCGAGAACGTCCAGCGTGGTCGATCCCGACAACACCACACCCTCGTACAGATCCGATCGCTCGATCAGAACATGCTGCGCGGCAAACGAACCCATCGAGTGAGCGAACAGGAACAGTGGCAGGTCCGGGTACTCGTTCAGCAACGATTCGCCGAGTTGCTCGATGTCGGCCCACAACCCGGCGAACGCGGCAGCCCCGAAGTCGCCCGGTGTGTCGACGATCGACTCTCCGTGGCCGCGATGATCGGACGCGACGACTTGGAATCCGGCGTCGTTCAGTGCAGCGGCGAAGCGGGCGTAGCGGCTGCCGTGTTCGGCGAGACCGTGCGCGATCTGTACGACGCCGCGAGCCGGATCGACGGACGTGGTCCAGGTGTAGGTGCTGATCTCGATGTCGTCCTGCTTGGATACGAACGACGAAGCGTTGGCCACGAAAATCTCCTCGGAGCGGCGATGGGGACGAGACTCGAACCTATCTCTTAGGCCTTCGATATCGGTTCGAAATGCTCGACGACGGGAAACGGCTCGTAGAAGTGATGCAACAGGGTCTTCCAGTCCCGATACCGGTCGGACTGTCGAAAGCCTTCGGTGTGGTCTTCGAGGCGTTCCCACTGCACCAGCAGCAGATACGTATTCGGCTGCTCGATGCCCTTGGACAGTGTCAGCTTCACGAACCCCGGCATCGAGGAGATGATCGACTTCGCGTCGGCGAACGCGGCCTCGAATTCGTCGGTTCGACTGGGGACGTGCAACAAAGCATGTTCGACGATCATCGGAACAGTATGACCGCGGCATGACAAAGCTCCCCGGACAACTGCCCGGGGAGCCATGTCAACAGATCTATTTCGCTGAAACTCTGACGAGCTTCTTGTTCATGAACTCGTCCATGCCCCACGGTCCCAGTTCGCGGCCGACGCCGGAGCGCTTGACGCCGCCGAACGGCAGGCCGGGGAGTGTGGTGCCGTGTTCGTTGACGAAGGCCATGCCGACTTCGAGTTGCTCGGCGACGTCGCGGGCCTTGTCCAGGTCTGCGCTCCACACCGAGCCGCTCAGGCCGTATGCCGAGGAGTTCGCCAGTTCGATTGCCTGCTGCGGGCTTTCGACCTTGTAGATCACCGCTGCCGGTCCGAACAGCTCTTCGCTGTACGCACGCATGTCCGGGGTGACGTCGGTGAGCAGCGTCGGCTGGACAAATGCACCCGGCCCGTCGATCTTCTTGCCACCGGTGAGCAGTGTTGCGCCCTTGGCGACGGCGTCGTCGATCTGCTCGATCAACGTGTCGGCGGCGGTCTGCGACGACAGCGGGCCGAGGGTGGTGTTCGCGTCCAACGGGTCACCGGTCTGAACGGCCTCGAACGATGCGGTGAGCTTGGTGACGAAGTCGTCGTAGTACTCCTCGGCGACGAGGATGCGCTTGGCGGCGTTGCAGGCCTGGCCTGCGTTGGACAGCCGCGCCCGGGTTGCGGACTCGACCGTGGCGTCCATGTCGTCGGAGTCGAGCATGATGAACACGTCCGAGCCGCCGAGTTCGAGCACGACCTTCTTGAGGTTGCGTCCTGCGGTTTCGGCGACCGAGGTGCCGGCCCGCTCGCTACCGGTGAGCGAAACACCCTGCACGCGTGGGTCGGCGATCATGTCGGCGATCTGGTCGTTGGTCGCGAAGATGTTGATGTACGCGTCCTGGGGGAGTCCGGCCTGCTGGAAGATCTCCTCCATCAGCAAAGCCGACTGCGGGCAATTCGGTGCGTGCTTGAGCAGAATCGTATTGCCCACCATCAGGTTCGGGCCGGCGAACCGGGCCACCTGGTAGTACGGGAAGTTCCACGGCATGACGCCGACGAGGGCTCCCACCGGCTTGCGCTGCAGCACAGTGTCTTCCGCGCCGGGCACGTCGAGCGTCTCGTCCTCGAGCAGCGCGGGGCCGTTGTCGGCGTAGTAGCGGTAGATGTTCGAGGACAGCTCCACCTCGCCTTGGGATTCGGTGAGGGGCTTGCCCATTTCGATCGAGATGGTTCGGGCCAGTTCGTCGGAACGCTCGGTGTAGAGGTCGGCGACCTTGTGCAGAATTTCGGCACGGTGCTTAGGTGAGGTCTTGCGCCACGTCTGGAAACCGGCATGTGCGTCGGCCAGTGCGCGCTCGACGCCGGCCGCGTCGAGAGTCTCGAATTCCTTGACAGTTGTGCCGTCGGCAGGATTGACAGTTTTGTAGGTCGTCATGATCCGTTCAACGGTCGGGGAGGGGCCCGTTGTTCCTAATCGGGCAAATCGGATGCTCCGGCGGTGGTCAGGAAGGGGTCCGAGTTCCGGCGTCGCGGTGACGCGTCCGGTACTCCATGGGCGTGCAATCGAATTGACGACGGAATGTACGCGTCAGGTGCGAGCTGTCGTAGAAGCCCCACCGGGCGGCGATCTCGCCGAGGGTGACAGCGGGATCCGCGGTGAGGATGTCTCGTATCGCGCCGTTCATGCGTTCGTGGCGCACACATTCGGAGAAGGTGGTGCCTGCTGCGTTCAGTAGGCGGTGCATCGTGCGGGTCGAGATCATCGCCTCGCGCGCTGCGGCGTCGGCACTGACGCGGCCGGACGGTAGGGCTGTGCGAATGTAGTGGCGCATCATCATTCGGGTGGCGTTGTCGCGTGTCTCCGACTCGCGTGTGTTCGTCGTCGATCCGGCCACCGCGGTCAGCACGTCGACGAACGATCGATCGAGTGTCGCGAGCGCGCCGGGGTCGAGCGTCGAGCTCTCCTTCCACAGAACCGACATCATCGATCCCACCAGTGCACCCGCACCCGTCGTGGTGTCGATGCTGGTGCCCGTCACCGCGTCGGGATTACACAGCTCCCGCGGGATTCGGAACGAGAGCACTTTCCACATCTCTCTGCTCTCGGTCTCGCGGTACTCCATCTGGTACGGGCGGGTGGTGTCGAAAACGGTGATCGAACCAGGCGTGATCAGCGAGCGGCGTTCGTCCTGCTCCGCGAGGCATGTTCCTTTCAGCTGGAGGTTGACGAACACTGCGTCGAGCGGCGCCCGCGTGACTTCACGTCGACCGTGTTTGAGGACCTGGGTGACCGAGGAGATCTCGGCGCAGTTGACCACCGCCAGTTCCTGAGAGTCGACCCAACCCGGGACACCGTCGGGAACGGAGCTGCGGTCTCGTTGCGAGCGCCCTCGATGGGGAGCCAACGGTGTGAAGGCCTCGCACACCACGTCACCCCAGTAGCTCACCTGCTCCTGGGGGGCTCAGCCCGGACGTGGACCAGTACGGCACGATGGTCCTCCTCCCGTGGTGTCGGCATGTCCACTGGAACCGACGATAGATCGCCTGATCGACAGCTGTATTTCCCCGGCGTAACAACCTCGACCGTGGCGGTCGTCGCGCGTCAGGCCGTTCTGCGGTACGTCGATTCGCAGTGGGCTGCCCTGGTGTGCAGCATCGGCAGGACCTCGTTGAGGAGGGAGCATTCGAGTTCGGCGCGATGAGTGTCGAGCAGGGGAACGATCGTCACCCCGTCTGCCACGTGTGCTGCCTCGATGTCGGCGATGAGTCCGGCCAGACCCGACGGTGTGCCGATGTAACAGACGGTCCTGGGGGCGTGGACTCGTGCGTCGGCCAGTTCCGTGCGCGCTGTTCTCGCGTCGTGCGCTATGTGAACCGCGACGTCGAGAACGACCGACGGCGCATCTGTCCGGTGCTCACGGTCGTTGTGCGCTGCACGCAGGCGGGCTCGGGCGAGCTGGGCCGTGGCGAGGTCATCTGCCTGGATGTGAACGGTCTCGGTGACCGGTGGGTCGGTCAGCCACCGTGGATTCGACTGGTCGGTCGGTGTGAGAGACAGTGCGACAGCCATATTCGTGGTGAGCATGAGGGGTCCGTTCGCGTCGAGGTCAGTGGGTGGGTTCGGGTGGGGTCAGGGACCGCAGGGTGGATCCGTGCCATACGAGGGGTTCGGTGCTCGGGTCGCTGCCCATGCGGTGCACCTCCATCAGCACGACGTCGTGGTCGCCGGCTCGAATCTCGCTGTGGATGCTGCACTCGAGGTGTGCTGCGGCACCGCCGATGAAATGCGCTTGGGTCTCGGAGGTGAACGAGTCGATCCCGTCGAATCGATTTCCGGACTTCGAGGACAGCTGACCGACCGAGGACCGATGGAGTCCACTGAGCACGGACACCCCGAGGCTCGGCGCTCTGCGCAGCCTCGGCCAGGTGGTCGAGGTGTGCTGCACGGCGAACAGCACGAGGGGCGGGTCGGCGGAGATCCCGACCTGAAAGGAGGACGCCACGAGACCGACCGGCACGCCGTCGATGACGGCCGACAACATGACGATGCCCGACGGAAACAGTGCGAAGGTTTTTCGAAGCAGGCTCGCGTCGTCGGAGACGTCGACTAGCGAGAGTGAGGGTGGTGTTGCCATCCGGGTCATGTGTGACCGCCGTTCTGAGTGCTTGGGGGTGGTCGAGCGGGGGATGGCCGCCGAGTGCGGCCATCCCCCGTCCGGAGGAGAGCGATGTGTGAGAGCTGCGGCGACGTGTCAGACGCCCGCGGTGACCCAGTCGACGTGTGTTCCGCCCGTGCCACTGACCTCGGCGTCGCGCACGAAGGCACCTCGGTACTTGGCCGCGGCGTGCCGATCGGGGAGCTGAGGGCCGATCTCCGGGAACATGCGTTCGCGCAACGTGCCGGATCCGTATTCCTTCTGCGCGAGTCCACGTTCCTGCAGCACCGGGATGACGTAGTCGACGAAGTCCTCCGCCGACTGTGGGAAGTACTGGATGATCTGGTTGATGCCGTCCACGCCCGCGTCCTGCCACTGCTCGAGCTGATCCGCGATCTGCTCGGGGGTGCCCACCATGCGGCTGGCGTAGGAGAGGGCCCCGACGAGATCGGAGACCTTGGCCTTCTGTCCGTTGTTGGAGTCCTCGAACATGCGGGCGTACCCCTGCACTCCGGACATCGAGGTCTGCTCGATCGGCATGTCCGGGTCCAGGCCGGACACGTCGATGCCCATGTCGCGGCCGATGTGTGCGGCCAGGCCTCGATAGCTGATGTCCTCGTCGATCTCGGCGGACTTGCGCCACGCCTCTTCCTCGGTGGACCCGACGACGAAGGAGAAGCCCTGGATGAACTTGAGGTCGCCTGCGTTTCGGCCGGCAGTCACTGTTTCCTTGCGCTGCTCGGCAATGCCCTTGCGAGCTCCCTCGATTGTCGGATACACGACGAACGTGGCCTCGGCGTGACGAGATGCGAACTCGCGTCCCACTTTCGACGATCCGGCTTGATACATGACCGGTGTGCGCTGCGGGGACGGGGACGCCATGTGTGGGCCGAGGACCTTGTAACGCTCTCCCTGGTGGTAGATCCGGTGAATCTTGTCGGCATCGGCGTAGACCCCGGCTTCGCGATCTGCGAGCACCGCGCCGTCGTCCCACGATCCTTCCCACAGCTTGTAGACGACCTTCATGTACTCGTCGGCCCAGCGGTATCGCTCGTCGTGCTCGACGATCTTGTCGAAGCCGAAGTTCTGCGCGGCCGAGTGGGTGGCGCTGGTGACGATGTTCCACCCGATTCGCCCCTTGCTCAGGTGGTCCATCGTCGACATCTTGCGAGCGAAGCTGAAGGGGTGCTCGGTGAGGATCGAGCTGGTGAACGTCAGTCCGAGGTTGTCGGTCGCCCCGATGAGAGCAGCGCAGAGAGCAGCCGGGTCGTGGCAGGGCATGTGTAGTCCCTCCTCGATGTACGCGTTCCACTTGCCCTCGTACGCGGGATCGATCCCGACGACGTCCGCCAGGAACAGGGCGTCGTACTTGCCGCGTTCGAGCGTCTTGGCGAGGTCGACCCACGTATCGAGGGTGTCGAAGTGCACCTGGGTGGTTTTCGGATTGCGCCACAGACCGTGATAGGTGTGCGAGACGGTATTCATCTGGAATGCGTTGAAGATCATTCGATTGCGTGTCATGGAGAGAAATGTAAACAGCGCTTGTGTCGCATCCATTAAACGCGGAATCGGTTGCGTTTCCATCACCTCACCGGTACTTCCAGTGGGCAGTGAGGGGGAAGGGATCACCGAATATGTTGTGATGCAACATGATTGGTAGGCCAGCGTTGGGACTGACTTTCGTGAAAAGGGCATGCGAAAGCCGCACCCTGCTCGTGTTTTTCGGCAGATGTGCGGCGTTCTATCGGGAATGTGCATCCCGGATAATCGGGTTACGGAAAGTCGGTTTCGATCGGTGCAAGGGCCTGTTTTGCCGAGCCTGTTGTCGGAGGAATTCTTTCTCGTGGATTTGCGTGCGCTCGGCTTGCGGGGGCGGTCGTGGGGGTGTGCGCTCCATGTTGCCCCCGCAGTGCGGTGTCTCGATTGTAAGAATCGGCCATCTTTTTGTACCGGTGCGCCATGCCAGTCGATCCGGGCCTGGAGAGGTGGGTCTGCCGACCTGCGGAACTGCTACTGGTCGGTAACTTTGGCGCGTGGATGGAGTGATACCCCACTGCCCCGCACAGCAGCAGATTCGAAGATTAAAGTCGAGGTTGGACGCATCCAAAAGACGACGTTGAAACTGAGGCAAAGGCGAAACATGACAGCGAAGAAGCCGACCATCATTTACACCCTGACCGACGAGGCGCCCATGTTGGCGACTCACGCGTTTCTGCCGGTCATACGTTCTTTCGCCAGCGCGGCCGAGATCAACGTCGAGTCGAGTGACATCTCCGTTGCCAACCGCATCCTCGCCGAGTTCCCCGATTACCTCAACGAAGACCAGCGAGTGACCGACAACCTCGCCGAGCTGGGCAAGCTGACACAGCTGCCCGAAACCAACATCATCAAGCTGCCGAACATCAGCGCTTCGGTGCCGCAGTTGCTCGCTGCCGTCAAGGAGCTGCAGGACAAGGGCTACGCGATCCCCGACTTCCCCGGCAACCCGAAGACCGACGAAGAGCGCGAGATCCGCGACCGGTACACCAAGTGCCTCGGCAGCGCGGTCAATCCTGTTCTGCGTGAAGGAAACTCGGATCGCCGCGCGCCGAAGGCCGTCAAGGAGTTCGCGCGCAAGCACCCGCACAGCATGACCGAGTGGTCGATGGCGTCGCGCACCCACGTCGCGCACATGCGCGAGGGCGATTTCTACCACGGAGAGAAGTCGACCGTGGTCGACGGCGACCGCGAGGTCAAGATGGAGCTGCTGCCCGCCGATGGCGAGCCGATCGTGCTCAAGGAGAAGGTCTCGCTCACCGACGGTGACGTCATCGACTCGATGTTCATGAGCAAGAAAGCGCTTCTCGATTTCTACGAGGCCGAGATGCAGGATGCCTACGAGACCGGCGTCATGCTATCGCTGCACGTCAAGGCGACGATGATGCGGGTTTCGCACCCGATCGTCTTCGGCCATGCCGTTCGCGTGTTCTACAAGGACGCGTTCGCCAAGCACAACGAGATCTTCGAAGAGCTCGGCGTCAACGTCAACAACGGCTTGTCGGACCTGTACACCAAGATCGAGACGCTGCCGGCGTCCAAGCGTGACGAGATCATCGAAGATCTGCACAAGTGTCACGAGACCCGTCCGGAGCTCGCGATGGTCGACTCCGCTCGCGGCATCTCGAACTTCCACTCGCCCAGCGACGTCATCGTCGACGCATCCATGCCCGCGATGATCCGCGCCGGCGGCAAGATGTGGGGAGCGGACGGGCGTCCCAAGGACACCAAGGCCGTGAACCCCGAGTCGACCTTCTCCCGGATCTACCAGGAGATGGTGAACTTCTGCAAGACCAATGGCCAGTTCGATCCGACGACGATGGGCACCGTTCCCAACGTCGGCTTGATGGCGCAGAAGGCAGAGGAGTACGGCTCGCACGACAAGACCTTCGAGGTACCGAAGGCAGGCGTCGCGAACATCACCGACAAGGCCACCGGCGAGGTGCTGCTGACGCAGACCGTCGAAGAGGGCGACATCTGGCGTCTGTGCATCGTCAAGGATGCCCCGATCCAGGACTGGGTCAAGCTCGCCGTGACGCGCGCGCGTGAATCCGGCATGCCGGTCGTCTTCTGGCTCGACCCGTACCGCCCGCACGAGAACGAGCTCATCGGCAAGGTGCGCAAGTACCTGAAGGATCACGACACCGACGGCCTCGACATCCAGATCATGTCGCAGGTTCGTGCCATCCGGTACACGATGGAGCGTCTGGTCCGCGGACTCGACACCATCTCCGCGACGGGCAACATCCTGCGTGACTACCTCACCGACCTGTTCCCGATCCTCGAACTCGGCACCAGCGCCAAGATGCTCTCCATCGTTCCTCTGATGGCAGGCGGCGGACTGTACGAGACGGGCGCAGGCGGATCGGCTCCCAAGCACGTCAAGCAGCTCATCGAGGAGAACCACCTGCGCTGGGATTCGCTGGGTGAATTCCTGGCTCTGGCAGTCAGCCTCGAAGACCTCGGCACCAAGACCGGCGACGTCAAGGCGACCATCCTCGCCAAGGCACTCGACTCCGCCACCGGCAAGCTGCTCGAGAACAGCAAGGGCCCGTCGCGTTCCACCGGTGAACTCGACAACCGTGGCAGCCAGTTCTACCTCGCGCTGTACTGGGCGCAGGAACTCGCCGAGCAGACCGAGGACGCCGAACTGGCCAAGCACTTCGGCGCACTGGCGAAGACGTTGGCAGACAACGAAGAGAAAATCGTCGCCGAGCTCAACGAGGTCCAGGGCAAGGCAGTCGACATCGGCGGCTACTACTACCCGGACCCCGAAGCCACGGCCGCTGTGATGCGTCCGTCGAAGACCTTCAACGAGGCTCTGGAGTCGGCAAAGCAGTAGTTCTTTCTGGCTCACCCCTTCATGGAATGAATGGTCCATTCACGCGCTCAGACGTTGTGAATGGGCCATTCATTCGTATTGGGGTGTAACAACACTCGGGTTGACCGCCCACCCCGGTTTGGGATCAATGCGACTTTCACGCGCTCAGACGTTGTGAATGGGCCATTCATTCCTTAAGTGACCTCGGCAGCCGGCAACACGGGCAACGCCACCGGATACAACTGGAAACTTCCGCTCATTCCTTTGAGTTCGACGTCGCGGGGCGTCCCGAGGTTCAGGTCGTGCGCCGCGCCGATGGCATTGCGGACCGGTTCACTGACCAGGATTTCGCCACCGTCGGCTTGGTTTGCCACTCGTGCCGCCATCGCGACGTTGAGACCGAACAGGTCGTCACCTCGGCGCACCGAGCTGCCCACATGGACGCCCATTCGGACGCGGATGCGGTCCCACCGATCGGGGTTCTCCAAGAGCGCTTCCTGCACCTTCACTCCGCAGCGCACCGCCTGCGCTGGGTCAGAAAAAGCGATCATGTATCCGTCGCCCTGGCTCTTCACCACGTGACCGCCGTGGTCGTCGACGTGTTTGCGGATCAACTTGTTGTGCTTTTCGAGCAGCTTCACCCAGCCGCGGTCGCCCAGTTCCTCGTTGCGTGCGGTCGACCCCTCGATGTCGGAGAACATCACCACGATGTCGCCGTCGGCGGTCATGCGTGCCAGATCAGGGCGTTCCACCTTCGCCCAGCCGGCGAGATCCTCGACGGAGTTCCGCACTGTTGCGCTGAAGCCCTTGTTGATGAGTAGGTCCGTGGTGTGGAAGGCGGTTCTGATAGCGAAGGGAACCAGGCCGCGTCGCTTACGGCGTTGCTGCGATTCGAGAGCGCGGTCGAGTGCTCGGCGCGTGTGCTTCAACTGTCGGCGCGAGACGATCAAGACCACGCCGAGCGCAATGATAGCGGCGAGCTCTACTCCGGCAACTATCCACAGGATCACGTCGCTCATCCTTGCCTGTCGACCGCACCTGTGGGCGCACAACCGACGGCGAATTGCCGTCGATATGCCGTCGGTGTCACCGCGAATGCCGAGCGGAAGTTCTGACGCAGAGTGACAGCGCTGCCGAATCCGCACAGGGCAGCGATGTTCTCGATACTGCGATCGGTCGTTTCGAGCAGGCTTCGCGCTTCCTCGAGACGTTTGTCCAGCACCCAGCGAGCGGGAGTGGACCCTGTCTCGAGCTGAAACTGACGGATGAAGCTGCGCCTGCTCATGCGCGCGTGTTCGGCCAGTCGCTCGATGGGCAACGCCTCGTCCAGTCGTTCGAGTACCCAGCTCTGTACGTCGGCGATCGCAGTATCTCCGGATGCCTCGATGACCGGCCGTTCGATGTATTGCGCCTGACCGCCGTCGCGATGCGGTGCGACCACCAAACTGCGGGCCACCCGCGTCGCCGCAGCCGAACCGAGGTGCTTGCGCACGATGTGGAGGCAGGAATCGATCGACGACGCGGTTCCCGCTGAGGTCATCACGTCGCCGTGGTCGATGTATAGAACCGACTCGTCGACGCCGGCGTGTGCGTTTCGCTCCCGCAGTTCGGTCATCTTGGTCCAGTGCGTGACGGCGGGGCGGCCGGCCAGCAATCCAGTATCTGCGACGGCGAACGAACCGAGACACAGACCCGCGATCTCTGCGCCTCGGGTATGAGCTCCGCGGAGTGCCTTCGAGAAGTCAGTGCCTATGTGGGGCAACGACTCCGGCCACGACGTCACGATGACGATATCGGCCCAGTCGACAGTGTCAGGACCCGCGATCTCACCGATCGGAAACCCCTCTTCGGTGCGGATTGCGCCTGGTTCGTCGGACCACACTCGCGTCTCCCAGTCCGCGGCGAGGCCGAGTCGGGTCACCTCGCCGAACACCATCAACGGCGCGGCGAGGTGAAACATCGTGATTCCGTCGAACACGTAGAGCGCTATTCGCATGGCCGGCTCCGATCTCGAACGTTGGCGCAAATCAATCGAAAGTATGCATCCGTGCCACTCGTGAACGCAAGGTCGGTGCCGAAGTATGAGTCTCGACCGAGAACGTCACTTGAAGGAGAACGCCCATGACTGCACCGCGTAGAGCCCTCATCGTCATCGATGTCCAGCAGGAATACTTCGAGGGAGTTCTGAAGATTCAGTACCCGCCGCGAGACGAGTCGTTGGCCAACATCGTCCGCGCGATCGAAGCGGCTGCGGCGCAGGATCTTCCCGTTGCGATCGTGCAGCACGAGATGCCCGAGGGTGCACCGGCCTTCGTGAAGGGCACCCCGACGTACGAGCTCCACCCCGACATTCAGGCCGTCGTGCAGCCATCCTTCGAGCGGGTCGAGAAGAAGTACAGCAGCGTGTTCGCCGGCACCGGTGTCGCGAAGTGGTTGCAGAACAACAACGTCGACACTGTCACCATCGTCGGATACATGACCAACAACTGCGACCTCGCCTCCAGCGCGGACGCCGAAGCGCTGGATCTGACCGTCGAAATTCTGTCCGACGCCACCGGCGCGATCAACCTCTCCAACGAGGCGGGCACCGTCTCGGGCGAACAACTGCACAAGGCATTGATGGTGCTCTACCAGTCGAACTTCGCAGCGGTGGCCACGACAGATCAGTGGATCGACGCCGCCAAGAACGGAAACGGGCTCACCGCAAACAATCTGGTGGTCTCGGCAGCTCAGGGCAACGACGCAGTGGCCTGACGATCGGTACCCTGGCGGCGGTGACGTCACGTGCGATAACGAACCAGACGCTCGGTGCGTGGGTAATCAAGTGCAATCCGCACAAGACCGATCTGGCACCGATGGTCGAAGCCGGACGTGCGCACGAGCATTGGTGTGTGGCCGACAATTATCGAACGCGCCTGATGGCACCCGGGCAACCCGTTCTGTTCTGGGTCAGTAGCCATCCGCGACGCGGGATCTGGGGTGCGGGTCGATTGACCGGCACCCCGGTCCCCGGCTCGCAGTGGAAGATCTCGACGAACATCGCGCTGTTCGACGAGCCCATTCTCGCGTCGGATATTCAGTTGGTCGAGGAGCTGTCGATGCTCGAGGTGTTCCGCTCACCGCAGCAATCCAACCCCTCCTGGGTCGACGCCACCGCATGGGCTGCAATTCGTCCGATGCTGCCGGTCATCCAGTGATGTGATGGCGGTATGACACTGGAGGACGAGCCGACACTGCACGGAATGTTGGATGTAGGGGATGGGCAGCGAATCTACTGGGAGCAATGGGGTCCTTCCGGCGGCGTCCCGGCGGTCTACCTGCACGGCGGACCAGGCGGGACCCTGAACGAGAGCCAGTTTCGTCGACACTTCGACCTGTCCCGTGTTCGCGCAGTCGGATTCGAGCAGCGCGGGTGCGGACGGTCCGCTCCGCACGCGTCGGATCCCTCGATGTCGTTGGCTACCAACACCACTGCGCACCTGATCGCCGATATAGAAGCCCTGCGTGAGCACCTCGGCATCGACGCCTGGATCGTCAACGGCGCGTCCTGGGGATCCACCCTCGCCGTCGCCTACGCCCTTGCGCATCCGACGCGTGTCCTCGGCATTGTCTTGTGCGCCGTCACTACGACCGGTCGTGAAGAGGTCGACTGGATCACCGAGGGCGTCGGCGCGATCTTCCCCGAGGCGTGGGATCGTTTCGCCACGTTCGCCGAGCAGGCCGGCGTCGGCTATCGCCGCGGGCACGGTCGAATCGTCGACGCCTACGACCGTCTGTTGAATTCATCCGACCTTGCACTGCGCGACAGCGCATCCCGAGAATGGGCATTGTGGGAAGACGTCCACATTTCGATCGGCACCGGCGGTATCCGACGCGATCCCAGGTGGGAGGATGACCGGTTCCGCCTGGCCTTCGTGCGGCTGGCCACGCATTACTGGTCGCACGACGGGTTCTGCGATCCGCCTCTGCTCGATCGTGCCGGCGGTCTACGCGATGTCCCGGGCGTCCTGATCCACGGCCGACTCGACGTATCCGGACCCGCCCTCACTGCGTGGCGTCTGCACCGGAAGTGGCCCGGATCGACACTCGTCGTCGACGAGGGTGACGGGCACGGGGGCAGGTCCATGGCCGCGCAGTGGGACGCTGCGAACGAGGAACTGGTCGATCGGGCCCAGAGGTGACCGCATGGTGCATGATCGAGAGGTGACTTCCTTTCCGATTGTCGATCTGACTCCCGACGAACTGCTGACCACGACGCGCACCGTCCGCAAGCGCCTGGACCTGACGCGGCCGGTGCCGATGGAGCTGATCAAGGAATGTCTGGAGATCGCGCTGCAGGCACCGTCCGGCTCGAACAAGCAGGGGTGGCAGTGGATCGTCGTCACCGATCCTGATCTTCGTGCCCGCATCGGTTCGATCTACGGCGAATTGTTCGCCGCATATCAAGCGTCGAAGCATTCCGCATCGGCCTTGTTCGCCGACGATCCGGAACGCGCATCGGTGCAGAAGCGCGTCGGAGACAGTGCCGGATGGCTCGGCGAGCACATGGGTGAAGTTCCGGTGCTGCTGATTCCGTGCATCCAGGCCGGTAAGACGCTTCCGGCCGGTAATCAAGCGGGGCTGTGGGGTTCGCTGCTACCTGCGGTGTGGAACTACGCCTTGGCCGCACGCGCTCGTGGCCTCGGAACGGCCTGGACGACAATCCATCTCGCGAAGGAAGCCGAGATCTCCGAGCTACTCGGCATCCCCGAGGGATTCCACCAGGGTGCGCTCATTCCAACGGCGTACTACACGGGTGAGACGTTCAAGGTCGCTCCGCGGGATCCGATCGAGACGGTTCTGCACGTCGATCGCTGGTAGACGCACCGGCCCGGCGCAGCCATCAGACGAGCGTCTCCACGTGAATTATCTCGGTTCTCGCCACCGCCCGGCGATGGACATCGGCGAGTGCAAGCCGCTCGGGGTCCTCCAAGTAGGCTTTCAAGGCCGAATCGTCCGGCAGGTGGATGACCTGTACCTCGAGTGGTCCGTCGCCCGCGTCGACGCGGCGAACCCTGCTTACCACTTCGCCGCCGTACTTCGGAATCAGGTCCAGCACCGTGTCCTCGTAGCGGGTGAGAGCTTCTTCCTGTCCGTCCGACGCCCACAGCAGCACACACAGTTTCAGGTTCATGACGCGAGAGGGTACCGGAAGCACGTACCAGGACTCGCTCGGTAACGCCTGCCCCACCGACATCATGTGCGCAGGTAGGCCACCACAGCCATGACGCGTCGGCTAATACCGGTGGAGTTCGCCAATCCGAGTTTGTCGAACACAGCGTTGATGTGTTTTTCGACCGAGCTCACCGAGATGTACAGATCAGCCGCTATTCGAGCGTTGGTGAGCCCTTGCGCCATCAGCTCGAGAACATCGCGCTCTCGGGGAGTAAGTCGTTCGAGTGGATTCGATCGGGTCGTGCGTGACAGCAGCTGGCGCACCACTTCCGGGTCGAAGGCGGTCCCTCCGTCCGCAACTCTTTCCAGGGCGTCCAGAAACTCGTCGACCTGCGCGACGCGGTCTTTCAACAGATAACCGACCTTGCCTCCGGATCCACTGATCAGCTCTGCTGCGTAACGGTTTTCGACGTACTGGGAAAGCACGAGAACCGCCACCTCGGGCCATCGATCGCGAATGGTCAGTGCCGCTTGCAGTCCCTCGTCGCTGTGATCTGGAGGCATTCGGACGTCGGTGACGACGATGTCCGGACGATCCCGTTCCACGGCAGCCAAGAGCGCGTCGGCGTCGCCTACGGACGCGATCACGTCGTGGCCTTCCTCGGCGAGCAGACGAACCAGTCCCTCACGCAGCAGCGTCGAGTCCTCGGCAACGATCACCCGCATGGGACGCTCGCCATCACGACGGTCGGGCCGCCGTCCGGGCTGTGCACGGTCAGGGTGCCGTCCACGGCCGCGACGCGGCGGGCCAGCCCGGACAAGCCGGTACCGGACGGATCGGCCCCGCCGGGACCGTCATCGGTGATGGTCGCGAGAGCGCGGTCGAACTTCTGGTGAGTGACGTTGACCTCCAACAGTTTCGGGAAGGCGTGTTTGGCTGCGTTGGTCACAGCCTCCGAGATGACGAAATAGAGGACCGCCTCCACAGCGGGCCGTAGTCTCTCCGTCAGTTCGTAGGTGAGTCGGACGGGAACACTGGCGCGCTCGGCCATCGTCTCGACAGCTGCGCGCAGGCCGTCCTTGTCGAGCGCGATCGGGTACACCCGGTTGGCGACCTCGCGTAGCTCGCTGATCGCCCCCTGCGATGTTGCCTGGGCTTGAGCGAGCAGCTCGTGCACCTTGTCGGGTTCGTCGGCCCGGCGGGCCCGGCCGATGAGCATCCCCAGAGCAATCAATTGCTGCTGTACACCGTCGTGCAGATCGCGCTCGATGCGGCGGCGTTCGTCGTCGATGGCATCGACAACGTGATCGCGGCTGCTCGTCAGTTCGGCAACCCGCTGATGCAGCAACCGATCCGACTGCCGGCCCAGTACCTGGATGACGAACCAGCGGTCCAGCGATCCCACCCCGGCCACGCCGACGGCCGCGACGAAGATCAAGAGGATCCCAGGTACGGCCGCGACCGCTACGAGTCCACCGTCGACGCGGTCGGAGTTCTCGATCAGGCCCCAGCTGCCATTCAGGATCCACGCCGAGATCATCGAGCCGGCCACGACGAGACAGAGCATCAGAAGAAGGACCACGCCGATTCCGAGTAGTCCGATAGACCAGCGCATCCCGAGATACCAGCGGCAACGTCGAGGGGTCGCCGCATCCGTGTGCACCGTGCCATGAAAGCGAGTGATTCGACGAATCTCCAACTCGGACAACGCCAGTGTGCTCTCATCGACTGCCCTCCGAAGTGGCGTTCCCCAGCGGCCGAGGATGCGCGCCAGAGTGAGGGCGAGTACTGCCGCAACCGAGAACAGCAGGGCCGCGATCGCCGTGAGGCTACCGAGCAGAACACCGACCAGCGCACCGAACCATTGCCGAAGAAGTGAGCTGACGGCAATGCGATCCGCCAGGTCAGGTGGATGTACGACGTCGTTTCCGGGCACTCGAGCAGCGTAGCGGGGTATGTGGCCGCTGATACTGCGGTAAACCGCAGGGTTTCGACGGGGAGTCCCCATGAATGGTCGACGGTTTTCCTCGATGTCCCCCAGTCGAAAGATTTCTAGCGTTCTCAGTGGCCGTCTCGACCGGAGACGTCACCAACGAACAGGGGAATGAATATGTCCAACTTGCTGATTGCCGCAACTGCTGAAACCGAGCAACTCGACGGGCTGGCCGGATGGGCGGTCGGCGTCATGGATGCGCTCGGCGGCCCCGGTGCCGCCGTTGTCGTCGGTGCCGACAATCTTTTCCCGCCGATCCCGAGCGAACTCGTTCTCCCACTTGCCGGGTTCTCGGCCAGTCAGGGAGTGTTCTCCTTCGGTGCCGCGCTCTTCTGGACCACGCTCGGCTCGGTCTTGGGCGCGGTCATCGTCTATGCGGTCGGTGCGCTCATCGGACGCGAGCGCACGCGAGCACTGGTGGCACGGATCCCACTGATCAAGGCCAGCGACTTCGACCGAACGGAAGCGTGGTTCGCGAAGCACGGCTCGAAGGCGGTGTTGCTGGGACGCATGGTCCCGCTGTTTCGCAGCTTCATCTCCCTGCCCGCCGGAATCGAGCGGATGGGAATGGTGAAGTTCCTCGTACTCACCACGATCGGCAGTCTGATCTGGAACACCATTTTCGTCACCGCGGGATATCAGCTCGGCGAGAACTGGCACGTGGTCGACGCGTATGCCGAAATCCTGCAGAAGATCGTCGTCATGACTGTCGTGATTGCTGTCGTCGTCTTCGTGGCCTTGCGGTTGCGGTCTCGCCGCCGGGCCGGTCTGTGACGACGCGGGCCCGGCGACATGACTTGGATCTACCGCGACGTGGAACTGACGCGACGTGGAACTAGCGGGGCAGTCTTAACTTGTACTGCAAGGCGTAGGCCAGTTTGCCGGGCTTGTCGTCCGAGTACGGTGCCGAGAGCTTCCCGAACTCGCCCTTGCCGGCTGCCTTCCCGTCGTTCCAGGCGTCCAGAGCGCCGAGTTCCGCTGCGGTCCGGCCACTGTCGATCACACTGTCTTTCGGGGCCGCGACCTGCGCGCGCGAGACCGACTCGACGGTGCTCAGGTAGCTCGCCAGGTTGTTGCTGTCCCAGCCGCTGATGTCGACTTCCGCCGAGTCGCGAACCCATGCACCCCAATAGAATTCCTGGAATGGGATGGTTCCGGGTGTGAAGCCGATGTCGCGGGCGAAGTACATCAGGCTGCGGTACTTGTCGTTCTGGAACTTGGCGAGGCCGACTCCCGACGGCAGTTGTTCCACTGGAACCTCGTTACCGTCGACGTCGTAGTTCCACACCCACTTCTCGGCTTTCATTCGCGCCCAGAAATCGGCGGTGCTCAGGTCACTGAGGTTCGCGACCACCCGCAGGCGGAGGTGCAGATTCGGTCCGCCGTCGGCTGTTTCGTAGAACGAGGTCAGTGTGTGGTGTCCGTCGGTCAGGTAAGGCACACCGCCCGGCCCGATGACGACAGTCTTCATCGGCGCGATGGTGTCGGGCGTTTCCTGGCCGACGGGGACGGTGCAGGTGAACGACGACGGATTGTCCAGTCGTGCATCGGGTAACGCGGAGGCGGCCTCTTCCTTGCCGTTGGCCTCGCACCAGTCGTCGAACTTCTTGTTGATCTCGTCCTTGCCGAGTGTGTATCGACCGAGCTTGTAATACACCTCGTCGTACCCGAGCGAGGGTTGCGTCGCACGCACTTCGCCGATCGGCAGATCGAGAAGCTCACCGGCTTCGGCACATTGGTAACCGAGGCCCGAAGACGATCCGGTCGGGATGAGGGCTGCGACCTGACACAGCGGCGACGCCGTCCGGGCCGGGGCGGCAGTGGCAACGGTGCCCATCGACGCGGATGCGAAAGAAATGAGTGCGAGTGTGCCCAGCAGGGCTGCTCTACGACGCGAGGTCATCCGTGAAACTCCTATGAGTTCGAGTGAAGTTCCCCGGAGACTGTCGCACTCCGGTCACCGGCCGATGTCGAGGAACCGAACGAAAGATGGTCGCGAAGTGAACGCGCTACTTCGCGGACACAGCACTGGGATGCTTGGTCAGAACTCGGCTTCAGGGTGTCGCAGTGGCGAGAATGCCACAATGGCTGCGGCGATGGTGAATACGACGATGACGCCGATCAGGGTCGGTCGTTCACCGATCACGCTGACCAACAGGCCCGCGATCACGGCACCGAGGGCGGCCATGGTGCGGTTGACGGAGCGCCTGGCTGCATTCACACGCCCGAGTAGCTCATCCGGAGTGAGCGCTTGCCAGTACCCCATCTCGTTCGCGTTCTCCGCGCCCGCCGCTAGGCCTTGCAGGCCCAGGGCTGCGAAAAGCAAAAAATGGCCGACCGTTGTGTCGGTTGCGAGGGCCACGAGAATCCAGGCGAGGGGATACAGCGTGCGGGCGAGGATGACTGCTCGACCCGAGCCGATTCGCTTGCCGAGCGTGTGGGCAATGGACGCTCCGAACAAGCTGGCAGCACCGAACGTCGTCAGCAGCAACCCGTAGGCGTAGGCGCTGAACCCGAGCGAGCGGAGCGCGAAGAGCGACAGCACGGTCAATGCGGCTCCGTTGGCGAGGAACCACACGTGTGTCGAGACAGCGAGCGGGTTGAGCGTGCGGTGGCGGTACGTGAACTTCAGACCGTCACGTACTTCGCCGATGAGGTTGCGGTCGTGAGCAGTAGGTCGAGCCTCGTCCACATCGAGACTCGAATTGAGTGCCGCATCGACGAGATAGCTGATGGCGTCGACGGCAATCACCAGGGGAGCGCCGAGCACTCCTACGAGTCCGCCTCCGATCGTCGGCCCCAATGTCGTTGCTGCCGCGTCGGCTTGGTCGAGTCGAGCATTCGCCTGCACCAGTTGACCGCGTGGTACCAACCGAGGCAGCAACGACTGCATCGCCGCGAATCCGAACACCGAGAAGGATCCGAACAAGAGCAACACGACGATCAGTACCCAGATGTGAAGTAGGCCTGCGAGCCACAAAAGCGGCACAGCGCCGAGCGTCAAGGCGCGGCCGACGCTGGCCCACACCAGAATCGGCTTGCGACGCCACCGATCGACGTACACCCCGGCGACCAACCCGAGTACCGCATATGGGATGAACTGTGCAGCGTTCACCACCCCGACCTCGAAGGGTGTCGCGTCCAGAAGCTGCACTACCAAGATGGGCATCGCAACCGCTGTCACCGACGAGCCGGCCGAGCTGATCACTGCGGCCGTCAGAAACCGGCGAAACGACGAACGACGGCCGGGCGTCGAGACGTCACTCACGGGTTCTGCTCACGGTGCCTCCGCACAACTCGGCCGGTCTGTGGTGGTCAGCGATCCCCGCGCAACATCGCGTAGACGAGGGTGTCGGTCCATTCACCCTTGCACCACCAGTTCTGGCGGAAGTGCGCTTCCTGACGCATCCCCACCCGCGCCGCCAACCGGGCCGACGCGTCGTTGCGTCCATCCAGCTGTGCGCTGACACGGTGGATCTGGGGTAGCGAGAATGCGTGCTCGATCAAAGCCCGTACCGCCTCGGTGGCGTATCCGCGGCCGGCCACAGTGGGGGAGAACGTCCACCCGAGTTCGACGAGAGCCGGTGACCCGTCGATCAACCACGCCTCGACGTTGCCCACCACAGTTCCCTCGTGTTCGACGACCATCGCGAGTGCCTGGGTGTGCAATCCGGTTCGCTTCATCCGTTTGCCCACTGCCGTAACCGCATCGGCGTGTGTCCACGCTTCGTGGAGCAGGTAGCGGCAGACTTCGGGGTCGCTGTAGTACGCGAGAATCCTGTCTGCGTCGTCGGGTTCGTACAGACGAAGGGTCAGGCGCTCGGTGTGGATGGGCTCGACAGTCATGTGTCCGATTCTGCCCGACTTGCATTCACGCTGATTCGAACCCTGGTCTCGGACCGGCATCGTGACCGATGGTGGTGAGTCGAACCTGCTCGTCATCAAGTGGAAGGCACGTGAATATGGTCGTGACGTCGTACGCCGCTCCCGCGGGACCCGTGGACACGCGTGTCAGCGACGTGAAGGGGGTCGGCCCGGCACCCGTTTCACCGAATCAGTCGGTGTGGCAGCGGTACCGATGGACCGTCCTGCGCGCCCTGTCGCCAGTCTTCCTCCTCGTCCTGTGGCAGATCGCCAGTGCTGCCGGAGTTCTCTCCGAGCGAGTGCTGCCCGCACCGTCCCTGATCTTCGACGCGGGCCTGGAATTGCTGCGCAACGGTGAATTGGCCGATGCCCTGGCCATTTCGGGAACACGCGTTGTTCAGGGGCTCGTGCTGGGCGGGGTGATCGGGGTGGCGCTCGGAGCACTCGTCGGGCTGTCCAAGCTCGCCGAGGCAACCGTCGACCCACCGCTGCAGATGCTGCGCGCCATTCCGCACCTCGGCCTCATCCCGCTGTTCATCCTGTGGTTCGGGATCGGCGAGACTCCGAAGATCCTGTTGGTTGCGTTAGGCGTCGCGTTTCCGCTGTACCTCAACACGTTCTCGGCGATCCGCCAGATCGATCGCGATTTCCTCGACACGGCCGTCGTACTCGGTTTCTCGTGGCGTCAGCGGTTCACCACGATCATCCTGCCCAGCATCGCCCCCCAACTGCTGGTGGGACTTCGGCAGTCGTTGGCCATCGCGTGGTTGTCGTTGATCGTTGCCGAGCAGATCAACGCCGAATCCGGGCTTGGCTACATCATCAACAATGCCCGGGACTTCCTGCGGCTGGACACCATCATCTTCGGGCTCGTCATCTACGCGCTGATGGGTATCGCCACCGACGGAATGGTGCGAGTCCTCGAAAAGCGCGCCCTCCGTTACCGATTGGATGCTTGATTCATGACTTCGACGACGACGTCCGTCGCCTCTCTGCGCGGAATCGACAAGTTCTACGGCTCCAGCCATGTGCTGCAAAGCGTCGACCTGTCCATCGAACGTGGCGAAATCGTCTCGCTGGTCGGACGATCCGGCTCCGGCAAGTCGACCATTCTGCGTGTCTTGGCAGGACTGTCCACGGACCACACGGGGGAGCGGCATGTCGCTGGACATCCCGCGGTGGCGTTCCAGGAGCCACGGCTGTTTCCGTGGCGGTCGGTCCGCCAGAATGTGTCCTACGGTCTGAACACCGCGGGCGTGACGGGCAACGAGGCACTGATCGCCGCGGATGCCACCCTCGACGAGGTAGGTCTCGCCGAGAAGCGGGACGCATGGCCACTCACACTGTCGGGCGGTCAAGCCCAGCGCGCAGCACTGGCGCGGGCGTTGGTGGGGGAGCCCGAACTGCTACTCCTCGACGAACCGTTCGGCGCGCTCGACGCACTCACGCGGCTCACCATGCAGTCACTCCTGCTCGATCTGTGGGGGCGGCACGGCTTCGGCATCCTGCTGGTCACCCACGATGTCGACGAAGCGATTGCGTTGGGGGACAGGGTGTTGGTGCTCGACGGCGGTGCCGTTGCCGACTCCGTCACGGTCGACCTGCCTCGTCCCCGCGACCGGGGAACACCCGGCTTCTCTCGTGTCCGAAACCACCTTCTCGGTGCCCTCGGCGTTCACTGAACCATCAATTCGACTGATAAGAAGGATCTTTCACGCATGTCGTCACTCGCTCGCCCCCGATCTCTGCGCGCTCTCGGCGTTCTCGCTGCCCTGTCGCTGACCGTCGTCGGCCTCACCGGTTGCGTCTCCCGTGGCAGCGACACTTCGACCTCCGAAGCCCCTGCACTCGTCTCCGACGACCAGCTCGCCACCGTGACACTGGACGTCGGCGACCAGAAGGGCGGCACCGAAGCTCTGCTTCGTGCGTCGGGTGAGCTCGACTCGGCTCCCTACGATGTCGCGTTCTCCACCTTCACTTCCGGCCCGCCGCAGGTGGAGGCCGCAACGGCCGGCCAGATCGACTTCGCGGTCACGGGTAACACGCCGCCGGTGTTCGGTGTCGCAGCCAATGCCCGCATTAAGGTCGTCTCCGCCTATACCAACGACGCGAGTGGGGACCAGATTCTCGTGCCGGCCGATTCGACTCTCGCGTCGTTCGCAGACCTGCGCGGAAAGAAGATCGCAGTGGGCAAGGGCAGTTCGGCGCACGGTCACGTGCTGCTGCAGTTGCAGAAGGCCGGTTTGACCACCGACGACGTTCAGCTGATCTTCCTCCAGCCCGCCGATGCGCTGACGGCATTCACCTCGGGCGAGGTCGATGCCTGGGCAATCTGGGATCCGTTCACCGCGATCGCGCAGGTCCAGAACGGGTCGAAGACGCTGACCACCGCCGAGGGCGTTGCCAACGGTTACGGCTTCGGTATTGCCTCGCAGCAGGCGCTGGACGATCCCGCGAAAAACACTGCCCTCCAGGACTTCGTGGTTCGTCTGGCCAAGGCGTCCGCATGGGCGGAAGCCAATCCGGCCGAGTGGGCGACGGCGTACTCCACGGCCGTCGGCATCGACCCGGCCGCGGGTGAATTGGCGCAGGGACGAAGCCAGCGACCCGCAATTGCTTTGGACAACACAGTGATCGAGTCCGAGCAGGCGCTCTTCGATGCGTTCGTCGAGAGCGGAAGTATCCCCGGCGGCAACACGTTCGCAGACTTCGTCGACACGCGCTACAACGACGCCATCGCCGGCGCGACCCTCTCCAGCAACTGACCAGCCACCACGTCGTAGGAGTTCGCTCGTGACCGCACGCATCTTCTGGTTCCTTCCCACCGCTGGCGACGGCCGCTCCATCGTCGGCGCGTCCCACGCATCCGGCAACCTCCGCGAACCGGCCGGGTTTCGACGCCCGTCGCTGCGCTACCTCACCGAGGTCGCTCAGGCCGCGGACCGACTCGATTTCGAGGGTGTGTTGACCCCGACGGGAACGTGGTGCGAGGACGCGTGGCTGACGACGGCCGCGTTGCTGCAGAGCACCCGACGGCTGAAGTTCCTCGTTGCTTTCCGCCCCGGCCTCACGCCGCCCACGTTGGCGGCGCAGCAGGCCGCGACCTTGCAGCGGTTCTCGGAAGGGCGGGTGCTGTTCAACATCGTCACCGGTGGCGACGACGTCGAGCAGCGTCGTTTCGGGGATTGGATCGACCACGATCGGCGCTACGCCCGCACCGACGAGTTCCTCGAACTGGTGCAACGCATTTGGACCGAGCCGTCGGTGGACCACGAGGGTGAGTTCTTCAAGGTCGCCGATGCGCGAGTGTCCGAAGCGCCGGATCCATTGCCGGAGTTCTGGTTCGGTGGTTCCTCCGAGCCGGCTCTGGCCGTGGCAGCCAAGCGTGTTCAGACGTACCTGACGTGGGGCGAGCCACCGGCCGACGCTCGCGCCAAGATCGAGAAGGTGCAGGCGCTCGCGGACGCCGAGGGCCGCAAGCTCACCTATGGCATTCGCCTGCACACCATCAGCCGCGACACGTCCGAAGAGGCCTGGGCAGTCGCGCAGAAGCTCCTCGACGAGCTCCCCGAGGATCAGGTGTCTGCGGCACACGCGCTGCACTCGTCGTCGCAGTCCGAGGGACAGAGGCGGATGGCCGCACTGCATGGCGGCAGCAAGGACTCTCTCGAGATCTACCCGAACCTGTGGGCCGGTGTCGGACTCGTTCGTGGCGGCGCGGGTACCGCTCTGGTCGGTTCACACGAGGAGGTCGCGAACCTGATCGGCGAATACCACGACGCCGGGTTCGACGAGTTCATCCTCTCGGGCTACCCGCATCTCGAGGAGGCGTATCACTTCGCCGAGGGAGTTCGTCCCATCCTCGACGCACGAGGAATCACCGTTCCGGCCCGCCGGGTGTAGTTCTCGGTTCGAGTGGGTGGGGCTACCAACCCTGGGCAACACTGCGGGGGAGCAGGTGGCCCATGTGAGCTCGCTTGGTTTCGAGGTAGTGAATGTTCGCCTGCGCCGCACCCACGACGATCGGTAAGCGGGTACTGACATCGACACCGTGCGCTTCGAGGCCGCGAATCTTGTCCGGGTTGTTCGTCAGCAATCGGACGGTCGTCAGGCCGAGATCGTGCAGAATGGCTGCCGCACCGCCGTATTCGCGTCCGTCGGCAGGCTCGTCGAGTTCGAGGTTGGCCTGCACGGTGTCGAATCCCTCGTCCTGAAGTCGGTATGCGGCAAGCTTTTTCAGCAACCCGATTCCGCGACCTTCGTGACCGCGGAGGTAGACGAGTACGCCTCCTTCGTTGGCGATCCGCTCGAGAGCGGTGGTGAGTTGTGGGCCGCATTCGCAGCGCTGCGACAGGAACGATTCGCCGGTCAGACACTCCGAGTGAACGCGAACCATGGCGTCGTTGCGGACATCTCCCGAGACGAGCGCCACGTGCTCGGCGCCGGTTTCGAGGTCGAGGTAGCCGAACATCCGGAACTCGCCGTGCGGTGTCGTGAGAACGGTCTCCACGATTCGTTCCACACGAGCGGGGACGGCCACCGGCGCGGGATCGACCAGCCGGCGATAAGCGATGAGTTCCTCGATGGTCAGTACCGGCAGATGCATGCGAGAGCCGAGGCGTTCGATCTCATGGAATTGCATCATCGAACCGTCGTCGGCGACGAGTTCGGCAATCACACCTACCGCGGGAAGCCCGGCGAGCGCACACAGGTCGACGGCGGCTTCGGTATGACCCGGCCGCTCGAGGACGCCACCGGGGCGTGCCCGGAGCGGTAGGACGTGGCCGGGACGGATGATGTCGGTGGCGACGGAACCGGGATCGGCCAAGACCTGCAGGGTCCTGGCTCGATCCGCTGCGCTGATTCCGGTGGTGATGCCCACGGCCGCATCGACAGTGACGGTGTAGGCGGTCTTCTTCGGGTCCTGATTGTTCGACACCATCGGCGGTAACTCCAGGGCGTCCGCGCGGGCGTCACTCATCGGAGCGCACAGCAGGCCCGAGGTGTTGCGGACGGTCCACGCCGTCCACGCAGGAGTGACCCGGTCGGCCGCGAGGATGACGTCGCCCTCGTTCTCGCGATCTGCCGAGTCGGTGACGAACACCGGCTTTCCTGCTCGCAGCGCATCCAGGGCATGCTCGACGGCACTCATCACAGATCCACAGCGAGGCGTCGGAACTTACTGCCGTGGAACACTATCGGTGCGATACCGTCCTTGATTTCGAGCTCGTTGATGCGCATCAGCACGATGTCGTGGTCACCGGCAGTAATCTGCTCGGTCACGGTGGCGTCGAGCCACATGCTCGCACCGTCGATGAAGACTGCACCGTCATCGGTCGTCGTCGTGGTCAATCCCTCGAAGCGGTTGCCTGTCTTCTGCGCGAGGGTTCGTGCGGCGACGTCGTGGAGCTCACCGAGCACGCTGATACCGATGCGCGGTGCTGCTGCGAACTTGGGCCACGTCGTCGAGGTGTCCTGTACGCAGAAGGCGACGAGAGGCGGATCGATCGATACCGCAACGAAACTGCTTGCGGCCATGCCGATCTTGACCCCGTCGATCTCGGCGCAGACGGCGACGACACCACTGGGAAACTGCCCGAACGCGTTTCGTAGAACGGACTGGTCGAGGCTTGTGGTGGTCAGGGTCATGATGCATCCGTTCGGGTTCGGGCCACGGCGACGATGGTGTCGCCCCAGCGTGAGACGTAGTCGGCGATAAGAGAATCGGTGGTGTAGGTGGAATCGATCAGGTAGAGCCCGGGGGCGGGGGTGATCGCGCCCAGTTCGACCAGAACGTGCTTGAGAAACAGATCCGGTGCCATCGCATGAGCGGGCCCGGCACCCAACATGAGCGGAACGGCAACGACATTCTGCAGGCCGGTGCCTCCGGCAAATTGATCGAGGAACAGCTTCAGTACGCCGGTGTATGTCGCCTTGAACGTCGGACTGGCGAAGACGACGAGGTCCGACGAAGAGACGGATTCGACTGCAGCCTTCACTGCCGGATCGCCCCAGCCGAGCAGACCGGCCCCGAGGGTGATCACGTCGATGGTCTCTCCGGGTTCACCCGTCAGTGCGGTTGCGAGAACATGCGCTGCGTCGAGTGTGCGCGACTCGGGTTTCGGATTGCCTGCTACTACAGTGATTTTCATTGGTGAACCTATTCTTCGAGGCGATGACATCAGCCAACACCAGGCGCGTGACGGTCGTGACACCCCATCGTTGCGGAACCATTGCGCCGCTCGCAAGGGCTGTGAAAACGGTGCACGCTGCGGCGTTAGCGCACGTGGCGATCACAACGCCACCGATTCAGAAGGCGGCGAGGTTCTCGCGGAACGTCATTCGGGAGTAGCCGTCGCGTATTGCCCCGCGTCGACGCAATGCGGGAGCGAGACCGTCGCTGATCTCGGAGATCACTTTTCGGGTCACGGGGGAGGCGATGAGGAATCCGTCGCCGCCGACGAACTCCATTGCCTCGTCCATCTTCTCGGCGACGGTCTCGGCTGTTCCGACGAGTTCCATCGATTCGACGGTCGGATAATTGGCGATGATCTCGCGCAGCGTCTTTCCCGATTTGGCCATGTCCTCGAGCGTGCTCTTGTGGCCGTTGTACTTGGTCAGATCGGGAACCGGTGCGTCGATGTCGAATTGCGAGAAGTCGGTACTGCTGAGATACGACATCGCAGCGAGTACTCCGTCGATGTTGTTCTTCTGGACTTCGCGCATGCGATCGCGCTTGACGACGGCTTCCTCATCGGTGTCCGCCATGATGGGGCTGACCAGGAACAGCACTTTGACGTCGTCCGGCTTGCGGCCGTAATCGACCAGTCGACGGCTGATGTCCTCGCGGTATTCCTTCATCGCGTCGAGTCCGCGGACGTTGGCAATGATGGTGTCCGCGTGCTTGGCACCGAACGCCCGGCCGGCAGGGGAGCCGCCGGCCTGGCAGATCACCGGCCGCCCTTGGGGGCCGCGCGGAACGTTCAACGGGCCACGCGAGGCGTAGTACTTTCCCTCGAAGTCGATCTTGTGGATCTTCTCGTGATCGGCGAACACACCGGACTCCGGGTCGAGGACCAGAGCATCCTCGTCCCATGAATCCCACAGCTGCGACACGACATCGACCCATTCGTCTGCCATCTCGTATCTGAGATCGTGCTCGATCTGCTTGGGTAGTCCGTAGTTCTGCGCGGCTCCGTCGGCACTCGCGGTGACGAGGTTGATTCCGACGCGGCCCTTGGTCACATGATCGAGGGTCGACATCAACCGTGCGGCGAGAAACGGTGGGTAGAACGTCGTCGCGACGGTGGCGATGATGCCGATGCGCTCGGTGGCGTCGGCCATCAGTGGGACGAGTGGCATCGGGTCGAAACGTACGGTGGTCCCGCGTCGAACCGAGCTCTCGAACGTTCCGCGATACACGTCGGACAACACGGAGGAATCCTCGAGCATGATGTAGTCGAATCCGGCGCGGTCCAGGCTCTTTGCCGCGTCGACGAACAGATCGGGGCGACCGATGTCCGACGCCACGTTGCCGGACCACGGTTGGTTCCAGCCGTAGACACCGAAACCCGTGGTGAAGAACCATCCGAGGTGCATCATCGGGCAACGCCCGAGTGGAGTCGATCGGTGGACAACTGCGTCGGCTCGACGCAGTCGGCGGAAGCGTGCTCGTTCATGCCAATCCTTTCGTGATGGTGGGCAACTCATCGGTTGCTCATGAACGAAGCCTGCTGCAGCGGCATTACTGAACGTGGCGCAGGCGTAAATGAGTTATTACGCCGCGAACAACCCCTGCTCGAGCCGTTTGTAGGTTCCGATAACGCCGCTCGTCGCCGGCGCGCAGGGTGGCCGAGACCTACGTCACTGCGGCGTTAATAAAGTTCCGGGGGCTCTGACCAGCGGATTCAGGCGGCGTAATACTTCAGTTACGCCGGAGGTCGTTTTCAGTAATGCGTGTCGAGAAAGCTGTGCGAACAAGCAGCAGATCTGCTGGAGACAACCGGCTTGGAGGATCTTGATGAGTGGCAATTCGCGCACTGCGTACGCCGAGATCGACGTCGAACACCTGGGCAAGAGTTTCGATCGCACGGGATCCAGCGCACCGGCCGTGAACGACATCGACATGACGATCACGTCGAGTTCGGCAATCGGAATCGTCGGTGAGTCGGGATCCGGCAAGTCGACGTTGGTTCGGATGATGTGCGGGCTGCTTTCACCCACGACGGGTTCGGTGCGCTACAACGGAGCCGAACTGAACGGGGTGCTGTCCTCGAAGTCAGGCAGGCGTCAATTCAGGTCGAAGGTGCAGTATGTCGCGCAGGACACGACATCGTCCTTCGATCCGCGCCGAACATTGCGTGATGCGGTGCGGCTACCTGCCGTCCGGCTTCTCGGTATGGACAACAAGGCCGCAGACGCACGAGTGGACGAGACATTGGAGTCACTCGAAATCCACCCCGCGATGGCGGACCGATATCCCTCGGAGGTCTCGGGAGGTCAACGGCAGCGTTTTTCGATTGCTCGGGCGTTGGTCGTTCGGCCCCGGATCTTGCTGTGCGACGAGGTGGTGTCCGCATTGGACGTCTCGGTTCAGGGCGCAATCCTGAACATGCTTCGTCGGTACTGCATCGAATCGGAATGCGGACTGGTCTTCGTCTCGCACGGACTTCCCGCTACGGCGTTCATCGCCCGCGACCTCGTAGTCATGCGGAACGGAGTCGTCGTCGAGCAGGGCAGCACCGACGATGTCGTCGAGCGACCACAGGACCCGTACACGGCGGCGTTGCTCGACGCGTACCGCGGTGACGAAGCAGTCGAGCAACTCGCCGTGGCGGCAGCGCGATGAAGACATTTCTCGGACGTCAACGGTGGTGGCTCGGCCGAGTGGCCGTCCTACCGCTGCATCTGTTGGTCTTCGCGGTCGCCGCTTTCTTCCTGGTACGCGCTATCCCGGGTGACCCGGCCCGCGAAGTGGTCGGTCCGGAAGCCACCGAAGCCGATTATCTGGCGACGAAGGCCGAGCTCGGTCTCGACGGCAGCCTGTGGTCTCAGTTGATGTCGTATCTGAGCGACCTACTGCACTTCGACCTCGGCAACGCGATCATGACCGGTAGGCCGGTGACAACCGATATCGCAGACCGGCTACCGGGCACGCTCGAACTCGCAGGAATTGCGTTCTTCTTTCTCCTGGCGATCACCTTGCTGCTGTCGGCAGTAGTCGTCTCCCGGCCCAGATCCATTGCTGCGCGGGCTGTTCGCGGCTATGCCCAAGCAGCGGGAGCCGTTCCGGAATTCGTCGTCGGAGTGGTCGGAATCTTCCTGTTCTACGCCACGCTGCAGGTGGTTCCCGCCCCTACCGGCCGAGTGCGGGCCGGATTGACCGAACCCGAGCCGCTCACCTCGTTCCCGCTGCTCGACGCGATTCTCCGTGGAGACACCGTTGTGGTGTCCTCGATGATCTCGCACCTGCTGCTCCCGATCGCTGTGCTGGTGCTCTCGGTCACCCCGATTCTGCTCAAACAGCTTCTGACAGCTCTCGATTCGAGCCTCACCGCGCAACCGACGATGTTCAAGATCGCCACCGGCTCGGCCCGCAAATACATCTATGCAAGTGCGTACCGGCGCGCATTGCCGCCGACCGTCGCGCTGTTCGGCATGGTCTTCGGCTCTCTTCTCGGTGGTGCGGTCATCCTCGAGACCCTGTTCGGCCTCGGCGGCATGGGCCGATACGCCGTCGAGGCAGTCGCGGCGACGGATCTGATTGCGCTGCAGGGGTTCCTGCTCGTCGTCGCGGCAATTTCACTGGTCGTGTTCCTGTGTGTCGATCTCGTCAACATGTTGCTCGACCCGCGGCGCAAGCCGGGCCGAGCAGGAGGTGGTTCCTGATGGTTGCTCTGGTACCGAAGAAAGTCGAGTCCGATACTCGCAGTGCGAGACGGCCGACTCGAAGGTCGGTCTCGGTCGGCACTGTCCTGCTCTTCGTTCCGCTGGCCGTGATTCTGCTGATCACCCTGATCGGGCCGTGGATCGTCCCGTTCGATCCGACCAAGGTCGTCGGTGCACCCTCTCTGTCACCGGATTCCGAGTTTCTTCTCGGCACCGACTCCAACGGCCTCGACGTGTTCTCACGCACCATCGCCGGGGCCCGCATCGACGTGACGATCGCCCTCGCCGTCACGGTTGCCGCCACCGTGGCGGGAATTCTGATCGGACTCACCATCGGAATGAACGAGGCCGGACGCGGACTGGGCGGCTTGCTGGCTCGCGGCGCGGCGCGCTTCCTCGATCTGCTCGAAGCCGTTCCCACAGTGATCGTCGCCTTGGTTGTCGTGTCGTTCTTCGGAACGTCCTCGATCACCATGATTTTCACGCTCTCGATCATTCTCGCGCCGATTCAGGCCAGGCTCGTCCGTACCGAAGTACTGCGGGTGCGCGGCGACGCGTATCTCGATGCCGCCCGTCAGGCAGGACTGTCCGAGACGCAACTGGTGTTCCGACACGTATTGCCCAATTCGTCGGTTCCGGCGCTGCAGAACGCGTCGGTCGTGTTCGGCATGACGATCATTCTCACCGCAGCGCTCGGCTTTCTCGGTGTCGGTCTGCCGCCGCCCACCCCCGAATGGGGTTCTATGATCACCCGCGGCGCAGGCGACGCCGCCATCGGAAAGCTCTGGTCGGCAGGCGCTCCCGCGTTCGCGCTGTGTCTGACCGTCGCCTCGGTGGCCATCGTCGGTCGCAGGCTGACCAAGGGCACCCGCCGCTCCCACTGACTGCGGCCATCTGCCACAACGGACAGTGCGGTCCGCGAAAACCTCTCTAGTCCCTCATCTCACGCGATCGAAGCCACCGGCTCGACCGGCGATGACACCTGCACTCGTGCACCGAAGAAGGAGAACAAACTCTCGTGAAAACCTCTCATCGTCTTTCCATCGGACTCAGGTGGACGGTCCCGCTGCTCGTCGGTGCCCTCGCCTTGAGCGCTTGCTCGGACGGCGGAACCGAGTCCTCGGCGTCGACTCCCGGTGAGATCGTCGTCGTGACACCGGACCAGGCGTCGAATGTGGTGCGCGACTACGGCTACACCGCAGGCACCGACAATCAGGACGTCACCAACAACATGCACGCGCAGCTGATTCGTAAGCCGTACGTCGAGGAGGACGGCTCGGATGCGTTGGTACAGGACTACTACAATTTCGAGCCGTACCTGGCCGAGAGCTACGACGTCAGCCCCGACCAACTCGTCTACACCTTCTCCCTGAAGCAGGGCGTGATGAGCGAGCACGGCAACGAGCTCGACGCCGATGACGTGCTGTGGTCCTTCGAGCGCAAGTTCGCCACCCCGGGTGGCGGTATGGCCGGCTATTACAAGCCGATGTTGACCGACCCGGCGACCCAGATCAAGAAGGTCGACAACTACACCGTCAGTTTCACGGTGCAGAAGGCCGGCTACGGATTGACCCTGCTGGCGAACCTCGCCGAGAACATCGGGTCGATCTACGACAGCAACTACCTCATCGAGAACGCCACTCCCGAGGACCCGTACGCCGTCGCGTGGGGTGCCGAGGACATGATGCGCGGCAACTTCGGTTACGGCGCATACATGTTGGAGTCCGTCACTCCCGGCCAGGAGATCGTCATGACGGCGAACCCCAACTTCGTTCTCGGTGAGCCCGAGGTGAAGCGCATGATCCGACGCGTCGTGGCGGACCCCGCGACACGAGCGAACATGGTCACCCGCGGCGACGCGGATGTCGCCCTGGCGCTGCGCTCGTCGGACCAGGCCACGTTGGAGAGCAACGACGCCGTGACCGTCCCGACGACGACATCGAATCAGTACCTGTTGTTCTCGATGAACACCACCACCGCGCCGTTCGACGACGTGCGTGTCCGCCAGGCGATGGCCTACGCGATCCCGTACGACCAGATCATGTCCGACGTCTTCTTCGGCAGGGCCTACAAGTACAACCACGTACTCGACGACAAAGCGCCGAACTGGGACGGGAGCGATCTTCCCCAGTACGACAGCGACCCCGAGCGAGCCAAGTCGCTGCTGGCGGAGGCCGGCTTGACCGATGGTCTTGCGTTCACCCTCAGTGTCAACAATCAGCTTCCGGCGGCGCAGGACACGGCGATTCAGATCCAGTCGTTTGCGGCCGAAGCGGGCATCGACGTCACGATCGCGGAAGTGCCTGCAGCGCAGCTCAATGCCGACACCTTGGCCGGAAAGGTCCAGGCCAGCCTCAGTATCGGTGCATCGGTGACGATGACTCCGCCGTACTCGCTGCAGTTGCTCACGCAGCCGGGTGGTGGCTCCAACATCGCGCTGTGGAACGACCCCGAGTTTCTCGCGATGGTGGATCAAGGACTCGATGCCGGTGATGCACTGAGCCCCGAGGCCGGGGTGTTCTGGAATCAGGCAGAGCTGCGCATGACCGAGCAGGCGCCCTACATCTTCATCGCCAGGGTGCGGCCGTCGGTGGCGCTCGAGGCCGGCATCGGCGGGTTCGTACAGCGCACCGATTTCCGGATCGACTACTCGAATCTGACGCTCGGTTCGTAGAGCGCACTCCCGAAGGCAGTTCGGTCGGTGGTCATATCGGGCTTCCCGACCGAACTGCGTGCGGAAACGCCCGTGATCCGCGGCGAAATCCGACGGCTACCGAGAACGTGGCCGGGCGAAACATCCGCGCGGTGTAGTTGACCGACACCGAGGAAGAACGACCAGCGAGGAACGAATGTGACCATGACAGACAACAGATTTCATCTCGGTTGGTTCGGCAGCTTCGTACCGACGTCCTGGAATACCGCGTTCGAGGGTTCCGACAGTGGGGATTGGCTGAACGGAGACTTCTACGTCGACTTCGCCAAGACACTCGAACGTGCGTGCTTCGACTTTCTGCTCCTCGAAGATTCGTCGATGGTCTCGGATACGTACGGTGGCAGTTCGGAAGCAACCCTCAAGACCGGCGGGTGGGCACCGAAGGGTGATCCGATGGCGTTGGCTCCCTTGCTCACCCGGGCCACCAGCCATCTCGGTATCGCCTTGACCGCCTCGACCTCCTTCTATCCGCCTTACCTTCTCGCACGCTCGATCTCCTCGCTCGATCACCTGTCCTCGGGTCGTATCGGGTGGAACGTGGTGACGTCCAGCGAAGATCGTGCGGCTCAGAACTTCGGTATGGACGCGCTACCTCCGCACGACGAGCGCTACGTACGCGCCGACGAGTACGTGGAGCTGGTCGAAAAGCTGTGGGACTCGTGGGACGCCGACGCTGTGGTGATGGACCGCGAGACGTCCACCTACGTCGACCACACCAAGGTTCACACCATCGACTTCCAGGGCAAGTACTACTCCTCGCGCGGGCCGCTCAACACGCTGCCGTCACCGCAGGGGCGACCGGTCATCACGCAGGCGGGCGGTTCACCGGCAGGCCGCGACTTCGCGGCCAAGCACGCCGACATGATCATGGCCCTGCCCAAAGGTGTTGCCGCGATGAAGGAGTACCGAGCCGACATCCGGCGCCGGATGGCGCTGCACGGCCGCGATCCCGATTCGGCAAAGGTGATGTACGTGGTCTCGCCCATCCTCGGTGAGACGCACGAGGACGCGCTGGCACGCCAGCAGCGCAAAGCCGAGGCCGTGCGCGCCAACCCGGCCGGCGTCCTGGTCGGCTGGTCGGCGAGCATGGAGATCGACTTCTCCACGTTCGATCTCGACAAGCCGATGCCCGAGGACGTACACACCAACGGGCACCAGTCCACGCTGGAGAACTTCCGCAACTGGGCCGACGGCCGCACGCTCCGCGAGGCCTGCGTTGCGTACCGAACCGAATCGATGGAGCTGGTCGGTACACCAGATGCTGTTGCCGCGCAGATGGGCGACGCCATGGCCGAGGTCGGCGGGGATGGGTTCCTGATCTGGAGCCAGCCGCACAACCGACGGTACATCGGTGAGATCGCCGACGGACTCGTGCCCGCTCTGCAGAGTCGTGGCCTGATGCGCACCGAGTACAGCAGCGATCATCTGCGCGACAACCTGCTCGAATTCTGACCCTTTCACTCGTTTCGTATCTGGAGAAAAACTATGATTGCCAACAAATTTCACCTCGGATGGTTCCTCGGAGCCGGCTTCGGCGTCCAGTCCTGGAACCAGCCGTGGTCGGGTACCGGTGCGACCGACTGGATGATGCCCGATCAGTACGTGGACCTGGCGCACTCGCTCGAGCGGGCGTGTTTCGACTTCCTCATCATGGAGGATTCGGTGCAGGTCTCGGACACCTACAAGGGTTCGATGGAGTACTACCTGGCAACGGCATCCGCGGCACCGAAACACGATCCTGCCGTCCTCGCCGGAATTCTGTCCTACACGACCAAGCACCTCGGCATCGTTCCGACCCTGACCACCACCTTCTACCACCCGTACACCGTGGCGCGTCTGATGTCGACGCTCGACCATATCGCCGAGGGGCGAATCGGCTGGAACATCGTCACCGGCAGCAACACTCGCGCCGCGCAGAACTACGGATTCGACATGCCCGAGCACGATCTCCGCTACGACATCGCCGACGAGTTCGTCGAGCTCGCCTGCAAACTGTGGGACTCGTGGGAAGACGGAGCGGTGCACGCGGACACCTCGGCGGGCGGCATCTACGCCGACCACGAGAAAGTCAACCGAATCGATTTCGAGGGCAAGTTCTTCAAGTCGAGGGGACCGTTGAACACCATACCCAGCCCGCAACGTCGGCCGGTGTTTCTGCAGGCAGGTGGCTCGGACAAAGGCAAGGAGTTCGCCGCCAAGCATGCCGACGCCATCATCTCCAATCCTCATGGGACCGAGAAGATGCGCCGCTACCGCGAGGACATCCGCCAGGGTGCCGTCGAGGCAGGCCGCAACCCCGACGACGTCAAGGTGATGTACCTGATCTCCCCAATCCTCGGTGAGACGACGGCCGAGGCCAAGGCCAAGCAGAAGCGTCGGGCAGATGCAGCGTCGAGCAACATCGATGCGCTCCTCGCCGGGCGTTCGCACCTGTCCGGTATCGATCTGAGCCAGTTCGACCTCGACGAGCCGTTGCCGGCAGATCTCGAAAGCAACGGGCACCGAAGCAGTTTCGCCGAGTTCAAGGGCGACGGCACGCAGACCCTGCGCGAGCGCATCACCGGCCACAGCGCCATCGACACCCTGGAGTTCGTGGGCACTCCCGACGACGTCGCCGACATGATGGACGGCGTCATGCAGGAGGTAGGCGGCGACGGTTTCCTCATCGCGGGCGCTCCGATGAACCGGCGCTACGTCGCCGAGATCACCGACGGGTTGGTGCCTGCGCTCAAGCGTCGAGGACTGACCCGAACGTCATACGAGCACAGCCACTTCCGCGAGAACCTTCGCGCATTCTGATCGACCGACCGTAGGTCTCGACACAAGAGGAGAAGACATGTTCCACCTTGGTTGGTTCTTGAGCTGGCAGGTGCAGTCGTGGAACCAGATGTGGTCGGGGGAGGGCGGAACCGAATGGAACCACCCCGAGCTGTACATCGACATGACACGATCGCTCGAACGTGCCGGATTCGACTACATCATGTTCGAGGACGGCTCGTTCGTCCCGGACTCGTTCGGTGGTTCCTCGGAGTGGTGGTTGGCCAATGCGCGGTCGGTCCCCAAGCAGGACCCGAACTCGTTGCTGCCCATCCTGAGTCAGCACACCGAGCGTCTCGGCCTCATCGCCACGATGACGACGTCGTTCCATCCGCCGTACATGGCGGCCCGCACGGCAGCAACGCTCGACCACCTCAGCAACGGGCGCGCCGGGGTCAATCTGGTGACCTCACACAATGTTCGGACGGCACAGAACTTCGGCTACGAGGAAATGTTCGAGCACGACCACCGGTACGAGATGGCCGACGAATGGATCGATCTCGTCAAGCAACTGTGGTCCTCGTGGGAGCCGGATGCGGTTCGGCTCGACCGAGAAGCGGGCGTCTTCGCCGATTTCGCGAAGGTCCACAACATCGATTTCAAGGGCAAGTACCACTCGTCCCGTGGGCCGATCAACACCACTCCGACGCCGCAGGGCCGACCGGTGATCTGCCAGGCCGGCGGTTCGCCTGCAGGGCGCGGCTTCGCGGCCAAGCATGCCGAGACCATTCTGGCTCAGGTCGAGAGTGTCGAGGCCATGAAGACGTATCGCGACGACGTCCGGGCCCGCATGATCGTGGAGGGCCGGGACCCGGATTCGTGCAAGATCATGTTCATCGTCAGCCCGGTACTCGGTGAGACCGAGCAAGAGGCGCAGGACAAGAACGAGCGGATCCTCGACGGCTTCCGCAACAACATCGACGTCAATCTGGCCTCGATGTCCTATGCGAGCGGTATCGACTTCTCGAAATTCGATCTGGACGCGCCGATTCCCACCGTCGAGACCAATGCGGGCCGGGGAACGATGGCCCTGATCGGTGCCAACACCACCGGGATGACACTGCGCGAGGCTGCCAGTTCGGACATCAGGAAGTCCGTCCAACTGATCGGCACAGCCGACGCGGTGGCGGAGCAGATGGGCGATATCGCGGCCGAGGTCGGCGGTGACGGCTTCCTCATCGCGGGAAGCGTGAACCGGCGGTACATCAGCGAGATCACCGACGGTCTGGCACCCGAACTGCGTAAGCGTGGACTGATTCGTGACGGATATGCGCACGAGTTGTTCCGCGACAACCTGATGGACTTCTGATCGTCGCTGCAGGGGTCGGCCCGTCGACGCAGGTGCGACCCGACTCGTATCCCTGGCGCGTGCTGTCGGTCACCGGACTCGGGATGAGCATCACGTTCGTATCGGTGTCGATGCTCCCCGTCGCTCTTCCGGATATGAGCGCGGGACTCGGAGCCTCTGCAGCGCAAACCGATTGGTTCATGCTCGCCTACCTTCTCACCACAGCAGTGTTCATTCTGGTGCTCGGTAAACTCGCCGATCTCGTCGGCCGACGCCCGGTCTACCTCGCCGGCTTGGCCTGCCTGACCGTCAGCGCCGCGGTCATCGCGATGGCGAGTGACCCGGACGTCGTGATCGGGCTGCGGGTGGTGCAGGGTATCGGCGCTGCGGCGGTGATCACCAACACCACTGCGCTTCTCGTCGACGCGTTCGAGCCGCACAAGCTCTCGATCGGCATCGGCTGGAACATCACGATCATGTCGCTCGCCGTCTCCATCGGCCCGCTGCTCGGCGGCGTGGTGACCGAAACCGTCGGATGGCGTGGAGTATTCGGAATCGTCGTTCCCCTCGGTGTCGTCGGAACAGTGTGGGCCTGGCTCACTCTGCGCCGGACTCCGCGGCCGAAGGCCGGGGCACCCCTGGACTACGCAGGCGCAGTGGGATCGATGGTCATCCTCGGCGGCCTGGTCTACGGGGTTAATCGTGGTGGCAGTGACGGTTTCGGTGCGTGGCAGTCGGTGGCACCGCTCGCGTGCGTCGTGGTCGCGGTGCCGCTGTTCTGGTGGTGGGAGAAGCGAGCCGCGGATCCGATCGTGGATCCGAAGCTACTGATGGACAGATTCCGGGGGAGTGCCTACACCGCATCGTTTCTGGTGACGATGGCGGAAGGCGCGGTGGCGGTGACCATGTCGCTGTACCTGCAGAGTGTCCGGGGCTCGAGTCCTATCGACGCCGGATTGCAGATCACCGCGCTTGCCGTCGGCACCACGGTGATGTCGCCGATCGCGGGCACACTGGCCACCCGGGTATCGACGAGGACGTTGACGACGGTGTCCACGCTCGGCACCGCAGCAGTCCTGACCGTGCTTGCCCTGCATATAGCGGGTCCGGCCCAAGGCATTCCCGTTGTTGCCCTGCTGTTCGCCCTCGGTCTCAGTGGCGGGATCTTCAAGACGGCCAATGCGTCGGCGATCAACGTGGGCGTGGCACCGAACCGTTCGGGAATGGCGAACGGACTTCGGGTGTCCCTCGACAACACTGCGGTCACCCTCAGCACGGCGCTCGCTCTGGTGCTCGCAGTGTCTGCACTTCCGCCTGCGCTGCGCGAGTTGGTGTACTCCGGCGACAGCGACATGTTGCCGGACGGCGGATCCGATTCGTTGACAACGGGATTCGTCATCGCCGTGGCCGCCATGGCATTCGCAGCGCTACTGGCGAGCGTGGCGTCGGGCCTGCGCGGAATTCACCCGAAAGAACCCGCCGAGCTGTCTCGGCTGCACAGAAGTGATCTACCCACATCGAGAGCAAGGAGCACGGCATGACCAAATTTCATCTGGGGTGGTTCACCAACTTCTCCAACCCGCCGTGGAACACCACCTGGGCCGGCGACGAAGGCAAGACCTGGGCCAACGGCGAATTGCACGTCGACTTCGCTCGGTCACTGGAACGAGCCTGCTTCGACTACATCATGCTCGAGGACTCCTCGATGGTCTCCGACGCCTTCGAGCAGACGTCGAGGGTGGACCTGAAGTACGGCCTGTATGCACCGAAACACGATCCGGTGACGCTGGTTCCGGTGCTGACGGCGTCGACGAAGCACATCGGCATCATCGCGACGTGTTCGACGTCCTTCTACCCGCCGTGGCTACTTGCGCGCCGGTTCTCCACCCTGGATCACCTCAGCGGCGGGCGCGTCGGCTGGAATGTCGTGACGTCCAGCGAGGACCGCGCCGCGCAGAACTACGGTATGGACAAGCTGGCCGAGCACGACCAACGGTACGAGCGCGCCGACGAGTTCGTCGATCTCGTCAAGCAGTTGTGGGCTTCGTGGGAGGAGGACGCGATGGTCCTCGACCGGGACACCGGCACGTACGTCGACCACACGAAGGTCCATGTCACGAACTTTCGCGGCAAGTACCACGCATCTCGCGGACCGCTGAATCTGCCGCGGTCACCGCAGGGCGAGCCGGTGATCTGCCAGGCCGGCGGCTCACCGCGCGGTCGCGAATTCGCCGCCCGCAACGCAGAGACCATCCTCAGCGCAGCCAAGGACCCGGTCGCGATGAAGGCATTTCGCGACGACATCAGGATGCGGATGGAGAAGGCCGGGCGTGATCCCGACAGCTGCAAGATCATGTTCATCACGCAGCCGGTGCTGGCCGACACCGAATCCGATGCCCGCGCCAAGGTGGAGCGGATGTCCGCCGATGTCGATTCACGCATCGAGTCGGCGCTCGGCCACATCTCGGCGCTGACCGAGATCGACCTGTCGACGTACGAGCTGGACGAGGAGTTCCCCGAGCTCTCCACCAACGGGCACCGGACGACGCTCGGTGACTTCCTGTCCTACGGAAACACACCCCGCACAGCGGCATTGGGTTGGACCATGAAGAACGTGCACTACGTCGGCACCCCTGACTCCGTTGCCGAGCAGATGGGCGAGACGATGGACTTCGTCGGGGGTGACGGATTCCTGATCACCGGCAACATAGGTCGACGCTACGTCGGCGAGATCACCGAAGGCCTCGTCCCTGCGCTGCAGCGACGTGGACTCGTCCGCACCGAATACGAGCACGACATGTTTCGTGAGAATCTCATGTCCTTCTGATGCGGTTGCTGCGCAGAGATTCGGTGGTGCCGGGGCCGGTGTATGCGTTGGCGTTCGTCAACGTGTGCATCGGTCTCGGCTACGGCGTTGTGGCTCCGGTCATTCCGGTCTTCGCCCGGGATTTCGGGGTGTCCGATCTGGCGGCGTCCTCGGTGGTGAGCATCTACGCCTTCACCCGAGTGTTGTCGTCGTTCGGCGCATCTCGTCTGTTGATGCGGTTCGACGAACGCACGATCCTCACCGCGGGGCTGCTGCTGGCGGCCACCTCGTCGCTGGCGGCAGCATTCGCTCCGACGTTTCTCTCACTGTTGTTGCTCCGGGCCGTCGGCGGCGTTGGAACTGCGATGTTCACCGTGGCCGGGCAGCAGTTGCTCTTCCGCTACAGCACCCCGGAAACCGGGGGTAGAACTGCGTCCGTCTTCCAGTCCGGCTTCCTCATCGGCGGGGTACTGGGCCCGGTGATCGGCGGTGCGGTCGCTTTGGTCTCGCTTCGGGCTCCGTTCCTGACGCACGCACTGACGCTGATCGTCGGGGTCGCCGTTGTATGGTTCGCGTTCCGATCGAGTGACAGGAAGGACGCCGCGAACGGTGTCGTGCACGATACGACGACCCGACCGGAACCGATGACCCTGCGAAGTGCTCTCGGCCACCGCGGATTCCGCGCGTCCATCGCGTCGAACTTCGCCAACGGCTGGGTCGGCAACGGGGTGCGGTTCACCCTCATCCCACTGTTCGTTGCGACGGTGATCGGCGGCAGCCCCTTCGTCTCGGGTCTGGTTCTCGTCGTCGGAGCCGTCGTGCAGATCGTCGTCGTCAAACCTGCAGGCAGGCTCGTCGACAGCTGGGGTCGACGGCCCATGCTGGCCTTCGGGTCCGCGCTGATCCTGCTCGGGCTCGTCGTTCTCGCTCTCGTTCCCACACTGCCGATCCTCGTGCTGACGATGGTGTTGTGGGGAGTGGGCGGCACGTGCGCCATGGTCGCCAGCGCCGCGACCGTCGGCGACGTGCTGGCAGGGCGAGGCGGCAGTCCCATTGCCGTGTACCAGGTCACGTTCGATGTCGGCACCATGCTCGGCCCGCTCGTCGCCGGCGCTGTCGTCGCCCAGGCGTCCTACTCACTCGCCTTTACTGCGTGTATCCCCGTCGCGGCATTGGCCGTCCTACTGGCGCTTCGACCCTGGCGGACCGTCGCTCTGTCGACCCCCGAATCGAAGGTGGTCGTCACCGAGGAGTCCGCCGTCCCTGCCCCGACCATTCACGACCACCACTTTGGAAAAGAGGATCGATGTCACAACCGTTCACTCTCGGTTGGTTCACCAACTACCTCGTCCCCGACTGGACCGGACCCTTTGCCGGAACCGGTGGAACGGACTGGGTCGACGGCACTTTCGCTGTCGACGTCGTGCGCGCGCTCGAGCGAGCGGGAATCGACTTCGTGATGCTGGAGGATTCGACCGCGCTGACCGATATCTACGGCGGCACGTTCGAGTCCGAACTCAAGTGGACACCGCGAGCGCCGAAGCATGACCCGATGGCGCTGGCCTCACGACTGGCGTACGAGACCGACAGAATCGGCATCGTCGTCACCGCGTCCACGAGTTTCTACCCACCGTTCCTGCTCACCCGGTTGCTGTCTACGCTCGACCATCTCAGTCGTGGCCGGATGGGGTGGAACATCGTCACCTCGACCGGTGACCGTGCGGCACAGAATTTTGGCAAGGACACGCTGCCGACCCACGATGCCCGGTACGAGATCGCCGAGGAATTCGTCGACGTCGCTAACCAGCTGTGGGCATCCTGGGACGCCGATGCCGCATCCCCGATCGCTCCCGGCCTCGAGTCCTACGTGGACCACACCAAAGTCAGGACCATCGATCATGTCGGCGAACACTTCTCGGTCCGTGGGCCGCTCAACACCTTGCCGAGTCCGCAGGGCAAGCCGGTGCTGTGCCAGGCCGGAGCGTCGAAGTCAGGGATCGATCTCGCCGCACGAGTAGCCGACCTCGTGGTGGCTGCGCCCAAGGGCCGGGATGCGATGCGCGAGTACCGGAACACGGTGCGGGCCCGTGCCGCAGAATTCGGACGCAACCCCGACGACATCAAGGTCCTCTACATGGTGACGCCGATTCTGGGTGAGACCGAGGAGGACGCGAAGCGCAAGGCGGAGCGCTACTACGAGCCCACCGATGCGGCCATCGCACGCCGTTTGATCATGCTGTCCGGCGACATCGACTTCTCCGTGCTCGACGTGGACAAGCCAATTCCGGAGGATCTGAAGACCGAGGGGAGCACCAGCATTCTGGACAACCTGCGGAAATGGGCGAACGGCAGATCGATTCGCGAAACCGTGGCCACCGAACGGACGGAATCCTTGCGACTGGTCGGCACGCCGGCCAGTGTGGCGGACGAGATGGAAAGCGTCATCGACGAGGTCGGCGGAGACGGCTTCCTGTTTTACGGGGGTGGCGGCGGAGTGCTCAATCGTCGCTACGTCGACGACGTGTGCGACGGGCTGATGCCCGAACTCGCACGACGCGGCGTCGCAGGCACCGGATATCGCGGCAGCAATCTCCGTGAGCATCTGGCAGGTGCCCGATGAGCACACCACGCATGCATCTGGGCTGGTTCACCAGCTTTCGTCCACCGGTGTGGAGCTCGCACTGGACCGGATCCGATTCCGACTCCTGGGCCGACGGGCGTTTTCACGTCGAGATGGCCCAGGCGCTCGAGCGTGCAGGATTCGACTATCTGATGCTCGAGGACTCGTCGATGGTGTCCGACATCTACGGCGGCACCACGGAGTTCGACCTGGCGAAGGCGCAGTATGCGCCGAAGCACGACCCGGTTGCGCTGGTGCCGATGTTGGCCGCGGCAACGTCGAGACTCGGGATCGTCACCACGATGTCCACCAGCTTCTACCCGCCGTATCTGCTGGCACGGGTGGTCTCGACTCTCGATCACATGTCTCACGGACGGGTCGGGTGGAACGTGGTGACCTCGAGCGAGGACCGCGCCGCTCAGAACTTCGGAATGGACGCTCTCCCTCCCCACGACGAACGGTACGAGCGAGCAGAGGAATTCGTCGAGGCTGTCGACGCTCTGTGGAACTCGTGGGAACCGGATGCTCTGGTGATGGATGCCGCGTCGAACACCTACGTCGATCACACGAAGGTGCACGACGCCAACTACGTCGGCAAGTTCCACCGCACCCGCGGCCCACTCAACACGCTGCCGATGCCGCAGGGCCGGCCGGTGATCTGCCAGGCCGGTGGATCACCGCGCGGACGCGCATTCGCCGCGCGCAATGCGGACACGATCATCTGCCAGGCCCAGGGCATCGAAGCGATGAAGGCTTATCGCGACAATGTTCGAGCGATGGCGTCGGACGCCGGTCGCGATCCGGATTCGATCAAGATTCTCTACATCGTGTCCCCGGTGCTGGGTGAGACCGACAGCGAAGCGCGCGAACTCGATGCACGGTCCCGCGAGGCCACCGATGGGCGCGTGCACGCTGCGCTGGCGCATATTTCCGCGGTGACGGGCAACGACCTGTCGACGATGGATATCGATGCTCCGCCACCGGAGCTGACGACCAACGGGCACCGCACGACGCTCGCGGACTTTCTCGCGGGCTCGGGTAGCAGCAAGTTCAACGAGGACGGAACTCCGAAGACGTTGCGCCAGTTGGCTGCCACGTGGTCAATCACCTCGGTGCCGCTGGTGGGTACTCCCGATACCGTGGCAGAGCAGATGGAGGACGTCATCGATGCAGTCGGCGGCGACGGCTTCCTCATGACCGGTCGGCTCGGGCGTCGGTACTACACCGAGGTGACCGACGGTCTGGTGCCCGCGCTGCGTCGCCGCGGATTGGTGCGAGACGCATATGCGCACACACAGTTCCGCGACAATCTGCTGGACTTCTGACTGATCGACACCAGGGGGTCGGTATTCGCACGACCCCCTGGTGTCAGTTCAGAGTGGTGGTGCCGGCCGTGACAGTGGATCCGATGATGGCGACTCGATCGGCTCGGAAGTGTGTGAAGCTGAGCTCGGACGGACGGCCATCGGTATCTCGAGTGATCAACTCGCGCAACAATACCGGTGATCCTACCTGCATCTCGAGTAGCTCGGCCGCCCGTTCCTGGCAGGAGATCGCCTCTACCACGGAGCTGCTTCCGCCGTAGGTGGTGCCGAAGATTCGATGATGCGCGACGGCGATCGGTGGGAACTCCGAGTGGTTGCTCTCGATGCGTTCGGTGAACTCGTCGATGTCGAAGTCCGTGATGCAGTAGCCGACGCGAAGGTAGAGCGGCTTTGCGTTCATCCGGCCGATCTGTTCGAGCAGAATCACCGACTCCACGTCGCTACCGATGAACTCCTGAATGACCGCAGGTGCAGTGATGCGCCGGCATTCCAGTGTCTCCACCGTCAGTCGGCCCGCGTCCGGCATGCCCGCCCACGCTCTCGGGCCCACTTCGCCTTCGCGTACGGCCACGATGTCGTGAGCGATCGATGTCCCTGCTCGACGCGCCCGCAGCACGACGCCATCGTCGGCGAGCATCTGAAGTGCCTTGCGCACAGCATTTCTCGTCGCTCCCAACGTCTCGATGAGATGCTGCTCCGAGAGAACCTCGTCGTGCGGCATCGTGCCGCGGCGGATTCCCGAGCGGATCAGTTCGTACACACGGCGGGGGGAGGTTACGGACTTCTCGCCGCGGTTCGATTGCGCGCGAATGTATCTGGCGCGTTGCTCGTCGGCCTGTCTGCGTAGATGGGCGGCAACGGAGCCGGATTGGTCGTCGAAGAAGGGGCGAGTCATCTGTCATCGCCTTTCGGGGATGCGCATGGGAGATCCGAGGTGGCCGCAGCGTCGAGATCACCGATGATGACTACGAGCATATCGGACATCGGCGTTCGACCCGTTGTCAGCGCAGCGGCCTTAACGAAGAAAATTAAGAACAAATACCTGCTCAGGGACGTATGGGCGCGGCGCATGTGCTGCGTAATGCGCTGTTTACCGCCGACGCGGCTCTGGGAAACACCGTGCCGCGACCATGGACACCGTACTTAAATCGACGGCGTATCGGCAGGAGTTCCCTATGACGACAACCGCAGAGCGAGAATCGCTTTCGCTTTCCAGTCGCGATCATGACACCGATGACTACTCGCTGGTAACCGACCGGCCGGTTCTCGGTGTCGAGGATCTCACTGTGACATACGGAACCGGTGACTCTGCGGTGGTCGCGGTGAGGAAGGCATCGTTCGAGATTGCACCCGGCGAGCGAGTTGCTCTGGTGGGTGAGTCGGGTTCGGGGAAGTCGACCTTGGCCATGACGATCGCGGGATTGCTCGACGTATCGGCGGGCGCAACGGTCGAATCGACGCGTCTCGAATTCGAGGGTAGCCCGGCCCGGCCGGAGACCGGTCGCAGCGTGCCACGGCGCACCGACGGAATTGCGATGGTGTTTCAGGACGCCATGACGGCACTCGATCCGGTGTGGACCATCGGGGGCCAGTTCAAGCATGTGCTCGCGGGAGCGGGAATCAAGGGCAGGCGTGAGCGTGCGGATACCACCGCGTACTGGCTGAACAAGGTCGGGCTCTCCGACACGAAGCGGGTGATGCGGAGTCGGCCGTACGAGTTGTCCGGCGGAATGCGTCAACGGGTGATGACGGCTCTGGCGTTGTGCGGGTCTCCGCGACTGCTGATTGCCGACGAGCCGACCAGCGCGCTCGATGCATCTCTTGCTCGCGGAACGATGGAGCTGCTGCAGAACCTGACCCAGGAGCAGGGGACTGCGCTACTCATCGTCAGTCACGACATCAAGCTGTGCCTCGAATTCTCCGACACCATGCTGGTGATGTACCGGGGCGAGTTGGTGGAGCAGAAGGCGTCCGCGGAAATCGTCGCAACCGCGATGCATCCGTACACCAAGGGTCTGTTGGGCTGCGTCCCCACTCTTGCGAACCGTTCGGCGACGAGACTCCCCGTGCTCCGAGATTTCATGCCCGCCTGACCGTCGGGGTCAGTTCCAGGTCGCCTGCTGCATCGACAGCACAAATCCGTGGCCGTCGCCCGCGTCGCAGATCACCGCTTCGAGCGTGTACACCCGGTGTAGCCGTTGAGCGTGATGGATGTGTTGCATTCCAACGAATGTTCGTCTTCGATGAAAACGGGGTGGATTGACAAGGAAACCTCGACGGCTAGGAAGGTAAACGTGGGTGGCGGGGCGTCGAACTGCATCTACTCTCCGACGAACACGAGCATCGTCACCTATCTGGTGTCGGCTCATGGCATCCCGGTTGGATCGACTATCGACTCGGACACCATCGGAATGAAGGTGCCCAAGCTCGACCCAGTGGATGCGCTCACGCGTGAAGCAGTGAGAATCGGCTCGACGAACTGCACGAACGGTCTCGGCGCCTAGCAAGCTGGCCGATATGATCTCGCGGTGATCCTTCTGAACCAGCCACCGCCAAGCGGCGTTCCCGCAGTCCCAACCGAGGCAGTCCCAGACCCATCACCGATAATCATCACTCCGCCCGATGTCATTATCAACACACCGATGCCTGACTTGCCGGGATGGGCGATCCCACTAATTGCCGGAGTATTCACGATTCTTGGTGTTGCCATAAGTTGGTTTGGTAATAAATCCCTGCAAGCGCAGAAGAATGCTGCAGACCAGAAGAGAGAAATCAACAGGACCGCGAGAGAGTGGGCCGACACAGTACTAAAAGAGACTGGCAAGATCGCAGCATGGGCTTTAAAGCAAGAGACTAGGACCTACAAGAAGCCGATGCGTGAAGCGATACGCGAGATACCAGACCTTGTTCAAAACCTCTCAGAATCCATTGGAGACCCCGAAATGCACGCCCCTGCATCTGTGGCCGATGCCGGGAAAGCGCTCATCGCACATACCTATATTATGGTAATGCCAATATGGCACGAAGAGATTAATGCCGAAAACAGGCTTGAATACTATTCAAAACGGCAGGCGCTTGTTAACGCCGTACGCGATTTGGACGGTCTTCCTGCCATAGCGAATAAAGTCACAGAGATGCAACCGTATTCAGAGCATAAGAAGACAATCATGGAACAGACGGGTTTTATGGAAAGCTTTATCTACAAATACGAACAGGAGGTTGCTGAACAGGAAGTGATCCGAAAGCAACAGACCGAAAGAGAGAATGCCGAGGGGGAGTCTGACTCCAAGTAAACACCGCCTTCATCGGGCGGTTTCGTGTGTTGCATTGCGTTGCGTCCCAACGTCGCCTGTTATGAATTGGATGATTTGGGTCTATGCAATGAACTCGGCGGCTTCCTGGGCAGTCTTTTGACCTTCCGCCTTTGCATCAGCCTTGATGTTGCCAGCTTCGAACTTCTCGTCATCGAGGAATTTTCGGGCATTCAGGACGTTCCGAAAAGTTAGTCGAGATCCGTAACGCCGAGAAGTCCACGGCCAGCGCCTCGGTTGACGGCGTAATAGACCGCGTCTATAACCGTGTCACGACTGTTCGTTACTTCTTTGACGAAGATGCGGCAAAAAGTCCCGCTTTCACCTGGCAAGTGCTTGTAACTCTGGCCAAGCGGTACATGATTGCGAATCGTTAACCGGACGCAAGAACGACGGCCCCGGAGCGGATGGTGGGATAGATGTTGATTCTTCTACCGCAGTGGCGCAGGTCAAGCAAACTAGGGCTCAAGTTGGCAGACCAGATGTACAGCGTCTGTACGGGGTCGCCTGCTCTCTGAACAACGTCGCGCTCTTCTTCTCGGCGAATGGTTACAGTCTGGATGCGCGAGCGTGGGCTGATCGGTACGGCGTGGAACTTCACGAGTCCGACCATCGACTAGCCAAGTTCCGATAAGCCACGCGGGCGACTCACGCGTTGGTATGCCTCAGTCATGTCTAACTGCTGCACTTCCGGGTGGGTTAGCAGCTTGTCTGTCACCGTAATGATGCGCCCATTGACGTATGTCCTCACCGAGAAGAGCTTCTCCACTACTGCGCGGTTCATCCCAATCGTATTTGTAAGTTGGAAGTCCGCGTCGAACATAACGATCACAACCGAATCGTATTCGGCGTCTCGGATCGGGCTCACATTCCGTCGAGTACGAGTCCCTGCTTGTCGGACTCCCTTGACTTGGACGCGTTCTCCGCTGTCCGTCAGAACGTCCCACCCCTTCTGGGCAAACGATCCCCGTGTTCCGCCGAAGTGTTCATGAACGATGGCTTCTGCGAGGTCCCCCACCGGGTTGTTGTTCGTTCGCAGGATGTCTCGCGCCTGGAGCTCTGTCATCGTCCCTGCCCATAGACTGAGGAGTTCCTGAACCGACATGGACGTAAGATTGTGCGGCATGGGCGGAGTCTAAGCGGATTGCTTCTGCACTTTCCGCCATGGTGCTGCGGGGTCTTCGAGTGTTTCGAGCATCAGCTGGCACCACATGAACGCAGCGTTGAATGCAAGGGATGCGTGACGTTCTCCCAGCCCCGACTTCCGTGCTGCTTCACCGTGGCCGGTCCCATGAGTGTTGCGGAGTTCTGCCACTCCGATGGCCACTGAGGAAGCGCCGCCGAGTATCCGCTTCACGCTGGCGGCGTTGTCCGGTCCACTGGCCACACCAGATGCTGCGAGACCAAGAGACTCCTGCGACCGATTGATGAGAGCTTTGATCGAATCGTCTTTCGTGTATGCGATCTTCTGCGCATTGAGCACTACCTTGGCAGTGCTTTCGATCAGTTCCTTGGCACTCCCGATCACCTGCTCAGGATCTCCCGGTAGTGCACGTTGAATGCGATCTAGATGCGCTTCGATGGCTGACGCGTCAGTAAGATTGGAGAGCGACTGAGACGGGAACGTACGAGTTGTCGACTCGATAGCCCCCGTTTCGACGTTGTAAGTGAAGCCATCTCGAGCGAGCGACTTCCAGAACTTTTCCGTGTACCCCCCTTCAAAATCGCCGACTATTCGTTCCATGGCACGGAGGGCCTTCTGTACGTTGCTGTAGTCAGACCACCTGACGCTGGACATGTACTCCTGGGCGCAGGTGCGGCGTTCGCTGCTGTCGACGTACTGACAATCTGGGTCGGGAGGAAAGCCTTCATCTTGAAACGCCGTCCTAATGATGCCGATGGTGCTCGCCGTCGCCAGGTCTCTAAACAGCCCCCGTGTCGTCGTGGATATCAAATCAGCCATCGTCGTACCCCTCTCACCGCAACGAGGTCGATCTCGTCACCTGTTCAGTAGGTGATGATTTTAGTGGCGGACAACGACAATTTCTTGCCCGCTCCGTACGACCTCCGTACCTGGAGGCTGCTGCATAGGATGTGCCGAATGCTCTGTTGGCGGGCTGAACGGAATGACCTCATCGTGAAGTTGCGGCGGCCAGTCCCTCGTAGGTTGCGCGTACGTACTGCTCGGCGCGGTCGGAGCCGATGATTCCCGGCCCCATTCGATTCATGACGTAGGAGATGGTCAGCTTCGATTCCGGGTGCAGCACGGTCAGCGATCCACCCCATCCGCCCCAGAAGCAGATCTTGCCCTCGGGGATGTAGGGCATCGATTCCTGCTGGGGCAGACCGAACCCCAGGCCGAAGCGCAACGGGATGCCCAGGGCCAGATCGACTCCGTTTGCCTGCTCCTCGAAGATCGTGTCGATGGTCTCCGGTTTCAGTAGCCGTACGCCGTCCACTGTTCCGCCGCGGGAGATGACCGACAGGATCCTCGCCACCGATCGCGCATTGCCGTGCCCGTTCAACGCGCCCATGTCCGCGGCGCGCCACGCCGGGGTGTTTGCCGATGAGGCCTGCACCAATGGTCCGAGAAAGGTCTTGCGACGCACCATCGTCGGATCGGGAGCGGCATCACCGGTCGGTGGGGGCGGCGGTACGACGTCGGCGATCCGATCCCAGTCGCCATGGTCGGCACCGATCTGGAAGTCGGCTCCGAGAGGACCGGCGATCTCCTCGGCGACGAACTGCCGCAACGATTTTCCGGTGACGCGGCGAACAACTTCTCCGATCAGGTGGCCCTGACTGGCCGCGTGATATCCCGACGTCGTACGCGAATCCCACCACGGAGCCTGCGCGGCCAGACGCGAGGTAGAGAGTTCCCAGTCGTAGAGGTCGTCTTCGCTGAACGGTCGGTCCCATCCTGATACGCCGGAGGTGTGCGACAGCAGGTGCCGAGCCGCGATGTCCTGCTTGCCGGCGGCCGCGAACTCGGGCCAGTAGGTCGCGACCGGCGCATCCGGATCGAGCTGTCCGCGGTCGACGAGCATCAGTGCCGCCAGGCACGTCACCATCTTGGTCGTCGACCACACGTTGGTGATAGTGTCCGACTCCCACGGCAGGCGGCGCTCCGTATCGCGATACCCGCCCCACAGGTCGACCGCAGTGTGGCCGTCGATGTCGACCACCATGGAGGCACCGAGTTCCTCTCCGCTGTCGAGGTTGGTAGCCAACGCGTCGCGCACCGCCGTGAAGCGGGGGTCACAGTGACCGTCAATTGCCATGTGATGCACCCAGAATGCGGTGAACGGCCAATTCGACGTAGTTGTCGGCGACGTCTTCGATGCTGAGTTCGCCGCCGTCGTGGAACCAGTTGCTGATGCCGTTGAGCATGTCGGTCAGAGCGAACGACGCCAGCCGCGCATCTGGGACGGTGAATTCACCACTGCGCATTCCGGCGGTGATGACGTCGCGGACGCGTCGTTGGTACTGGCGGCGGTAGTCCTCGACAACAGTGCGGTGCTCGGGGGTGAGCGAGGCCAGTTCGTGCAGCCCCACGATGTACTCCACCCGCCGCCGGTTCAGATGCACCAGGTGCGCACGCACCAGAGACGACATGCGCTCGGTAGGGGTTCCGGCCGCGTCGAGCAGCGGCAGGTTCTCCTCGGCCGGTTCCTGCGTGACCGTCAGACAGATCGCGAACAGGATGTCTTCTTTGGACGGAAAGTGGTGGTAGAGGCTGGCACCCTTGATGCCGACGGCGTCGGCGATGTCGCGCATACCCACGTTCGAGTAGCCCTCACGCGCAAAAATATTGGCGGCATTGGCGACGATGTCGTCTCGTCGTTGGCGAGTGCGTTGCTGTCGGGGGAGAGCGGTGACCTCGGATGGCTGCGTCATACAGTTTCCTCGACCGCCGCCAGCATTCGCAGTTCACGCTTGAGGATCTTGCCCTGCGGGTCGACGGGCAGTTCGGCCACGATGTGCACCGATTTCGGGGCCTTGTACGACGCCAACTCGGTGCGGCAGTACTCGATGATCGCGGCCGGGTCGGCGGTCACCCCGTCGCGGGCGATGACGAAGGCGGTCACGGCCTCGGACCAGTACGGGTCGGGTACACCGACCACGGCGGCACGCAGCACATCCGGGTGAGTGTGGATGGTGCGTTCCACTTCCTGCGACGACACGTTCATCCCTCCCGACTTGATCATGTCCTTCATCCGATCGTAGAAGAACAGGTTGCCATCGGCGTCGATGCGCACCATGTCGCCGGTGTGCACCCATCCGTCCCGGAACACTTCGGCAGTGCGCTCGGGGTTCTTGAAGTAGCCGAGCATCACCGATGGAGTGCGGCAGAGCAATTCGCCGATCTCGCTCTCGTTCCCCGCGGGGTCGACCACCTTGATCTCGAGGTGAGTGACGGGCTTGCCGATCCACGACGCGTCGCCGTCGGGAATGTCGTCGAGGTTCGAGAACCAGCCGACCGAGCCGAGCTGCGAGAGTTCCGACTGTCCCCAGTAGGTACCCCAGATGGCCTCGGGTGCCGCGGCGGCCCAGGCGCTGATCGTGTGCGGTGACACCTGGCCACCGTAGGTGAGGCAGCGCCGAACCTGGCTCACGGTCTCGGAGCCAAACTGCGCGTCACGAGCCAGAGCCAGGTAGAACGTCGGCGTCTGCGCGATGACGGAGATCTTCTCGGCGGCGATGATGCGCAGCGATTGAGCCGGATCCACCGTCGCAGGCAGCACGAGGGTGGCACCCATCAGCGTCAGGGTCGTCATCGAGCCGAGTCCGGCGATGGTGTGGAAGGGCATGACGAACAGCCAGGTGTCCTCCGGTCCGGTGCGCAGACCCCAGCTCCACGCGGGTGCCGTGGAGATGAGGAAGTTGCGGTGCGGGATCATCACGCCCTTGGGGGCCGCTTCGGTTCCGGAGGTGTAGATGACCATCGCGACGTCGTTCTCGTCCATCTCGACGTCCGGCTCGGTGGACGGGGTGTTCGCCGTCAGTGCGGCGTATTCGGGTCCGAACGTCACCAGGGTGGTTGTGTCCGGCTTCACCGAGGAGATGATATTGGCGTAGGCCGGATCGGCCACCACCACAGTCGGTTCCGCGTGTTCGAGTTGGTGCTTCACTTCGGCCGCGCGATACATCACGTTGATGCCGGTGAAGGCCGCACCGGCTTTGAGTGTGCCGTAGTACGCCACCACCACATCAACGCTGTTGCGAGCCATCGATGCGACGCGATCGCCTGCTGTCACCCCGAGATCCACCAGCAGGTTGGCGAACTGGTTTGCGCGAGAATCGAGTTCGCCGTAGGTGGTGACCTCGCGAGTACCGTCCGCCGCGTAACTGATGAACGCAACCTTGTTCGGCTGCGTCCGTGCATGGCGACGCAGTTGATCGCCGATGGTGGCGCGGCCGATGGGGGAGCGGTGGTGGATGGCAGTACCGGGCACGGCGGACTCCTTCAGGTGGAGGGGTTTCAGAGAGCAGGCGAGAGTGCAGCGGAGTCGAACATCGGCTGCGAGAACGTCTCTGCCGCAACGATCTGCTCCACCGGATCACGGGTGAGCTTGCGCGGGAAGGACTTTTCCGGATAGCCGACGGCGATGTGCGCGGCGGTGATGTAGTCGTCCGGGATGCCGAGCAGTTCGCGAATGGCCGGTTCCTCGTGGCACAGCAACGTCGTCACCGCGGTCGCGACGCCCTGATCGCGCAGGCTCAGGCACAAATTCTGGACGGTGGGGTAGATCGATGCGCCGCCGACGACGGACAGTCGGCCGAGTTCGTGGTCGGTGGGGTGCAGTCCGTCCAGCGCGGCGCAGACCACAACGATGGCGGGCACCTCGGCGAGGTGGCGGGCGAAGTAGTCGGCGTCCTGGACGGTCTTGGGCAATGCGCCGACGGCGACGGTTCCGCCGGTGATGCCGGCGAAGTAGGCGTCCCACATCGGGAGGTAGAGATCGGCGAGGGCCTGCTTACGGGCGGCGTCGCGCACGACGATCCACCGCACGGGCTGACGGTTGCCGCCCTGCGGGCCGAAGCGGGCGACGTCGAACGCGGCCTTGAACACCTCGTCGGGAACAGGATCGCTGAGGTACCGCCTGCAGGTGCCGGTGGTACGCATCGCCTCGGTGAGTTCCATGGGTGTTTCCCTTCGCCTGTCCGCTGTTAGGTAGTGCCATGAAGCATCGTGTGGCGTGGGCCACATTGTCAAGACTCGAATCGCTGTGAATTTCGAGATCGCGAATCCCTTGCGTGAAATTGCCTAACCATGGTTAGTTGAGCTGTCGGAGTCGGATGGAGCAGCGCGCAGCAGGAGGTACCGGTGTCCACAGACGCAGGAACGGCAGCGGAGACCGTGGGTGGGGTTGATCGGGACCGGGTAGATCGGGACCGGCTCTCACGTGCTCTTACCGCGGCCAATCTGCCCACGCTGGTGGCGGTGCTCTATCAGTTGACCGGAGATCCCATGTGGCTCGCCGATCCGTATCGCCCCACGCGTAGTCGGGGCATGGACAACAACGACACGGGCGGATTCGACGACGCAGTTGCCGACCGCATCCGATCTGCGGCGCTCGACGCGATCTGCGCGTTCCACGAGGGTGCGCCCATGGCGGTGCCCTCGCCCGACTCAGAGCACATCGTCGAGATGATCAGCGTGGCCGTCGGTGAGCAGGTTCCTCCTGAGTTCGGCGTCATGGTTGCCGAGGACATGGGGTTCACCGCCGCGGACACTCCCGTGACCGCGCCGAACGATCTGTCGGTCATCGTGATCGGTGCCGGTGTCTCCGGGATGCTCGCGGCCATCAAGCTGCACGAGGCGGGCATCAGTCACACAGTGCTGGAGAAGAACTCCGACGTGGGCGGCGGCTGGTTCGAGAACACCTACCCCGGTGCCGGTGTCGACACCCCCAGCCACCTGTACTCCTACTCCTTCGCGCCGCGGGCCTGGAGCACCCACTTCGGCAAACGCGACGAGGTGTGGCGGTACCTCAGCGATGTCGCGTCCGAACACGATCTGCGGCAACGTATTCGATTCGACACCGAGGTTGCGACCGCCGAGTACGACGCCCAGCGACAGGGCTGGACCGTCACGACTGTCGACGGCGACACGCTGACCGCCGACGTGGTGATAACCGCTACCGGTCAGCTCAATCGGCCGAAGGTGCCCCACATTCCCGGGCTCGAGTCGTTCGACGGCCCGATCTTCCATACGGCGAACTGGCCGGCCGATCTGGATCTGACCGGCAAGCGCGTCGCTATCGTCGGAACCGGGGCCAGTGCCATGCAGGTGCTGCCGGCCATCGCGTCGACGGTGGGGCATGCGACGGTGTTTCAGCGTTCGCCGCAGTGGGTGTCGTCGAGTGACGTGTACTTCACCGAGATGGGCGACGACGCCAACTACCTGATGGATGTCGTTCCGCTGTATCGGCTTTGGTATCGGACCAGGCTGGCCTGGAACTTCAACGACCGCGTGCACAGCTCGCTGCAGGTCGATCCGGAATGGGAGCATCCGCAGCGCTCGATCAACCCGGCGAACGACGCCCACCGACGGGTCTTCACCCGCTACATTGAAAGTGAACTCGAAGGCCGACCCGACCTCATCGAGAAGTCACTGCCCGATTACCCGCCCTTCGGTAAGCGGATGTTGCTCGACAACGGCTGGTACGCCGCGCTCAAGGGCGACAACGTCACCCTCATCGCCGACGCTGTCTCCTCGATCACTGCCAACTCGGTTGTGGCACGGGATGGTTCGGAGACCGAGGTCGATGTGGTGATCCTCGCGACGGGATTCGAGACCCACAAGCTGCTGACGCCGATCGACGTGCGCGGACGGTCGGGGGAGTCCATCCGCGATATCTGGGGCCCGGAAGATGCGCACGCGTACCTCGGCATCACCGTCCCGGACTTCCCGAACTTCTTCATCACCTGCGGCCCCGGAACGGTGCTGGGCCACGGGGGCAGTTACATCACCATCGCCGAGTGCCAGGTGCGCTACATCGTCGATGTGTTGATCGACATGGTGGACAAGCGGATCGGAGCCATCGAGTGCAAGGCCGACGTGGAGACGGAGTATGTCCGCAAACACGACGAGGCGCACGCGAAGATGATCTGGTCGCACGGCGGCATGGACAACTGGTACCGCAACGACGCCGGACGCGTGGTCTCGACGCTGCCATGGCGCATCGTCGACTACTGGGAGATGACGCGGCGGGTCGATCTGGACGACTTCGTCACGGAGCCTCGTCTGGATGAGGCTCGCTGATCAGTTCCACGTCGCCTGCTGCATCGACAACACGAATCCGTGCCCGCCGCCCGCGTCGCAGACCATTGCCTCGACCCGCGAATAGCAGGTGTAGCCGTTGAACGAAATCGATGTGTTGTACTCCAGCGGCTGAGCATTCTCGACCCCGAAAGCGCCTTGGTTGAAGCACATCGGCGTCACCTGCCCGGGATCTAGGAGGAAGCCTTTGCTCATTTCGTCGGCCGAAAACGGCGGCTTGTCGCAGTCGGCACCGTCGGGCACCGGTGCGTTCGTGGCTTGACAGCCCGAAGAGAACGCGGTGGAACCGAGCTTGCAATAGACGTTGCCCGACGGTGATTTCCATCCGACTTCGTTGTTGATCGCGGCATATCGCGCCGGGTCGACGGGGGTGATCTGTGTCGAGTCGGCAGACGGTGTTGCGACAGAACCGGAGTCGGGGTCACTGCTGATCGGGGGCTGAACGTTGGAGACCGGTGGCGACGCGTCGTTCAATGCCGTCGGCGCACCCCCGACCACGGTGGGGATGACCGACGGCATGGCGTTCGTCGGTGCGGTCGAACTGCTGCATCCCGTCAGGACCAGCCCGGTACACGCAATGGCCAGGGCGGAGACAACGGTGCGAATCCTGTTGCGCGTCATCAGTTCGACGTCGCTTGCTGCATCGACAACACGAATCCGTGTCCGCCGCCGGCGTCGCAGATCATCGCTTCGACGCGGGAGAAGCACGTCATCCCATTGAACGTGATGGAGGTGTTGTATTCCAACGTCTGCGCATTCTCGACTCCGAATTCGCCTTGATTGAAACAGGTCGGCGTCACCTTGCCCGGCGTCATGTAGAAGCCTTTGCTCAGTTGGTCGATGGTGAACGACGGAGTGACGCAGTTCGCGCCGTCCGGGACCGGAGCATCTCCTGACTGGCAACCGGACCCGAATTCGGTGGAGCCGATCTTGCAATAGATCTTGCCGGACGGCGACTTCCAACCGACCTCGTTGCCGTACGCGGTGTAGCGGGCCGGGTCGACGGGTGTGATGGGGGCGGTGTTGTTCACCGGGTTCGCGCCGGTCTGCGCTGGATCGGTGGCCTCCGGTGCGGAGGCGGTGTCCGTGGTGTCGACCGGGGGGTTTGCAATGGTCACCTGGGGCGGCGCGGGAATCTGCGACGCGGCGCTGGGAGCTGGGGCCAGTTCGGCTGCAGGGGCATCTTCGTTACCGCAGGCCGTCAGCGTGAACGCGAGGGCAGCAGTGGCCGCAATCAGGGCTGTTCTATGGAACATTCGTATCTCCTTCATCAGAACGCGATGTTGACGTCGCGGGAGATCATGAAGCCTCTGTCGCCGTCGTAGCAGGTGATGCCGGCTTCGGTGGAGCGGCAGAAGTTGCCGGTCACTCCGATGACCTGACCGTATTCCAGAACTCGGGGGCCGGGATTCCCGCCGAAGAAGATCCCCTGGTTGGTGCAGATCTGTTCGACGGTGCCGCCTTCGCGGATCTGCACCCCGTAGGTGTTGTTTGCCGTATTCGCGCACTCGCGCCCGGTGTTGCCGGGTACCGAGTATCGAACTTGGCAGCCCACGATGGTTCCTGGTGCATTGACCGAACCGAATGCGCAGAAGACATTTCCACTGGGGGACTGGAAGAAGTACTGGCTGCCGGCCTCCTCGAAATCGCGCGCATCGACGTTGACGTCGTCGCGGTTGGGAGCGGGCGCCACAGCGGCTGGTGCCGCGTCGGCCGGCTGCTCCGGTGCCGGAGTTACCACCTCCGGAGCCTCGACCGCTGGTCCGTCCGTTCCGGTGCCACCGCCCACGTCGGGGGAGTCGGCGGCTGACGGAGCAGGAGCTGCGCTGGTGACCGGCGGAGCATCGGTGCTGGTCGGTGCCTCGGACCCGCAGGCCGCGACGGTCAGGGTGGTAGCGGCGACCAGCGCACACATGGCCACGATGTTGCGGACTTGCCTCATTCGTTCGTCCTCACCGGTGGCTGCGAAGTGCATCACCTCTTGGCACGCTTATCGAGCAGGCCAAGTGGTCTGTTAACGTCTTTCGTGTCACGACCGCGTCACGAATCGGTATACGGCTGGACTATCGGACATTTCGCCTGCGAGGGTGAAATCGACGGAACACTCAAGAACCAGTTGATGTTTCAGCTTCAACCCGAGACGCCTGGTGTGGGACTTGTTCTTGTCTGGAATCACGTTGTGTGACATCGATGAAAGGCGTGCACTATGCGAAAGTCATTGCGGCAAGCGGTAGTAGCGACGGCACTCACTGTTCCCTTGGTGTTCGGTATCGGAGCGGGCACGGCTGCTGCGGCCCCGCAGGTGACGAATCTGCAAGTGCCGATCGTGACCGGGTTCCAGATCGCTCCCGGAGCCGTCCCTGGTGGCTTCTTTCAGACCATTCCGATGAACGCCACCGTGGGCGACGAGCCCGGTGTCGCTAGGTTCTCAGCCGCGAACATTGCCCCGTTCGCCGATCAGTATCCCTACCGGTATCTCAATCTGACCTGGCGGAACCTGGCAACGGGCGCAACGGGTGCCGCCGACCTTCGGCATTGGCAACACGATCCGACACCGTCGCCCGAGGGACCCTATGGACGGGAGGATCTTCCGCTCGAGGTGGTCGCGAACACCGGCTCTGGTCCTGTCGTGGTGACGGTAACGCATACCCGGGACTACTCAAACGGCGGTCAGTGGGGCTCTCCGTACCTCGACACGCTTCTCCCCGGTGCCGGCGTAGTACTGGTCCCCTGATTCGAACGCGAACGAAAGGCACACAATGCGAACATCTTTGCGACGCGGAGTAGTGGCGCTGGTGGTCTCCGTACCACTGGTTCTGGGTGTGGGAGTGGGCGAGGCGACGGCAGCACCCACGACGTCCGAGCTTCTGGTGCCCGTCGTCACCGGGCCGGAGTTCGGACCGGCTGGGGTTCCAGGTGGACTCGTTCAGACGATTCCGATCAAGGCGACAGTAGGTGAGAAGCCGGGTGAGGTGCGCTTCGCGGCTGCAGACATCAGGCCGTACTACTACCAGTTCAATTACCGCTTCCTGACGGTGAACTGGCGCAATCTCGCCACCGGTGCCGTCGGAGCGGTCGATATACGGCACTGGGAAGCCCTCGAGAATCCATCGCTACCGATCAACGCGGAGCCGAGATATCCGGTCAATCTGCCTCTCGAAGCGACCACGCAGACCGGTGCAGGCCCGGTGGTCGTGATGGTCACCCACAACCGTGAGCAGTGGCAAGCCCCGCCGGCATCGAACGCCCTCATCCCCGGCTTGGGTGTGTTGTTCGTGCCCTGATCCGACGGTTGCGCGAGGCGGTCAGGTGCCCAGATCGCCCGCGATATCAGCAGCAGCGAGCATCGAAACAAGCACCGGCACGACGCGTTTCGCGGCGATTCGGTAGTCGCCGCGGCCCTGCTGCTCGACGATGTTCGCCGAACTCAGCGTCTTGAGGTGGTGATAGATCTGACCGGAGGAGCCGACTCCCACCGTGGCGTGCAGATCCGCCGCGTTCGCGGGGCCGCGCAGCAGTGTCCGCACGATTTGCAACCGCACCGGATGTCCCAGGGCGGCGAGCACTTCTGATGCCGACGGAATTGGTAACTCCACGATGGCGTCGGGGGAGTAGCCGATGTCCCAGCGGACCGTGCCGTACAGATGCACGTCGCCTTGGTAGGCGATCAAGCCGCCGGTCGACGGTGCGGCCTCGAGCTGCTGGGGAGCGTCGCGTCGTTCCAGTTCGGCGACGCGGGCTTCCAGCTCTGCCAGTCTCGATTCGAACTCTGTGCTCACACCACGCAGGCTATCCGGTCTAGAACCTCCGTCGAGAGCATCGCCTCGATGATGAGTTGCTGCTGCGAGCCGGCTCCGGCCATGGCTTGATCGAATCGGTCGGCCGACAGTCCGTCGGTAAGCCACACGGCCGTCGCTACTGTTCCGTCGTTGCGGCGCAGCTCGAATCCCTGGGTCAGGACACCGGGGAGGCTGCCACCTTTGAAGCCGACACCGAGAACGCCGTCACCTGCGGGTTGCCATTCCAGTTGGCGCAGAATGGTGTCGGATGCGTCGCCGTAGGTCCCGTCCGTGAAGGCGCGATACATTCCGTTCAATTCTTCGGCCGAACCGCCGCGGAAACTGCTCTCAACCCTGGTGGCCTGGTCTTCGTAGATCGGCACTTGCACGGACGCCTCGACCTGGGCCCGGAACTGCGTGTCGAATGCCCACTTCTGTGCGGTCTCCCAGGTATCTGCATCGGCGAGTTCGGGATCGAAGACCGAGAGCATGTCGGCCACCATGCTCGGCAGCTCGAAGTTCTCCCAACCTCCGGTTGCTGCGGCGTCGACGAGGGCCTGATCGCCGAGTCGGTAGCGGAGGTAGTCGGGAACCGAGTTGTCGCTTTCCTGGATCATGGCCGAGACCATGTCGTCGATGCGAACCGTGGCATTGGGGTCGGTTGCGTTGGTGCCGACGTTCGCAATACCCAACCGGGTCAAGGCCTTCGGATGTGCATTGGCGTCGGTGCCGGGTACGTACCAGCGCTCCCAATCCGACAGAGCCACTTGCTCATTGGGGTCGATGGTTCCGTTCGTGACTGCCTGGGCGTACGCGGCGAGATGCACCACTTTGATGGCGGAGGCGAGTACCTGCTCCTGGTCGGCTCGATGTTCGACGGTTTGGCCGCGGCCGTCGTCGATGACAAGGCTGACGGTGTCGGGTGCTTGATCGATCAGCCCGATCCACCCGTCCTCGGTCGCGAGGTCGGTGGACGTGACGGGAGCGCAGTTCTCCGGCGTCGGGGTCGTGGTGGTCGCTGCAGTTGCGTCCGTGTCGGTGGCGCATCCGCCCACCAACAGCGCAGCTGCACAGGCTGCCGAGATCCAGGTCGAGCGTCGCATCGAGTTCTCCCATCCGTTATTCCGTAATTCCGGAATAACCATAGAACGGGCTGTTGGACGCCGCAAGACCTGAACGGAATTTGCGTGTGAAATGGCTGCTCAGAACAACGTAGGTGCGGTGTATCGACCGTGTCGTGCTTCGTTCAGTCGGGCGCTCCAGCGCTGCACGAGCCACATTTCGACGAGCTCGGGGCTGGTGCCGATGTCGGTGGCCCAGTGGGTGATGAGTTCGACGTAGCGGTCGTAGCGGCGACGAGTGAATCCGGTGACGGACGGGTCTTCGAGCCACCCTTCGTGGATGAGTGTCGAGACTCCGTATTGATCGATCAGCTGCGCTGGGCCGCCGTAGACCGAGGCTTTCACCGCCCACAGGAACGTGGCCATCAGGGACATTCCGACCCCGGGCGCATCGGGCCATACGGACCAGGTCGAGTTGGTGTGGTCGGGCACTGCGCGATTTCGAACGCAGCTGTCGAGCACAGCGAGAGTCTTGGCAACGGGGTTCTCGTCGGGACGGTTCAGGTGCGGGTTCATGACGTCAGGGAATCGTCGCATCGCTCGGCGGTGCCGATGGCTGCCCTGCCAGGCCGCGCAGAGAAAGAGCAAGCCGAGTGAATCATGTTCGCCTACAGTCAGATCGGTACCTAATCGCAGATCGTTGCGCTGCACGGTGGCACCGCCGTACTCGACGATCTCGCCGTCGAGGTTGCGACCGCGCAGTCGGAGATCATGACCTGCGCGGTCGAGGTGTCCGTTCCACCAATCCAGGTCCACCTCCACACCGTCGTCAAGAACATGGAGGTCATAGCTGCGGTGCTGACACCACTGCACACAGGCCGTGGGCGGCGGGAACCCCTCGTCGATGTGGTGATCCACGCGGGCGAAGATCTGTCCGACGTGGAAACAAAACTATGCGTTGCCAGGCTTCGAAGGTGCTGATGGCATGCAAGAAGCAGTTTTGGCCGCGATGAGCACTGCGGTGGTGGGGTCGGCACCGGCTAGAGATACTCGACGACATCCAGTGTTTACACTGAGCGGCGGCCAAAAAGTGCGGCGCGGAACCTAATCATCGCGACAGATAGCGGTCAGCAATCTCCCGTCTGCCCTGCGCAATCTCGTTGCGAGGCTGGTGAACCGCCGGTAATCGTTCCTCGGACGCCAGCCGGGCCCTCTCAGCCTAACTGTACTTTCGCGTAGAAGACCTGGTTCAGTCAATTGCGGCGCAAACCGACCAGGTATTGGGCAACCAAGTCGATTGGCGAGCCGCCGGCAACGTTCTGCTCAAGAACAGAACATAGACATCGTCGTGTAACAACAGTGCGATCGACTCATCACGCAGGAAACAGTCACCGGCTGGGAGGAGATGGTTAACGAGACCCTCGCTGAATGACCACGAAGAAACCGGCGGCAACGGGAGGGGCACGCCGAATCGCTGAAGTGCCGCACAATGAAAGTTCACGGTGCTGCATGCGGCTCGGCCCGTCCCTCGGCTATCCTCGCTCGCCAGGCGTTGAGGGACCTCATGATCAAGCGTTGTGCCATTGGAATCAACACCGACCGCCGGTAGACACCATCGAGGTCTTTTTCGACGCTTCCGAGCACACCGACCAGTGTGAATACCACGAAGCAGATAGGCCGACGGGTTGCCAGCGCTGAAGAAACGGATGCCAGGGAGGCACTGTTTACTCCCCGGCCGACTCAGCCGTTATGACGATGCCTCCGCCAAGATTTTTGATCCTCGATGACAGTACTCGTGACACTCGCCTCGGCAATTCGGCTTAAGCGTCAATATAGTGCCGTGATTCGCGGACAATACATATCCGAAATGGGCCCAGAAGCCGCACAGTATCGCGCCGCTCCGGCAGGATCACCCGCGCAGCAGAACCGCGGCGGTTGATGGCTGGACGCGATAGCTTTCGACGCTTGCTAAATGGTAGGCCTACCCAAACACTATGCGGTTGTGGATTCACTGGCCTAGGCCGGTGAAGTATCCGATATCGGGATCCGTGAATGTACCAAGGATAAGAGCGCGATCGAGGAACCGGTTAAATTCTTCGCAGCTTGTCTCTGGCAAGAGCGCACAACCATGGCACGCAGCAAGATTGCACGAATCAGGGCCTTGTCCGCTTTCGCCCAGATCCATGCAAACAGGGTCTGTCGAGCACCAGGCAGCCTTTGCAATCGAATTAGCGACGACGGACCAAAGTTTCGCGGGCTTGGCCATTCTCACGAGTCCACCCATCGTTCCCTCTGAGTCCCCGGCCGCTGTATATATGAGTAGACCAGCCATCTTTCGGTCCGGGGTCGTCGACACATAGAGTCTCTCACGCAGGGACGCCGAGCTGTAACCGCAAGTAAAAATCAACTCGTTGATGACTAGGTGAGCAAAAGTGTGAAGTAGGACCAGGCGGGGCGTGATGGGCCGATCCTCCAGCCCGCGGTGTCTAGCAACTTCGCCGAACCTCTCATTTAGTGCGCCTACTCTCTCGGTTACGCTGCGTCTATTCTCCCATTCCGACAGGCGTTCTTCTTTCAACTCGAAATAAATCCCCTCACCCTTTACGACATACGCCGGAAGCCAGTCTCTCGCTACCGCCAGCGGATGCCGACGCAAGAGGGTCTTACCAGTAGTTAGCTTAAGGCCTGCGTCACGCACTCGAGTGAACCCGCGCAGAACACGCGTTTCTCTGAGTGTTTCTACACTCCTGATCCTATCGAGCAAGTCCGTTAGATTGACATCAATACCGGGATTCGTGCTCGTCAAGTAATCATCGACGGGAGTTTCCCGAAGCAATCTATACTCGGGATAGCGCCATTCCTCATTGCCGGTCAGATTTTCTGGATCTAGCGGTGTGGCATCTCCGGCGCCTTTCGTATCAACCAGAGAGTTCGGAACGGATGTGTCTAGATCTACCCCGAACATATCTTTGTAGCCAGCAAGGAGTTCGTCATCTTTAATGGGAGCAAATAATTCTTCAGGGACTTCATCGCGAATTTCTTGCACCGTCACATCAGCGCCCCGCATACGGTTAAGCACCCGGAGAACCGGGCTTACATCGAGGCGTTTCAAGAGCTCGTGTACCTCGGCGCTGACCGCACCGATCTTGCGGGGTAGATATATTGAAGACTCGACCTTCGGGAAATAGACATTTCCAGCCGCACGAAGCGCGCCCCGAATGGGCTCACTGCAGAAACCATCCGCCTCGCCCAGCCACGGACGTGCGCCCGTGCAGTAGAACAGCTCTTTCGCAGCATCGAGGTGGTCGGTCAGATACGTGTGCTCGACCAGTCCATCCAAGTGAGACCCCATAATGCCCTCCAGTGACCGCTCCGCTCCGCACCCCTTAGGTGTTGCGTTGCCGTCGCATACGACAACTTGGCCGTCGAGTCCACCTCCTCCCCTCGATTCAAGTCTGAGAGTGCCAATGCATGTGGTTGAGCTCGATTTATGGACCCACTCGCGAAATGGAAAATCATCCAAGTGTCCGGCAGAGCAAATTGCTACAAACGGGACCTGGGCCATTCGAGGCGGCTTGCGTTTGGTCGCAGTTTCCGCTGTATGTCCCGGATCAGGGCATGCTACTGGTTGCGTCATCGACAACGGGCTTTTCTCAAGCCGCTTGCAATACATGCAGAAGGCCCATCTCGGAAACCTTAAAGCAGGAACTTTTAGGTTTGTATTACGCTGATCGAAATCCTTCTTGCGTCTTCGATAATCGGGTGGGAGTCTAAACTCTCGAACCTGGAGTCGCCTCTGTAGTCGCCAGTCGAGCGCCACATACTCGTCCAGTTGCAAGTCAGAAGAGTCATCAGTCGCAAACCAATGATCTAGCCCGGCCGTTATCACTGACGTTCCGTTGACGAGAACGCTCATTGCGCCGACGCCGAATGGACTTACGAGTTGCGCACGGCGAATGCTGCCAGAACTCATTTGTCAGACTCCGAATCTGTCGCAAGGTCGCTATTTATGTAATCAGTCGTAATCTCGAGTCGACATTCCGCATCTACATTACGCATGCTTGTCGGAACATCCCATATTGTGGCTTTGGATTTGAGGTCCGGAAGGGTCCCTGCAAACCGCATCAAACCCTGCTTCGGATCGCCACCATTAACGTTTGCACTCCATTGTGTTCTTTCCCACTTGTACCATTGATCTGCTTTGCTGCTCGCAAGAGCAGACAAAGTATCAAGCTCATCCATGTCGGCAACCGAGGCGCGATCTTGCAGTAATTTGACCGCCTGTGAATATTCTGCTTCGGGAAAAGGGTAGGCAGGTTGGTTCGTTGGACTAGTCTGGCGGATATGTGCAATGATGGCTGCGTGCATTGCCCTACGTAGTACCGGAGTAGCAAAGGGGGTCACGGAAGTAGGTTCGACCTGCGCGTATAAACTCTGATGATAGGTCCGAAATCGCTCATAATGACTTCGGTCTCGTGGCTTAGCTGCACCGTATATGGTTAAGACCAGGCCAGGGCTGACATCAGCTCTGCGACCGACACGTCCGCTTACTTGGATGTACTGTGCCGTTGTTTTAGGTTGGCCTACTATCGTCATCAACGCCAAGCGGTTGATATCAACGCCGACCTCAATGATGTTAGACGCTAAACAAATGTCGACGCATCCCGCTTCACCATATCCTATTTGCAACTGTTCAATTGCTTTTGGAATGTCGTCAGCGCGACGCCGACCGGTGAGTTCCATCGGTATACGAGGCCAACGCACGTCCTTTATGTCATCGCGCCTTCGTAAGCCAGTCAAATAGTCGGGTATATCTGATTGAATTAGAGAAACTGTATTGCCTAGTTCGCGAAGGCTGTTAAGGAAATTTACATTCGTCCAGTATCCGTCTCGGTCTGATTCTGGGATGGTGTGCGCACCCTGCAGCGTCGCAGCAGCGACACGGACCTGCACCGTTTGAGTCGACCCCAGCGAGGCACTCATTATCCCTACGTAGCGACGACCGGGAGTCGGGGTGCCATCGTCATTGGTCTCAGGCTCAGCAAAAAAGGAACGGCCTTCTTCAAGCCCGTGAGGGGGGAACAGCGAGGTGGTGTCGCGGCCGAACAAACTTCGGATCTGGTCTTCATATTCTCGAATGGTTGCGGTCGACGCGATTATTTTGGGCAGTATTCGCGGAGACACGCGTTTGTCAGTGCACAGATCTTCGACCACAGGCTCATAAAGACCCACCATCGAACCAAGAGGTCCCGAGATGAGATGCAGCTCGTCCTGAATAATTAGTCCAGGGGGTGAAGATGTACGGCGTCCGTCATCGCCAATTCCGAATATTGCGCGTGCCTCAGGACGCCAAGCTAGCATTGCGAACTTGTCAACTGTTCCAATTACAATTGAGGGCCTTGTTTCGTAGATATCTGTATCGACCACGTGAACCGGTAGTTTCTTCCGGCCGCCATACCGGCATTGGCTATCTAAGCAACGAAGCTCGACTTTCTTTCCAACCACTTCGTACCCGATCACGTCCTGACCACCCCCCGGCTTTGTCCTAGGTCCCATCTGAGTCCCACACCATGGACAGCGCAAGAGCAAAAATTTGTTCTGCGCAAACAAGTCGCGGCCCATCGCGTTAACATTTGCCGTCGCTTCCGGCCAACTATTTGGCGTCGACGTACCCCCTAGCCATACTCCAATTCCGAATTGGCCGGAACCGAGTTCGTCCTCCATCTTAGATCTGATGTCTTCTAAAACGCAGATGAGCGATGCGGCTCTCAAGAACTGTTGAGCTGTCAGTAGCCTCAATGTATACCGCATTACAGTGTCTGTACCAGTGTCTGATTTATCGTGCAGACGCCGAGCTAGAAGGCTAATCGCTGAAGCACCCAAATATGCTTCTGTCTTACCTCCACCCGTTGGAAAAAATATAAGATCAACGAGTTCGCGATTCGGCGCAGTTCGATCTACGAGCTCAGGAAGAGTTGCTAAAATGAACGCGATTTGAAACGGTCGCCACTGACCGACCGAAGTATTCTCAGAAGGTATCGGGTGATCCGTTGGGATATATAGCGTTCCGTTTTTTCTCCGTTCAACCTTGCGCCGATCGAAGCCTGAACGAATCTGTTGAAAATACATGGCTTCGTTGGCTAGGCGGAACGCCTTGGACGCAACAGGATCACTATTAACCATATGCCATCCCAGTTCCATTCGCGAGAGAGCTTCGCCGCAAAGCCGCATGTGGCGCTTGGCTGCACTCTGATATTGGCTTGGCAGTCCGTCAATCTCAAGTGATCGGGCGTTGATCCAATCCGTGTACAGCCGCAAAACGGTTTCAACCTGATTGGCCCCTGTATCAGATCCGCTTGCGAGCGCCTGCATACTTACGGTAATTCGATTTCTGTTACCCTTTGCATCGATCGTGAATATATTCGGAGTCAGATTCGGCACTTCGTATGCAGGCAGGGGGTCCGCCCATACGGCGGTTGCCATTTCGTCTGATAATAGCTTCCAGTTGGCGGAGCATCCATGACCAATGGCGAATGTTCGCTTTTTTCGGTATAGCAGAGCGATCGATTGTTCTTCGGGGTCGGGATCATGGGTCTCGGAATCGGGATATGGCAAGACTGGGACGTTGACGCCAGTTACACGAAAGCCGACCTGAAATATTGTCGATGCCGGACCGGAGGAGGTAGATGTGTTCAAAACCGCCATTGTGACGATTCGGCGTGGTGAATCATCGGGCTGGTTATGCATTCTGCGACAATGCAGTTGTAGTGTCGGAGCAATTCGATACTGCGACTGACCTGACAAGGGTATTCGAACCATTCGTCCGGTATGTTTCACTAGCGATGAACTGTCTATGCTGCCAGTCAGTTCGAAGGGCTTACGTAGCCACCAGACCCTGGGTTTAGTCACAGATGGCAACTTGGCGGTGATGCGGTCATAGTACGCACCGCTTACATCGAACGCCAAACTGCCGGAGGATAGATCGCACTGAAAAGACACGGCCATCGCGGAGGGCTTAAATGAGTTGGCGTCCGATAGGTCGAAATCGTCACTGTCGGCGTCTCCGTGATCGACGCTTTGGCCCTTGAGTTCGATCTCAATGGTGGGGCCGACGATCGGCTCTTCGTTGGTACTTAACCCGGTCAGTCCGGATAAGTCGGTGTCTTCGATTTCATCAGTGATTCTGGTTCGAGTACTTCTGTTTGTATTGAGAGTGGCACCTGGAAACAGAACTCCGATGCCGTATCGACGAAGGGGATCGGATTGTGTCAGTATTTCTTCTTTCGTTGTCAAATCATGCCACGCGCCCCAACTATCTTCTCGTTTTTGAAACGACACGGAACCTGAGGTGCAATCCAAAGGTCTGCCCTGGGGTGCAGCACCGGGCTGAGGACCGAAGAGCTCGCGTCTGACCGCGGCGTCCATGATGTCACGGGCTAGAACACCGCTCATGCTCGACCTCCATAGATTTGTTTTAGTGTTTTCATCTCGATGATGGCCGTCAGTCGGTCAGTGGCCCTGGTTAAGCCGATATACAGTATTGCTTCGAAGCTAGTTGCCGCGTCCGATTTAAGGTCAGTCAGCACTACAGCTGGTGAGTCTAGACCTTTGAATGAGTGAATCGTGGTGAAACGGAGTTTTCCCGGAACCGGTGCCCGGCCGTCTTCGGGTCTGAGAAGCTGGCGTAGCCATGGATCCGATGTCGTTCGTGCGGCGGATTTTTGGTTGAGTGGGCTCAAGATGACGATCTCTTCGTTTTTGTAACCCTCAGCTTTTAGGTCCCGTACTGCTTTAATGAGTAGGCTAGTTTGCTGATCGCTCGACTCATATGGCAAGAACGCGGGGTCGAACCCGTCGTCTTCGCGCCGATATCGGCGATACCCGGGTATTAACTTGCTGAGCCTCTTTACTACAGTTCCAATTCTGGGTAGGTTGCGGCAATTGATAGTCAGCGAATAGGTTGAGATGCCCGGTGCTGCTGCTTTAACAAGCTGCAGGCCATCAGGTCTCGCACCGTAGATTGCTTGACGCTCAAAATCGCCAAACAGTAAAACTCGCCCGCCCTTGAGTCCACCTTTGACCATCAGGTCAAGCACGTCAAGGTACTGGGGTTGCGCTAGATCTTGAACTTCGTCAACTACGAGAAAGTCTAGTGTATGTGCATCACTATCGTTTAGAATGGCGTCAATGGCGGCGTTCGGCAAATGTTGAGTCCAGAAGGCGTCGACACCCCTATCGGGCGGGGTTAAACCGGTGATTCGAATTAGTTCCTGATGGAATGTCGATGTCGTTAGGTTGGCAAGTGTCTTTGTCTGTATTCTGGTGTGTTCGCCCAGTAACCGATTAAAACACAGTAGTCGTCCTTGCACCTGACTTTTTGCCAGCTCTCTCTTTGCTGCTTCAATAGCCAGCCAAGTCTTGCCAGATCCCGCCGGCCCCGTGAAAAGTACGGAACTATTTTGTTGCATGTTGTCAAGTGCGTCGTACTGTTCGTCAATAAACTCAGCCATCTGGCTTGTGCGCTGGTTGCGCATGTCTCCGTGAAGGGTGGCAACTTCAAAGCGGGGTCTGAGCGAGTGAGCGATCCGTGCCGTGGCGTGTTGGTCAGGACCGGCACCGTTTACCGCGAAGCCATGGATTCGCGATTGTAGGTGTGCTGTGCCCTTAGTCAACGCTTTCAGTATGGCCGCCGATGCGCTTTTGTGCAGGTCGGATGAATCAAGTAGCTGCCATTTGTGCCATTCTGGACTAACTTGGAGTTCCGGATTTGCACGAAGATGAGTGAACCAGACAACGTCGACTATTGGAACGGAGCGCAAGTCAATGTTGTGATTGATGAGGTAATTTCTGATACTGTACATTGCAGTCTGAACCTGTTGAAATGGGCTTCGGGGTTCGGGTGCATGATTGCCGAGCTTCCAACGCCCATCTACCGTCCGTTCGACATGTCGATGTGATTTTACTTCAATTACAACAATGCCCCGGTTAGGCACAAGAACTACGAAGTCGGCTTCTCCATCTACTTGCTTCACATGTGACGCGAGTCCGAGTGAGTGGAGTGCTATCCAATCGCTGGTCGTGTCATCAGCTGCCAGCATTTTGAAAAGTAGGCGTTCTCCAGGCGGTGCTTCAATCGGGCAATAGGCAGGCATCATCCGAGCCATTGAGCTCCCCAATCTTTAAAAAGTACGCGAACCGCGCTACGTGAGACTAGATTTTGGTGCTGCGATATTGCAAGAACACGGGTTGCGAGGACGCCCCGGAATCCGTCAGTGTGCGACAGTTGAAGCACGCCGTTTCTGTGAAGATCGGAGAGGTCATTAGAAGCTATAGCGTCCTCAAGCAGCGATGCCATATTTGACGATACTTGTGCGCGAGCCCTTCGAAGTGCGTAGGCGTTTTCGACGGTGTGGGCGACGGGTTGATGCAGCCATCGAAGTAGTATCTCGAAGTCCACAGGGCTATTGGGTGCGACTAGTGTGGGATCAACCCACGCCTCTACGCGGTCAAGGGTGCTCAATCCCAAACTAGACAGTTCAGCTAAAGTTCTTGTGTGTCCGCGTTCTTGTAGTTGTTTCCGCAGCGCTTCTTTCCAGCTCGACTGGGTGCGGACGATTGCCGGTGCCGTGTCGCCGAGGAGGGCGACTGCTGCGTCGTATATTACTTGACGCTCTGTGCGTCCGTCTCTTAGCAGTAGGTACGTGCCGACAATTACGTCATGGACGTGAATATATCCGACTCGTTCGCCGCGAGGTTTGCTCGGGTCGAGCGTTCTGATTCGTTCACCGTCATCCAGAAGGATCCCACGGTTTCCTGCTAAGAGTAGGTGTCTGGCACTTACTGTGTCGTCTGCAGTAGATTCGGTGGTTTGTTCTATTTTCCAGACCGGCCTTGGCAGAAGGTCATCCTCTGTGGGTTCCTGGCTTACAGGTAATCCTGGCGTCGCCTCTGTGACGCCCACCCGATGCAGGCGGATCTCTATCGAAGTGGTTCCCTCCGCGTATTGCGTAAGGACTGAAGTTGGTAGAGATCTATCGGTAAACCAAGACGGAACAAGGTATGTCAACGCCTCAGCCATTGGAGCGTTCAGTACGGACACTGGAAAGAATCGAGGAGGACCAACGGCATATGCTTGTTCGAAGAATTTTTCGGATTTGGACAGCTGCTGAGGTGTCAAGATATTTGTCCCTATTTGGGCCAGCCAAGAGGCCATGCCGGCAGCTGCGGAACTGCTGGCGGCAATGACCACGCAATTCCTCGGACCTACTTCCTTAAGTGATTGCAGTAGTATCGGACCGACTGGTGAGTCGTGTTGCATCGTAAGTTCTGCCGCGAATGTAAAATCTGAAAGAACTTGATGGCTAATGCCTACGGTGCCGGGCGCAATTTTTTTAACCTCGGTTATCGCTGCGGACGCTGATTGCTTCAGTGATTCGTTGGATCCGAGGGGCTGAGGGTGTGTTAAGAGTCGCCATCGAAGAGATTTCGTCGCGCCAAGGAAGTCCTCGTTTTCATGTCTTTCATCATTAAAGACTTTGACTATACCGCGAACAGCTTTGTCCACTTGAGCACCTACTGCGTCCTCGATCTGGACGAGTTCTACCCCCTCGTTGGCAATTTTCGCGGAATATTTATAGCGTAGGCTCGCGGTGTGGCTATTACTCATAGGGCAACCGAAAAGAATAGCGCTTGAATTCCCGACGGGGTAGGCCAGGATAGATCATCTCGGGCCGAGAGAGGTTGACCTCGAGTGTTTCGATATTGCAGGATTCTTTCGCCTGCCGTTTGATCGGCTATGTTCTTGTCGAGAATTACTACTATTGCTCGTGAGTAAATTGCGGGTAAATACATTGCGGCGGATGCGCCATCAAGAATTGTGAGGTCGGTGCCATCTGGCGCTGTGTCATTCTGGTTTAAATGGGCTGTGGAATAGATCTGTGTAGACCATGTCGCTGCTCTGCGGCTGAACGGTCGCAGTAAGTTAGATATTTGCTCTCCGCCGTGGCGGTTCCAGATGTATGAGTCCATCTCGCTCTTGAGCCAGGTCGAGGTACCTACTATCGCGACACTGGCGGATGGCGTGCATAGATTGCGTTCCCACCAGATGTGCGTACCGGCTGACCGACTAATTGGACCCGCGATAGGGATTGTCTGTCTACGATACTCGGTATCTGAGTCGAGCTGACATATCGCTCGCACGCTGCTTAAGACCCACCGGTCGCCACTGATGTTTAGGCGGTCTTTCGCGTAGTCGACGCCTTTGAACTGGCCCACGACGATTTTTGTCGGGGTCAGCATGCGAACCGACGCCCCAACCTTCAGATTCCCTACTGCGTCCGGTACTGCGAGAAGCGCTGCTGGTCGGGCGGCCATCAACCAGCCGCAGCCGGTGAGTGCCGCTGCAAAATCTCGAGTCGGCACCGATAGCGTTACCACCGCCTGACGTCCGGGATTTGTGCGGGACCAGTGGTTCACCCGACTGCCAAGTACCAACAAATGCCCAATCCACGAACCCGCGTGCCGAGGTCCAGACTCCGAGTCAGACAGTTGTAGGCCCTTATAACCGGACGGAGATCCTGGTGGCACTGCTGCGTCCTCCTGGTGTTGAGCTTCGGGCAGTTCAACCCTGTAGTTGCCTAGGCATAGATTGCGCCGTTGAGTAATTGAGTGCGGCTGCGGTCGCCTCCGCTAGTGCAAGAGCTACAGGGGGTGGAACTGCGTTTGAAATTTGTTCAACCTGCGCGCTCAATGTACCTTCAAGCACAAAGTCATGCGGAAATCCCTGCAATAGCATCGCCTCGTAAATGCTGAGCCGTCGAGTGCCGCTCGGGTGCACATGGATTTCTCGGTGGCCGTACGCGACAGTAGGACTGGGTTTGTCCCAGTCCAAACGGCGAAAGCTTCTGCCGGATGAACCGGCACCGTCGGGGTCTCGGAATCTCTTGGACACTGGTTTCATCGTCCAATGATTCGGATGGAACGGTATATCGGCTGGGTCGATTGCACGCGAGAAATAGACCGGTTCGGGCAATCCCGCGATTCGATCGCGCACTGTGAGCCTGTCGCTTCTGATCTTGGCAGGTCGGAAGGCGTCGGACTCTTCCGCGGACGCAAAGGCGGAAATTATTACACGGTTGCGCGTTTGGGCGACTCCATAATCGAGAGCTGAGTGCTCTTCAACTTTAGCTGAAAGTCCTAAGCTAGCGAATTTGTCTAGTATTGCATTGAATACTTGCGAATGCTTTGCATCGCGAATGCCTTGAACGTTCTCAAAGATCACAAAGCGAACGTCATATTTGGTTTGTAGAGCTTCGATTATCTCTAGGTAAAGCGTTGGTAGTTTATTGCGTGGGTCATCCGGCTTGGATCCAGTGTTCGCTCTCGAAAATCCCTGACAAGGTGGCCCGCCAATAATTCCTATTGAGTCGCCTTGCGAAAGACGATTTGCCAAACACTTTAGTACGCCTTCTGGCTGCATGGAGATAAGGTCGTCAGCGACCGACGTGGTCGATGGGAAATTACGCTTATGTGTCTTTATCGCGAATCTTGAGCTGTCGACTGCGAGTACCAGAGGGAACCCCACCGAGTGGTAGCCGTGGTCTAACCCCCCGGCTCCGGAGAACAGGCTTACGACCTTTGGCAGTTCTACGTCAGTGCTACCGCCGTGGCCAACTTCGGCGATACCACGGTCAGTTAAGCCAGGCACTTGACGGCTCTGTCATTCTGCGCTCCTTGCGTTAACAATCGTTTCAGTTACTGTACGCATGTTCGTACGTTTTTTGGGCGACCTCGCGTTGTGGCTGGTGACGGGATGTCGCATGGTTGATGTCAAGAGACTTGCACGTCGTTTGCTGGCTGCTCGCGTGGCCATGTGAGGTGGTCCCGGATCCCGGATCCCGGATCTCGGATCTCGGATCTCGGCCCTCGGGACTGCTCCAGTTCGGTTCAGACTTGGGATGGAACGGATCAGACGTCGTGTGGAATCCGGTTGGTCAGCTCAAACTTAATTGTGGTAAACATACCGAGTCGGCGTTGGCGGCGCTCGCGGTGCTAGCTCTTGCTTGACCAGCTCGCGGTCGCCAGACGTAGTCGATCCTGCGAAATCTAAAGGCTGTCGAGGATATTTTGCGTCGTAGCAGTGTGTCGAACCACTTCGTTGCGACGTTGCCACTGCCGCCGGTGTACTTTGATTCGCTCGACCGTCTTTAGTGAACGCATGAACGAACAGTAGAGACGGCACTCCACTAGCGTTGACCGAGTGGATTGTGGCTCCGAACGCCTCGAATTGCGTTACGGCGTCGCTTAACGCGAACACGGCTAGTGGTGCTTTCATCCTGAATGCGATCGAGTAACCGGCAATTTTGTTCGACCACGCGTCCTCGATCGTGCAGAGAGACTGCTTGGTTTGATTCGTGAGGTGTTTGGCGTTGTTCGTGAGCCTTGCGCTTGTCTTCAGTCTGCGCGAAGAACTGCCGGTCCACGAGATCGTCGCGCATGGTTGCACCTGCGTTACTGTTCAGGCCGCACTTTTTCGGGAAACCTGGCCCGGAAGCATCGTTCTGACCACGGGCGCGATGTGTCTGCCTAGCGACGACGTCGCGGATGGTCAGCTCCTTGATGACGAAGCGGTAGCCGAACGCCGGTGGTCGACGTTGGCGTTGACGTCGCGAGCAATGCGAATCAGATGGATGCAATCGTCCTCACATCTTCATGATGGTAGATGTCAGCGGCCAAATCCGTTGGGAAGACGAAGCTCGCCTTGTCGTCAACGATATTGCGCAGTTACCGCAGATCCGTCTTTTGCCGGGCACCGATCAGACACGCGAGGCGCAGGGTGTCGAGATCGGCGGTCGACGCTAATCGTGAATTAGTAAGGTTTGCTCGTACTCGTGCCCGGGTCTGGGCGGACGACGTTCACCCCAGGCCGCGATAGGCGGTTAGAGCGGGTGCACTGCTAGGCGTGTCTTTGATGCCGACCGCCGTATTTCGAGGTCATGCGAGTTTCCAACCACTGCAACGCAATCGTGGGTGGCAGTGCCATCGCGAGGATCAGCACGACCGTGCCCATGATGTTCTCCATCCGCACCAGGCTGACGTTGCGCAGAAGTTCGTATCCGATTCCGCTGGACGACGAGAACATCTCGGCGAGAAGCAGTCCCAGGAACGCCAAGCCGAAGGTCATCCGCATACCCGTTGCGAGCGCCGGGAGCACCGCGGGAATGACGATCTGACGGATCAACCTGGGCCAGCTCACCTGCAGGGATGCTGCCATCTTCAGGTGGATTCTCTGGACAGATGCCGTCGCCTCGACCGCGACGAGGAACATCGGGATGAAGGCGGCGTAGAAGGAGAATCCGAATCGGCTCAATGCGCCGATACCGAGGAATGACAGGAAGATCGGGTACAGCACGATCTTCGGGATGCTGTTGATCGAGTAGACGATCGGGGCGATGGTTCGGGTCCAGAACGGACTCAGTCCGAGCGTCAGGCCCAGCAGGGAACCCACGACCGTGCTGGCGAGAAACGCGAGCACGAGGATGCGCAGGGAGTCGCCGACATTGGCCCGGAAGTCTGCCTTGCCCAGGTCCTCGACGAGTGAGGCCATGGCCTCGGCAGGCGTCGGGAAAATGAGACTGTCGACCAGAACGGCCGCTACCCACCAGATCAAGACTGCCAGGACGGCCACGACCAGTGGTGGGAGGAACCGTCGGGCGTTGGTGCGGCCTGCGGACGAGGTGACCTTCGGGGGAATTGTTGGGGCGGTGGCTACTCTGTCCAAGGTGCTGCTCATCAGCGGCGCCTCCAATCGAATCGGTTGAGTGCGAGAGAGATCAGCGAGGTCGAGAGCAGAGCGATCAGCGCCACGATGAGGATCCCGGCGTACATGTCGGCGATGTCGAACCCGTCGTAGGCGATGGAGATGAAGTGGCCCAGGCCTTGAGTCGACAGGATGAACTCACTGGCCAACACCGAGATGACGGCGTACGAGAGCCCCAGCTTCAGTCCGGTCACGATGCTCGGCAACGCATACGGAAGTAGAACCGATCGGAAGTACTGCCACCGCGTGAGCATCAGTGTGGTGCCGAGCTTGGTGACGATCGGCGATACCGAGTTGAAACCGGTGCGGGCGTTCAACGCCACCACACCGAACGCGAAGATCGTGGACAGAATGGCGATCGGAGCCACACCGGCACCGAACAACACCACCATGATCGGGTAGAGCGCAAACGTCGGGACCGCGTAGTAGACGTTGAGATACGGCTGAAACGCTCTGTCCCACAGCTCGTACCGCCACAGAACGTAGGCGGCGGCAACACCGAGTACGGAACTGAGCACAAACGCCAGAACGATGATGCCCAGCGTCCGGCCCAACTCGTCGACGAGGAACTCTGGGTCGGTCAGCAGGCTCAGCGACGTCGAGATCATGTCGGTCACCGGAACGATGTCGAGCGGTGAGGCGAAGAACCGGGCCGAGATGTCGATGGCCACCAGTGCCGCGACGAGGATGAGCACCGTCCATCCCCATGCGGGGAGACCGAGTTGGGTGGAGGGGGCCGGCCGGATGTATCCGGGGACCACGGAGGCGCGCGTGCTCTCGCGCGTGGGCGCACTCATGGTTCGATGCTCATCGTCTTCTTGGCCTCGTCCCGCAGCCGCGACCAGATACGTTCGTGCAGAGCCACAGCGTCGGGACTGGCCAGTACGTCTTCGGACCGTGGACGCGGCAGGTCGATGTCCACCTCGTCGATGAATCGACCGGGCCGCGCACTCATCACCAGCACGCGATCGGACAGCAGTACTGCTTCCTGGATGCTGTGGGTGATGAACAAGACTCCGCACGTGAGCTTTTCGACGATCTTGAGCAGCTCGTACGACATCACCAGTCGCGTTTGCTCGTCGAGTGCACCGAACGGCTCGTCCGCGAGAATCAGGTCGGGCTCCATGGACAGGCAGCGCGCGATGGCCACACGCTGGCGCATACCGCCGGACAACTGGGTGGGGTAGTGGTCGCCGAACTTGCTCAGCCCCACGGTGTTCAGCAACTCGTCGGCGCGGGACCAACGTTCTTTCTTCCCGACACCCCGGACTTCGAGAGCGAACGCGACGTTGTCGCGGACGGTCCGCCAGGGCAGCGTCGCCGATTCCTGGAAGATGACTGCAGTCTTGGATCGAGGGCCGGTGAGCGGTTGGCCGTCGACGTGCACGGTGCCGCCGTCGTGATCCTGTAGTCCGGCGAACACCTCGAGCAGAGTGGACTTGCCGCAGCCACTGGGCCCGACAACGGAGACGAATTCGCCTCGGCCGATGGACAAGTCGATCTCGTGGAGAGCGGTCACATCACCGAAGCGCCGTGACACCGACGATGCGACGGCGATGGCGGAGGTGGTGTCGGGGCGGGGTCGAGTCGCTGCGTGAGTCACGTCGATACCTTCTGGTGGTGGGAAATTTGGGTCAGGAGTCGCAGTCGCCGGGGACATCGCTTTCGACTCCTTCGGCGAGGAACTCCGGGTCGAACAGAGTGCAGAAATTGGGTACACGATCGCTCCCCGACGCTTCCACGCCGTCCTGGGCGGATTCGACGGACGCTGTGTCGAATCCGCCGCCCCACGTGCCGACCGAGGACGCGCGTTCGACCACTGCGGTGGCCGACTCGACGTCGAATCCCGTGTATGCCGCGTAGATCTCGGCAGCCGCAACAGGATCGGCCTCGATCGACGCGACCGCCTCGGTGTAGCCGGCGTTGATGGCTCGTACGACGCCGGGGTTGCTCGCGGCGTAGTCCTTGGTCGTGGTGATCGTCGACTGCAAGAACCGTGACATGTAGTCGGGGCTGCTCACGATCAGCTTGAAGTCCTCGGGTCGCTGCTCGGCGACGATGGAGGGAACGAGGGCGATATCGACGTTGCCGGCTTCGAGCAGTGCGAAGCCTTCGCCGATTCCGCCGGAGGCAACCCGCTCGATCTGGCTCGGGTCGACGCCCGCGAGTGAGGGAATGAGGCGGGTGAGGGCGTCGGAGGCCGAGTTGGGGCGGGTGTAGGCCCACCGGCGGACGTCCTCGATGGAGTTGATGTTGGGGTTCGAGGCGAGCGCGTAGAAATTCATCGGGTACGGCCCCTGAGTGCCACCGCCGACGATGCGCAGTTCGGAGCCGGCCGCGTCCGCCTGGACGATCGACGGGTAGCTGACTTCACCGATGGGGATGTTGCCGTCGAGCAGTGTGCGCATGGTCGCGCTGCCGCCCTTGCCCGGCACGATGTTCTCCACGATCACACCGTGCTTCTCGAACAGTCCCTGCTTCTGCGCGACAAGCCAAGGGATGCTGTAGATTTCGGCTGCTGCCGAGACCGTGACGTCGATCGTGACCGGGTTGGCCGGGTCCGCGTCGGGACCGGGATCGGATCCACAGGCCACCAATGCGGTGGACAGCATCAGTGCTGCCATGATGGACGTGGCTCGGCGTAAGTGCATCTGCGTCCTCGCTGGATGATCGGCGTGACGGTGCCGAAGTGGGAGTGTCGGCTGTCGCATACTCACCTGTAGTGAGACGTATGTAACAGCTGCCTTCTACCTAAACATAAGATGTTTTAGGCGTCAAGGTTGGGTAAATGCGCACAAAGTCCGAAGATTGACCACGCAACACTGGTTAAAGATCTGATGTATGCGGTGGCGTGGCCCGATGCCAGTTGCTCACCGACTGATAGCGCTCGCCGACACCGAACAACGCACCCTCACGGTGCGCCGCAGCGGTGAGTTGCGCTCCCACCGGCATGCCCGAGGACGGGTGGAAGCCGACCGGCAGAGCCAGCGTCGGGCCGTCGTGCAACGACCACGGATACGTGAATTGCCCCATCCGGCGCGAGAGCGCGACCACGTCGTCACCCCCGTCCCTCGGGGGAACATCGACGGGCATGGCCGGGGTTAGCGCCACGTCGACCATCTCGAACGTGGTGGTCATGGCCTCGCGGAATCGATCACGGCCAGCAAGTGCACGGGCACGGTCGGACTCGGAGATGCTCAGGCCCAACGCTATTCGCTCGTAGGTCGCGGGTTGGAAGCGTGAAGGCTCGGTGTCGAGCCGGTGCCGATGGCGCCGAGCGAGGTCGCCGTACACGATCGTGTAGACGATGTCCTGGGCGTCGGCTGCATGCGCGAGTTCGATGGGGACGATCTCGTACCCCAGTTCGGCGAACGTGCGCACCGCGGCCGTCACGGTCTGCGCAACGCCAAAGTCCACGTCCGCGGTGAGGAACACAGTGGGCACGCCGATGCGTGTGACCTCCGAGGGCTCGGATGAGCTGGGGGACAGGACGTCGAACAGGGCTTTCACCTCGGTAACCGACCGCGCCATCGGGCCTACGGTGTCGAACTGCTCGCTCACCGGAAACACGCCGTCGTTGCTGATCGATCCCCAGCTCGGGCGAAGACCGGTGATTCCGCAGGCCGCGGCGGGTAGGCGCACCGACCCGCCGGTGTCGGTGCCCAGGGATGCGTCGACTAATCCAGCGGCGACGGCAATCCCCGATCCGCCACTCGATCCGCCGGGCACCCGGGTGCGATTCCACGGGTTGTACGACGGGCCGGCGGCCGAATTCTGCGAGGTGACGCCGACGGCGAACTCGGCCATGTTCAGTTTCGCGAACACCGACCCGCCTGCGCGTCGCAGGCGGGAGACGACTTCGGCGTCCGACGCGGCGACGTTGTCCTCGAAGAACTCCGACGCGCAGGTGGTCTCGACGCCGGCCACGTCGATGTTGTCCTTGACGCCGATGCGCAGGCCGGACAGGGGCCCCGGGGTGTCGTTCCGGTCGTCGATCCACCGGACGACACCGCCGAAGGTCCCGTCCTCGATCAGGCTGCGCTCCGGGCGCGCAGCTCGGCCGTCGCGTCCTCGTCGACCGTCCACGAATCGGTGTTCACGACCACACCGTAGTCGCGTCGAGCATCGTCCTCGGTGAGGTACTCGTCCCAGACGTCGCTGAGCACCTGGAACGGATCACGCTCGAACGGGTTTCCGAAGCCACCGCCCGAGGGGAGCTTGATCTCCAGCGTCTCACCGGAACGAATCGTCTCTTGAGTGACCTTGGAGTACAACACTTCCTCGCGGTCGGTCCCGGCATTCCTGGTGAACGAGCCGGACACACCGTTGTGGCCACCGAGGGCTCCGGCCGGAGGATCCGACCGGTTGTCGGCCTCGGAACCGAGGAACGTATCGGTCTCCATCAACCACTTGCGCACACTGCCGATACCGCCGCGCCACTTCCCTGGCGCGGGAGCCTCGTCGCGCAGCTCGTAACGCAACGCGCGCATGGCGTGGTTGAGCTCGAGCTCCTCGATCGGGTTGTTGCGAGTGTTCGCCATCAGGGCGTCGACGGCGTCCATACCGTCCTTGCCGTTGCGGCCGCCGTACGAGCCCTCGTTGATTTCGATGTAGACCCAATAGGATTCGCCGTCCGGCGCGATACCGGAGTAGGCGATGGCGCATAGAGCGGCAGACGACCCTGCGATCGCATGATCCGGAAGCACCGGGGCCAGAGCCAGGTTGATCGAGTCGAACACCCGGTTCACCTGCGAGAACCGCGCGAAGCACGACGCAGGGAAGTCCGGGTTGAAGATCGTGCCCTCGGGCGCATAGGCCTTGACCGGACGGAAGCACCCGTCGTTCTGCGGAACGAATTCCTCGGTCAGGTCCTCGTCGAGCAGAATCGTACGAATGGCCGAGACGGCCACCGGCAGCACCGAACCCTCGAACGGGACATTGAACGCGGTGGGCACCTGGCTGTTCGAGCCGGTGAGGTCGATGAGGATGTCCTCGCCCTCGACCTGCACCCGCACGGCCACCTTGAGCGGTTCGTCGCGGTTCTTACCGTCGTCGTCGAGGTATCCGATGGGGGCGGTGTAGCTGCCGTCGGGAATCTCTCGAATCTTTCTGCGCAGCATGGATTCGGAGTAGTCCATCCAGCGTTCGCCCGCACTCATCACGGTGTCGAGGCCGTACTTCTCGAGCAGCTCGGTGAATCGCTTTTCCCCGATCCGCGAGCACGCGATCAAGGCTTCGAGGTCGCCGCGGTTCTGCTCCGGTGTACGGACGTTGTCGAGGATGTGCTGGATCAGGTAGTCGTTGCGGACGCCGGCCTCGTAGATCTTCATCGAGTCCATCAGCTTGCCCTCGGCCCACACGTCGACGACGTCCATGCACAGGCCGGGGAAGTTACCGCCGACGTCGGACACGTGACCGGTACACCCGGCGAAGCCGATGTGCTCGCCCTGCCAGAAGATCGGAATGATCACGCCGTAATCGGGGGAGTGAGCCGCTCCGTGGTACGGATGATTGTGCAGCACCACGTCTCCGGGCTTGTACGTTCCGGCGAGGCGACGGTTGACGCCCTTGATGTAGGCGGGAATCGAACCACAGTGCATCGGAGTCGAATCCGATTCGCACAGTTCACGTCCGTTGATGTCGAAGATGCCCGCGCCGAGGTCCTCGGACTCTCGGATGAGCGAGGAGTACGCCATGCGGTAGAGCACCTGGGCCATCTCTTTGGCCATCGACTGGAGGGCTCCGCCGATGACGCGCAGCGTGATGGGGTCGACCTCGACGTCGTTCCAGGTTCGAGTGGATTCGCCCGCCAGTGACACTCCGGTGGTGGGCATCAGCGCCTTGCTCATGCGGGGTTCCTCTCGATGATGATGTGGCCGACGGCGTCGACGGTGGCGTGCTGGTTCATACCGATGATCGTGGTGGAATCGAACTGCTCGACGATCGCAGGACCGTCGATCTCGTTGTTCGCCAACAACAACGACCGCTCGTAGACCGGGGTGTCCACCCACTGCGGCGCGGATGTCTCGTCCTGCCAGAACAGGGCCTTGGTGGTCGTCTTGATCGCGGCCGAGGAGTCGGCGGTGCCCACGGCGATGTCGGCGATCTGCACGTGCGGGACCGCACCCACACCGGTGACTCGGACGTTGATCAGCTGCACGGGCTTGTCGTCGAACCGTTGTGAGTAGGTGCGGCCGTGCACGTCGTGGAACGCCTCCGCGACGCTCTTGACCCACACGTCGTCGATCTCACCGTCCGGCGCAGCGACGCGCAATTCGTAGCCCTGGCCGACGTAACGGCAGTCGACGCTGCGTTCGAGCGAAATGTTCTCGGCCGCAACACCGTCCTTCTCGAGCTGCGCGACGGCGAGCGCGGACAGGCGCTCGACCTGCTCCTGCAGCAGATCGATGTTCGGGTCTGCAGACGACGTCCACACCGTCGTCGGCTCCTCGTAGCGGATGTCGGTGGTGAGCAGGCCGACGGCGGAGGTGATGCCGGGGTGACCGGGCACGATCACGCGCGGAATACCGAGCTGGTCAGCGATCTGCCAGGCGAACAGCGGACCGGCACCACCTTCGGCGATCAGTGAGAAGTCGCGCGGGTCATAGCCTTTGCGCACCGAGTGCAGGCTGATCGACTCGGTCATGGAATGGGCGAGGATCTTGAAGATGCCCATCGCGGCGTCGTCGAGAGGTGTGTCGAGCTTGTCGGCGATGTGAGTCTGAATCGCTTCGCGCGCCAGCTCGGGCTTGACCTCCATGGTTCCGGACAGGAAGCTCTTCTCGCGCAGCCATCCCATCATCACCATGGCATCGGTGGAGGTCGGTTCGATGCCGCCGTGTCCGTAGCAGGCGGGACCGGGAACGGCACCCGCACTGCGTGGTCCGACGCGGAACATGCCCCCGTCGTCGACCACGGCGATGGAACCGCCTCCGGCACCGATGGTGTCGACCTCGGCCATCGGCACCATCGCGTGATAGTCACCGATCCGCGTGTCGAGCAGATGCTTCATCCGTAGCGCGCCGTCCGGGGCCACGCCGACATCCGCAGAGGTGCCACCGACATCGAGAGTGATAACACTGGGGAAGCCGGATGCCTTGCCGATGGCGCAGCCACCGAGCAGGCCGGCGACCACACCGCTGGTCAGGAGTGAGACCGGGATTTCGCTGGCGCTGCGCGAGGTGACTAGCCCGCCGGCCGAGGTCATGAGGTGTACGTCTTCGCCGACCTGCGCCGCCTTGGCCTTACCGGCGAGGTTCTCGATGTACTTCGAGGTCTTCGGTCCGATGAAGGCGTTGAGCGCGGCGGTCGAAAAGCGTTCGTACTCCCGGTATTGCGGGGCCACCTCGCTGGAGAGGGAGATGAAGACGCCGGGGAACTCCTCCTCGATGATGGCTCTGACGCGTTGCTCGTGAGTCGGATTGCGGTACGCGTGAAGGAATGCGACGGCGATGGCCTGCACGCCTCGCTCACGTAGCAGTCGAACCTGTTCTCGCACAGCATCTTCATCGAGCGGAGTCAGAATATTTCCTGCTGCATCGATGCGTTCGGGGACTACCCGACGGTTGCGTCGCGGCACGAGCTGCCACTTCTGCCACGGAAGATCCTGGTAATTCGAGTAATTGAGAGGACGCTTCTTGCGTGCGATGTGCAGCAGGTCGCGGAAACCCTCGGTGGTGATCATGCCGACGTCGCAGCCGTTGTGCTCGAGCACGATGTTGGTGGCCACGGTGGTGCCGTGGAAGAACATGTCGATCTCGGACGGGTCGATCCCGGCGCGTTCGGCGAGAACGGTGATTCCGTCCATCGTGCCGATCGAGGGGTCGTGATTGGTGGACGGGGTCTTGTGCACGACGACCGTGCCGTCGTCGTCCCACAGGACGACGTCGGTGAACGTGCCGCCGACGTCGACTCCAATGCGTTTCATGCTGCGTCCGTTCTGTCGGTGCCCGAGTGGAGCGGGAAGGCGTGCTACGCCTGTCCTACGAAGTCGTTGGGTCACCGCTGAGGTGACATGAGTCATAGTGCTGATGATCGACCGGAAAAGCAATACCTCTGATGTATTGCGTCTACTTTGTCCAAATATCCAGTCTCGTCCGCGTCGGTGTCCGAGTTTTCCTACGAAAGAGCGGATGTATCGAGGGTTGCGATCCCTGCATCTCCGAGCATCGGCCAGGCTAAGCTCGAGCCGACCAGTACCCGTCGTCGACAACCAGGGGGCAGAAGTGGCTCAATCGGCTTCGCTCAAGGCCACCGCCAAGAGTGTCCCCGCGTATGCGGTTCTCGCCGGCCATCTTCGGAGCCGCATTCTGTCCGGTGAGCTGCAACCGGGGGAGCGGCTACCAGGCGAGTCCGAGCTCACCGCCGAATTCGGTGTCGGACGTAGCACCATTCGTGAAGCTCTCCGATCCCTGGCCAGTCAGAACCTGATCGAGACGACCAGGGGAGTGACCGGAGGAAGCTTCGTCGCCGTCCCCAGCGTCGGACACATCAGTGAGCATCTGGAGACCGGTGTGGCCCTGATGGCCGCAGCCGAAACCGTCACCGTCGACCAGCTGATGGAAGTCCGCAACCTGATGGAGGTACCGGCCGCAGGCATTGCTGCGTTCCGCCGCACCGACGAGCATCTAGAGCAGCTCAACGCGACGATCTTCGACCCCAATCAAGTGCAGGGGCCCGAGACCTTCGCCAAGAACCAGGAATTCCACCTCGTCTTGCTTCGCGCGGCCCACAACCCCCTGCTCGAGCTCATCACCGCTCCTGTCTTTCGCGTCCTGTCCGGTCGATTCGGTCGCGACCACGCGCCCGAGGGCTTCTGGCAGTGCGTCGACAGCGACCACCGAGGACTGCTGGACGTGGTGCAAGCGGGTGATTCGATGGCCGCGATGGACTTGATGCGCAAGCATCTCGACCACCTCGGCGACTCGTACCGACAGATGGATCGACTACGCAACCCGTAAACATCTGCTCTTTATCGGGTCGATTCACCTGAACTTCGTTGATTGTCGGTTTCCTCGAACCCTTGACGCCGTAAACATCTGATGTTTATGGTCTAGGTAAGGCACTCGCCAAACTGACACGAGGAGACACGGTGGCAATCCATCCGGCCGTTCTGGGGCGCTTCTTCGACGACTACGCCGTGGGGGACGTCTACCAACATCCCTTCGGGCGGACGATCTCGGAGACCGACAACACGTGGATCACGCTGCTGTCGCTCAACACCAACCAGAACCATTTCAACGCGCACCTGGCATCGCAGAACCCCATCACCGATGGGAAGGTCATCGTCAACTCCGGTTTCACAGTCTCTGTGGTGCTGGGACTTTCGGTGATCGACATGAGTCAGAACGCGATCTCGAACCTCGCCTTCACCGACATCAAGATGTCGCACCCGGTGTACGCAGGCGACACGCTCTACGCCGAAAGCATCTGCACCGGACTGCGCAAGTCCGAATCACGCCCCTATGCCGGCATCGTCTCGATGATCACCCGCGGCCTCAATCAGGATGGCGTCGAAGTCATTTCATGGAAGCGCTCGGTCATGGTCGCCACCCGCGACAGTGGCATCGGGCAGAACTACTTCCCCGAAGCGCAGAACGGCCCGCTCGAACTTCCCCAGATTAAGGATTCCGACGCATGAGGCCACTCGAAGACGTCCGCATCATCTCCCTCGAGCAGTACGGCGCAGGCCCGTTTGGCAGTTTGCATCTGGCCGACCTCGGCGCGGATGTCATCAAGATCGAGGACCCCAGCGTTGGCGGTGACGTCGGCCGTTACGTCCCGCCCTACAACGAGGGCGAGGACTCGTTGTTTTTTGAGAGCTTCAACCGCAACAAACGTTCTCTTTCCCTTGACCTTTCGACCCCGAGCGGTCGAGCGGTGTTCGAGGACCTCGTCCGTACCAGCGACGCCGTCTATTCCAACCTCCGCGGTGATGTGCCCGAGAAGATCGGCATCACCTACGACCAGCTCAAGCACCTCAATCCCGCGATCGTGTGCTGCAGTCTCACCGGCTTCGGTATGACCGGCCCTCGCGCGAAAGAGCCTGGCTACGACTACATTCTGCAGGGTCTCGCCGGCTGGATGAGCGTCACCGGCGACCCGGACGGCCCGCCCACCAAATCCGGTCTGTCGCTGGTCGATTACTCCGGTGGATTCGTCGCTGCCATTTCGCTGCTGTCGGGATTGCACGCTGCCCGACGCGACGGCATCGGCGGTGACTGCGACGTCTCGCTGTACGACACTGCGATGTCTCTGCTCACCTATCCCGCGACCTGGCATCTCAACGCCGGCTTCGAGCCGATCCGTACGAAGAACTCGGCGCACCCATCCCTGGTTCCGTTCCAGGCCTTCGAGGCGACGGACGGCTGGCTCATCGTCGGCTGCGCCAAGGAGAAGTTCTGGGACCGACTCGTCGTCGCCATCGATCGCCCGGACCTCGGTGCCGATCCACGGTTCACCAACTTCTCGCTCCGTGGCAAGCATCAGGACGTGCTGCTGCCGATCCTGGAAGAAGTCTTCGCCACCAATACCGTCGAGCACTGGCTCTCGAAGCTCGGCCCGGCCGGGGTGCCGACCGGTCCGATCAACGATGTCGAGCACGCGCTGACCGAACCGCACACGCTCGCACGCAATCTTGTGGTCGAGACCGAGCACCCGGTGTACGACACCGTGCGTCAGGTCGCGTCCCCGGTGAACTTCGGTTCCGAGGCCAAGCAGTACCGCCGAGCGCCGCAGCGCAACGAGCACTTCGACGACATCGTGCGCGACCAGCTGGGCTACGACGACGAGCGCGTCGCAAAACTGAAGGCGGAGGGCGCCTTCGGAACGGCGAAGGACGAGGTACGGGCGTGACCTCGACGATCCTGGCGGAGTGGGCATCGAGTGTCACCGTCGCCGATCTGTCCGAGGACGTCCGGCACGCGGCCGCGCGTCACCTACTCGACGGCGTCGGCAATACCGTTGCGGCCCAACGCCTCGGCTACGGCCGACCGGGCTGGACGGTGGCCGACACCCTCGGCGGACCACCCGAGGCGCGGCCGCTCACCGGCACCCGAGGCCTGTCCGCGCCGGCGGCCGCCTTCGCGACCGGGGTGATGCTGCACTCGCTGGACTTCGACGACACCCACGCCGGAGCATTGGTTCACGCGACGGCCGTATCTCTTCCCGCGGCGATCGCCGTCGGGCAACAGGTGTACGCCTCGGGTTCCGATGTGTTGACGGCAGCAGCCCTCGGTCTCGAAACCGCATGTCGTCTCGGTGAAGTCAGTCCCCACGGATTCCATGCTCGGGGCGTGCATGCCACCGCAGCGGTGGGACCGTTGACGGCCGCACTCGTCACCGGACACCTCTCGAAGTTCGACACCGAGACGATGGTCAACGCTCTGGGGATCGCCGGATCGTCGAGTTCGGGACTGCTCGAGTTCCTCGACACGGACGCGGACACCAAGGCGCTGCATCCAGGATCGGCCAGCATGAACGGTGTGCTGGCCGCCCGGCTCGCCGCCGCCGGTGCTACTGGACCGTCCTCGGTTCTGGAAGGTCGACGCGGCATCTACGCTGCGCTGACCGATCGGCCGACGAACTTCGCGGCACTGACAGAAGGACTCGGCACGCGGTGGGAAGCCACCCGAATCGGCATCAAGCCGTACCCCAGTTGCCAGCTGATGCACGTCACGCTCGACGCAGTGTCGAAGGCGCTCGGGGACAGTGCGGTTCAGGCGAGCGACGTGGCCGACATCGAGGTGTTCGTTCACCCCGATTCGAGCCCGTTCGTCTGCGGACCGAACACCGGGGTCGCGTCACCGCGCAGCACTTACGACGGCAAGTTCGATCTGCCGTGGAGCGTGGCCGCTCTGCTGCACGACGGCGCGATCACCGTCTCGACCTACACCGACGAATCCATCGCACGTGAGGACGTCCTCGTCACTGCCCGCAAGGTGCGGGTGGCGAACCTACCGTCCGAGGTTCCCGCGGCGGCCGCGTCGGGCAGGGCGGTTCTCACTCTCACCGACGGACGAGTGCTCGACGCCTCCGTCGGCGGTAGTCAGGGATCCGCCGGATTTCCCCTGAGCGACGACCGGCTGTTGGAGAAGTTTCTCGCCAACTGTGGCAACGACTCCCGCGCGAACGAGCTGTCCGACCGCGTCCTCGGACTGGTCGACGAAACCGACCTGACCGCCATTCTCGATCTCGCCGCCGCCATCGCGCCGGCACCCTGACACCTCGATCGACGACACCCCAATCGACAGGACATCATCATGGACTTCACGTACGACGAGCAACAGTCGGCCTTCCGGAAAGCATTGCGCACCTTCGTCGACAAGGAGATCATCCCCGTCGCGAACGAGTGGGAGAAGACGGGGCGGTACCCCACGGAGATTGTTGAGCACATGAAGGCCATGGGCCTGTTCGGGATCACGACGCCGGAAGAGTACGGCGGCCTCGACCTGGACAAGGTCTCGTTCACCCTGGTCTACGAGGAGCTGGCCCGGGGGTGGATGGGCGTCGCCGGAATTCTCGGCAGCCACAACCTGTCGTGCTGGATGATCGGCAAGCACGGCACCGAGGAGCAGAAGAAGGCGCTGCTGCCGAAGCTCGCGTCCGGTGAATGGCGAACGGGAGTCGGCCTCACCGAGCCCGGTGCCGGAACCGACCTGCAGGGCATCAAGACCACCGCCAAGCGAGACGGCGACCACTACGTCGTCAACGGCGCGAAAACCTGGATCACCAATGCCCGACATGCGAATGTGCTTCCGGTACTGGTCAAGACCGACACCACCACGACCCCCGCGCACAAGGGAATGTCGATGCTGCTGATCGACACCAGCACCGACGGGTTCGAGGTGCAGCGCGACATGGGCAAGCTCGGCTACAAGGGCACCGAATCGTGTGAGATCACGTTCACCGACGTGCGCGTGCCCGTCGATGCGCTACTCGGTGGTGTGGAGGGTCGTGGTCTGCAGCAGGCACTGTCGGGTCTCGAGATCGGCCGTCTCAACATCGCCGGACGGAGCGTCGGAATCGCTCAGGCCGCGTACGACGCCGCCCTCGAATACGCGAAGCAGCGCACTGCATTCGGTCAGCCCATCGCCGAGTTCCAGGCGATCCAGCTGAAGATCGCGGACATCGCGACCCAGCTGCAGGCTGCACGCCTGATGACGTACTGGGCTGCATCACAGGCAGATTCGGGCAAGCGCGTCGACATGGAGGCCGGCATGGCGAAGTACTTCGCCTCCGAAGCCGCCATCACCGCCAGCCTCGAAGCCATGCGCATTCACGGTGGCTACGGCTACTCCACCGAGTTCGTCGTCGAGCGTCTCTACCGCGATGCGCCGCTCATGGCCATCGGCGAGGGGACCAACGACATCATGCGGACCGTCATCGCCAAGTCCCTCGTCGCGGGCACGGGAGTCATCGGATGAGGACCGCTCTGACGTACCTCTACGTCCCGGGGGATGTGCCGGAGCGGTTCGACAAGGCACTGAATTCGGGTACCGACGCGGTGGTGTTGGATCTCGAGGACGCCGTCACCGCGACGAACAAGGATCATGCGCGTGCGACGGTGGCCGCGTGGGTGGCCGCCTGCGATCCGGGGGACGTACAGATCTGGGTGCGCGTGAACCCAGGGCAGTTGCAGGAGGATGATATTCGTGCAGTATTGCACCCGAATTTGACCGGCATCTGGCTGCCCAAGGTGTCGTCTGCTCTAGAGGTCGAGATGGCCGATGCTCTACTGAGTGGCAGTAGCGCGGTGGTCTCGCCCCTCATCGAGTCGGCCGCCGGAGTGTTCGCTGCACTGGAGATCGCCCGTGCGCCTCGGGTCAAGTTTCTTCAAATCGGTGAGGTGGACCTGGCCGCCGATCTGGGCGTCGACGGCTCCGCGGAGTCGCTGTCGTTCGTGCGCGCTCAGGTGGTCGCAGCCAGTGTGGCGGCCGGAATAGATCCGCCTCCCGCAGCGGTGTCGCGAAACTTCCGCGATGCCGATGCATTCGAGGCCGATACTCGAACGCTGGCTGGTCTCGGTTTTGTCGGGCGTGCGTGTATCCATCCGGCTCAACTCGGCCCTGTGCGAACGGTGTTCGTGCCCTCGGAGGTGGAAGTGCGCGAAGCCGAGGAACTGTTGGCCGAGTTGGAACGTGCCGAGTCCGGTGTGGCCGTCGATAGCAAGGGATTCCTGATCGACGAAGCCGTTGCCCGAACCGCTCGACGAGTGGTGGAGCGAGGTGCCGCGCGGGAGACGATCAGTAGCTGACGTCAGCCGAAGGCGATGCGAAGCCCCACGTTCGCCGCGGCCTCATCGGCGCGAGGCGTCGTTGCGGCACTGCGACGGATGCGCCGCAGGGTTCGTCCATGATTCCGGATGAGGCGATCGAGGACTCTGGGGTACCTCAGTAAACGACGCTTCCGCGAGCCAACACTCGATCCTTGGCGTCCAGCGCGAATACTTCGCAACCGCTGTCGGTTCTGTTACCCACCATGCGGACGGCAGCATCGACGAACATCGGTGCTTGCATCTGAATCGAATAGCTGCGAGGTCGTTCGGCAGGCTGTGATCGAAGCGCGAAGTCCAACAGAAGCATTCGTATCAGGGGTCCGTGCACCAGCAGATCATCGAGTCCTTCGATCGACCGTGCCCAGTCTCGGTCGTAGTGAACGCGGTGAGTATTGAACGTCATCGCCGAGAATCTGAACAGTTGCCGTGAATCGAGTGCGAGGGACTCCGACCACAACCAATCGACCTCAGGTGCCGGTGTCGGGGGCTTGGCCGTGTCACCGGGCTTCGCGGCGTCGAGAAACACGTCGTGCCAGACACTCGATATCGCCAGTTCACCATCCACTCTGTAAGTGCGTTCTACGTCGGCGAATACAAGGCGTCCACCGCGCCCCTGTTTCTCGGTGATCGAGCCGGCCGTCACTGTTTGCTGTACAGCATCGCCGTAGTGGATCGGCCGGTGGAAGACGGTGTCCTCGCCCGCGTACATGCGTCGAGGCAGATCGATTACCGGCAGCACGCCGTCGTCGGCTGGAGAGCCGTCTGGCCGAAGCGCGTCCAGTTCGGCGTCGAATGGGAAGTAGATACCCTCCCATCCAGGAGGGAGCGCACCGAATGGCTTCGGTTCTGCCGCATCGGGAGCAAATGTTCCCCGATATGCGAGTGCGGGGGCAAGCCCGATTTCATCGGTTCGAACCACTGCCATCAGACGACGCCACCATTGCGCAGATCGGCGATTCGTTCCGGGGAGTACCCCACTAAACCTGCGAGGACCGAATCGGTGTGTTCACCCAGTCCGTTGGCTCTGCGTGCAGGGTTCGCGGGAGTGACGCCCATCTTGATGGGTTGCCCGAACATTCGGAGGGCACCGAACTTCCCGTAATCGGCCTCGACGATCATGTTGCGTTCGGCGGTGCCCTCGTCGTCGACCACCTCACCGATGTTCTTGATGGCAGTGAGCGGGATGACTGCACCTGCAAGGTCCTCGAGCTCGGAGCGCTTTCGCCCGTCGAACCAGCTGACGATCAACGGCTTGACTCTGCGCTCGTAGACGTCAGGATCGAATCGCTTTCTCATGGTGTCGATCTCGGAATCGACCGCGGCCTCGGGCGTACCGAATAGTTCGCAACTAGCGTTCCACAGCTTGTCCGTGTAGCCGCCGAAGAATACTTGCCCGTCCGCACATGGGAACAGTTCGTACGGTCTCACCCAGGCATGTTTGTTGCCTGATGGCACTGCCGTCTTCCCGTCGACGGTGTAGTCGACGACTGCCGTCTCCGTCATTGCCAAAATACTGTCCACCTGGGCGACGTCCACGAGCTGACCGACTCCGGTCCGCTCCGCGTGACGAAGCGCAGTGAGCGCGCCGATCACCCCGAACATGGTCGCCGAGAGGTCTCCGATCGTGACGCCGACGCGGACGGGATCTTCGCCGACCTGACCGTTCATCGACCACAATCCGCCCGCTGCCTGAGCGGTATTGTCGAACGCCGGACGTAGGCTGCGAGAACCTGTTTGGCCGTAGCCGGAGATGGCGAGATACACGAGCCTCGGGTTGATCGCGGCCAGGACGTCGTAATCGATACCCAACTTCTTGGTCGTGCCCGGCCGAAAGTTTTCGATCAGTACGTCGGCCTTGGCCACCAGGTCCTTCAAGACGGCCTTGCCCTCGTCTGCACGGAGATCTAGTGTCAGACCCAGTTTGCCCCGGTTGTACTGGGCGTAATAGGCGCTGAACTCGTCGTCAGCGGTCTTCATGTAGGGCGGGAAACCGCGAGCTACGTCTGGACCCGTCGGGTTCTCGATCTTGATCACAGTAGCTCCGAAGTCGGCGAACATCTGAGCCGCATATGCGCCGGCCAGGACGTGCGATAGATCGAGTACTACTACGCCGGACAGAGATCCGGTGTTACCTACGAAGTCGGGAGCGAGGGAAGTCATGATTCTCTTTCGTCGGTTCTTGCTTCAGATCAGCTGACGGGTTCGACGTCAGCGACCATGATGGGATCCAGTGTGTCGGCGTCGACCTTGGAGGGCAAAGTCTCGGGTAGGAAAGCGATTCCGATCAGACCGATGATGCTGAGCCCCATCAGATACGCGGCAACCAGCCAAGGGCTCCCGCCCGAGGTCGCGACGAGTGCGGTCGCGACGAGGGGTGCGGTACCGCCGACGGCAGCAGCGGGAATCTCACGGGAGATCGCGATACCACTCCAGCGGGCGTTCGTTGGGAAAATCTCCGCGAGTAGCGCGGCGGAGACGCCGATCGTTGCACCCTGAATGATTGCGAGTCCGAGGACCAGGCCGACGCCGACCAGCATTATGTTCTCGGTGCCGTACAGCCAGAACAGTGGGAAGGCGAGCAAGATGCCGAACACGGCCGCGCCCAACAGAACTGGCTTACGACCGATGCGGTCTGCCAGCTTGCCGAAGTAGAGGGTGGCCGGAATGGTCAGAAGCTCGGCGATGATCAAGGCAACCAATGCCGCTGTCGGATTGACGGTGAGCGTGCCGGTGACGTACGAAACGGAGAACGTCTGCACGATGTAGACCCACGGCAGAGTGAACGTGAACAGGGCCATGCCACAGATCAGCACGCGCCAGTGGTTCTTGATGGCTCCGGCCAGTGGCGAGTTCATCACGGCGCCCTCTTTCGCGGCTTCCTCGAATGCGGCGGTCTCATTGACCCGCAAACGGAAATACATGGCGAAGGCAACGATCACAGCGCTAGCAACAAAGGGAATGCGCCAGCCCCACGCGAGGAATTGCTCATCGGGAAGCAGAGTGAGAAGAGCGAATGTGGTTGTTGCGAGGGCCATTCCGATATACACCGAAGCGCCGGGGAATCCCGCAGTGTATGCACGGCGTTGAGGATCGGAGGATTCGCTTGCCATGGTCATGGCCCCGGCGAATTCGGCACCTGCACCCGCGCCTTGGAATATGCGAAGCACGATCAACAGGATCGGTGCCCAGACGCCGATGGATTCGGCTGTGGGGAGCAATCCGATGAATGTGGTCGCGACGCCCATCATCATCAAGGTCACCAGAAGCGTCATCTTGCGGCCGACGCGGTCACCGTAGTGCGCGAAGATCAGACCGCCGATCGGCCGTGCGCCGAACCCGACTGCAAACGCCGCGAACGCGCCGAGCATCCCGGCGAAGGTTCCAGCGCCCGGAAAGAAGAGCGGCGCGAACACCAGCGCCGACGCAAGGCCGTAGAGAGTGAAGTCGTACCACTCGATGATGGTGCCCACCGAACTGCCGATGACGGCATGGCGACGCTGCTCTTTGGTCTTCGCGTCAGCCCTGGGGAGGCCTTGGGTATTGGACATGTCGGTTCCTTGGGGATGTGTGATCAGTGGGTGGGGGAGAGTGTCGAGTTGTTCTGAATGGCGTCGGCGCGCGCCGCGGACAGAGCCCGGACGACTGCCGATGTGTTGGGCCGTCCCATCTGCTCTGCGAGCCACACAGAAACGTCAGACAGGGCGTGAAGATCGATCCCGGTCTCGATGCCGAGTCCGTCGAGCATCCACACCAGATCTTCGGTGGCCAGATTTCCGGTGGCACCGCGGGCATACGGGCAGCGGCCCAAACCTCCGGCAGAAGAGTCGAATTCGGCAACCCCGGCCGTGAGTCCCGCGTAGACGTTGGTGAGCGCCTGCCCGTAGGTGTCGTGAAGATGCAGGGCAATTCGCTCGACGGCGATGCCGCGCTCGACGACGGCGTCGAGCACAGCATGAATGTGTGCAGGCGTCGCGACTCCGATGGTGTCACCGAGGGACAACGAGCCCACCCCCATCTGAATCAATCGTTCGGCGACATCGGCGACGCGTACGGGATCCACCGAGCCTTCCCATGGGTCGCCGAAGCACATCGAGACGTATCCGCGAGTTGGAACACCGGCCGACGTGGAACCTGCGACAACGGTCTCTGCCATGGCCAGGGAAGCGGCAACACTTGTGCCGAGGTTCTTCTGGGCGAATGTTTCAGTGGCACTGACGAACACGGCGATCTCGGAGGCACCGGAGCGCAACGCTCGATCCAGCCCGCGTGCGTTGGGGGCCAGCACGATCCGGCGGACGGATTCCGGTAAGTTCACCTGTGTCATCACATCTTCGGCGTCGGCTAGTTGTGGCACCCAACGAGGTGAGACGAAGCTGGTGAGTTCGAGATTCGTGACGCCGGCTGCCACTAGGCTTCGGCAGAACTCGATCTTGGTCTCAGTCGGCACGATGTGGGGCTCGGCCTGCAGGCCATCGCGCGGTCCGACTTCGTAGACGCGGACGGCGTCGGGTAGCGCTGCAGCACGATAGACGTCTGGGCTCGGGACACGAGCCGCGTCCTGGACCGGGGTCATACGAAGCTGCCGTTACGTAGTTCGCCGAGCACCAGTTCGGCGTGCTCGACTCGGATCGATCGGTCGCCGATCAACCGCTGAACGACACTGTCCAATTCGTCTGCCGTGGCACCGGCGGTGACAGCAACCGTTCGGGCGTGCAGCCGCATGTGTCCTTGTTGGATGCCTTCGGCGGACAACGCCCGACAGGCACCCAGGTTCTGAGCCAACCCGACGGCGGCGATCACCGATGCCAGCTCTGTCGAGGATGTGACACCGAGAATATCGATCGCCGTGCGTGCCACCGGGTGAGCTTTGGTGGCACCTCCGACCAGGCCGACGGCCATTGGAACTTCCAAGGTTCCCGACAGGTGACCGTCCGCTGTCTTCTCGAAGTGCGACAGTGCCGTGTAGCGGCCGTCGGCACCGACTGCGTGCGAGTGGCACCCGGCCTCGACGGCGCGAGTGTCGTTGCCGGTAGCCAATACCACAGCGCTGATCCCATTCATTATGCCCTTGTTGTGAGTAGCGGCGCGATAGGGATCGGCTTCTGCGAACGCAGATGCATGAACGATGTTGTCCACTACTTCCGGCCCGCCCAGCAGGTCGCGATCGAACACCGCACGGGCCCGTGTGATGCGGAGGTCCGCCTTGTTCGTGAGAATCCGCAAGAGCGACCGCCCGCCCGCGATGTCGGCGATGCGTGGTGCGACGGCCTCGGCCATCGTGTTGACGGCGTTGGCACCCATGGCATCCCGTACGTCGACGACGATGTGTACGACGACATGAATTCCCGTGCGGGTGGGCAGGACGCGGACGGTGAGGTCGCGGGCTCCGCCGCCGAATCGGACGAGGGTGGGGTCCTGTGCGTTGGACAGCGAGATGATCTCATCGCGTGCTTCGAGAATTCGAAGGCGTGCTGCTTCTGGATCCTGCACATCGAGCAACTGAATCTGCGCCTGCATGATGGGGCCTGTGTGCGACACGAAGAAGCCGCCGTGAGGACGCGTCATGCGGGCCGCGTTACTTGCAGCGGCTACGACCGACGGCTCCTCGGTTGCCATTGGAACCAGGTATTCGCGATTGTCGACCACGATGTTGGTCGCAATGCCCACCGGGATGCCGAGGACACCGACGACGTTCTCGACCATGTGATCAGCCTGCTCGACGGACAATCCTGCAGTGGGGTCGAGTGGGGCAAAGGCCGAGATGTCGAGACCCGTGCGATCCGACAGAGCTAGGCGACGCTCCATTGGTGACAAATCTTTGAATCCCGCAATTCGACTGCTGATCGGCACTTCAGTTCCTCCGCGCGTTCGGTTCGACCCATGTGGCGACACGGTCCGTTGGCAAGCGAGCGCAACGTTACGGACGAAGTGTGACCTGGAATATGTAGTATCAGCACATCATCTAGCTGGAAATATGGGCCATCAGCCTATGTTCGGGGGGTGCTCGGTGATCGCAGGGCTTCGAGTCGCACCGCAGTAGAGATGCGGAACAGCGATTCGTCCTCCCGCCAGTGGTCTCCAAGAATCAGTCTCACTCTGTCGAGTCGCTGCAGGATCGTATTGGTGTGGTAATTCAGTGCGCGCGCAGCCTTGGTCGGGCTCGAATCACTGCGGACGAACGCGCGAAGTGTCGCGAGAAGGTCGGTACCGTGAGCCTCGTCGTAGGAGATGACCGGTCCAATGACGTGGTCGATGAAAGTGTGGACGTTTTCGGGATCCGACCCGAACATCGCGACGTACGGCAGAAACGATTCGGTGGTGACCACTCGGTCGTCGATCCCCAATGCTTCCAACAACCGAGCAGTCCGATGAGCAACTTCGAAACGTGCGGATAAGAGCTCGACAGAGTCGGCACGCGTCGGAACGATCACAAGAGCAGGGCGGACGCCCCCGGCTAGAAGCGCCTGCCGTACCTCCTCGGCCGATTCGGCGGGTGTCGAACTGTGCACGAGCGCGACGATGGCATCAGAGTATGTGCTGACCAAGCCTCCATCGTGGAATCGTGACGCTATGAGGGATGTTGCGATCGAACGTGATTGCAACGGGACCACGAAAAGCAGCACCGTATCGAGTGTTGACGCGTCCACGTTATGGGCGCGAGCACGCCGATCGAAGTCGCGTCGGCGTCCGGCGGACGGGTCGAGTGCGTCCGCGATCAATTCGTGTCTGGCGCGCCGGTCGGAATCGTCGACGGCATTCTGCTGCAGCGTCAGTAGCGCAGCGACTTGTGCTGCCCGCTCGATCGTGCGGTCGTCTACTGCACCCAACTCCAAATCGCCCGTGCTGAGAAGGACTGCGCCGAAGAAGAGCTCGCCCGCGGTCACTGCCGCTACGACTTCGATATCGGAGGTACCAGGCTCCACATACGAGCAGTGGCCGGTTGCGCGACTCCGTTCGATTGCGAGGCGCACGCCGCTGGATGCACTGACAGTCGCCGGAACTTGGACAAGGGCTTCCGACGAGGCGAGGACCCGCATGTCCGAATCGACGACGGTGACGCATCTCCCGAGTGCCCTCGCCAGAGTCGTTGTCACCTCGATGAATCCGCCGCCGACGAGCACCGCCTGGACCAATTCTTGATGGACGGTGTTGGATCGATCACGCACCGCGACGTGGTCCGTCAATCGTCGCAGCGCACTTTGGGCATCCTCCTCGGAAGCACGGAGGCGGGCGAGGGTGTTTGCAGATTGCAGGACGATCGACGCGTGATCGGCCAGAGCGGAGAGCAGTGCGATCTGCTCCGGCGCGAAGACGTGCTCCTGTCGCGTGGCCGAGAACAGTACACCGAGAACCTGGCCGTCCGAGAGCATCGGCACCCCGAGTATGGAGACGATGCCCTCCAGAGACACAGCATCGTCGATGTCGGTGTCGTGAGTTCCCTCGTTGTATTCGCTGTAACGACGGACCCATTGCGCGCTTCTCGACTCGGCAATACGGCTGGCAAGACCCGTGCCCGCGGGCACCCGCAAGTTTCGGAACTGCGGCGTGACCGATCCGGTGGTCTTTCGTACGTGCAGATCTTCTGTCTCCGAATCGAACTCGGACAGGTATGTGACGTCGCTGCCCATCATGTCGTGGGCCCGGGACACAAGACGTTCCAACAGGCCGTCTATGTCCCTGACTTCGGCGAGATCGCGCGCGCTGGCGAACAGAGCACCGAGTTCGTGCTCACGGCGACGCAACCGAGAGAGTTCCTCGCGAGTCGAACGCGTGCGGTCGAGAGTCGAGCTGCGAGTCCGATCATCGATCTCCAGTTCCTCGAGCAACGCGGCGAGGTCCCCGTCCTCCGATTCGCTTGACACTGCGTCGAGTATTCGGGAGATGACGCGGGAGAGATCGAGACTCGTCATGGTTCCCGAGCCTAGTCAATCCAGTAGAACAGTTGACCCGTTGAGCGTCGACGGGAGTCTGCCACAGTGTGTCACCGTCTGACCGCGACAGCCCCTGCAGAACGAACAAGTCTGCTGGGGCTGCCGCACAGAAGCGTTCAGTCCGCGCTCGTTGTCGCTCCCAGCAGATCGCGCACAGTGTTTGCAACACTGATGAATTCGGGCTTCTCCATCGTCGCGCTGTAGTCCCGGTGTGCCGGCAGGTCGACATCGAGGATGTCCACTATTCGTCCGGGCCGCGGGCTCATGACGACCACTCGGTTGGCGAGGTACACCGCTTCGGCGACGGAGTGGGTGACGAGCATGACCGTCGTTCCGGTTTCTCGCCAGATGCGGTGCAGCTCGACGTTCATCTTCTCGCGGGTGAGAGCGTCCAGAGCTCCGAAAGGCTCGTCCATGAGCAACACTTCGGGTTCGTGAAGCAATGCGCGACAGAGGGATACGCGCTGCTGCATGCCGCCGGACAGCTCATGGGGGAGTGCTCCCTCGAAACCGGTCAACCCGGTCATCTCGATGAGCTGATCGGCCTTCGCGGCCGCTGCCTTCTTGTTCATCCCGCGCATCTCACCCTGAAGCAGGATGTTCTTGCGCACGGTCCGCCATTCGAGCAGTGCAGCACGTTGGAAGACGTAGCCGATGTTGCGTTGCGGGCCCTTGACCTCCTTGCCGACCAGCTGGACGGACCCACGTGAGGCACCGGTGAGACCGGCGACCACTTTGAGAAGGGTGGACTTGCCGCAACCGGAAGGCCCTGCAATGGAGACGAACTCACCCTTCCCGACCCGGAGGTCGACATCGGAGAGAGCGGTGACGTCACCTCGTTTGGACGAGAACTGGACGCTGAGGTTGTCGACGGAGACCGCGGTCTCCGTCACGGTGGGAGGCCGTTCGCTGGTGATCGCATTCATGGTCACGTCTCATTCCTCGTTGGAGGTGAAGGTCGAGTCCCAGTAGGTCGAGGACTCGGCTCCAGCCTCGGTGAGTCCGGCATCGCTGAGGATGCTGATGGTGTTGGCCCAGTCCTCGTCGCTGTTGACACCCGGAGCCATTCCTTCCGTGTTGTCTGTGGTGAGCAGCGGAATGGTTTCCTGCCACTGCTGCAGAAGCACCGACTCCGGCGGAGTCTGCGGGTCCTTACCGACCATCGATGCCACGGCCGCTTCAGGATTGGCGATGGCTGCCTCGAACGATTCGCGGGTGGCGTCGACCATGGCCTGAACAAGTTCGGGGGAGCGTTGGATGGTGGACGTGTTGGCGATGAGGCCGTTGCTGTAGAAGTTCAGGCCCTCGTCGGAGTAGCGGAGGTAGCGCATCTCGCGTCCGGACTTGTTCGCGATGTTGGGCCCCTGGTCGTGGGCGAAACCGATGAGACCGTCGACCTGACCCGAGAGCATCGCGGCGATCTTGCCTGCGGAGTCCAGACTCTGCTGCTGAACTTGGTCCTCGGGAACGCCTACGCGGTCGAGGAAGATGGGGAATGTAGTGGTGGGCGCATCCCCGGCGGAGACGGCGATGGTCTTGCCGGCGAGGTCGGCGGTGGTCTGGATAGGCCCGTCTGCGTAGACCTGCACGGCCGATGGCGTCGTCTGCAGGAATACGCCGAGGCTCTTGACCTTGACCCCCTTGTCGATGTTGGACATCACGGCCGCAGTGTCGGCCCAGCCGAAATCGGTCTGGTTGGAGCCCGCGGCCTGTGCGGTCTTGGTCGATCCCTGGCCCGCAGTGATGGTGAGGTCGATACCGTGCTCGGCGAAGATGCCTTCTTGCACTCCGTAGTAGAACGGGGCGTGCTCGCCGTAGGGATACCAATTGAGCATCAGCGAGGTCGCGGTGGTTTCACCGTCGGCACCCGGGGCCTTCTCCTCGCCTCCACCTCCTCCGCTGCATCCGGCGAGTACGAGAGCGGACGACGCGACGGTCGCCACCAGAACGTTCTTGAGCTTCATGAAATGTGTCCTTCGATGGAGGGAGAGCATGCGGATCACACAGCGCCGACGGACGCGGTGGAGCGACGCGATGCGTGCCAGGGGATGAGGAACTTCTCGGCAATCTCGATGATCAGGAAGAGGAGAATTCCCAGGAGTGACATGATGATGAGCGCGGCGAAAAGCATTGCTGTGTCGATGTTTCCGTTCGCCTGGAGGATCACGTACCCCAGACCTTCGTTGGCACCGACGAACTCACCGACCACAGCTCCGGTCACCGCGAGTGTTGCGGCGATCTTGAGACCGGACATGAGCTGCGGCAACGACGCGGGAAAACGCACCTTGCAGAACGTCTTCCACTTGCTCGCACCCATTGTCGAGGTGAGTTCGAGGATCTCGGGATCGACCGAACGCAATCCCGCCATTCCGGCGATGACGATGGGGAAGAAGGCCATGAGGACGGCCACGAGGATCTTGGGGCTGGGACCGAATCCGAGCCACACGACGAACAGCGGCGCAATGGCGATCTTCGGGATCACCTGGGCGAACAGGATGAGCGGGTACATCGTCTTCTCGATCGAGGACGAGTAGATCATCACCACTGCGACGGCGATACCGACGCCGCTGGCGATGATGAAGCCGGCGACGGTTTCGTACGTCGTAACCCAGGTGTGGCCGGCGAGGTAGGACGCGTTGTCCACCATCGTCGACCACGTGTCACCGGGTGACGGAAGAATATAGGGCGCAACGAGTTCGGAGGCCGTGACGGCCCACCATGCCGCGACGAGCACAGCCACGAGGGCCAAGGGTCGCCAGAGGCCGGACCAGGTGTTGCGGAGCGAAGGGAACCGTCGACGACGGGTCGGTGCGGGTTGAGGAACCGACGCAGTGGCAGAACGGACTTCGACCGACGATGTTGTCGTCATAAGGAGTCCTCGATCTAGTAGGAGGCGGGTCCGTCTACTCCCGCTGGAATGCGCTTTCCGAAGCTGTCGCCCAACGTAGTGTGATCGCGCCCACAGTGTCAAGCAATTCGGACAATCAGCTGTTCAGGGCCGTGCTGCTCCGCAGGACGACGGTGCCCGGTGCCCACTCCCGGCTTCCAGGGCGACTATCCGGATCGAGGGCGAGCTGCACGGCTCGCTCGCCGATATCCACCAAAGAGAGTGCGACGGTGGTCAGGCTCGGGGAGTGATCGCGCAGTGTGGGGATGTCGTCGAATCCGGCGACGCAGACGTCCTCCGGCACGCTCAGGCCCAGCTCACGCCACGCTGCGATTGCTCCGATGGCCATGACGTCGGTGACTGCGAACACGCACGGTGGAGCCCCGTGGCCGGGGGAGAGTTCGAGCGCAGCCGCCAGACGCCGCGCCGCGCTGTAGCCACCGTCTCGCGAGAAGTCCCCGGACACTTCGATTTCCGGTGTGATGCCGTGGGTGCACAGGGTCTCGACGAAGCCGTTACGACGATCGGCCGAGGTCCGGATGTTTCCTGGGCCGCCGATGATCGCAAAGCGACGATGGCCGTGTTCGTACAGGGCCTTTGCCAAAGCCGCTGATGCTGCGAAGTTCTCGGGTTCGACCGCAGAGGCGAACGGTACCGGTTGCCCGATCACCACCACCCTGCCGCCGTTGTCGCGGTATGCCGCGAACTCCTGTTCCAGTGCTCGGTCCAAGTCGCCGCTCTGCCTCGAGCCGGCCAGGATGATGGCGTCGGCGCGGTGCGAGATGAAGGTGGCGACCGATTGCCGTTCGAGAGCAAAATCGCGCTCCGTGCTGGCCAGGAGTACCAGCTTGGCTGCGTCGCGCGCCTCGTTCTGTACGCCGCTGACGATGGATGAGAAGTACGGATCGGCCACGTCGTGCACCACCAGCCCGATCAGGCCGGTCGACGCCCGAGCCAGCGCCTGGGCCTGCGCGTTCGCGACGTACCCGAGGTCCGCCGCGGCTGCGCGGACGCGATCGGCGACACCCTCGCCGGGTACTCGGGACGAGCCGTTGAGCACCCGCGACGCTGTGGCCTGCGAGACGCCCGCAGCCGCGGCCACATCGCTGAGTCGTACTGCGGCCATGCACCCCTCACCCCCTGCGAAATCATTGCGATCGACGGTCACCTCTTGACCGATCGACTTCGACAGCATAGCTTGGAAAGCGCATTCCGAAGCTGACTTTCCCTCACGACGCGTAGTGGACTTTCCGCCACACCGTCGATACGGCCCCATCCGTCATGGCTCGCCGTCGTCCCACGTCCTTCGTCATCAGTGCACAGAAAGGGCAATCTCTCATGCCCACACCCACCCGTACCTTGCGCATCGCCATGAACGGCGTCACCGGCCGCATGGGCTACCGTCAGCATCTCCTTCGGTCCATTCTGCCCATCCGCGACGCCGGCGGACTCCTTCTCGACGACGGCACGCGCATCCAGGTCGAGCCGATCCTGGTCGGACGCAACGAGGCCAAGCTCCAAGAGCTCTGCAGCCGGCACGGTATCGCCGAGTACACCACCGACAGCTCATCCGTCATCGACGACGCCTCCATCGACATCTACTTCGACGCCCAGGTCACCTCGCGGCGCGCCGAGGCACTCTCGTCGGCGATGAAGGCCGGCAAACACATCTTCACCGAGAAGCCGACCGCCGAAACACTGACACAAGCCATCGAACTGGCCCGCATCGGACAGAACGCTGGAATCACGGCCGGCGTCGTGCACGACAAGCTCTACCTCCCCGGACTCGTCAAGCTCAAGCGGCTCGTCGACGAAGGATTCTTCGGTCGCATCCTTTCCCTGCGAGGCGAATTCGGCTACTGGGTCTTCGAAGGTGACGGCCAGCCCGCCCAACGTCCCAGCTGGAACTACCGGGCCGAGGACGGCGGCGGCATCGTCGTCGACATGTTCTGCCACTGGAACTACGTTCTCGAAGGCATCCTCGGCAAGGTCGAGACGGTCACCGCGAAGACCGCCACCCATATTCCGACGCGCTGGGACGAACAGGGCAACGAATACGCCGCCACCGCCGACGACGCCGCATACGGCATTTTCGAGATGGAGAACGGCGTTGTCGCCCAGATCAACTCGTCGTGGGCGGTGCGGGTGTTCCGGGACGAACTCGTCGAATTCCAGATCGACGGTACGCAGGGCTCCGCGGTCGCGGGGTTGCGAAACTGCGTCGCTCAGCATCGTTCGCACACCCCCAAGCCTGTGTGGAACCCAGATCTGCCCGTCACCGAACCGTTCCGCGATCAGTGGCTCGAGGTCCCCGCCAACGCCGACCTGGACAACGGTTTCAAGTTGCAATGGGAAGAGTTTCTGCGCGACGTCGTCGCCGAACGGCCGCACCGCTACGGTCTGCTCTCTGCCGCCCGCGGTGTGCAGCTGGCCGAGCTCGGTCTGCGATCCTCGGCCGAGGGCCGTCGCCTCGACGTCCCGGAGATCGCGCTGTGACCGCCGTCGACTCCCGGGTGTCGATCACCCTCCCCGGCCACGGGGTCCACGCGCTCGGTGAGCCGGGCGAGTGGACCAAGCCCACTGCACCCATCACCTCACGCGTCGCATATGCCGCCGCGCACGTCATCCCAAAGGCCGCGGGGGACAACACTCCGGGGGCTTTCGCCGACATCGATTGGGACTCCACCCTGGCGTACCGCCACGAACTCTGGTCCTACGGACTGGGCGTCGCCGACGCGATGGATACCGCCCAGCGCGGAATGGGCCTGGACTGGGCCGCGACGTCCGAGCTGATCCGCCGCTCCGGAGCCGAAGCGGCGCGCGTCGGCGGGTCACTCGCCTGCGGTGCGGGCACGGACCAACTCGACCTGGATGCGCTGCCGTCGGGCAAGGACGGTCTCGCTGCTGTACTCGACGCCTACCGTGAGCAGATCGCGGTGGTCACCGAGTCGGGCGCGAAGGTGATTGTGATGGCCTCACGCGCCCTGGCTCGGGTGGCGACGTCACCCGACGACTATCTGTCGGTCTACTCGACCCTGCTCGGCGAGGTCGATGAGCCAGTCGTATTGCATTGGCTCGGAACGATGTTCGATCCGGCGCTCGCCGGGTACTGGGGAAGCGCAGACATCCCCTCGGCCACTGCGACTTTCGAGAGCCTGATCGGCTCGCATTCATCCAAGGTCGATGGCGTGAAGGTGTCGTTGCTCGACGCCCAGCACGAGATCGCCCTGCGAGCCGGGCTACCCGACGGCGTCCGCCTCTACACAGGCGACGACTTCAACTATCCCGAGCTGATCATCGGTGACGGACAGCATCATTCGGATGCACTACTCGGTATCTTCGCCGGCATCTACCCTGCGGCGTCGACGGCCCTGCAGGAACTCGACCTCGGCAACACCGCTCGCGCCGAGGATATTCTGCGCTCGACGCAGGAACTCGGCCGGCACATCTTCGGCGCTCCCACGTATTACTACAAGACCGGAATTGCGTTCCTGTCGTGGCTCAACGGCAAGCAACCTGGGTTCTCGATGGTGGGCGGCTTGGCATCCGGACGCAGCGTGCAGCATCTGACGACGCTGTTCGTCCTGGCCGATCGCGCAGGGTTGCTGGCGGATCCATCGCTGGCCGCGCACCGCATGGGGCTCTACCTCGAACTGAACGGGGCAGCGTCGTGAGTATCGCACCGTTCGACCTCGACAACCCCTACGCAGCACTGTCTCTCAACACCAAGACGACGAACGCCTGGACGCTGAAGCAAGCCGTCGACGGTGCCGCGCGAGCCGGGCTGGGTGCAATAGGTCCGTGGCGGGATCGAATTCAGGAAGCCGGTGTGAGCGAGTCGGCCAAGCTGATCTCGGACGCCGGTCTGCGGGTGTCGAGCCTTTGCCGCGGCGGTTTCCTCACGGCGCTCGACGACGACGGTCTCGACGACAACCGTCGCGCTCTCGACGAAGCCGCCGAACTCGGAGCGCCCGAGCTCGTGATGGTCATGGGTGGCATCCCCGATCGCGACCTCGTCGGAGCTCGGGCTCGGGTGGAGGAGAGGCTGGCCCTGCTCGTTCCGTACGCACTCGAGCGGGGTGTGCGCATCGCGCTCGAACCCTTGCATCCGATGTTCGTGGCCGACCGCGCGGTCATCTCCACACTGAGACAAGCATTGTCGATGGCCGAGCCGCACCCGGTGGAGGCCGTGGGCGTCGTCGTCGACACCTTCCACGTGTGGTGGGATCCGGAGCTGGAGTCGCTGATCCGAATAGCTGGTGAGCGTGGCCGCATCAGCTCGTACCAGGTGTGCGACTGGCTGGTGCCGATGGAAGCCGACCCCCTCCTCTCTCGCGGAATGATGGGCGACGGTGTGATCGACTTCGAGTCCATCGGCCGATGGGTTCGAGGCGCTGGATACCGGGGTGATGTGGAAGTGGAGATCTTCAACGCTGCTGTGTGGGCGACCGACGGGGACCAGGTGATCGAGACGATGAAGCAGCGCTACCGCGATCTGGTTCTGCCCAGTCTGATCGCATGAGAATTCTCTTCGCCCCCGATTCCTTCAAAGGCACCATCGACGCTGTCGACGCCGCCGCGGCGCTGATCGAGGGGTGGGCTGCCGTCCGCACCGGTGACGACCTGGTGTCGATGCCGCAGGCCGACGGGGGTGAAGGGACACTCGATGTGCTTGCAGCGTGCTCGGCTGACCCGACGTGGTCGTCGGTGTCCGGTGTCTGCGGCCCGGACGGTCGGCCCGTCGACGCGCGATGGTTGACGCTCGAGAGCGGCCGGGCGGTGATCGAGCTGGCGGAGTCCTCGGGCATCGCGATGATGGAGTCGCTGAATGCACTGACCGCGACGACGCGCGGGCTCGGAGACGTGATCCGGGAGTGCGGTTCGGATCGAATCTCGGTGGCACTCGGGGGCTCGGCCTCCACCGACGGTGGGTTGGGAGTGCTCCGGGCACTGGGTGTTCGGGTGCTGGACGAATCGGGTCAGGACGTTCCGGAGGGCGGTGCCGGTCTGCTGGTCGCCCGATCGGTGGACGCGTCGGGCCTCGCGGGAGTGCCGTCCGACATCGAATTGCTGACCGATACGCGCGCGGGGTTGTTCGGACCCGACGGTGCCGCGCAGGTATTCGGGCCGCAGAAGGGTGCGTCGGCCGCGGATATCGAGATGCTGGACGGGGCATTGCAGCGCTGGGCCGAGTTGCTCGCCGACGCCGGCTTGCCGGCCGACCCGTTCATGCCGGGGACCGGCTCTGCCGGCGGAGTCGGATTTGGGCTGTGCGCGCTGGGGGCTCGTGTATCCGGCGGGGCGGAACGGGTGTCAGAGCTGACAGGACTGTCGGCTGCTGTTCCTGCAGCGGACCTCGTGGTGACGGGTGAGGGCAAGTTCGACCGCACGTCGCTGACGGGCAAACTCGTCGGACATGTGGTCCAGATATGTTCGGACGCTTCAGTTCCGGTGTCGGTGGTCGCCGGGGCAGTGGATTCGGACGTCGAAGTGCGGACCGTGTCGCTGACGGACCTTGCCGGCAGTAGCGAGGCGGCCATGGCGGATCCGCGACGATGGTTGATCGCTGCTGGACGGCGTCTGGCACAGAAAGTCCGATAGCGACGGGCATCGAGAACGCCGTCGGAATCGGATGACGGCGCGGGCACGAGCATCGCGGCCCGCCATCAGCCGAAGGCGATGCGAAGCCCGACGCTCGCCGTGGCCCCACCGGCGCTGAGGATGAAGTTGTGCCGTCCTTCGTCGCGAAACACCATCTGCATCGGCAGGAACCAGAACCGATTCTCGCCGGTGAAGCCGGCACCGGGGATCTGGAGGCCGCGTTGATTGACGATGTGTTCGCCTTTCGAGTCGAGCACTTCGAGCGTCGCGGGGAAGTCCTTGCCGATGTCGTCGGGCCCGGTCTGTAGGAGCGCGACCAGTCGGCATTCGAGCATGCGCGTGTCGCGAGGGACTGTGCAGGAATCCCAGACGCCGCCGAGAATGTCGAGCATGTCGTTGGAGGCTCGCGCATACTCCGCGAAAAACAACCCGGTGATGATCATCGGCTTCGCCTACCTCCTTCGATCGACACTGGTTTCTGAGTGTTCGCGACACACTGGGTCAACAGTCGCGTCCATAACCCTAAGCGGTGGGTTCATGGTCGGCTGCGCTGCTCACGCCTCTTCGCCGATGTCTTCGAGCCACAGGCCCGGTCGCTCTGCCAACATGCGTTCCATCAGTCGCACACATTCAGCGTCGTCGAGGACGTCGACCTGAACCCCATGTTCGCGTAGCAAGCTTTCCGATGCCTCGAACGACCGGTTCTCGCCGACGACGATCCGAGGAATCTCGTACAGCAGAGCAGTTCCCGCGCACATGAAGCACGGAGACAAGGTGGTGTACAGGACAGAGTTGCGGTACACCGAAGCCGGCAGTCGACCCGCCCGCTCGATACAGTCGGTTTCTGCATGACGGATTGCGCTGCCCATCTGCACGCGGCGGTTCCGCCCCACAGCAAGAACTTCGCCGTCGTGGACAAGTGCCGCGCCGATCGGAACGCCGCCTTCAGCCCAGCCGATCTGTGCTTGCTCTGTTGCGAGTCCGAGGAAGTACTCATCGGTGCGTGCGGGATCGGTCACGGTTCCTCCTGGGAGTCTGCAAACTGTGAATGCAATCCGTGTCAGTCGAACAGATTGCCGAGGGGCGTGCAGCCTGTGGTCAACGCGGATCGAGCGGCGGCACAGGAATGCCAGATCGATTGTTCAGAGTGATCCTGCAGCCCAGCGCATCCGCAATTGCGATAGCACCATCGAGTTGGACCGAGTCCTTACCGCCTTCGAGAGCTTGGACTGTCGATCGACCAACTCCTGCAAGCAATGCCAGTTCTGCTCGAGTGAGGCGCAATTGATGCCGACGAGCGACGGAGGATTCAGCCAGCTCACTCGAATGCAGTCGGGTTCGTCGTCGCGGGGTGGCCACATTTGCTCCTTGTGCTTGCAACTCTGCTTGCGGAACAGCAACTCCGCGTGGAATTCTCGGGAATGTACAGCCCACAGGTTGGACGACCACCTCCTGGGACAATGGTGATTCCGTCATCTATCCACTGGTGTGCAAGAATGTAAGAAACAACGTGAGCCTGCAGGTTCGGTGTGAAGTCAAGCGCGGTCCGATCTGGGTAGCGGCCGGTTATCGAACAATCAGTCAGAGCTTCCATCCCACCACCTTTCAGCAGACTATCCGGGTCGGTTGAAAATCCGGTTGAGTGAGATGGGTTCAGTCGGAAGTGCCGGCTACCAGCCAACGAGGTGGTAGCCGGTTTCCTGCTGCTGACCGATCCTGATGATCCGATATCCCGCGAACCATTGTGGTCTGACGGGTACCGAGCTGGCCAACGCGCCCCGCTGGTTCCCTGTGCGTCGACCCATAATCGACCAGGAAGATGTCTGTAGCACGAACCGTCGGCCAATGGCCGACGCGAAATGAATCTATCAGCCACCGGTGCGAGTTGCGTCGATACTCCACTCCACCTCGCCGGGGCAATCGCCGACGTAGATCTTTCTGATCTCACCCGAAAGTCTCTGCGCTGGAGCAGCATTTGGATCGGGGTTGGTCAGGGACACTCGGATCGTTGTCTGTTGCTGACCCGATCCGTCGTCACAGGAGGCCGTTGCGTAGGTCGCTTCGGACGTCCATGCTCCGTTCGACCACTCCAGCATAGGCAGAACGTCGGTGGTCGAGTCGATCACGGATACGCAGCGGTCGCCGGTGCGTGTGCAGAAGCTCTGGTAGTTGCCCGTCGCCTGAACGGGCGAGTTGGACAGCCCATTCGTCGCCGAGAGGGGACTCAGGTCGAAACTGTAGGTTCCCGACAACGCGGAGCCGGGCGAGTTCACAAGTGCAGGCACGGCTTCGGGCGGCGGGATGTTCAGCGCCGGGTCGAGTGGCCCGGTGCGTGTGAACGTGTATGTGGTGGTGAATTGCTTCGTGCACGGAGGACCGGCGTGTGTTGTCGCGGTGCCTGCGATCAGCGAGCCGTCTTCGACTCCCTCCGATTGCTCGAATGCGGCCACTTGCCACGACGGTGCTGACAGGGGTGCGCCGTCCTGGGTGGCGCAGGTGAGCCCCGACGATGGGACGTTCAGAGCCCACTTCCCGTCGATGTAGTCCAGCGCGATGGGCTGAGGAGGAGGCAGTGGAACGATCTTGGGGTAGGTGACCAATGCCGACGCAACACACGCGCCGGTTGCCTCTGGGCAATACGACTTGACCGCGAAGGTCGTCGTTCGGTACTCGGGTGCCAGGGGTGTCAGGTCTGCCCGAACCTCTTGGACTTGCTCGAGCTCGTACGTTCCCTCGAACACTGCGCCCGGATTCGGCACCGATGCAGCGGTTGGCGATGCCGAATCGGGAGCAGGCGCCTGCTCCGAATCGGTACTCGCACAGCCGACCGCGAGCACGAGAACGACAACCGAGACGGCGATCCGAAACCCTGGTCGCATGTTCATGGCAGCGAGTCCTCACCGGTGGCTCCCCGCGTGGGTGTGGAGAGTGGAGGTCACTATCGCACAGCTGACCAGGGCGCGAGGGTGGTTCGGTCGATAAGCCGTCATCGAGTAACCGACAAGACCTCACCGCGTCCCAGGGTGATGGTCGTATCGGCGCGGCCGGCACTCTCGGCGTCGTGTGTCGCGACCACCACGACTGCGCCGCGACCGACCTCGTCGTCGATCACACCGTCGATGATCTGTCGCGCCTCGGCATCGAGGCCGGTGGTGGGTTCGTCGAGCAGTACGAGTTCACCGCTCTCGACGAGCGCTTGAGCGAGTAGCGCGCGTTGACGTTGTCCGCCGGAGAGCGCCGACAATCGGCGAGAACGCAGTGCGGTCAGTCCCAGTCGTTCGAGCGCATGCTCTACAGCTCGGAGATCATCAGCGGACGCACGCCCGAGCAGACCGCGCCGAGGCCACGTGCCCATGGCGACGACCTCGCCGACGCTGAGGGCCATCCGGTCGTCGACCTCGCTGCGTTGCGGTACGTAGGTGACGCGTCGACTCCCGGTATGCACCGAACCTGTCGATGGCGCGACGATCCCGGCAAGAACCTGCAGCAGCGTCGACTTTCCGGAGCCGTTGTGTCCGACAAGAGTTGTGAGAGAACCGGGTTCGAAGCGGGCACTCACGTTGTGCAGAGCGGTCGTGTTTCGGTACCGAACGGAGAGGGATTGCACGACTATTGATTCGCTCACGATAATCATTATCGCATAGGGTTCGATCTCGTGGATTGGCTACTGGACCCCTTCGCTGTCTCCTTCGTGCAGCGCGCCCTTGTTGCGGGCATGCTCGTGTCGGTTCTGTGCGCCCTCGTCGGAACCTGGGTTGTGTTGCGCGGCATGGCGTTTCTCAGCGAGGCAGTGTCGCATGGCATGCTCCCCGGCGTTGCCGTCGCGTACCTTCTCAGTGCCAACCTCCTCGTCGGAGCCGCCATCAGTGCGGTCGCGATGATCGGGGGAGTGGCCTGGGTGACCCGCAATTCGCGATTGTCCGAGGACACCGGAATTGGTTTGCTGTTCGTCGGAATGTTGGCCCTCGGGGTGGTGATCGTCTCGCGGGCACGATCGTTCGCCACCGACCTCACGTCCTTCCTGTTCGGCGATGTGCTGTCGGCGACCTATGCCGACCTCGCCTTCCTGGTCGTGGCGACGGCGGTAGCGCTTGTGGTCTCGGTGTTCGCGTATCGACCTTTCGTTGCTCTGGTGTTCGACGAGCGCAAAGCTCACACGTTCGGGTTCCGGCCTCGCCTCGCGCACGTCCTGCTGCTGGCCCTGGTGGTGTTGGCCGTCGTCGCCTCTTTTCGCATCGTGGGGACGTTGCTGGTGTTCGGGTTGCTGGTGGCCCCGTCCGCCACCGCGTATCTGTTCGGCCGATCCATTGCGGTGTCGATGATCATCGCCACGCTCTTCGGATGGTCGGCCACGGCGATAGGCCTGCTGGTGTCCTGGAACGCCGACACCGCGGCCGGTGCGACCATCGCCGGCCTTGCAGTGCTGCAGTTCTTCGTCGTGTTCGCGGCTCGATCGGCACGGGAGTCGATTCGGACAATTGCTCCATGATGGTCTAACGTGAACGACAATCGTTATCAATAAAGATTGGGAGTTCGTGCGTGCGTAGAAGTGTTCTGACCCTCGGAGCGATCGCACTGGTCGTCACCGGATGCAGCAGTGCCGACACCGCCGAGGACGCGCCCGTCGAGGCGACCGGTTCCGCTCAGCCGGGCAGCGACCTCGCGGCCGAGGCCGGCTCCACCGAAGTGCAGGGTCCCGAGCCGAGGCTCGTTGTGGCCGACGCCGATTCCGGAAAGATCGACGTTCTCGATCTCGCTTCCGACGAGACCGTGCATTCGTTCGACGTCGAAAGTGCATCGCGCCTGACGACGATCAACGGCCGATACATCGTCGCGACCGACGACGACCGAGCACGTTTTCTCGACCCGGGATCGTGGACCATCGAGCACGGCGACCACTCGCACTCGTACACCAAGGATCCCGTCGAGCTCGGTGCACTCGATGGAGAAAGCCCCGCCCATGTCATCGCGGGAGATCGTAAGGTTGCAGTCTTCTTCGACGGTGCCGGTACCGCGGACGTCGTCGATTTCGACTCCCTCGGTGCCGGTGACACGACCGTCGCAGCAACCGTCGACACCAATCCCCATCATGGCATCGCCGTCCCGTTGTCCGATCACCTCGTCGTCTCGACCGGCGGCACCCAGGACGATCTGCCCACCGGACTCGAGCTACGCGACTCCGCGGGCAATCCTGCTCGTGCGCTGGATGCCTCGTGCCCCGAGATGCACGGCGAGGCGGTGTTCTCGAGCTATTTCGTGGTGGCCTGCGCCGACGGAGTGGTCAAGGTGGACGCGACGAACGACGAGTTCTCCACCACGAAGTTCCCTTATCCGAACCCGGACGCTCGCGCGTTCACTTTCGCCGAAGGAACACGCGGCTCGTTGGTCGCGGCCCCGACCGAGACCGGTGTGCTGGTGCTCGACACCAGAACCGGCGAGTGGGTCCAGGCGCGCACCGCGGGTGAGTCACTCTCGACCGGTGTGTCGAGCGACGGCAAGACCATTCTCTCTCTGCAGGCCGACGGCACATTTCGAGTGTTCGACGCTGCCACCGGGGCCGAACTTTCCTCGACGCCGGTGCTGTCGGCACCGTACGCCGAGACGAACCCCAAGCCTTCGCTGCACGTGGCGGGCACTCGCGCCTACGTCGCAGACCCGGCGGGGAGCGCCGTGATCGAAATCGACTATCGAGACAGCGGCCGCGTCGCGCGCACCTTCGACTTCGATTTCGTGCCCGCCTCGATCGGTGTGGTCGGATCATGAAAAGGGCTCTGCTGCTGGCGTTGCCGCTGCTTTTTCTGCTGAGTGCATGCGCCGATGCCGACACAACGGGACCGCCGACGATCGTGGTGACGACCAACATTCTGGGCGACATCACCTCGAACATCGTCGGGGATCAGGCCGAGGTGATGGTGCTCATGCCGGCGAACTCCGACCCGCATTCGTTCGAGATCTCGGCCTCGGACGCCGCCCGTGTCTCCCGAGCGGATCTTCTGATAGCCAACGGGCTGGGGTTGGAAGAGGGCATCGTGTCGACGATCGATGCGGCCCGAGCGGAGGGAATCCCGATTGTCGAGGCCGGCCCGGCCGCAGACCCGATTCCGTATGTGAGCGGGCAATCGTCGGGCGCACAGGATCCGCACATCTGGACCGACCCGCAGCGGATGCGCGACGTGGTCGCCCTGATCCGAGACGCGATCACGACCAACATCGAGGGCGTGGACGTCGATTCTGCTGCGACCGAATACGATTCACGACTGGTCGAACTCGATGCCCGAATGACCGAGCAGTTCGAGGCGATCGCTCCAGAGAAACGCAAGCTCGTGACCAATCATCACGTGTTCGGCTACCTGGCTGACCGCTACGACTTCGAGGTGGTGGGGGCGGTGATTCCCAGCGGGACCACGCTTGCGTCACCCAGTGCGTCCGACCTCTCGGAGCTCGCAAACACCGTACGGGAGGCAGGCGTACGGGCGATCTTCGTCGACACCTCGCAACCGGATCGACTCGCGCAGGTGATGGCCTCGGAGGCCGGGGTCCGGATCAACGTTGTTTCGCTGTACACCGAATCGCTCGGAGACGAGAATTCCGAGGCTCCGACATACCTGGACATGATGGACTTCAATACTGCGGCCATCGCTTCCGGTCTGTCCTGAAGTCGAAAGGCGTTGTGACACATGCACTTGTACGCATCAGGCTCTTTGACAATCGTTTGCAAAAACCTGTACTTCTTTGGGTCATGAAGAACTATCGCACTCAACGAACTGTCGGCGCAGTCATCGCGTTGGGCACCTCGGTGGCCCTACTTGCGGCCTGCTCGTCGGACTCGGCCCCCGAAGCGGAGTCCACCACCACCGCCGAAACCGCAGCAGCGCAAAGCGTCTCGGACGCGACGCCGCGTATTGCCACCAGCTACGACGGCGGCGTACTGATTCTCGACGCCCAGACTCTGGAGACAGTCGAGGACATCAGTGGTATCGAGGGATTCACTCGTCTCAACCCGGCCGGAGACGGTCGTCATGTGTTCGTCAGCGGCTCAGGCGCATTCACGGCGCTCGACGCCGGCACCTGGACCGAAGGCTCGGAGCATTTCACCTCGACCCCCGCCATGACCGACATCGCGTTCGATGCCGCGACCCCGGGACACGTCGTTCGTCACGACGGTAAGACCGTCCTGTTCGACGACGGTACCGGCAAGGTCGAGGTGTTCGATTCTGCCGCACTGCTCACGGGTAGCAAGCCCGAGACCGAGTCTTACACCACGCCCGAGGCGCATCACGGCGTGGCCGTGGAACTGTCGGACGGATCCTTGCTGACGACAGTGGGCAACGAGGACGAGCGTACCGGCATCGTCGTTCTCGACGCCGACCGCAAGGAGATCGCTCGCAACGAAGAGTGCCCCGGCGTGCACGGCGAAGCCGTGGCCGCCGACGAGACCGTCGTCGTCGGCTGCGAAGACGGATTGCTGATCTACCGGAACGGTGCCATCACCAAGGTGCAGAGCCCGGATACGTACGGCCGCATCGGCAACCAGGCCGGCGACGAGGAGTCACCCATCCTCCTCGGCGACTACAAGGTCGATCCCGATGCGGAGCTCGAGCGTCCTACCCGCGTGTCGTTGACGAACACGGTCACCGGCGAATTGTCGCTCGTCAACCTCGGCAGCAGCTACACGTTCCGCTCCCTCGGGCGTGGCCCGGCCGGTGAGGCCATCGTCCTCGGCACCGACGGTGCGCTGCACGTCATCGACGTGAACACCAAGGCCGTCACACGCACGATTCCGGTGGTCGAGGCGTGGGAAGAGCCCACCGAATGGCAAGAACCACGTCCGGCTCTGTTCGTCCAGGACGGCACCGCCTACGTGTCCGAGCCTGCCGACAGCGCCGTGCACGCCGTCGATCTGGCGACCGGAACCGTCACGGCTACGGGCGAACTCGCTCACACGCCCAACGAACTGACCGGAGTGACCGGATAGTTCTCGACACAGTACAAGCCCGGTCGCTACTGACACTTCGCAGCGACCGGGCTTGTCGTGTGTCGCTAGACCAGCTCGATGACGTCCAACGCACCGTCGGCGTGTGAACTCCTGAGTCGCTTCTTGTCGTATTTGCCCACACTCGTTTTCGGAACCTCGTCGATGAAGGTCCAGCGCTCCGGCAACTGCCAATGCGCGACGCGGCTGTCGAGGAACTCCTTCAGTTCCTCGGCCGTCACCGACGCACCCTCGCGGACAACGACAGCCACCAGAGGCCGTTCGTCCCACTTGGCGTCCGGCACACCGATGACCGCGGCCTCACGAACTGCCGGATGTCCCATTACCTGGTTCTCGAGTTCCACCGACGAGATCCACTCGCCACCGGACTTGATGATGTCCTTCGAGCGATCGGTCAGGCGAAGGTAGCCGCCCTCGGAGATGGTGCCGACGTCACCGGTCCGCAGCCAGCCGTCGTCGAACTTGTCGTCCGCATCGGCGCGGTAGTAGCTGCCGGTGATCCACGGGCCACGCACCTCGAGTTCGCCGACGGTCTTGCCGTCCCAGGGCAACACCGTTCCCGCATCGTCGACGAGTCGCGCCCGGACTCCGGCGACGAATCGCCCTTGTGTGCAACGCAAGTCGAACTCGTCCTCCGGGGACAGGCCAGCATCGGGCTTGCCGGAGGTGCCCAGTGGGGAGGTCTCGGTCATGCCCCATGCCTGGGAGATGTGCACGCCGTACTTCTCGTGGAATGCCTTCATCAGACTCGGCGGGCACGCGGCACCGCCGACCACCACGTCACGCAGACTCGACAGATCGGCTGGGTGCTCGTCCAGGTGAGCGAGCAGGGCCTGCCAGATCGTCGGAACCGCGGCCGCCGCCGTCGGACGCAACGTCGACATCATCTCCGCCAACGGTGCCGGCTGCAAAAACCTGTCGGGCATGATCAGCGACGCACCGACCATCAGCGCTGCATAGGGCAAGCCCCACGACATCGCGTGGAACATCGGCACGATGGCCAAGACCTTGTCGGACTGCGCGATCGCCATCGCGTCGGTCATGCAGGCCTGCATCGAATGCAGGTAGATCGAGCGATGCGAATACACGACCCCCTTGGGGTCACCGGTGGTGCCCGAGGTGTAACACATTGCGGCAGCTGATCGTTCGTCGAGTTCGGGCCAGTCGAACTCCTCGGGCTGGCCCGCCAGCAGGTCCTCGTAGCCCAGTACTTCGATGCCGTCGGGTGCAGTTACCTGTGCCGGGTCGACGCCAACCACGATGAGATGACGGACGGTCTCGAACGTCGGCAACAACGGCGTCAGGAGGGGAAGCAGGCTGGCGTCCGCGATGATCACCTGATCCTCGGCATGGTTGACGATGTAGGTGAGCTGCTCGGGAAAGAGTCGAATGTTCAGCGTGTGCAGCACCGCGCCCATCGCAGGAATCGCCATGTATGCCTCCATGTGCGGGGCGTTGTTCCACATGAACGTGCCGACGCGCTGATCGTCGTCGATGCCGATCGACCGCAGACCGTGTGCCAGTTGCGCTGCCCGCCTGCCCAATTCCCCGAAGGTCACTGTGGTCGGACCAGTGTCCGTCCAGGTGGTGATCTCGGCCGAGGAGTGAATGGACGTCCCGAATCGAACCAGCTGGCCGATGGACAGAGGGGTGTCCTGCATGGTGCTCTTCATCGATCTCGCTCCTGAAGTCTCGGCACACACGTCGTTGTGCTGCGCGTCACACCATGCACGATACGGACTTACTCGGACGCGTGGTCGCGGGTACCTCGGATTCGGGCGTCGACCTCGCGAATGGTGTCTCGATAGATGTCCGACGCGGGATCGATGACGGCGAAATGGCCACCCGGTCCCTCGACGTAGTCGACGGAATCCGGGCCGGCTGAAGCGGCGGCGTAGTACGCCCGACTGATCTCGAGCAGGTTGGGGTCGTCAGATACCGCACTCACCACCAGATGCGGGACACCGAGCGGGAGCCTCGAGATCGGAGACGACGCCTCGTACGTCTCCTGCGCTCCGGCGAATCGCGCACCGATCGCATTCGACACCGCGCCCTCGCCGAGCCAGCGCTCGTCGCCGACCCGCAGATCGAGCACACCGGCCAGGCTGACCGCGAGAGCAGGTGTCACGGGCTGTCCAACGGAATCGGCCGCGACTCGCAGTGCGAGCTGACCGCCTGCTGAGTGGCCGAACAGAACTACGCGAGACAGATCCAGATCACCGGGTGCCGTCTCCAAGGCAGCGAGGGCGGACGCGACATCGCCGGTCATCGCATCCCACTCGTGCTCGTCGGGGCGACGGTATTCGACGTTCCAGGTCGCGAAGCCGCGCTCCGTCAGATCGACGGCCATCGCGTCCATCAGATCGAACTCCCACCGCGAACGCCAATACCCACCGTGAATCAGCACGGCAACGGGAAAGGGGCCATCACCGACCGGCACGCGCAGTTCGCCGCGTTGCTCCGGGTGATCCCCGTACGACACGATCGTGCCGGGGTGGAAGCGGTGGAAATACACGCTGTCGATCGCGAAGCGCAGCCCGTCGAGTCCGCGGCCACGAATGTGAGTGCGAATTCCATCGGATCGATCCGGTGCGCACTGCCCGAGGTCGACTCGAACGACACTGCTGTACGAGGACGTGTCGACGGGAATTCTGTCGCCGGGAACGACGATCGCCTCATCGGATCCGGTTGCGGCGTCGACGATTCCGCCGGACAGCCCGCGTGCGTCGAGAGCCCTGGCCGCCAGTTCTTGCGCGGTGGCGAGATCGGCGAACACCCCGGGCGCGGCAATGATGTCGATGTGTTTCGAGACGTCGTTCATGGGTTTCACGCTACCCACCGGGCGTCGACCGAGCCCGAACGGCGAGTTCGGGCTCGGTCGAAGGACGCGAATCAGGCGTCGACGGCCTCGTTCAGCTCACGCAGACGGGGCAGTGCGCGGTTGGTGAGCAGGTCCTCGCGGGTCTCGGCGGAGACAGCCATGCTGTCCTTCCACAGCGAGCGGCCTGCCATTGCTCCGCGGGCACCGTTGGCGACGGCGATGCGGACCTGCTCGATGAACGTCTCGTGATCGACACCTGCCGAGAGCACGGCCCACGGAACACCCTGTGCCGCTTCGGTAACGGCCTTGCAGGCCTCGGCCGAACCGGGGTACGGGAGCTTGAGTACCTTGGCACCGCACTCGACCGAGATGCGCGTGGAGTCGGCGATGATCTTGCCGAAGCCGGCCTTGTAATCCTCGTCCGACTCGCCCTCGAGCTGGTAGGTCAGGATCTCGACGATGAGCAGCAGACCCTCGGCGGAGCATGCCTTGACGAGATCCCGGATCTCCTCGGCAACACGGGAATCGACGCCCTGCTGCTCGGGGCGCATGTAGAACAGCATCTTGGCGACGTCGCCGCCGAGGTCACGCACGACGCGCGGAGTGACACCGTCGACGAAGCGGGTGTACCGCAAACCGTCGGTCTCCTCGAAGCCCGACGCATCCATGCCGACCACCAAAGCGGTGTTGCGCGAGAGCACGCCCTCGTCGACGATCTTCGGCAGTGCAACCTCCGGGTCCAGCAGGATCGCCGGTGCGTGATTGCCGAGGTAGCGAACCAGATCGGCCTTGGCCTCGGCGAGCTGATCGACGGTGATCGAGCCCGGTCCGTCGGTGGCGTCCTTCATGACGGCCTTCATGCCGTTGCGCTGATCTCCGGCGACGATGAGCATGTTGCCGTCTGCGGTGGAGATGGCAGCCATTCCGCGACGTTCGAGGGTGGTGAGTTCGTTCATCTTCTTCTCCTGGTGGGTGTTGGGGTCGAGCGCAAGGGAGACAACGTTGTCTCACTGCAGAAATGTGGGCTCAGATTCCTATGAGCGTCAGTAGGCGGGCAGCGAACAGTGCTGCACCGTAGGCGGTGTCCTGCGAGCGGGTCGAGACCGAAACGCCGGGCAGCACCTGAGCTCGTGCGTCTCGCACGCTGGCCATCCCGGCCCAGCCACCGGTGAGCAATGTCGTCCTGGCGGGCGGCACCTCCGCGTCGAGTGCCTCGATGAGTCGAGCCACTTCGTCGTTGCCGTGCAACAGAATCGAACGGAACAGCTCCGCCGAATCGATCCCGTCGGTGCGGACCGTGATGGACAGAACGCCGTCGTCGTTACGGGCACCCGCGATGTCGATACCGCCATCGGTGAACGGCCCACCCGCAGGCAGAGCGCACACTCGCTGATCCAGCAGATCGCGTCCGGCTCGATCGTTGATGTCGCAGAGCTGCAATGCCCGTCGCATCAGCAAGCCGGTCTTGACTCCGGCAACGAGTACGTGTTGGCCCGGCACCACGTGGCGGACCGAATTGATGAGATGCTCGGCGAGTCTGCTCCGCGCGGCCGTGGTCAACGGAGCGTCGAGTACCCGCAGCAGAACCTCGGCGGTGCCCATCGACACGTGGTACCGGTCGTGAGGGATGGCCCCGCCGGATACTGCGGAGACGAGATGGTCGTGACCGGCCACGGTCAACCGAGCGCCGGCGATCGTCTCGGGAAGTGTTGGTGCGTCGGCAGTTCCGAGATCTGTTCCGGCGTCGACCAAGGGCGGAATGAAATCGGCTCCGACGCCCAAGTGCGCCAACATCTCCGACCAGGGTTCGCCGCTATCCTGATCGAGTAGTCCGGTGCGCGAACTCAGCGAGTAATCGGCCACGGCGCGGCCGCCGAGGGACAGTACGACGAACTCCGGCAGGTTGAACCAGCGAAGCCCGTTCAAGCTCAGTCCGTTGTCGCGAAGGTGTGCGATCTTGACGACGGAGACCTGCACGCCGACGGGAAGGCCCGTCTTGCCGGCGAACCGATCGCGCAATTCGGCCGGCAGGTTGTCGACCTGCTGCTGACCGCGAGGATCGAACCAGGCGAAGGCCGGCGCGCGGACAACGTTGTCTTTATCGAGAAGGAAGCCCGTTTCGCCCATCCCGGACACTGCGATGGCGTCGATGCGGGCGGCCGCATCGCCGGTGACGTCGGGCAGCCGACGCGCGACGGCGTCGAGCAACTGCCCGATGGTGGTCAGCAAGTCCTCGGCGGCAAGGTCGGTGGTTCCGCCCGGGCCGTGCCGCCACGGTGTGGGACTCTGCTCGATGAGCAGCTCGGTGCCGGCATCGTCGGTGACGAGCACCTTGACGCCGGTGCTCCCGAGGTCCAGTCCCGCAACAAGTCTGGGGTTCACGGAGTTGGTCTCATTTCTGTACGGGTAGGGGGAGGGCATGCGAGAGTCTTTCCACCAGCGTGGTGGGCGCGACCTGTTGCTCCGGTTCGAGATACGGATCGTCGAACCGCTGAACCAGGCGATCGAAGGCGAGTGTGCCGATGCGATACGGGTCTTGGTCTATGCAGGTCACCGACGGGCTGACGGCGTCGGCGAGCGAGAAGTTACCGAACGAGACCATCGCCACGTCGGTGCGGTCGATTTCGTGCAGCACCGACACCACGGCCGTGGCATGTCGTGCATTGGCGACGAAGAAGGCGGTCGGCGGATTGCGCAGTGCCAGTAGCTTCTTGACGACGGGACGCACCGAATCCGCGGCATGCGACACCGGAGGAGCGAGAGCGGCCTCGGGCTTCTGTCCGATGTCCGCGAGCACGTCGAGGTACGCCTGCCGGCGCAGCTGGGCGGTCTGCAGTCGATCGTCGAAGCCGAGCAACGCAATTCGGGTGTGCCCGCTTGCCACCAACTTCTCGACGGCGCGCTTGGCGGCACCGTAATCGTCCACGATGACCGAATCGAATCCCGCGATCGAACGGTCGATGGTCACCGTGGGAAGTGTTCGACGACGCGGCACGAGGAAATCGCTGTGATCGCCTACCGGCGCAAGGATGATCCCTCGCACATGTTGCCCGGCAAGCAGGGCCAGCTGATCCCGCTCGCGCTGGGCGTCGAACCCGGTGCTGCCGACGATCACTGCGAGACCGTGCTCGAGCGCGCGATCCTCCACGGCACTGACCAGGGATGCGAAGAAGACGTCGTCGATGGAGTCGACGATGATGCCGATCGTGTTGCCGGACCCCGATTTCAGCGATCGAGCAGCAGAATTGGGAACGTAGTTGAGCGTCTGGACCGCGGCCTCGACGCGCTCACGCAGCTCCGGCAAGACCGTATCCACGCCGTTGACGACGCGTGAGACGGTCTTGAAGCTGACGCCTGCCAATGCGGCGACGTCTTTGATGCTTGCGCGCTCGGTCACGTGAACTCTCGATCGGAGGAGTGTGCTCGCGGTATCAACTGTGCGAGACAACGTTGTCTTGTATGATTCCCCCTATGACTCATGTCTGTCAAGACGTCTCCGTGATCGATCGCGAACGGCTGCCGGTTCTGGTGGTTGCCGGTGCTGCGGGAAGTGGCAAGACGACTCTCGGTAGAGAGCTGGCGAGACGTTTCGGCACTGCTCTGCTCGACTTGGACACGCTCACCAATCCGCTTCTCGACGAACTGGATTCGTTGCTGGACGGCCCTCACTGGAACAGTGCGGGCCCGTACTCGGAACGCATCCGAGTCGGCCGATACGCCGTACTGCTCGCTGCTGCGCGGGACCTCGTGGAGATCGGTCAGCGCCCCGTTCTGGTCGCACCCTTCACCCGCGAATTGACTGCCGGCGCGGAGTGGGAACGACTGGTCTCGCACGTAGCCCCCGCTGCATCGTTGGTCGTGCACGTCGACGGGTCACCGGAGCTGTTGGCGCGCAGGCGCGCTGCGCGTGGGGCGGAGCGTGATGCCCATCGGCCGGTGGACGCCCCGGCGGCCAAGCCGCTGGTTCCCCATCTGCGGGTCGATGCCGAACTGTCGACCCCACTGCAGGTCGATCTGGTTGCGCACGCGCTCGAGGATCAGTCGCAGCGGTGATCTGTTCCAGGAGTGCAGGATTGGCGCTCGATCAGCTCGACGCCGAGGATGTTGCGGCGCTTGTAGCGCTTGCTCGGATTCTCGATCCGTCCCAGTAGTCGCTCGATGGCCAACCGGCCGAGGCGAGCGGGATTCTGATCGATCACCGTCACCGGTGGCATCACTGCATCGGCAAGGGGAAAATCGCCGAATCCGACGAACGCCAGATGCAGCAGATTCATCTGCTGCAGAACAGGTACGCACGCCATCGCCACTCGCGCGTTGGACAGAAACAATGCGGTAGGCGGACTTTCGAGTGCAGTCAGGTCGGTCAGCGCCACCCGGGCATCCTCGCGGTCCAACACACCCAGAGCGACCAGAGTGTCGTCGAAGTCGATTCCGCGCGCCTGCAACGACTCCCGATACCCCTCGAGCCGGTTTCGGCTGGTCGGGATGCCGGCACTGTCGCCGATGACTGCGATGCGGGTGTGTCCCAGATCGAGGAGGTGGTCGGTGGCCAACACCGCCCCGCCGTGATCGTCGTCGACGAAGCTGTCTGCCTTGAGTCCGTCGGGAGCCCGATCGACGAACACGGTAGGGGTCTTGTCGATCCACCGCTCCAGGTAGGAGTGGTGTGCACCGGTCGGCGCGATGATCAAGCCACTGAGCTGCCGGCGCAGCAGCGACTCCACCAGCGCCTGTTCCTGATCGCCGTCGTGACCGAGGCTGGTGACCAGAACGGCCATGTCGTCCTGTCGCGCTCGTTCCTCCACCGCGCGTGCGATGGAGGAGAAGAACGGATCGTCGATATCGGGAACGGCGACTCCGATGGCTGCCGCCTGACCGTTGCGGAACGACGTGGCCATCGTATTGGGCACGTAGTTCAGCGAATTCAAGGCCTCGGTGACGCGGGCACGGGTATCGGGGTCGACGTGAGGGTCGTTGTTGTACACCCGTGAGACGGTCTTGGCGCTGACCTTGGCCAGCGCCGCGACGTCTTGCATGGTGGTCATGATCTACGCCCGTCTGCTCGTCATCGTCTCGTCAGCGACTGGTGTAGCCGCCATCGACTGGCAACGACACTCCGGTCACCATGGAAGCATCATCGCTCAGCAGGAAGGCAATCGGCGCGGCAATCTCGTCTTCGGTGGCCCACCTTCCCAGCGGCATCTGAGCCAGGAACGGCTCCTCGATCTCGGGGCGACCCCAGTAGAACGCAGACATCTCGGTCATCACCACCGTCGGGTTGACGCCGTTGACTCGAATCCCGTGTCGGCCGAGCTCGAGTGCGGAGACGCGAGTGATGTTGTCCAGGGCCGCTTTCGAGGAGCCGTACGAGATATGGCCGGTGAGGGCGACCAGGCTGGCTTGACTCGAGACGTTGACGATGGCACCGGCACCCGCGGCGATCATGGCCGGGACGGTGTATTTGATGACCAACAGTGCGCCGCGCGCATTGATGGCGATGACCTTGTCGAAGATCGAGATGTCGGTGTCCTGAGGTGTGGCGATCTCGCCGCCGAATCCTGCGCAGTTCACCACGCCGTACAGCTCGAGGCCTTCGACAGCCTCGCGGACGCTGTCCTCGGAGGTCAGATCGAAGGCCAGGGGGGTTGCGCCGGTCTCGTCGGCCAGCTTGTCCAGCGCATCCACCGATTGGCCCGCCGCGACGACGTCGGCACCGTCGGCCACCAACCGACGCACTGTCGCCGAGCCGATGCCTCCGCTGGCACCTGTCACCAAGATCTTCCGGCCGTCGAACTTCGCCATGGGGTCTACCTTCACTGTCTCCGAATGGTCATGTCATCGATGTCATCGGCTCCGTGAAGCTCGTATATGTCATCGGTGTCATGGACGGTACCTCAGCCCGCTTGCGTGAGCGTCGAAAACGGCAAGATTGCGTATCGGCGCAGTTCAGAGACGGTACCTTCCGGTCCGATATCGGCTTCTCGCAGGCGCTGTTCGGGAGGTGTCGCCCGTGTCCATGTCACCGGTGACATGAATTTTTGCGAAACGCGTGACAATGCGAGTTGTGTGGGTCACACTCGTTAACACACCGAGCCCCGAAGGGAGCTCGACCTGCTTCGCAGACCACGTCCTCGGACCGTACTGCGAGCGCCGGTGGGGGTGTCCATCCCGCACTCGAAGCTTTCTCGATTCGACCTAGGAGTATCCATGGCCAGCGTTGCACCTGTTGCGACACCGATCCTCGAAGCGAGGGGATTGTCGAGGAGTTTCGGAAACGTGCGCGCCCTCGACGATGCCGACTTCGACATCTACCCGGGTGAGGTCGTCGCCCTCATCGGCGACAACGGCGCAGGCAAGTCGACGATGGTCAAGGCGCTCTCGGGCAGCCTGGCCGTCGACACCGGCGAGATCCTGTTCGACGGCACCGCGGTCGATCTCGACAGTCCAACCGTTGCAGCAGAACTCGGCATCGAGACGGTGTTCCAGGATCTTGCTCTCGCGCCGCACCTCAACGCGCAGCAGAACATGTTTCTCGGACGCGAACTGCCGGCAAAGGGGCTGCTCGGCCATCTCGGTTTTCTCGACGTCTCCACGATGCGCAAGCAGTCGCAGGACGCGTTGAACGAACTCGGTGCCACCGTGCGTAGCCTGACCGTCCCGGTCGGAGCGATGTCGGGTGGGCAGCAACAAGCCATTGCCATCGCGCGAGCCGTCGCCTGGGCCAAGGGCGTCGTCTTTCTCGACGAGCCGACAGCAGCGCTCGGAGTCGTCCAGACCCGCAACGTGCTCGACACCATTCGCCGCGTGGCGGACAGGGGAGTGGCCGTGGTGTTCATCAGCCACTCCATGCCGCACGTGATGGAAGTTGCGGACCGGGTTCAGGTGCTGCGAATGGGCAAGCGCGTGGCCACCCTCGACGCCAAGAACACGACCATGGAAGAACTCGTCGGCGCGATGACCGGCGCAACCACCGGAGCCACACGATGACCAACCAGACCATCAGCCCCTCGCTCGAGCCGATGCCGCCCGGCGACAAGCCGTCTCGCCACTCCTTCGATCTCGTCGAAGCGCTCGGTAAGTTGGCCCGGGTTCAGGTGTTCCAGATCGTGCTCGTCTTGGCCGCGATCTGCCTCGTGTTCTCGATCATGGCTCCCGGCAGCTTCCCCGAGTGGGGCAACATCCGCCAGATCATCCAGAACGTATCCATCCTGGCCGTTCTCGGCATCGGCATGACCTTCGTCATCGTCACCAGCGGTATCGATCTCTCGGTCGGCTCCGTTCTCGTCTTCTCCGGCGTCGTCTCGGCCAAGACCATGGCCGCGATCGGCGGCGACGGATGGGGAGTCGCCGCCGTCGGAATCGTGGTGGCACTGGGGTGTGGCCTCTGCTGGGGATTGCTCAACGGTTTCCTGATCGGTAAGGCCAACGTGCCTCCACTGATCGTGACTCTCGGGACCCTGGGTGGCGCTCTCGGGCTCTCGCAGGTCATCACCGGAGGTGTCGACATCCGCGACGTGCCACCGGTTCTGGTCGATACCATCGGCTACGGAAATTTCCCGGCCACCACCATTCCGTTGATCTCGAGCATCGCTCTGGTGTTGGTCGTCATCTTTGGAATCGTGCTCCATCGCACCAAGTTCGGCCTCTACACCTTCGCCGTCGGCTCCAAAGAGCAGTCTGCGCGACGCGTCGGCATCAAGGTGGATATGCACCTGGTCAAGGTCTACGCACTCTCCGGTACTCTCGCCGGGCTCGCGGGCATTCTGTCTCTGTCCCAGTACGGCACCACCGCCATCGCCGGTCAGTCGCAGACCAACCTCAATGTCATTGCGGCAGTGGTCATCGGCGGAACGAGCCTCTTCGGCGGCATCGGAACCATGTTCGGCACCGTCGTCGGACTCTTCATCCCAGCCGTGCTGCAGAACGGGTTTGTCATCGTCGGAGTCCAGCCGTTCTGGCAGCAGGTCGCCGTCGGTGCTGTCCTCATCGCAGCGGTCTACTTCGATCAGCGTCGACGCGACGCGGCGAGCCGAGGTCAATCGCCCAGCTCCCTCAAGAAACTCTGGTCCCGAAGTCCCTAGCTCCGGCCAGCTTCCAAACTCCCTCTATCGCAAACCCTTTACAAGAAAGTCGACCATGATCACATCACGCACCGCTGTCGTTGCATTGAGTGTCGCTTCGGTTTCCGCCATGTTCCTGGCGGGTTGTTCGTCCGACTCCGGAAGCGGTGGCGGCAGCGGCAACATCGCCTTCATCCAGGGCGTCAGCGGCGACGAGTTCTACATCAGCATGCAGTGCGGAATCGAAGCTGCGGCGAAGGATGCAGGCGTCACCGTCGACACCCAGGGCCCGGTGAAGTTCGATCCCACCCTGCAGAAGCCGATCGTGGATTCGGTTGTCGCATCACGCCCGTCGGCGATCCTCATCGCGCCCACCGACGTCGCCGCCATGCAGGCGCCCCTCGCGGCAGCCTCCAAAGCGGGCATCAAGGTCGTCCTCGTCGACACGACCCTGGAAGACCCGTCCATCGCGGTCTCCTCCATCTCGTCCGACAACAAGGGCGGTGGGGCAGAGGCGTTCAACGCGATCGAGCGGCTCAGCCCGGCCGGCGGCAAGGTACTCGTCATCTCCACCGATCCCGGTGTATCCACCGCCGACGCCCGTGTCGAGGGCTTCGAGGAAGCCGTCGGTGCCAACCCTGCCTTCGACTACCTCGGCGTGCAGTACAGCCACAACGACCCGGCCGAAGCTGCTCGTCTCGTCTCTGCCGCCCTGGCCAAGGACCCCGACATCACCGGTATCTTTGCCGCGAACACGTTCGCAGCCGAGGGCACCGCGACCGGAGTTCGGCAGGCGGGCAAGCAGGACCAGGTCAAGATCATCGGCTTCGACGCAGGCCCCGCACAGGTGAAGCAGCTTCGCGAGGGAACAGTCCAGGCTCTGATCGCCCAGCAGCCCGACACCATCGGCACCGACGGCGTCGCGCAGGCCATGGCCGCCATCAACGACCAGCCGGTGACCGCCGAGATCTCGACCGGCTTCCACGTCATCACCGCCGACAACATCGACGGCGAGGGCGCTCAGTACGTCTACAAGTCGTCCTGCTGATCCCTGACGTGTAACCCCTTGAACTGCGGTGGTGCTCCTGGTGGCAGAACATGCCCGGGAGCGCCACCGCTCACCACGTTCATCCGACCCCGAGGACCTGTCATGATCGAGCTTCGTCGCACCACATCGAATGACCTGCCTGCGGGCGTCGCGAAGCCCGAGTACGACGCGGACGAACTGCACTGCGGCGTGGTGCATTTCGGGGTTGGTGCGTTTCACCGCGCGCACCAGGCCGTCTACTTCGATCGCCTGCTCTCCGCCGGTCATCTCGACTGGGCGCTGTGCGGAGTGGGAGTCCTGCCGGGAGACAAGCGAATCGGGGAGGTCCTCGACGCTCAGGATCATCTCTACACGGTCGTGACCGTGGACCCCGATGGCCGACGCGATGCGCAGGTTGTCGGTTCGGTCGCGGATTTCGTTTTTGCACCCGAGGATCCGCAGGGGGTGCTCGACGTGCTCAGCTCACCCGCCACGATGATCGTGTCGCTGACCATCACCGAGGCCGGCTACGGCGTGAACGATGTGACCGGGGTGTTCGAGCCGACCGATCCCGCGGTGCTCGCCGATCTCGAGGACCTCTCCACGCCGTCGAGTGTCTTCGGTTTCCTCACCGTTGCTCTCGCCACCCGTCGCTTCCATGGAATCCCGCCGTTCACCGTGATGTCATGCGACAACATCGTCCACAACGGAACGGTCACTCGCACCGCGCTGACGTCCTTCGCGCGCCACCACGACAGCGATCTGGCCGACTGGATCGACGCCACAGCCGCGTTCCCCAATTCGATGGTCGACCGCATCACCCCGGCCACGACGCCCACCGTCGTCGACGACCTGCGACGTGACTTCGGCATCGACGACCGCTGGCCGGTCCAGTCGGAATCGTTCTCGCAGTGGGTACTCGAAGACTCATTCTCGTTCGGGCGACCACCCTTCGCCGACGTCGGCGTGCAACTCGTGACCGACGTCGCCCCCTACGAGCACATGAAACTGCGCCTGCTCAACGGTTCTCATCAGGCCATGAGCTACCTCGGCATCCTCGCCGGTTACACCCATGTGCACGAGGTCATGGCCAGTCCGGACCTGCGCGAATTCGTCGCGTCGTACATGCGTGCCGAGGCGGCCCCGACGCTGGCGCCGGTACCGGGAATCGACCTGGATGAGTACATCGAGCAACTGCTGCAACGATTTTCGAGTCTGGCGGTTCGCGACACCCTCGAACGTCAGATCGTCGACGCATCTGCCCGCATCCCGAAATTCGTTCTGCCGGTGATCCGAGACCGCCTTGCCGAGGACCGATCCGTCGATCATGCCGCGCTGGTCCTCGCCGCCTGGTGCGCAGTGTACGAGCGCGGGGACGTGCCGATGATCGACGCCGATGCCGAACGCCTGCAACGATTGTCGTGGGAAGACCACGACAATCCGGGAGCGTTTCTGACCAACCGTGCGGTGTTCGGGGATCTTGCGGGCAGCCCGAGACTGCGAGGTGCGTACCAGCGAGCCAAGCGTTCGCTGCAGGACAGTGGTGCGCGCGGTGCTGTGCGCCGGGTGCTGGAGCAGTCGTCGGCTGGTCAGACCTTGTAGTAGACCACCTGGTGGCTGGTGGCCAGCAGACTCCCGCTCTCGGTCCACAATTCCGCTGTTTGGTCGAAGTAGCCCTGGTGGAAACGGCGCGCTCGTGCGGTGCCGAGGATGTATCCGTCGGCGTGCTGCTCGAGATCCTCGGGCGTCGCGAAGTAGTGGGTCGTCAACGAGATGGTGCCCGCAGGAACGTACGTGCCGAGTCGCTGGAAGATCCGCGGATAGAACACATCGCTGAGCGAGGTCAGGGCTGCGAAGTCCAGGGGCCGCGGCGGGGTGTCACGAATCCACAGGGTCTCTGTCGAGTCCGCAGATTCCTGATCGCTCAGTGCGCCTGCCACGAAACGCATCTCGTAGTTTCGAGCCCACGCGATGGCATCGGGAAACCCGCCCTGCTTAGTGTCGGTGGGGGAGGGAACGGCCGGGGCCGTTGCCTCGGTGTTGTCCCAGGTGTCACGTCGCGCGCCGAACACCGCTGTTGCGGTAGTGGCCACCGCACCGTTCTGCGTCAGTTCGAGATACCAGTGCTGGTTGCTGCGGTTGGTCCGCACCGGGCGGGCGGAGACCTCGAAATCACCCTCGGCAACCGGTCCGGCGAAATTCACGGTCAGTGAGACCGGCGTCCCCAGGCGTTCCGGGTGCAGTTCGATGGCCCGGATGAACGTCGCCGCGGTGATGCCACCGAACGGGCCGACCATGTTGTTGTACGGTGCCGACGTCTGTCCGTTGTAGGTGCCGTCGCCGACCACGTCGAGCGCGACTGCCTCGTCGAACGGATGCATGGTTCTCCTACTGCCTCGGACGGTGTGTGCCATCCGATCGTAGTGTCGCCGGCATTCAGTCCAGGTCCTGGCCGCGCTTTTCCGGCATCCACACCATTGTCAGGAACGAGATCACAGCGGCTGCCGCGAGATAGTAGAAGAACCAGTCGGCGTGGCCCGCGTCGGACAATGCGTTGACCAGTAGGGGAGCGGTGCCGCCGAAGAGCGCAACGGTGAGGTTGTACCAAGCACCGATACCGACACCTCGAAGCTCTGCCGGGAAGGCCTCGGCCAGAACGGCAGGAATGATGGCCGAGCACATCGCGAACAGCAGCAGGCCGACGCAGAAGACGATCAGCAGCTTGGCGAACGACGGCCCGATCAGCTTGGAGAGCGGGATGATCAGAATCGCGAACAGGGCAGCGTAGGTGAGCAATTGCGGCTTCCGGCCGATGCGGTCCGCGAGGGCGCCCATGGGGTACTGCAACGCGACGAACATCGCTGTCGCGATCGACAAGGCCACGAACACGTCGTTGGCGTCCGCTCCGCGTTGCTTGACGGCGTAGGGCGTCATCGCGGAGAAGAACGTGTAATAGGCGAGGGTTGCGAGGAGAACGAATCCCACGACCTGCAGAACGGCACGAGGATGGTGCTTCATGGTCATCCACAACGGATTTCGCACAGCCTTCGCCTTCACGGCGTTGCGCTCCTGGTTGTCGGCTTCGGCCATACCGCGTCGCATCCAGAGCCCCACCACTCCCAGCAGTCCGCCGATGAGGAACGGCACGCGCCAGCCCCACGAGTTCAGCTGGGCGTCGTCGAGCGCGAAGGTGAGGTACGCGCCGAGCAGCGAGGCGAGGAGAATGGCTGTGCCGGTGGAGATGTAGTAGAAGGACGAGTAGCGGCCCCGTCTGTCGTTCGGTGCGATCTCGGCGAGGTAGGCCGACGCATTGGAGACCTCACCGCCCATCGACATGCCCTGCACGATCCGGGCCAGCAACAGCAGAATCGGAGCAAGCCAGCCTGCGACAGCGAATGTGGGGAGCACGGCGATCGCGAACGATCCACCCGACATCATCGCGATGGTCAGGATCATTGCCTGGCGTCGGCCCTTCAGATCGGAGAAGCGTCCGATCAACAATCCGCCGAGTGGCCGGAAAAAGAATGCCACCGAGTACGTGGCCAAGGTGCTCAGTAGCGCCAGAGCCGGGTTGTCACCGGAGAAGATCTGAGTGGCGAAGTAGATCGAGAACGTCGCGTAGACAGTCCAGTCGTACCACTCCACCGCGTTGCCGATACTGACTGCCAGCAGTTGCTTCTTGGGCATCACGTGCCGAGTGGACGTCGATTCGGACTTCACTGACATGGCGATCTCCTCATCCCGTACCGACACTGGCAGCCTATGCGGCCGGTGCCGTCTGGGTGCGGAATCAGGACCGGCGTGTGGTCACGGGATGATGCGCTGACCCCTCAGATCGGCGACTATTCCAGCGAACATTGCCTCGGTGTCGACGAAACGATGAAAGCCCATGCGGCGTGCCTTGGAACCGTCGGAGATGACGTCGTAGTCCCAGGAGAACACGAAATCGCCGAATCCCCAGGAAGATACATCGCGGTAGGGAGTGGGCTTCAGATCGTGCTCGGCAACGATCGAATTCCACAGCGACTCTTTGTCGGCCATCACATCGGCCAACGACATCGGCAGTGGAGTGGCGGTATCCAGACCGAAGAGGTCCGCGATGCGAGGCCACATATCGTTCCAGCGGAAGAGGTCTCCGTTGGTGATGTTGAACGCCTGGTTCGCGCAGTCGGGAGTGGTCGCGGCCCATACCGTCGCTTCGGCGAGCAGCGACGCATCGGTCATTTCCAACAGTGATCCGAAGGCGCCGGGCTTGCCCGGGAATCGCATCGGTACGTCCAGTTTCTTGCACATGGTTGCGTACACAGCGATGGCGGTTGCCAGATTCATCGGATTTCCCAGCGCCACACCGCACACCACGGATGGCCGGATAGCCGACCAGGTCCACCTCTTGCCGACCTGACGGGTTTCGAGGAAGTGCTGTTGGTCGACGTTGAACTCGGGCGGCATGTGCGGTGGATCGGATTCGCGGGCAGGCGTTTTGAACGGGCCCAGATGCGCGCCGTACACCTTGTAGCCCTGCATCAGGCTGACGTGTTCCAGATTCGGAGAACTGTCCTCGATCGCCGTGACCACGTTGACGAGCATCTCCAGATTGGGAGGCACGAGCTCGGCCCACGTAGGGCGTTCCTGATAAGCGGTGTAAAAGATGTGCGTGATGTCCGTCAGGTGCGAGAGCCGGCGTCGAGTCTCCTCGCCATCGAGCAGATCCACGGCAATGTGCTGGACGCGTTCGCTGTCGATCCCTCCGCGGCGTGACAGGCCGATGATGTCCCAATCTCCGCTTCGCTGCAGGTGGGCGACGAAATTTTCCGCCGATCACTCCGTTGGCCCCTACGACTACTGCTCGCTGCATGAGCTACTCCTATCTGGATATCGCGATATTACGATGTCCGTACAAGTAGACCACAGATCGGGATATTGCGATATTGGAGTACGCTTCGAGGGTGGCTGACGAACTGGACCCCGCGGAGCTTGCGGCAGTGTTCGGTGCCCTCAGTAATCCGGCGCGATTGGCGATCATGCAGTGGCTCAAGACCCCGAGCGATTTCCCGCCGCAGCTCGAACCGGCCGAACAGGTAGGGGTGTGCCTCAAGCACATTCAATCCAGAGCGGGTGTCTCACAATCGACGGCCTCGCAATACATGGCGGTACTGCAACGCGCCCACCTGGTGACGAGTACCAAAATCGGGCCCTGGGTGCACTACAAACGCAACGCCGAATACCTCGACCGACTGGCCGGGACGATCAAGACCGATCTGTGAACGCACCGATGGCCTGATCGATCGCGCTGCCGTTCGGGTGCACAGTCAGGGCTCGAGATCGCACTGTGTCCTGGTCGGTTTCGCGAGCGATGGCCGAGAGGTCGATGCGTTGGAGGAGCTTCTTCGTCACCGGCCGTTTGCTGTCCCAGAATGCCAGGGCCGCAATGAGATCAGTGGCTTCCGGTCCGGTCAACAGCGCGTGGGCGACCGCGCATGATGCGGGATCCTCGAAAGGGAGCAGGTACGTGGCGTCATCGAACACCGCTGGTTTGCCGTCGTAGGGGCCGACCATTCTGAACTGTGGAATCTTGTGGAACCCGGAGATCGCAATCTTGTAGGGAGCGAACGTGTACGGGCCGACACCGAAGATGCAGAAGCGGGCCCTGTTGCGGTAGATCGACGACTTCCGCCCGTCGAGCGCAGCGGCGTTGTCGGTCAAGTACTTCCACAGCTTCGGTGCAGTCGACGCAAGTAGCTCGGTGTCGTCACCGGTATGCGACTGCGGCACGATCATCCACCTGGACACCGAGTCCAGCTTGTCGCGGTACACATCGGTGCACTTGAACAGCGGGAACAGGTAGTCAGGTTCGATATCCGCGCTGCCTCCCAATTTGGTTCGCGGACCGTTGTTTTCGACCAACTCCATGACCGCAGCAGCATCGTGCTTGATGCCCTGCCGCCAGGTGAGAGGGCTGGCACCGTCGAATTGCTTGCTGCGCTTGTACGCATCGACGTTCGCGACGAGTTGACCGTCGACGACCCCGATTCTGTTGTCCGGTTGTGACGCGTCGATGCGCGGATATGTCTGCGCGGTGTAGTCGGCCTTGCCCGGCCCGAGTTCCACGGTGAACCAGCAGGCATCGACCCCCGCGTCGAACCACTTCTTCGCATCGATCATTCGTAGACTCGAACCGGTCACCGGAAGCTGCTGCTGCGCGCTGTGCAGCAGAACATTGCGCGCGACCTGGGTCTTGCAGATCATCGCGATGGTCACCGGCCTATCGCTGAACTCGGTGAGAAGTTTGAGCCAAATGTATTCTGCGATATCGAAATTCGAGCTGCCGGTGATAGCGTCGATTCCGCGGGCGTTCTTGGTGTTCGCGCGGGTAGGACGATTGGCAGAATCGAGCACCGATAGTTGAGAGTTGGTCACCCACGGTGGGTTTCCGATGACGAGAGTCGGGCCTGGCCCCGATGTCCAGTCGACATCACACGCCAGATCGAAGTCGAAAATCGACGCAGTGACAACCCTGCCGAATTGTGATGCATACGAGGCATACTCGGGCTGCACCTCGATCCCGACTCGCTCTGCTTCGGGGTGACTCCGGGCCATCACCGACAGGAAGTTCCCGACACCACAGGTGGGTTCGAGAACACGGGTCCATTTGCGACGGGGCAGAGTGTTGACCAACGCGCGCGCCAACTCGATCGGGGTCTGGAAGTCCCCGAACTCGTTGTTGGGCATCGGTGCCTCCGGCAGTGGTGCGGATAGGTTCCTTCTGTGGCACAGGAGCATAGCCTGCGGAGCGACCCAGAGGCTCAGCATCACACCACTGCCGGAGGCATTAAAGTGAGCTGGGATGAAGCTTTCGCGCGTTGCCTTGATGCTGTCCAGTCTCGTCTTCATCGGTAGCCTCGTGTGGGTCGCCGTCACCGCGGGCGACGAGGTACCCACACACTTCGACGGATCCGGGCAGGTGGATCGGATGGACTCGAAGCTGTCGTTCCTCCTCACGATGGGCGGTACCGGGTTCGTCATGATCGGGTTGTTCGTCAGCGTCGGTTGGTGGCTGCCCAAGCTTCCGGCTCAGATGGTGAATCTGCCGAGTCGGCGACTGCACGAGTACTGGACTTCCCCCGAGAATCGACCCGAACTGAACCGCAAGATGTCCGAGGACCTCGACTGGATCGGAGTCGTCACCGCACTGCTGTTCGCCTGGATCTGCGTCGTTGCGGGCACGACCACAGGTGCGTCGGTGAGCGCGTGGGTGTTCGTGGTGCCGACTGTGCTTTATGTGGTGGTGATTCTGGGATATGCGGCCTTCGCGTTCATGGGTAGTCGTTACCGTATTCCGAAGGACTGACTGCGTGGGGAGTGGACATGGGATGGAATCCGTTCGATCGGCGGTCGAAGGATCAGCGCGCGATCGACGGCGCATTGGTCGATCTCGGCAAACCCGCGTGGCGCGGTGCGCATGGCCACTTCGTCCGAGATGCACTCACCTCCTGGCGTCTTGCTGCCACCTCGACTCTGCATGATCCCCCGACTGCGACCAGGCTCGACAGAGTGCGCAAGGTCGTAGATCGGGAGCCGGCAAGTCGAGGCCAGGCCGACATCGCCGAACTCGAGAGCCTCCGTAAGACGGTCACCGGCAGTGTCGTCTACGTCGTCGCCGCTCTGGCCACTGCTATCGAAGGCCTGGCGGCGTGGACGGCGGATGACGTAGCGCATCGGATAGTGCGCATCGACCTGTCTGCGGAAGTGGCCTCGGTAGCGCGCAGTGCAGGGCTGCTCCAGGCTGCCTTCGATCGTCTCGGTGGCCCACCGTCGGGTCATCTCGCCAAAGATGCCGAGGTACAGGCGATGTACGCCCGACGCACCGAAGCACTCGCCGATCGCCAGCGCACCCTGATACTGCGATTGACTGCCCTGCGCTCGTATCTGGACGGACTGATGGATATCGAGAAGGAACTCGAGAAGATGCGGTGGATAGAGCATCACGGGTCTCCGGACTTCGCCGAACTCGAGGAGCGCGAGAGCGATGAGCTGGCGTCCTTGAATCTCAGTGCAGCGCGTGACCTGTTCGACGAGGCGACCGATCGCATCGGAGTGCAATTGCGCGAGGCGGCAGAAAAGCTCGGGGATTCCGGGCAGCGCTGACGTTGGTATCAACTACCATACCAAACTTTAAATCAGTAAGGTTTGGTATGGTTCGTCGATGACGGATGATCAGGACGCGAGCCGATGGCCTGCGGTCGAATTCGAGCGTCGACCATGGCAGGCGTCCGATACCTACACCTCGCGCGCCCAGCGTCGGCTGCATCAGGGTGACTATCGCGCGTGCGTGCCGGCGCGTATCGCGGATGCGGATTTGGCGTTGCCCGCGCAGCTGCTTGCGGAATCGGAGGACGCTCTCCGCGAGATCGTTCGCTTCGACCAGTACGCCTCGGTGCAACTCGGTCCATCGGTCGAGCTGGCACCGATGAGTTCGATTCTGCTGCGAACGGAAAGCTCAGCATCCTCGCAGATCGAGAATCTGACCGTGGGAGCCAGGGCGCTCGCACTCGCCGAATTGGGTTCGCCCACAACACGGAATGCATCGATCGTGTCGGGAAACGTCCGCGCGATGGAAGCTGCTCTCGAGGTGGGTACGTCCATCGACGCATCGAGTGTTCTGGCCATGCACCATGCGCTGATGGAGCCGAGTGGCGACCCTCAGCCCGGCCGATGGCGCACACAACAGGTGTGGATCGGCGGATCGGACATCGGCCCGCACCGCGCGGCTTTCGTACCGCCGCATCACGATCGGTTGCCGGACGCGCTGGACGATCTTTTCGAGTTCGCGGCTCGCTCGGACCTCCCGGTCATCCCTCACGTAGCAGTCACACACGCGCAATTCGAGACGCTCCACCCGTTCACGGACGGAAACGGTCGCACCGGCCGCGCGATCATCCACGGAATGCTCCGGAGGGCCGACGTGACCGAGCGAGTGACGGTTCCGCTGTCGGCCGGATTGCTGACCGATACCGCCAGCTATTTCGAGAGCCTCGACGCCTATCGGAGAGGAGATGTGGAGGCAATCGTTCGGAGTCTCACCGCGGCGACCTTTCATGCAGTTACCGGTGGGCGACGGTTGGTCGACGATCTGGCCGCCGCTCGGGCCGAGTACATCGAGCGCATCGTGGCTCGCAGCGACTCGGTCATCTGGAAGCTCGTCGACGCGCTGGTGGCGCAGCCCGTTGTCGACAATGCCTATGTGCGAAGCACATTCGGGGTCAGCGAGATCGCGGCTCAGCGAGCGATCGGCAAGCTGATCGAGGCTGACATCCTTCACCAGACATCGAAGGGGCGACGAAACAGGGTCTGGCAGGCGGATGAGATTCTCGCTGCGCTGGACCGCTTCGCCGACGGAATCCGGCGGGTCCGATGACACGCAGTCGGTCGATGCTCAGTGCACACCGAGGCCGTCGAGGAGAAGTTCAGCGACGAAGTTCGCATTGTCCTGAGGGCTGTTCTGTCGTCGTGTGAAGCACCGCATCAGCAGAGTATTGGTGATGCCTGCTGCGAGATCGACTGGGCTCGAGCTCTTTCGGAAGATCCCGCTGTCCTGACCCCGAGCGATGACCGGTGCAATGATCGCCGGCAGGTTGAGCTTCTCCTTGATCGAGATCAATCCCTCCGGCTCGCCGTACGTGTCGTGTGCGACGGCGACGAGGAGAGCGTCCATGAATTCGAGTTCGTCGGCGGCGAGCTGCGCACACCGCAGCATGTGATGTCGCAGAATCGTGAGCTCGTCGAGGCCCAATAGCTGGTCGTCGGCTACTGACTCGCGAAGACGATCGACTCGATTCTGCAGTGCTGCAACGATGACGGACGGCTTGGTCGGAAAGAGCGTCTTGCATGCCGCCCTCGGCACTCCTGCGATGTCGGCCACGTCGTCCATACGCGTCATGAAGTAGCCGCGCTTTCCGAACTCGTCGCGCGCAACGGTGACGATCGCAGCACGCGGATCGCGAGGAAGTGGGCGGTGCTCGACCGGTACACCGACTTCCCCCACGACGTCATCGAGGTGCTGATGCTGTCCCGACGTGTCGACGACGGCCCCGAGGAAGGCAAGTACCGCGTCGGACAGCACATCGGCCGATACGGATGCGGCGTCCACCTGACTGCGGATGCGAAAGCCGTCGATGATGGCGTTGACCGTCACTGCGAACGATCGGGCCGTGAAGGGACGGCGAAAGGCCCCACCGTCGGGGTCGAACAGTGCCTCGAATGCCTCCAACACGGCTTCGTCTCGGACGCGGTAATTACTGGCGAGGGTAGGAGAAGACGGCCCGCTGAAAACGTGGTCGAGAAGAGACTCGGTGATGCTCTTCCGGTCGACGATTGCCGGAAAGTAGTGCGCTACGAGCGCCGACACCGTCGCGCGAATCGATGCACCGCTGTCCGTTACCTGCGTGCGAACAGTCCGGTGAACGTCAGCGGGCAGTGGTGTGCGGGAAAGATGCTCGACGATCTGGTCGAGAAAGTCGGCCTTTGTGCTGAATTTGCGGAAGAACGTCGCTGTCGACGAGTCGGATGCGTGGACGACGTCCTCGACGCGCACACCGCGTTCGAGAATCCTTCGCGGATCCGCGACCAACAATGTGACAGCTGCCTCGACGAGGTGGGTGGCGGTCGCGTCGAGCTCGTTCATGGGGAAGGACTTTACCGAGGTGAGGCCGACCGCGACGGTGCCGGTGACAGTATTCACTCTCGGTTGAGAGCTACCTCGGTCATTCGACGGAGTGACGCCACGGATCGAGTGCGGTGTCATTGGCCGTATCGCACCGCCGGGACAGCTGTGGTGCCCGAAATCAAGGATCTCCATGACAATTCTCGACATCCGCATCGGCGATGCCCCCGATCCACGGCTCAGCGCTCGTGAAATCGAAGTACTCACCGCATGGCTCATCTCGGACTCGAAAGCGGAGGCATCGCGCTCGCTCTATTTGGCGATGGGGACCGTGAACACCCACTTGTCCCGGATCCGAGCCAAGTATTCCGCGGTGGGGCGCAGCGCACCCACCAAAGCGACGTTGCTTGCCCGTGCTCTGCAGGACGGTTTCATCGACATCGAAGACCTGTGAGGGTCTACCGAACCTCGACGCGCCTGGACTTCATTTTCTTCACCATGAACCACGCGATCAATGCCACAACAATGCCGATGACGATGTACTGGAACACCGAGGCGTAGTTCTCCACGTAGTGCCAGTTCTCGCCGAGGAAGTAACCGGCGAGAACGAAGATCGAGTTCCAGATCAGGCTGCCGAGAGTCGTATACAGCGTGAACTGCAGGATCGGCATCCGTGATACTCCGGCCGGAATGGAAATGCCCGAGCGGACTACCGGGATCATGCGGCCGAAGAACACCGCCGACCGACCGTGACGGGTGAACCAGTCCTCCGCTTTGGTCAGATCCTCGGTTCCGACGAACGGCATCTTCTCGACGATGGCGTACATCCGGTCACGTCCGAGCTTGATGCCGAGCCAGTACAGAACCAACGCACCGACGACCGAGCCGGCCGTGGTCCAGAACAATGCACCGAACAGAGTCATGCCGCCCTGCGATGCGGTGAAGCCCGCCAGCGGCAGGATGATCTCGCTGGGTAGCGGCGGGAAGAAGTTCTCGGCGGCCACCGCGATTCCTGCGCCGGGGCCACCGATGGCCTCCATCAGACCCACTGCCCATCCGGCGATCCCTCCGAGGTCGCTGTCGGCTGCGGCGAGGGGTGAGAGGTCACTCATGACAACGACTGTACGAAACGGACGGACCAGAAATCTGCTCACCAGGAGAAATGCCTGCAAATTGAGACATATGGAACACTCGATGATGTGAACCGAGTCTCTCGAGTAGTCCCTGCTGTTGCCGTCGCCACACTGCTGCTGAGTGCCTGCGGGTCCTCTGATTCGGCGGAGCCGGCACCGAGCACCCCAAGCAATTCTGCCGCGTCGGCGTCGGAGTCGGCGTCGACGTCACCGAGTTCGAGCTCTGCAATGGTCTACAACCTGCCCGGAACCGGAGTGTTCCCCGAAGGCATCACCGCAGCGGACGACACGTTCTACGTGACGTCCACCTCCGACGGCGCAGTGTTCCGCGGAACCGTCGGATCCCCGGATGTTTCTGTGTTCTTGCCCGGCGGAGCCGACGGACGCACCGGCGCTGCCGGCATTGATGTCACCGATGACGACGATCGGCCCGACTACTTGGTGATCGCCGGTGGAGCGACAGGCAAGGTGTGGGTGTACGACGCCAACTCCGGTGATCTGGTGGCCACGTTCACCAACGGTCTCGGCACCGACGCGACGTTCCTCAACGACGTTGCGATTGCCGACAACGGCGATGCCTTTGTGACGGACTCACGCAGCCCGGCGCTGTACCGCATTCCCTTCGATCAGATTGTGGCTGGGACGCAGGACGGTCCGCTGGAGACATTCGTGAGCTTCGACGGCACCCCGTTTGCATACGGAGAGGGCTTCAATGCGAACGGCATCGTCGAGAACGACGACGAATCGGCGTTGATCGTCGTGCAGTCGAGCACCGGCAACCTGTATCGCATCGACAAGACCTCCAAGGAGGTCACCCAGGTCGATCTCGGCGGAGCGACGCTCGTGAACGGCGACGGTATGGAGATGGACGACGACACACTGTACGTCGTCCGAAATCGCGACGGTCTGATCGCGAAGGTCGACCTGAATGACGACGGCAGAACCGGCGCGGTCACCGGCGAAATCACCGACGCATCGTTCGCCTACCCCACAACCGTTGCCGCAGTGGATGATCGGCTGCTCGTGGTGAACAGTCAGTTCGACAAGCGTGGGGGAGAACCCGTCGAGCCGTTCACTGTCAGCTCTGTTCCGGAGTAGAGCGGCGTCGCCGCACGTGCACGGAAAGTCGTAATAGACACCGAGGTTCCGCGCACGACGATCGATCGGCCAGATTCGCTGTACACGCGGTGAAACTGTGCGACGGTGGGCCACGTGAAACCCAGAGCACGCATGGCTCCCGAAAAAATCGGCTCGATCATCGGAGCCGTTTTCGGATTGGTCTTCGTCTTCGTCAATTCGGATACGTTTCCGACGACCTTGACCATCGGGCTGCGTGTCGTCGCAGCGGCGGCGTTGGTCGTCGTGCTTCTCGCGGTGTGGCGAGTCCAGCCGGCCCCCGCTCCGGAGGACGGTGCCCGCGGCGGCTTCGGCCGCGGGTACTGGGTCGTGGTCGCCGTCGAGGTGGTTGCAATCTTCGGCGGTCTCGCGATCATCAACGGTCCACTCGATGCACCGCAGGCTGCGGTTGCGTGGATTTCGACGGTGGTCGGCGTGCACTTCGTCGCCCTCGCTCTGGTGTGGAGGCTACGTTTCTTCACCGGCCTCGGCGTGGCGTTGACCGCGCTCGGCGTACTCGCCCTGATTCTCGCCGCTGCGGGTGCCGCCGACAGCTCTATCGACGCGATCGGTGCAATTTTGCCCGGCTTCCTGTTGCTCGGCTTCGCCCTGTGGGGGAGCAGTCGAGCGTTGGTCGGCAGCACTCACCGGTAGCGGATACGACTCGATTGGATCTCGACTCGGTGAAGGATCGTGATCTGAAGTAACGGTCGGTTCGTGACGCTCGACACCCGGGTATGAAACTTCGAGTGTGTGCGGGGCTGGCCGTCGTCGCATTGATCGTGAGTGGGTGTTCGAGTCCTGACTCGGGCACCCCAGCGGCCGGCATTCCCGGGTCCGGAACAGCAGCGACACCCACCTCCTCCGCCGCCCCGACGACCTCACCGGGATCATCGACAACTCCGGGCGCGCCTGTCGGGGGAGGGTCGTCCACCTGTCTCGAAGACTCCGTAGTTCAGGACGCGATCGGTGGTCTCACCCCGTTCATGGCCAGCGCTTGGCAACTCGACGAGCAAGGCGACCCCTGCGCAACGCTGGCCTGGGCCACCGCGCGCATCGCGGATGCAACCAGCAGTAGCCCGGAAACCGTGCTGTTCTTCCACGACAACACCTATCTCGGAACCGCAACGGCCGAGCAGTACGCGTTCACGACCGTGGTCGATCAGCTCTCCGACACCGTCGCGGTGTCGTACAAGTGGACCAACCCTGGTGATGCGAACGCGAATCCGACGGGCGGACCCGCGCTCGTGCGATACCGGTGGAACGGGTCGTCGGTCGACATGCTCGACCAGTTGCCGCCGGAAGTGCTGAACCCGCCCCGCGCGAACCCGGCTCCCGGTCCTGCACCTAGTCCCGCACCCGTTCCCGCGCCCGGGCCTGCACCCGTTCCTGCACCCGCTGGCACCGTGGATCCGGCGACCGGGTCGGTGTGCGTGGAGAACTCGGCGCGAGATGCGGCTCTTGCATCGCTCCCACCCTTCGAGGGCAGAGGTTGGGTCGACAGCACGAGCTCATACCCGTGCTTACCTCTGGTCACCTTTCTGACGCGACCCGAAAGCCGCAACATGTATGACGACCCGTCGTATTTGCTCTTCTTTCACGACGGCCAGTATTTGGGCAAGGCCAATGACGTTCCGTATCCGAACATGAGTGTCGCGGACTCCGGCTACGACTTCGTCACCATCGCGTACCGCTGGCGAGTCCCAGGTGACGACGCCATCTCCCCGGGTGGTGGGCCAGCCTTGGTGCGCTACCAGTGGAACGGATCCTCCGTCGAGACAATCGGAGCGATTCCGGTCGAGGTGACGGGGTGAGTTGAGCGGCTTCGCCGCATGTGCACGAAAACTCGTCGCAGAGGCCGTGTGCTGTCTTGATACATGTGGGACACGGGTGTCTCGGTACATGTGGGACACGATTCTAGGCTGCAGGGCGGTGGAGTTGTCCTTGGTAGAGCTTGT
>NZ_NPFM01000001.1:0-160334 GCF_002258645.1 Rhodococcus sp. 15-649-2-2
TGGACCCGCTCCACCGCCGCCTCACCCGAGGGATGCTCCGCACCCGCGAGACGTTTACGAAGATCGGCCAATTTACCCGCAGTGGTATGGATATCGGGTTCGGTTGTCGTCATGCAGATGTCCCCTACGTTGTGTGAAAAGCCGGGTACGGATCGTCAGTTGCTTGCGAGCGATCGCGCGATGACCAGACGTTGAATCTGGTTGGTGCCCTCGAAGATCTGGGTGATCTTGGCGTCGCGCATGTATCGCTCGACGCGGAAATCCCTGGTGTAGCCGTAACCGCCGAACACCTGAACTGCATCGGTGGTCACCTTCATGGCTGCGTCCGTGGCGATCAGTTTTGCGACGGAAGCATTGCGGGAGTACGGAAGTCCTGCGTCCCGGCGGCGGGCCGCATCGAGATAGGTAGCGCGGGCGGAATCGACCGCAGCCGCCATGTCCGCCAGTACGAAGCCCAGCCCCTGATGGTCGATGATCTTCTTGCCGAACGCAGTGCGCTCCTGGGCGTACTTCACTGCATCGTCGAGTGCTGCCTGGGCGATTCCTACTGCGACAGCAGCAATTCCGAGCCTTCCGGCGTCCAGCGCACTGAAGGCGATCTGCAGCCCTTGGCCCTCCGCTCCGATTCGCCATTCGGTGGGTACGTGCACGTTGTCGTAGTGCGCGGAGGTCGTCGGGATCGCATGCAACCCCATCTTCTCCTCGGGCTTACCGAAGCTCAACCCCTCGGTTCCGTTCGGAACGAGGAAGCACGAGATCCCCTTCGAGCCTTCTCCGGTGCGGGCGAAGAGGTTGTAGAAATCAGCCACACCGCCGTGCGTGATCCAGGCCTTCGATCCGTTCACCGTGTAGCCACCGTCGGTCGCGGCGGCCTTGCAACTCAGCGCCGCTGCGTCGGAACCGGCCTGGGCCTCGGACAGCGAGTACGCACCGATCTGTCCGCCGCCGAGCATGCCGGGGAGCTTGTCTTCCTTCTGCTGATCGGTTCCGAACGCCATCATGGGATAGCAGGCCAGACCGTGCACGCTCACCGCCACTGCAACTGCGGCCCAACGTGATGCCAACTCTTCGAGAACCTGCAGGTAGACCTCGTACGGCTGGCCGCCACCGCCCCACTCTTCGGCGTACGGCAGGCTCAGCAGACCCGCCTCGCCCAGTGTCGCGAACACCCCGTCCGGGTAGGTCTCATGGCGTTCGTGTTCGTCGACGATCGGGTCGAGTACCTTGTCCGCCACATCTCGGGTGAGCGCTATGAGGTCACGTGCTTCAGCGGTGGGCAACAGGCGATCGACGGGCACGGACAACCTCCGGGACTTTTCAGCATCAGTACTGCAGGGTGATCCGCAGTACTGATGCACAGTACTGCACAAGTCGATGCAGTACCATCCTTGATGTGAACGCACCCGTGACCTCGCACGCCACGGCGCGCCGTTCCGAGCTCTTCGACCAACTCGTGAGTCTGTTCTTGGCCGAGGGATTCGCACACCTGACACTCGACACCATCGCGGCACGGCTTCGCTGCTCCAAGTCCACCCTCTACACCCTGGCGTCCAGCAAGGATCAGCTGGTCGGCGCAGCTACAGTGCACTACTTCAAGTCCATGACCACCCAGGTCGAAAATGCGGTCGCCGAGGTGGACGGCACCCGCAATCGCATCACCACCTACCTCACCGCCGTCGGTGCTGCTCTGGAATCGGCATCCGAACAGTTCATGACCGATCTGGCATCGCTCGAGTCGGCGCGTTCGGTGTACGAGCGCAACACCGCAATCGCCGCACGACGCGTCCAGGAGTTGATCAGCGAAGGAGTTGCCAGTGGCGAGGTACGTGACGTGCACGCGGCCTTCGTCGGCGACGTCGCGTCCTCGGTCATGGTCCGAATTCAGACGCGAGAAGTGTTCCGATTGACCGGCCTGAGTGACGGAGATGCGTATCTCGAACTAGCGAAATTGCTGACCGCTGGAATCGGCGCGTAGCAGCGGAGTCGGGAATGAAACCACCCCGACACGTGCTGAAGTACAGTGAATATGGTTGATCCTTCAACGAAAGAGCACGTGATGAAGAAGATCGGATTCCTGTCCTTCGGTCATTGGTCCCCGTCCCCGCAGTCACAGACGCGATCGGCGTCGGATGTACTGCTGCAGTCGATCGACCTCGCGGTGGCGGCCGAAGAACTCGGGGCCGACGGCGCGTACTACCGCGTGCACCACTTCGCCAACCAGCTTGCCTCTCCGTTTCCGCTGCTCGCAGCCGTGGGGGCCAGAACGAGCACCATCGAAATCGGTACCGGCGTCATCGACATGCGCTACGAGAATCCTTTCTACATGGCCGAGGATTCCGGCTCTGCCGACCTCATCTCGGGCGGGCGGTTGCAACTCGGGGTGAGCCGAGGATCGCCCGAACAGGTCATCGAGGGTTACCGGTACTTCGGATACTCCCCCGCGGAGGGCTCCGATCATGCAGACATGGCTCGCGAGCACACCCGCATCTACCTCGATCTCCTGGAAGGCAAGGGCTTCGCTCAACCGAACCCGCGGCCGATGTTCCCCAACCCGCCCGGCCTGCTGCGCCTCGAACCTCACGCACCGGGTCTGCGCCAACGCATCTGGTGGGGTGCAGGCACCCGCGAGACGGCCGAGTGGACAGCACGCCAGGGCATGAACTTGATGAGCTCGACCCTGCTGAGCGAAGACACCGGAGTGCCCTTCCATCAGTTGCAAGCCGAGCAGATCGAACGTTTTCACAAGACGTGGAGCGACGCAGGCCACGACTTCGCTCCTCGAACGTCCGTGAGTCGCAGCATCTTTCCGATTGTGAGCGACCTGGATCGCGCCTACTTCGGACGGGAGGGAAGCGGCGACGACCAAGTCGGCTACCTCGACGGCGGCAAGGCCCGGTTCGGCAAGACCTACGCAGGTGAGCCCGACCGACTGATCGAAGAACTCGCCGCAGACGAGGCGATCGCCGCCGCGGACACCCTCCTGCTCACCGTTCCGAATCAGTTGGGCGTCGATTACTGCGCTCACGTGGTGGAGACACTGCTCCGCGACGTGGCCCCCTCACTGGGGTGGCGCTGATCACTCCATGACGAGGCGCGATTGGTTTCGGTGGATACGGGTACTGGCAGCAGGTTCACCCACCACCACCTGCCAGGAGTTCCAGTGCTCAAACGCGACGTATCCGCGCGCCTCGATGTAGACATCACCGCAGCCACCACACTCGAATTCCAGATCGCGATTGCTCCGCACCCGGGCACGACGGTCACCGAATCACTGTCCTTCGTCCTCGACGGCAAACCCATCGAGGCAAAGGAAGTGAGCGGGCCGCACGGCAACCGGATTCACGTCATGCCCGCCGATGTCGGCAACCTTCAGGTCTCGTACGACGCCACGATTCTGGGTAACACCACCCCGGCACCGGTCACCGACTACGACATGTCGCTCTATCTGCGACCGAGTCGGTACGCCGAGGCCGACAAGTTCTACGGTTTCGCCGCCACCGAATTCGGCGACTACGCGGACTCCGAGGAACTGCTGGCGAAGATTTCCGCGTGGGTCGGCGCTCGGCTGAGTTACGTTCCGGGAAGCAGTGATCCGATCGACGGTGCTGTCGACACGTTGCTCGCCGGACAGGGCGTCTGCCGGGACTACTCGCACCTCGTGGTCGCCATGCTGCGTGCGGTCAACGTTCCGGCCCGCCTGGTGGCGGTGTACGCGCCCGGCTGCGATCCGATGGACTTCCATGCTGTCGCCGAGGCGTTCGTGGGCGGCCAATGGCGTGTTGTCGATGCCACCTGCCTCGCCCCCCGCTCCACGTTGGTGCGAATCTCCGTCGGTCGCGATGCTGCCGACACCGCATTCCTGGACAACCACAAGGGTGCCATCACGTTGAACAGTTCCGTGGTCACCGCCGTGGTCGACGGTGAGCTCCCCCAGGACGACATCACCGAGCTGGTCTCCCTCACCTGATCTTTCGACCGAACGCCACCGCGATATGAGCTACATCACAGCGACGTTTGTTTTCGCGCGCGAAAACCGACTATCTATCCGTTACCAACATTCACAGCCACCTGAAAGGCGAACACCATGAGCTTCATCGACAAGGCCAAGAACGCAGCAGAAGACGCCATCGGCAAGGCGAAGGAAGTTGTGGGCGACGCCACGAACAACAAGGACCTCGAGGCCGAGGGCAAGAAGGATCAGGGTTCGGCAGGCGTGAAGAAGGTCGGCGAGAACATCAAGGACACCTTCAAGTAACCACCCCAGCTCATCGAGTGCCGCCGATCTCGATGATCGGCGGCACTTGCACTTCATCCCACTTTTCACACCGGAGAACGGAAAACCCCTCATGACCACATCGACCGACACCACGACCACCAAGCGCCGCGGCGGATTCGCCTCGAAGCTCGCCCTGCTGATCACGCTCGTACTGGTCGCCGCACTGGTGATCTTCGTACTGCAGAACACCGTGCACACCACGATCAACTTCCTGGGCTGGAACTTCGATCTCGGCCAAGGAGTCTCGCTGCTCGGCGCAGCCGTGGTCGGTGCCGTCATCACGCTGACCGCTACCGCCGCGCTGAAGGTTCGACGCGCAGTCCGCTGACCGACTCCCACACGAAAGGATCCTTCCGATGCTTCCCTTGCTGGCACGCAAGTACCTGTACCGCTACCTCATCGTCGCGATCGGGCTTCCCATCCTCGCTCGCGCGTTCGCCTTCGCCGGGCAAAGCCTCGAAAAGCGGACGGGGAAAGACAACTTCGTGTCGAAGGGACTGAAGTCGGCCGGCAGATTTGCGCAGAAACGGGCCGACAAGTCGCAGGGCAAGAAGGAACGCAAGTCTCAGCACACCCTGCGCTAGGCCCGCCGACGAGTACGTCGACCGGTTGTACCGGCCGTGAAGGCGCCGGTCGAGGTCGAGTCGATCAATGTCCAGCCGGGTCGGTCAGCGACTTGCCTTCCTGAGCCTTGACGCGCTTGCGCTCCAGGAGAACGAGGGCAATCCCGGCCACGAGCAGAACCGGCGCGGCAATTGCCCCGATCCACACCCACCCGGTGAATCCGTACCCTGCCGCGGTGAGAGTGAGGCCGAGGCTCACTAAAGCGACTCCGATGCAGATGTAGCCCGGCCAGTTGCGGGTGTCGACGATTGCCTCACCCGCGTGGCCGCGGGTCGTCCGATCGTCGTCGGTTGCCCCGGCGTCGGATTCGCTCGTGTTCTCGTCTGCCATGTGGATCCTCTCCGGATACGGACCGTTCGTCCCATTCGAGACGAACCGTCCACGTCGGCTGCCCGCTGGACCTCGGCGGTAAACCTGACGTCGGATCGGACGGTCAGTCGTGCCAACTCACAGCAGCGAACGGAGCACGGCTCGCGAGCCGGCCGACGATGCCGGCGTGCGCGAAGTTCTTGGCCGTCGCCACGGCGTCCAGCACGTCCGCGCCCTTGGCCAACTCCGCGGTGATGGCTGCGGCGAATACGCAGCCCGCACCCGACACACGTTCTTCGCCCACTTTGGAAGCACGGAGCACGGTGAGGTCGGACCCGTCGTAGACGACATCGACGGCCTCGCCGCCGGGCAGCCCGGCACCACCCTTGACCACCACGTAGCGAGGTCCGAGGTCGGCGATTCTCTTCGCGGCCTCGCCGAGCTCGTCTACGGTGGTGATCTCGTCCATCCCGGACAGCGTCTGCGCCTCGAACAGGTTCGGGGTGATCACGGTGGCCAGCGGAAGAATCTCGCGCCGGAGCGCATTGTCGGTGTCGAGCGCGGCACCGGGCTCCTGGCCTTTGCAGATCAACACCGGATCGACCACAACGTGCCGCCACGACTGCCGACGCAACGAGTCGGCCACCGTGTCGACGGTGTCCGGGGTACCGAGCATGCCGATCTTGACGACATCGAGATCGTGTGCGGCAGTGGCGACTTCGATCTGATCGGCGATGACCGACCTGTCGATGGGAACGAATCGATGACCCCAGCCGGACTTCGGATCGAACGACACGATGCAGGTGATCGTTCCGACGCCGTACACCCCGAGCCGCTCGAATGTCTTGAGGTCTGCCTGCAGACCGGCACCGCCGGTAGCTTCCGAACCTGCAATGACATACGCGATTGTCGACATGCACTCAGTATGACAATCCTGGATCGCCCGTGAATCAGGTGGTCGACATCCGATTGGGTCCGGCTGTTTCGGGGCATACGTCGAATTCGGTTCGGCTCACCGAGCGACCGACGACACCGCGCAGCACATCGACTTCGAGCCCAGGAGTAGCGGAGCACGATCGCTGATCGTGCAATCACGCCCAACGACCAGAGTCCCGGAGGCCGAACAGTGCCCACCAGCAGGAACACGACAGCCAGTTGCGACGACGTATGGGACGTTCTCGCCAACGGATGGAGCTACGCGACATGGGTTGTCGGTGCTTCCCGAATTCGCGCCGTCGACGGCAACTGGCCCGCTGCCGGAAGCTCGATCCATCATTCGGTCGGCACCTGGCCCGCGGTACTCAGTGACGTGACCCGGTCGGTGGGAATGCACGCCGGTCGTGAACTCCAGCTGGAGGCGCGTGCACTGCCGTTCGGAAAGGCGTCGATCACAGTGCGGTTGCACCCGATCCACACCGGATGCCGCATCGAGATCATCGAACATGCGATCACAGCACCGTTCGACCTGGTGCCGGACCGTATACAACATATTCTCGCGCATCCACGCAACGCCGAGGCTTTGCGCAGACTTGCACTCCTGGCCGAGCGGTCCACCGCGCCGTGACCAACACTCCACTGCGACAAGCAGTCTCGGGGAGAATGTTGTTCGTATTCATTCTCGGCGACGTGCTCGGTGCCGGAATCTACGCTCTCGTCGGCGAGATCGCGGGTGAGGTCGGCGGAGCCATTTGGCTTCCCATGCTCGTCGCCCTGCTGATGGCGCTGCTCACCGCTGCCTCGTATGCGGAGTTGGTCACCAAGTACCCACGAGCAGGCGGCGCAGCCGTGTTCGCGCAACAGGCGTACGGAAAACCTCTCGTGTCGTTCCTGGTCGGATTTTCGATGCTCGCCGCAGGCGTCACCAGTGCCGCCGGGCTTGCGCTTGCCTTCTCGGGCGATTACCTGGGCGTGTTCCTCGACGTGCCGGCCGTCCCCGCCGCAGTGGTCTTCTTACTGCTGGTCGGGTTGCTCAACGCGCGTGGAATCACCGAATCTCTCCGGGCCAACCTCGTCATGACAGTGGTCGAGGTGTCCGGACTGGTGGTCGTCATCGCCCTTGCCGGACTCGTACTGAGCCGCGGGGACGGCGTGCCGTCGCGCGTCCTCGAATTCACCGACGAGACAACCCCGACGCTGGCCGTGCTCGGGGCGGCCCTGCTCGCGTTCTACTCGTTCGTGGGCTTCGAGACCTCGGCGAACATCGCCGAGGAAGTCGAGGACGTGCGCCGGGTCTACCCACGAGCCCTGCTGGGCGCCGTCACGGCGGCCGGTGTGGTGTACGTGCTGGTCGGGCTCGCAGTCTCGACCGTCGTGCCTGCCGACAAGCTGTCGGAATCGACAGGCCCACTGCTCGAGGTCGTCGCCGCCGCAGACGCCGGCATCCCGCCGTGGGTGTTCAGCCTCGTCGCGCTCGTCGCGGTCGCCAACGGCGCGTTGCTGACGATGATCATGGCGTCGCGACTGACGTTCGGGATGGCGCGCGACGGTCTGCTCCCCGGAGCGCTGGCCAAGGTTCTCCCCGGACGCAAGACACCGTGGACTGCCATCGTGGCCACCACCGTCGTCGCAATGGTTCTCTGCACAACCGGATCTGTTGCGGCACTGGCCGAAACCGTGGTGCTGCTACTGCTGTTCGTCTTCGTCAGCACCAACGTCGCAGTGCTCGTGCTACGCCGCGATCGCGCAGACACCGACCATTTCCGAACGCCCACAGCACTTCCCGTTCTCGCGCTGATCACCTGCGCTGTACTGCTGACCCAACAGTCGGCGCCAACGTGGCTGCGCGCCGGACTGCTCCTCGCGGTGGGGGTCGCACTGTACGTCGTCGGTACAGTCCTGACCAGGAAGACCACGACCGAGCAGAGGAGCACTTCCCGATGACCACCACCGAAGTCGACGCGATTGTCATCGGCAGCGGTCACAACGGGTTGGTAGCGGCCGCAGCGATGGCCGACGCAGGCTGGGACGTGGTGGTCCTCGAAGCCGCCGAGCACCCAGGCGGTGCCGTGCGCAGTGCCGAGCTCGTTCCGGGTTTCACCAGCGACCTCTTCAGCGCCTTCTACCCGATGGCGCTCGCATCGCCTGCCATGACCGCACTCGAGCTCGAACGACACGGGTTGCAGTGGTCGCACTCCCCTGCGGTGTACGGCCATGCACGGTCGGCACAGGACACCGACGCTCCGGTCGTCCATCACGACGTCGAGACCACGGCCGCGCTGCTGTCCGAACACGACGCGCGAGACGGCGATACCTGGCTGCGACTCTTCGAGCAGTGGGAACGCATTCGTAAGCCGCTCCTCGATTCACTGTTCGGACCGTTTCCGCCCGTGGCACCCGCAGCACGGTTGGTCCGCACCCTCGGCGTACCGGAGACGCTGCGTTTCGTTCGATTCGCGGCGCTACCGGCCCGGGTGATGGCTCACGAGCTGTTCCACAGCGAAGCTGCGCGTTGCTTGCTGCTCGGCAATGCCATGCACGGCGACGTGCCGACCGACGCCCCCGTGAGCGGAATGATGGGCTACCTGCTCACGATGCTCGCGCAGGACGTCGGCTACCCCGCCCCGGTCGGTGGATCATCGGCGCTGACCGGCGCTCTGATTCGCCGAGGGGCCGCATCGGGTGCCGCGCTCGAATGCGGACAGCTGGTCGAATCGATCGACGTTCGCGGCGGTCGCGCGCGTGCGGTGCACACGGCGGCCGGAGACACGTTCCGTGCGCGCAGGGCAATCGTCGCCGATGTATCGGCACCGGCACTGTACGGCTCACTGCTTCCGTTCGACGCAGTTCCGCGTCGAGTGCACGACGACCTGCGCACCTTCGAGTGGGACACCCCGGTAGTGAAGGTCAACTACGCCCTCGATCATCGAATACGCTGGAACTCACCGTCTTTGGCGGATGCAGGCACAGTTCACCTCGGTGCCGACGACAACGGCCTCGTCCACTGGGCCGCCGACCTCACCACCGGAGTTCTCCCACAGAGCCCGTTCATGCTGTTCGGCCAGATGACCACTGCCGATCGAAGCAGGTCGCCGGAAGGTACCGAAAGCGCATGGGCCTACACCCATCTACCGAGAGGCGTCGTCGACGATGCCGCGGCCGACACCGTTGCCGACCGTGTGGACAGAGTTCTCGATGCTCATGCACCGGGATTTCTGGATTCGATCGTCGGCCGGGTCGTGCAGCGACCGAGCGATCTGCACGGTGCCGATCCCAACCTGTACGGCGGCGCAGTGAACGGTGGGACCGCACAGCTTCAGCAGCAGTTGATATTTCGACCGACTCCGGGGCTGGGACGGTCGGAAACTCCCGTCGAGGGTCTGTTCCTCGGTTCTGCATCGGCGCACCCCGGTGGCGGGGTACACGGAGCAGCAGGCCTGAACGCTGCTCGGGCAGCGCTCGGGCAGCGCGGCGTGCGAGGCTGGATGAAGAAGAAGGTCACCAGTTCGCTCATAGAGCTGCTGGCCAGGTGACGGCGTTACCGAACCGAGACTTGTCGTTACCGATTCGTGATCTGCGGCAGAGCCTTCCGCAACTACGCACTGACATTGTTGAAAGCACAACAACTCAGCGTCTCGCACCGCACGGGCACACCGATCGGAGCGAGCGCTTCGGGGAAGAGGTAAGGACATGCTGACGAGCACTGCAACCATGGAACGCTCCCTCCGCGACGACGAAGGCGTCTTCCGACTCGAGACAGTTCGCACTTCCGACGGCCTCGACACACTGCGCGCATTCGGCGAGCTGGACATGTCCACTCGTGCCGAATTCGTCCACAGCCTCGACTGCCTCGCGTCCACGTCGGATCGGGTGGTGGTCGATCTGTCGCAGGTGTCGTTCATGTATTCGGGTGTGGCCAATGCGATCGTCGATGCGACGTACGCGCATCCGGGCAAGATCGCCGTATTCGCACCTGCACGATCGGTTCGTATGGTTCTGGACGTGCTCGGTGCCGGCGGGTTGTTGATCGACAGTTTCCGGTCGTGAATCGCACTCGATAACAGGTAACGTCGCAGACATGTCAGAGGAGCCGACCGGAGGGCCGTTCGAGATCGTGTCGGCTGCGCACGACTCGACAACCGTACTCACTGTTCGAGGGGAATTGGACCTCGACACCATCCCCACGCTGTCTGCCACGGCGTTTCCTGCGGCCGACACCGCCAAGGGGGGCCTGGTCGTGGACTTGACCGATGTGAGTTTCCTGTCGTCGAGCGCGATCACAGTGTTGGTGCGCGTGTGCGATCGACTGCCGGACGCCTCGCGCATGGCGTTGGTTGCGGTGAACGGCGTCGTCGTTCGGCCCGTGCAGCTCAGCGGAATCGATCGCGTGATGGCCACGTTCACCACCGTTCCTGACGCCGTTGCGCACGTGCAGTCGTCGACTCGCAGCGGCGAGGCCGACCGATGACACCACATCCCCGGTCGGAGCGTAGATCGTGACCGAGAGCAATTCGGGGTCAGCCCCTCTGCGTTGGAGTCACACAGCCCAGGCCGAGCCGACGACGGCAACCACGCTTCGTCGGCGGCTGCGCGGCTGGGTGCTCGAACTCGGAGTGAACAGCGCTCTGGTGGACGACATCGTGCTCGGGGTCTACGAGGCGCTCGCCAACGTCGTCGAACATGCCTATCGCGCGTCCCCCGAAATCGGAACGATGACGATCACCGCGGCGTACGACCACGAGACGCTCACCGTGACCGTCTCCGACACCGGAACGTGGCACCCACCGACACCGACGACCACTCGTAGCCACGGCCTGCAGTTGGCCGCCGCAGTATCGGACGAGCTGTCGGTCGATCATCGACCCGGTCTCGGCACGGTCGTGACCGTCGCGTGGAGCAAGCCGCTCGCCGCGGCCCGCCCCAGCGGGTCATCCCACCGCGCGACCTGATCAGGAGGAGTACCCATGACCGCTTCGGCTGCCGAACTACTCGCCTCTGCGCCCTGCGGAGTGTTCTCGGTCGACGTCGCCAGCGGCAGAATTCTGTACGCGAACGTGGCCGCCTCTCGAATCACCGCCCGCAGCCGTGACTCGCTGGAGGGAACCCCCGTCGCAGACCTCTTCGGTACCGAATTCGCGCCGGTGCTGGCCGGCCTGCTCGACGCTGCATCCACATCCGATTCGGACGTGCCGATCGGGACTGCAGCCCAGCTGACCGGCGCGCCGGGGCGAGCGTCGTCCACTGCGGTGTCCGTGCTGGCGAACAGACTTCGTTCGGAGTCGGGCGCGATGACCGTCACGATGACGCTGCACAACGAGACGGAACGCCGAGTGCGCGAGCAGGATCTCGTCGACGCCCGTATTTATGCCGAGGCGGCTCAGGACGATGCCGAAGCAGCCCTCGATCGATCCCAGGATGCGCTGGGAGCATCGGAGCAAGCCCGAAAGTTGGCCGAGGCCGAACGGACTCAGGTACAGATCTTGGCGTCGACGCTTCAGCGGACTCTGCTACCACCGATCCTCTCCGCTCCGACCGGCATGAACGTCGCAGCCCACTATCACCCCGCGTCCCTCGATGAAGTCGGTGGTGATTTCTACGATGTGTTTCCACTCGACAAAGACACGTGGGGCTTCTTTCTCGGTGACGTGAGCGGTAAGGGTGCCGGTGCCGCCGCCGTCACGTCACTGACCCGGTACACCTTGCGGGCCGCGGCAGTGTTCGACCGCAACCCGATCTCGGTGTTGGAGAACCTCAACACCGTTCTGCATCACGAGTTTCACGGCGACGACCCGAGGTTCTGCACGGTGGTGTTCGGCACCATCACTCCGCAACCGAACGGCGCGGTGGTGCACCTCGCAAGCGGCGGGCATCCACCTGCGATACGCGTAACCCACGACGCTGCAGTCGATTTCGTCGACACCACCGGTGGGCAGCTCGTCGGTGCCCTGTCCGAACCCCACTTCGAGTCGGCATCGGTGACGCTGCGGGCCGGTGACGTCATGGCGTTCTACACCGATGGCCTGACCGAAGCGATCGTGGGGCCCGGCCGAACTCGCTTCGACGACAACGGCAACCTCGAGACCTTCGTCGCCGAGATGGGGCCCACCACTGCTCCGAAGATCGTCGACGACCTCACCACCCTGCTGGCGTCGTTCGGAGACGGACTTCACGACGACGTGGCTCTGCTCGCCTTCGACGTCCCACTTCCCGACACAGACTCTGTCGAGGCGTAGTTGTCGCGGAGGGCGTCGATCAACGAGACAATATTCCGGACAGGAACACTTTCAGCACATTGTCGGCGACTTCTTCCGGGGATTCTCCCGATCGCGTCAGCGATCTGATCACCACATTGTTGGCGAGCACGGTGGCCAGTTCGACTGCGGACACCTCGGTAGCGAAGTCGCCTCGGAGCTGACCGCTCTCGAGAATCGGGGTCAGTGCCGACGGCACGGGAAGGTGTTCCCTGATGGTGGTGACGGTACCGGGCTCGTGAAACTGCTCGAAGCTCAGCGCAAGCAACATTCCCGAGCTCATGGCCCGGTTGCGCGACACGAACTCCGCCAGACGATTCACCGAACGCACTAGAGCGACAACCGGTTCCACGTCGAGCCGAGCATCCGCGCGACCCAGCCGGAGTACACGCTCGAACTCGGGGGTGAGTGCGGCGACGATGATGTCGACTTTGCTCGGAAACAATCGCTTGAGATCGGTGACGGTGAGCGAGGACGCCGACGCGATGTCCGCGAGGGTGACCGAGAAGTATCCGTGTTCCGAGAACAGCGTCTCGGTGGCCACGATGACATCGGATTCGATGTCGCCCCTTGCCGGATCGAGGGATTCGAGCGATGGCAGCGCATCGACCTGCTCGTCGGTACGCTGCCGTCGATCCGAGTGGACCGGGTCCACCGCCCAATCGAGCAACGAATCGATGGCCGTGGCCACGCGTTCCGCGGAGATCGTTCCCGGGCTGAGACTTTCACGGAAGGCAAGCCCGTCGAGCAGAGCTACGAACACTGTGGAGAGGTCGGCCACCGTCAACGGTGTTCTCACCGAGCCGCCGACAGCGCGGAGTTTGTGCCGCACTGCGCTCTCGACGGCGTGATCCATGGCATCGAATTCCGGTGCCAACGAGGACCGCGCTCCGGCGTGATCGGAGGCGATCATGGCACCGATCATCCTTTGACGCAGCAGCCCCGAGGTCAGCTGCTCGAAATAGGCCGCGAGATCCGAGGACGGCTGCTCGGCGACGTCATCGGGCGGTGAGTACTCCAACGTCACGTGTGCGAGCAGATCCTCCATGAACGCTTCCTTGCCGCCGCGCTCGCCGGTGCGGGAGGAACCTGGATAGGCATTGTGGAAAGTCTGATGCGACAGTCCTGCTTCTTCCACGACCGCTGCAATGGACAGCGAGCGCGCCAACACCGTCATATCGAGATCGGTCAGCAGGCGGGAACCGGCCCGGAGCAATTGTTCGCGTGGTGTGGATTTCGAGCTCAACGACAACCGCCTACGGATGTTCGATCTGATGGATCGTCGACTATATCAATACACACCACGAGCTGAATTTTTATAGGTGTATAAAGTCTATTGGATTCGGATATCGAATTATGCAGTGATCCTCGAACATGATGGTGTTGTTTCATATTTCGCGGCGTGGTCGGATGATCGAAACACCCAAGACGGACAACGGGGGTCGAATGCCATGCGGGACACGAACACAGGTGTGACGACCACGACGCTCGAGATTGCGTCCGGTGGGTCGCTTCACCCGTCACAGCGATTTGCGCCTCGGCGAAGCGCGTCGGCGGTGCGCTCCCGAACCACGGCAACCCCCGGCACCGATAGGCCTCGGGTGCCGCAGGTACCGGCCGAGTTCGTCGATCCCGGATTGACCACGCGCGAAATTGCGGTTCTCGGAGCCTGGTTGCGCTGCGACTCCAAGCAAGAAGTGTGCGCGGTGCTGCATATTGCGCTGGGCACGGTGAACACCCATCTGTCCCGTATTCGCGCGAAGTATGCCAGTGTCGGTCGAGCCGCGCCGACCAAAGCGTCGCTGGTGGCGAGAGCACTGCAGGACGGCCTGGTCGCCCTGGACGATCTGTGAGCGAAGGTCGGCACGAGGCGGACAGTGCAACGATGCCCTGCCCGCCCAGGTGACGACGCACGTGGCACACTTCGGTCGATGAACGACAAGCCTGTGTTGATGTTGCTGCACGGTGTCACCATGTCGGGAGCAGCGTGGAACGACGTCGTGCCGTTGCTGGCCGAACGGTTCGATGTCATTGCTCCCACCGCGGCCGGTCATCGTGGAGGCCCGGCGCTCGCAGGCGTGGCGACAATAGCCGCCGTCACCGATGCCGCAGAACGCGAACTCGACGGGCGCGGCCTGGATGCAGTACACATCGCAGGAAATTCGATGGGCGGATGGATGGCTGTCGAACTGGCGAGACGGGGACGCGCACGCTCGGTCTGCGCCTTCTCACCAGCAGGACTGTGGGAGAAGGACGAGAAGCCAGGTGCCAGCAGAGCCACCTTGATCCGCACCAAGAGACTGGCCGACGCGACTCGTCGTCTCGCCCCAGCGCTGATGAGGTTCGGTCTTTCTCGACGAATTGCCATGCGCGACATCGCAGTCCACGGGGACAGCATGACGCCGCAGCAAGCGGTTCGGTCGTTTCAGGATCTTGTCGGGTGCGAGGCAGCGTACGAACTACTGAACACCCGCGAGAGCATGGATCCACTCCTCGACCTGCCGTGCCCGGTCACCGTCGCATGGGCCGCTCACGATCGCATCTTTCCGCCTGCAGAGTTCGTCCCCATTGCCCGGCAGCGCCTCCCTCGGGCCCGGTTCGTCACCGTGCCGGGCGTCGGCCACGTTCCGATGATCGACGACCCGGTTCTGTGCGTGCGAACGATCGTCGATTCGATCGAGAACCAGGCGGGCTGACGCGTCCGTCAGGCCCACGGGTCCACACGTCGCCACAGCGTCGGTAGCTCGAGAACGACTCCGTCTCTCAGTGCGCAGTCGGCCAGCACGTCGATCGAGACAGTCATATCGTCGAAGGCGTACGGGAGTGCATGTAAGGGCTTGTGCAAAGGCCGAAAGAAGTTGTCCCAGTGCGTCAGAACGACGCGCCGGGCACCGACGACCGAGACCGTCTCGCGCCAATACTGCTCGATGAACGCTCGCGATTGCCGGCCGAGTTGGCCTATCGACAGATAGACCACGTCTGCGCGGCTTCCGTGGAGCATGCCCACCCGGAAACCGGCGCTGCTGTGGACGAGTGCGGTCCGGCCGCTGGGAATGTGTTCGATCAGCATCGACCACGCCTCACCGCACCGATACTCGCTCACCCGAGCGGGCTGGCTCAGAGGTCGCTCGATCACCCCGTGCGCTCGATCCGGATGCGAGTGAACGGATTCGAAGAATGTGACGGCGAAATTCCCATGCTCGGTCGTTTCACCGTTCTCGACCGCGACGATGCGGTCGTCGGGTAGGTCCGAACCCTGCCCGATGAAACCGGTCGAGGAACCACCGACCAGAACCGCCCCGGATATCCGAGCCACCGCCGCTGAATCGAGGGCGTGATCGTAGTGCGAGTGAGCACACAGAACAGCGTCGAGCGAGATGATTCCCGCTCTGCGCAGGGCGGCGTCGATGCGCTGCATGTCGGAACGAAGCGGCAGCGCAAGGGTTCTCGCCAGTGACGGGCGCGAGAAGAACCCATCGGTGAGAATCGCGGATTCGCCGTCGTCGAACAACGCCGTGCTGACACCGAGGAAAGACACCGTCACCGGCGAGGAAGGAGTCGCCGACGCGGTGGTGGCGATCTCCGACGGGCCCGGCAACGGGGGCCGACCGACGCGTCGGAACACCGTCACGCCTGCGCTGCGAGCGCACGCCCGGCTTGCCGGCCCCCGAAGATGCACCCGCCCAGGAACGTTCCCTCCAGCGAACGATATCCGTGCACCCCACCACCGCCGAATCCGGCAATCTCGCCTGCCGCCCACAGCCCCTCGATCGCTCGCCCCTCGCTGTCGAGAACGCGCCCCTGAAGGTCGGTTTGGATTCCGCCCAACGTCTTTCGAGTGATGATGTTCAACCGCACCGCAATCAACGGTCCCGATTTGGGATCGAGAATTTTGTGCAGAGACGCAGTACGCGCGATGCGCTCCCCGCGCGAACGACGGGAATTGTGAATCGCGGAGACCTGCAGGTCCTTGGTGAACGGGTTGTCGACTTCCCGGTCGCGAGCCTCGATCTGCCGGCGCAAGTCCACCAGGTCGATCAGGTCCTCGCCGGAGACCCTGTTCATTCCCTGCACGAGTTCACCGAGGGTGTCGGCGACCACAAAATCCTCGCCGTTCTTCTTGAACGCCTCGACCGGTGCACTGGCACCGGGCAAGACTCGGCCGAGTACGAGCTTGAGGTTCTTTCCGGTGATGTCCGGGTTCTGCTCCGATCCCGACAGTGCAAATTCTTTCTCGATGATCTTCTGGGTGAGGACGAACCATGAGTACTCGAAACCGCTGTCCTGGATGGCTTTCAACGTTCCTAGCGTGTCGAAGCCCGGGAAGTTGGGAGCCGAGAATCGCCGACCACGCGCATCGAACCACATCGACGACGGTCCTGGAATGATCCTGATTCCGTGGTTCTTCCAGATCGGGTTCCAGTTCTTGATGCCTTCGGTGTAGTGCCACATCCGGTCCTTGTTGACCAGACGTCCGCCGACCTTCTCGGTGATACCGAGCATGCGGCCGTCGACGTGTTCGGGGACTCCCGAAATCAGCGATTTCGGAGCCGTTCCCAGACGAGCCGGCCAATTCTCCCGCACCAGATCGTGATTCGCTCCGATGCCGCCCGCAGTGACGAGCACCGCACCGGCGCGCAACTCGAACTCCCCCACCTCGACGCGAGTACTGCCCGCACCGCGTTCCGCTGCGCTGGGTTCGAGAATTGCGCCGCGCACTCCCTCGACCACCCCTGCGCTGACGACGAACTCGTCGACGCGATGACGAAAACCGAAGCGCACCAGTCCTTTGTCCGCAGCCTCGCGGACACGACGCTCGAACGGTGCGACGACGCCCGGCCCGGTGCCCCAGGTCAAGTGGAAGCGTGGAACCGAGTTGCCGTGCCCGTCGGCGAGGTACCCGCCGCGTTCGGCCCAGCCGACGACAGGAACCCACCGCACGCCCTGCGCGTGCAGCCAGGACCGCTTCTCCCCTGCCGCGAAATCGAGGTACGCCCGTGCCCACTGGTGACCCCAGTAATCCTCGCCGGCGGGATCGTCGACACCCCGATCGAATGTCGCGGTGCCGAGCCAGTCCTGCCAGGCCAGTTCGGCCGAATCCTTGATGCCCATTCGTCGCTGTTCCGGAGTGTCGACCATGAACAGCCCGCCGAGTGACCAGAACGCCTGTCCACCCAGATTCTGCTCGGGCTCCTGGTCGAGGAGAAGCACACGCTTTCCGGCGTCGGCCAATTCGGCGGTTGCCACCAGTCCGGCCAAGCCCGCGCCCACCACGATCACGTCTGCGTCCATTGCCCCACTCTTCTGCTCGACCCGGATGTCTCCTTCGACTGTGCTGAGGTCGCCGCCGGAACTCAAGGAAACCGACTCGAATGACTATAGGATTTATCAGTCACTGACAAGGAGTGGGAGGTGGATCGATGTACCCAGCGCGGGTCGCCGTGGTCGCGAAGATCGAATCGGAGTTGGGCCCCGTCGTCGCATCGGCAGTACTCGCGATTCGCGACGCGATCCCGGTCTACCGATCACTGCAGGGTGCACAGTTGGCCGATGTCGAGGCCATTGCGTATTGGTCACTGAGGCGGTTGATGGCCCTGTGGGCGCACGGCGATCGGACGATCGACGACCGTGACCACAGCAGATTCCGCGCGATCGGTGCCGCGCGCGCCGCGGACGGGCGCCCGCTGGCCGATGTGCTCCGTGCGTATCGAGTCGCGTCGAGCGTGTTCGTTCGGCACGTGACAACCGAGTATCTCGATGTACTCGAACCACCGGACATCGCCGAACTCGGCCTCGGCGTGCTCGACGCCATCGACGCAATCTCCGAGGAAATCATCGGCGCGTACGTCATTGCGCGCGAACAGCTCACAACCAACCGCGCGCAGGCGCACGCCGCGTTGCTCGACGACTTGCTGGCTGCCAGACACAATTCACCCGGGACGGTGTCGGATCGTTCCCGCGAACTCGACCTGAAGCTACCCACGCACCCGAATCTGCTCGTGGTGCAATCGACAGATCCGGGCCGACCCATGTCCGACGACACCGTCGAATCGCTGGTTCTCGCAGTGGGACTCGTTCCCCCGGACCGCACCGCGACGTCGGGTCAGCGGACTCACCTGTGCACTCGACGCGAACAACGCGCGATCGCGTTGCTGCCACCATCGATCCACCGCGCCGAGGCCGACCTCGCGTGTCGAGATCTACTGCTCCGCGGATGCCTCGTGGAGAGATCGACCGTTGCCGGTATCAGCAGTTCGTGGCGTCTCGCCTCGGAAGCGCTGGACACCGCACCGGATCACGCGTTCGACGACCGGGCACTGCTCGATCAGGGTGACGGTCAGCTGCTGGCACTGTTGACCGCGCGCCCCACCGCGGACACGAGCGAGGTGGTACGTACCGTGCTCGGTCCGCTGACCGAGGCGGCGAACGAGCACATTCTGCAGGGCCTTTCGGCCTTCATCTCCACCGGTACGGCAACGGCTGCCGCCACCCGACTACAGGTGCACCCGCAGACTTTGCGCTATCGATTGCGCCGGGCCCAGGAACTGACCGGACGCGATCCGCGATCGGCCTGGCATCGACTGGCCCTCGATACTGCGATACAACTACGCCAACTCGGTTGACCCGGCTCGGCTGAACCCAGCGTCGTCGGTGGTCATACGCCACTGCGACCGTGCCTTACTACTCGAGCCCGAGTTGTGGATCCTAGGATGACCGGTATGTCGGAACAGGTCACGTTTTCCAGCGCAACCGGACCCACCTTGGCAGGCGTGGTCGATGTTCCCGAGGGTGAAGCGCGAGGGTGGGGCGTATTCGCTCACGGATTCACGCTGGGCAAGGACTGCCCGGCGGCGAATCGAATGTGCAAGCAGCTCGCGGCCGACGGCATCGGAATGCTTCGCTTCGACAACCTCGGTCTGGGCCACTCCGAGGGCGACTGGGGCGACGGTTCGTTCTCGAACAAGGTGCACGACACCGTCAAGGCCGTCGAGTTCATGAACGCGACCGGTCGCGAGGTGAAGTTGCTCGTCGGCCATTCCTTCGGCGGCTCGGCGGCCATTGCTGCAGCGCACAACTGTCCGACGGTCGAAGCGGTCGCCATCGTCGCCGCCCCGTTTCAGCCCGCGCATGTCGAGCACAACTACGACGCACTCATTCATCGGATCCAGGACGAGGGCGAAGCGCCGTTCCACGCCGGCGGCAAAGCGCTGACCCTCAAACGACAGTTCGTCGACGACGTCCGCAAAGCAGACCTGCGCGAGCGCATCACCACCCTGCGGAGACCGCTACTCGTCATGCACTCCCCCACCGACAACACGGTAGGGATCGACAACGCCAGCGAGATCTTCCAGGCCGCCCGTCACCCCCGGAGCTTCGTTTCGCTCGAGGGGGCCAATCACCTTCTCACCGGCAAGAATCAAGCAGCTCGTGCCGGTCGGATCATCAGCGCCTGGGCGGATCCGTACCTCTGACAGGCGGGATCGAGCGATTCAGTTGATGTTCCACGACTCGACAGCATCCAGTCGCTGGCCGTCGGAGTCGTACGTGTAGAAGCCTTCACCGTCCCCGAGACCGGTCTTTCCCGAGTCGATACCCTTTTGCAGTATGTCGGCAAATTTGACCTGAACCTCGCCACCGTGTGCGCGCGCGATATGTGCTGCGACGTTGAAGCCGACAGTGTCGTATATCTGGAACGGACCGGCGGGTGCCCCGGTGGCTATGCGCCACACGTTGTCGATGTCCGCCGGATTGGCAACCCCGCCGACGTAAAGGTTGGCTCCTGCTTGCAGCAGCGGGATCAGAAGACTGTTCAGCACGTATCCCGGAATTTCCTTTCGGACCGGAACGGGAACGAGACCGATCTCCGAAGCAAAGCTCAGTACGACATCGAAGTAGACAGGATCTGTTGCAGCAGTTGCCATCACCTCACCGGTGTTGTATCGCCACACGAGATTGGCGAAGTGCAATGCAAGAAACTTTTCCGGCCGCCCGGTGGCCTCGGCGAAACTGCTGGGCAGTAGCGACGACGAGTTGGTCACGAAGATAGTTTTCGGCGGAGCGGACGCGCCGATATCCGACCAGACCTTCTTCTTCAGGTCGAGATCCTCCGGAACTGCTTCGATCACCAGGTCGGCGTCCGAAACGGCCTCGGCGACGCTGGTGGTGGTCGTGATGGATTCGATGGCCGCGTTGAATCGCGCCTCGTCGAAAGTCTTCAGGTCACGCTTGTAGTAACCGCGCATCCATTCCCAGCGATCCGGCAGCTTGGCAAGTAGTTCGTCGGAAATGTCGTATCCCACAACGGTTTTTCCGTGGTAGGCAGCCTGCATCATGATCTGCGAACCGAGCACTCCGGTTCCGAATACGGTCACGTTCTCAACATCGGTCATGGACGACACACTTCCCTTTATGGAGTCACTGGTTTCCCGCTCTCCAAGTTCTACCGCTGAGCGCGGAGCCATCGTCTCGTGGGGTCCAACAGTGGACCGACTTGCCCGACGACAGCGCCTTTACACTCCACAGGATCGACGGTTCACGCATACTCGAACGATGGCTGTGGATCCCCGCGGAAGAGACCTGAAGCGCGTCGCGTAAGGCGTTCAGCGAGATGGTGGCCGATCCCGAATATCAGACGGTGACGGCGTTACGGACCGCCGCGTCGAAAGAGGCGGTTCTGCAGGCCACCATCCCGTGGTCGTGAATTCGACCTTCGGCTTCGCATCGTGTTCGTGCCGCGGGACCTCACGGCGTTGCGAGCAACTTACTGCGGAACAGGTCGAGTACCTGGTCCAAAGCCTGCCGGGTCGGCTGACCCGGCTCGTCGATGAGTCCTTCCGTCACGACGGAGTGTGGCGGCCCGAAGGCTTCCGGGTTGAACGCAGAATCGGGCAATTCCACCGACACGAATGCGTCGCCGAGTTGTTCCCTCAGAAACTCGAACCGTGCAGGGGGACACATCTTGTCGCCCTGAAACCGCATACCGAGGACAGTGAGATCTCCCGCAGCACAACGGCTCTTCACCTTCGAAAGGTCGCCGGCATTGATGTCGATGGAACGACTGCGTGACTTCGATGCCGCGAACGGAAGGGACGGTTGCGACAGCACCGGCGCGATCAATCGATCGTCGGCGGCCATCGCGAGGGCGAACCCGCCGGTGAAGCACATTCCGATGGCACCGACACCTGGTCCGCCGCACCGCTCGTGTTCCTCGGCCGCCAGAGCACGCAGCCACACCACGATCCGCGACGACTTGCCGGTGGCCAAGATGGTGAATTCTCGGCTGATGCACGCCGGCACCATGGCACGGGACATGGTGGCAGCGGTACCGAGCAGTCCGAGGGGTGCGGTCAGCGGGTCCTTCCCGTCGACGCCGAACAGGTGCGGCACGATCGCGGTGCATCCGATTCCGGCGACGGTGCGCGCGAAGTCCGCAACCTTCGGCGTGATGCCCGGCATTTCGGACATCACGATGACCGCCGGCCCGGTGCCGATGCGATAGACCGGTGCCGCGCGCCCGTCTGCGGTGAACTCGGTTCGTTCGAAATCGGCCAACGCGTCGTCGGTCATGGGAGTACGTCCTTCGGAGAGGGGTACACGCGGCTGCGGTGTCGAAGACGAGCATAGAGCGATGGCGCAATTTGTCCGGAAGACCAGCGACTACCGCGTGTACTCCCGCAGCAGGCGATCGCCGCGGCACCGAACGGCGGTACGCTCTCGAGCAGCATCCGCCGGCGAGGGAGTCTGTCATGCGCATCGGAACGCATCGGTTCGGTCTCGGAATTGTCGTGTCCATCATTGTCGCGCTGGCGATCCCCTCCCATGCAACAGCGTCGCCCATCGAGTACGTCAACCTCGGCGACAGCTTCGGTGCAGGCAACGGCGTGCTGCCGCTGGCACCGAACACGCCACTGAGGTGCCTCCAGTCGGAACAGAACTTTGCTCATCTCGTCGCGCGCGAGCAGGGCTACAGCCTCACCGATGTCAGCTGCGGCGGTGCTGCCACCGACGACTTCTATGCCCCTCAATTCGAGGGCACACGACCGCAATTCGATGCATTGTCGCCATCGTCCGATGTGGTGACCTTGATGATCGGTGGCAACGACAACAGCGTGTTCTCGGGAGCGATCGCAGCATGCGTGAGTGCACTCGCAACCCACGCCGGTGCATTCGATCCGTGCACGCAGCAGAACGGAAGTAGCTTCGACGACAAGATTCTCGACAGCACCCTGCAGGCCGTCCGACAAGCACTGCGCGACATACATACTCGCGCGCCCGAGGCGAAGGTGATCATCATCGGCTATCCATGGCTCATCCGCGCAGCGAGCACGTGCGAACCGTCGGTCCCCGTCGCGCTCGGCGACGTTCCGTATCTGCGCAACCTCCAGGCCACGCTGAACGATGCCATCCGCGAGGCAGCGGCCGATACCGACACGACCTTCGTGGACATGTCCGTGGCGTCGGAGGGGCACGACGCCTGCCAGCCCGTCGGAGTGCGGTGGGTGGAACCACTGCTGTTCGCGGATCAGTTCGTGCCGCTGCACCCCAATGCCCTCGGTGAGGCCGCGATTGCAGCAGAAGTCACGGACGCGCTGGCCGGGTGATCACGAGGAGGTCGAGTCCGCGATGATCGTTGCGCCCAGCACGACGAACAACGTTGCGCCTGCCGCTACTCCGACCAAACTCGAGGCAGGCGCGCCCGCGCGACGGCCGAGCACACTTGCTGCGACGTCGAGGACATCGATTGCGATCCCGGCCTCCACGGCCGCTTTGCGAACGTCCGCGGATGGATGGTGCAGCGCCATTCCCAGCGCGAGATCGCGGACTCCGAAGAGGCGCGTCACAACCCCCGCACTTCCGGCTTGACGCATGGGTCCGAGACCGAAGGCACGCCACGAATGTGCGGGACTCACCCACGAGACCAGTCCGGCGGTCGATCGCAGAACCGACAGTGCGAGCAAGGGAGTCGAACGTGTACGCATAGCGTCTCCTTCGAGTTGTAGTGGTCACTACAACAAAAGCTACCTGTAGTGACCACTACAATCAAGGTGTGGTCAAGAGACATTCACGCGAAGAGATGCTGTCCGTGGCACTGGACGCCGCCCTGGAAGGCGGCCTGAGCCGCTTGACCTTCGGCAGACTCGCGTCTCGTTTGAAGATCAGTGATCGCATGGTCGTCTACTACTTCCCGACGAAGGACGACCTCGTCACGTCTGTTCTGTCAGTGGTCGGAGATCGATTGCAACATCTGTTGGCCGCGGCGTTCTCGACACCCATGAACGACCACCGCTCACTGGTTGCGACGGCGTGGCCGGTTGTGGCACAGCCGGAGTGCGATCCGCTGTTCGGGCTCTACTTCGAGGCGATCGGCCAAGCAACAGCAGGACTCGAGCCCTACAAGTCCGTGGCCTCGCACTTGGTCGAGGGCTGGATCGAATGGCTCGGAGGCTTCGTCGTCGGTGATCAGGACTACCGACGCAGGGAAGCTGCCGCAGCTGTGGCTGTGCTCGACGGCCTTCTGCTCATGCGTCTACTCGGAGGCAGTGACCTCGCCGACTCGGCATCGACGTCACTGCTCGATCACCGATAGATCCGCTGGGGCAGAGCGGGTTCAGGACGCCGCTTATTCTGGGAGTGGCGTCTGGAACGACCACAGATGACCCTCGGGATCGCGAACGCTGTATTCACGAACGCCGTAGGGCATGTCGGTGGGCGGGTAGTCGATGGCTGCTCCGGTTGCCGCCACGCGAGCGTGATGGGCATCGACATCGTCGACGAGGATCGCAAGCGACGCGGTGACCGCGCCGGTGGTCAGCGGCGACACCATGCGATGTTCGGGGGCCTCGCGGTGCAACCAGACAACACCGTCACCGGCGTGAACCTCGCCGTGGACGGCTCGGTCGCCGTCGTATTCGATCTGTCCGGGAGCCAGTCCCAGCACGTCGACGAGGTAGGAATGGGCTGCTGCGATGTCGCGGTAGACCAGCAAAGTGGTGCGGCGAGTGACCGCAGGCTCGTCGGTCGACAGGCCGGAGAGAAGGTCCAGTAGGGCGTCGTCGCTCGGGCGATCACCATGAAGAAGTCGGTCCTCCACGGCCCGAACACGCTCTCGCACACGAGCGAGCTCGGCCATCCGTTGATCCAGGTCGGCCAGATGCTGCCGCGTGAGGTGCTGGAGGTCCACTGCCTCCGGATCGACGTCCGCAAGCGGAGTGCCCAGTTCTCGGAGCAGGCGAATCCGGTACAGCCGGTCGAGATCTCCGCCGTCGTACCGGCGCCTACCCCCTCCGTCCCGGTCCGGAGCGAGCAGGCCCAACTCTTCGTAATAGCGCAGGGTCCGCTCGGTGACGCCGGTCCGACGGGCGACGTCACCGATACCCCAGGTGGTCGAATCACTGCTGTTCATGCAGGCAACGGTAGAACCTCACGCCACGTCAGGAGCAAACTCCGGTCGGGGACGCGTCATACGTCTTCGAGTCGAATTCCCTTGGTTTCCTTCATGAAGAAGCAGGCGACGCCGGTCAGAGCGGCCAGGAACATGATGTACACGCCGAACACCCAGCCCAGATCGAACCCGAGGAACAGCTGGTTGAGATACGGCGCGGTTCCGCCGAACACCGCTACCGAGAACGAGTAGGCGAATCCGATTGCCTGCGTGCGGAGTCGGGTGGGAAAGCTCTCCGACAGTGTCGAGGACAGAATCGAGGCCGGGACGGCGATGACGAGCAGGGCCACCGTCGACGGGAGCAGCAATGTCCACCACTGCGTCGAGATCAGCATCGTCAGCGGGATCTGCAGCAGGAACATCAGCACGGCGAAGGCGGCCAACATCGGCCGTCGGCCGATCGAATCCGAGAGACGACCGAAGAACGGTAGGGACACCAGCGCTATCAACTGCGCGATGACGAGCATCCAGTACGCGGTGTCGGGATTCATCCCACGCTGCGTGATGGCGAATGTCGAGACGTACGAGGTCCAGGTGTAGTGCGCCGCCGTGATTCCCGACGTCATTCCGATCATCAGCACGATCGCCTTCACGACGGTCTTGCGTGCGATCGGTGCTTGTTCGACCTTGTTCTGCTCCGAGTCGAACACCTCGCTCTCGTCCATGTTCTTGCGCAGGTAGAGAGCGAACAGCGCCAGGAGTGCGCCCAGCAGGAAGGGGATGCGCCAACCCCATTGCCCGACAGCAGAATCCGACAGTGTCGAGGTGATGACGCCACCCACTGTGTATGCCAGAGCCGATCCACCGAAGATGGCGACGAACGCGACACTGCCCCACATGCCACGTCGGTTCGGCGGCGCGATCTCGCCGACGTAGGAATACGCCGTCGCCGACTCGCCACCATGCGCGAAACCCTGCATGACGCGTGCGAGCAACAGCAGTACCGACGCCCAGGCCCCGATCGCACCGTAGGTGGGCATGATGCCGATCAGCAGGCTGCCGGTCGCCATCATGAGCATCGTGGTGACGAGGACGAACTTGCGGCCCTTCTTGTCCGCGATCCGTCCGAACACGATGCCGCCGAGAGGCCGCATCAGGAATCCGACGGCGAACACCGCCAGCGTGGACAGCAGTGCGGAGACCGGATCGGACTGACTGAACATCGCTGCCGCGATGAACGGTGCGAACACTGCGTAGGCGCTCCACTCGTACCATTCGAGTACGTTGCCTATCGTGCTGGCGAACAGCGATTTCTTCCGTGAGGAGATATCCGGTGCCAAGCGGGTGTCGCGCGATGATCCGACGGTCATGGAGTTTCACTTTCGGTCGAATGGTTGTCCACAGGAACAGGTTTGAGTGCTGCACGTCGAATCTTCCCGGTCTGAGTCTTGGGAAGTTCGTCGATGATGTGAATGGCCTTCGGACGCTTGTACGCGGCCAACCGATCGCGCGCGAAATCGACCAGCGCATCCGGTGTCACCGAGGTTCCGTGTCGCAGGGATACGTAGGCCACCACCGATTCGCCTTGGTAGGCGTCGGGTCTGCCCACCACGGCGGCTTCGAACACTGCAGGATGTTCGTAGAGGGTGTCCTCGACTTCCCGGGGCCAGACCTTGTATCCCGACACGTTGATCTGGTCCTTGAGTCGGTCGACGAGATACACCCATCCGTCGTCGTCGATGATCGCCACGTCTCCCGTGCGAAGACGACCTTCGGGTATCGTCGACGCGGTCGCAGCGGGATTTCTCCAGTAACCGGAGACCACCTGTGGACCCGAGATCACCAGCTCCCCAGCAACTCCCGGAGCCGTCGGCTGCCCTGCGGGGTCCACCGTTCGTAAGGTCACACGGGGTAGCGCCAGCCCGACGGACAACGACCCACTCGCGGGATCGACCGGCGCACGCACGCCGGGCGGAACGGCGATGACGCCCGCCGTGGTTTCGGTCATGCCGTATGCGTTGTGTATGTAGCAGCCGAACGCGGACTCGAATGCGGTCACCGTCGCGGGCGGAATCGGTGCACCGCCGGAGTACAACGCCTTCACCGACTCGAAATGCGCTCGCGTCACCCCCGCGGTCTCGGAGATCGCGTTGAACACCGTGATGGACCCGATGGTGTAGGTGACACGATGCTCGACGAAGGCGTCGAGAGTGACTGCTGCGTCGAAACGATGCGCGAACACGAGCACGCAGTCGCGAATCAGGGCCACCGCGGCGTCGAGCATTGCGCCGGTGATGTGAAACAGCGGCGCGACTGCGAACACGACGTCACCGTCGACGAGACCGGCCCGTTCCCCGAAATCGAGAGCAGTGGCGAATGCGTTCGCGTGCGAAATCTGCGCGCCCTTCGGCGGACCCGTGGTTCCCGACGTGTACGCCAGAAGTGCGAGATCGTCTGGCTTCGGATCGAACTCGGGGATGGATCGGCCACGGTAGACGTCGATCAGACCCATCAGATCCTCGTCGGGCCGAGGTGTCACGCGTGACCTCGACGAAAAGACTCGTGGGTCGTTGCGTGTCTGCACATCGAGTCCGCTTGTGCTCACGATCGATCGAATCGAACTGCCGCGCAACGTCACCCCCACAGCATCGAGGTCGCATTCGTCGCACACGAGTGCGATCGGTTCCGCATCGTCGATCAAGGTACGCAGTTCACGGTTGCGGTACATCGGGTTGAGGATCAACGCGACCGCCCCGATCTTCCACAGTGCGAGAAACGTCAAGGCGTACTGCGGAATGTTCTGCAGATAGATGCCGACGCGATCACCCTGCGACACGCCTCGCTCGATCATGGCCGCGGCAAGCGCATCGGATGCCTCGTCCACCTCGCGGACAGTGAGCACGGCGTCGAAGTACGCCAGTGCCGGCCGGTCCGGGGTGTCGGAGACTCGGTTACGCCAGGCGTCGAGAACAGTTGCAGGCCCGGTCGCTCCGTCGAGGGTCATGGACGGCCCTTTCGCTCGAGCAGAATTTCGGCCCGAATGGACCGACCGAACACTCGCTCGGTCTGCGTTTCAACAGTGTTGCGGATCACAAGTTTTGTGTCAACCCGGTGCATAGGGGTCGGCCCCAGCCGAGTCGACCTCTACGGTAAGCGCATGACCGCGACCCACATCTGGCGAACCTACGAGGGCTCGAACCTCTCCCCAGCTTTGGCGTCGGCGCTGAACATGTTCGTCGAGCAGGGGTACCACGGTACGTCGGTGCGGCAGATCGCCGCAGGTGCCGGCCTGTCGGTTCCCGGCCTCTACCACCACTTTCCATCGAAGCAGGCCTTGCTGGTCGGCATCATGGATGCGTCGATGGACGAACTGCTGGATCGCACCCGATCGGCCGAGGACGGGGCGGGTCCGTCGCCCAGCGACCGATTCGACGCAGTCGTGGAGTCCCTGCTGTTGTTCCACATTCACCGGCGCGATGCCGCCTTCGTCTGCTCGACGGAAATCCGCAGTCTCGACTCGACGAATCGCACCGCGTACATCGCCAAGCGGGACGAAGAGCAACGGCTGCTCGACGCGATCGTTGCCGAAGGAGTCGAATCCGGGGTCTTCGACACCCCGCACCCGGCGGATGCCAGCCGAGCCGTCACCACCATGTGCGTCGGCCTCGCCACCTGGTATCGCCCCGACGGACCGATGACGCCAAGCGAATTGGTCGCCGTGTATCTCGACATCGCCCGACGGACGGTCGGTGCCGCGACCGCGATACCCGAGTAGCGGCGCGGGCCGGGTCCCTTGACCCGGACGGGCAGTTGTGCCAACCTTCGAGGAACCGAGCGAGTGTTCGGTCGGTACTGGACAAGGAGCGCATGGTGGCCATCGATCTGACGTACGACCCGGACATCGAGAAGCTGATCGACCGGACTCGCGCCTTCACTCGAGACCACGTGCTTCCCATCGAGGACCGGTTTCTGGGCAACATCACCGATGCGGGCGGCGACCGACTTCGCGTCGAGATGCAGGCGGCCGCTAAGGACGCGGGCGTGTTCGCACCACATGCGCCCGTCGAATACGGCGGCCACGGGCTGTCGATGAGTGACCGCGCCCCGGTGTTCGAGGAAGCCGGCTATTCATTGTTCGGCCCCATCGCCCTGCACCTCGGTGCGCCCGACGAGGGCAATGTCCACATGCTGGCGCACATCGCGTCGGCGGCACAGAAGGAGCAATTTCTCGCTCCCCTCGCGCACGGAGACGTGCGCTCGGCTTTCGCAATGACCGAACCTGCACCGGGTGCCGGTTCCGATCCCTCGGCGTTGACCACCGCGGCCGAACGGGTCGAGGGTGGATGGAAGATCAACGGGCACAAGTGGTTCATCACCGGTGCCGACGGTGCGGGGTTCTTCATCATCATGGCCCGAACATCGGGTGAGCCGGGCGATCGAGGCGGAGCCACGATGTTCCTGGCCCCCGCCGACACTGCGGGCATCACGGTCGGCCGACATATCGGCACTTTGGACAAGGCCATGATCGGCGGACACTGCGAGGTGTTCTTCGAGAACGTATTCGTGCCCGACGAGAACGTGCTCGGGGCCGTCGACGAGGGATTCGCCTATGCCCAGGTGCGTTTGGGACCGGCCCGCATGACCCATGTGATGCGCTGGCTCGGAGCCTCGAGGCGAGCTCACGACATCGCCGTCGCCCAGGTGGCCCAGCGCGAAGGGTTCGGCGGGAAGCTCGGCGATCTCGGCATGGTGCAGAAGATGGTCGCGGACAACGAAATCGACATCGCGGCCACTCGCGCACTGTTGATCAAGGCGTGCTTCGAGCTGGACCGGGGTGGACACGCGAGCAACGAGACATCCATCGCCAAGACGTTCGCCGCCGAGGCGATCTTCCGCATCGTCGACCGAAGCATCCAGATGTGCGGAGGTCTCGGCGTTTCGGACGATCTTCCGCTGGCGCGGCTCTCCCGCGAAGTGCGGCCGTTCCGCGTGTACGACGGACCGTCCGAGGTACACCGCTGGGCCATCGCCAAGCGGACGATCGGTGCCGCCAAGCGCGCCGCGCGGGAGGCACAGTCGTGAGCGATCTGCAGGGAATGAATCGCGATGCGCTGGAACGGTTCCTGCAGAACAACGGTATCGAGCTCGATGGCACGTTGTCGGTCGAGATGATCAGTGGTGGTCGCTCCAACCTCACATACAAGGCATACGACGACACCTCGACATGGGTCGTTCGTCGACCGCCCACCAGTGGGCTCACCCCCTCTGCACATGACATGGCCCGCGAGTGGGCCGTCACCGAGGCACTTGCATCCACCGATGTCCCCGTCGCCCGGACAGTGGCCTTCGATCGAGACGGTTCGGTTCTCGGCGCTCCGATGACCGTCGTGGATTTCGTACCCGGCCGAGTGGTCCGTACGCGTGAGGATCTTTCCGACCTCACCGACACGCAGGTCACCGAGAACGCCGCCGAGCTCGTCCGGGTACTCGCCAGGCTGCATGCCGTCGACCCCGCTGCTGTGGGCCTCGGAGCGTTCGGCCGACCCGACGGTTTCGTCTCCCGCCAGGTCGCGACGTGGGCTCGGCAGTGGCACAGCGTCAAGACCCGCGATCTACCCGATGTCGACCGACTTCACCGTGCACTCGAGGCTGCGATACCGACGCACTCGGCGTCGTCCATCGTCCACGGAGACTATCGCGTCGACAACACCATTCTCGATGCCGACAACGTCGGTTCTGTTGCCGCCGTGGTCGACTGGGAGATGTCCACCCTCGGCGATCCCCTCACCGACGTCGCGCTGATGTGCATCTACCGTCAACCCGTGTTCGATGCGGTCCTGGGCGCGGATGCGGCATGGACGAGCGACCGATATCCCTCGGCCGACGACCTCGCACACCAGTACGCAGTGAAATCCGGTCGTGAACTGCACAATTGGGGCTTCTACCTCGCCCTGGCCAATTTCAAGCTCGGAGTGATCGGTGAGGGCATCACTCACCGCGCGCTGTCGGGTTCCGATACCGGAGCCGGTGCCCGTAACGCCGCAGACGCCACCGGGGAGTTCATCGCAGCCGGGCTCAGAGCACTATCGGGTACCACCGACTGACACGGACGCCCTCGTCAGGCAGGCTCTCTCATCACGCCGACATGGCGCACGGTTCCCGATAGGCCCGGGAGTTCCGTCGGTTCGGACCAGGTGTTCATACCGTCCGAACTGTCGGAGTAGAAGTACTTCCGGTTGGTGTAGTCGTCGTAGTAGAGCCGCCAGGTGCCGTCCGGCAACTCGATGACGGCGGGGCCTTCCTTCAAAGGACCGAAGTCGCGGAACGGAGCGGGCGTATAGGGCCCGATCAATGACGGCGCGGTCCAATGCTCGATCACCTTGCGGGTCTCGTTCTTCGTGAACGCGTGATAGGTCGATCCGGACTTCACGACCGTGGTATCGATGTGGTCGGCGTCGATCCCGACGAACGGAACCGGGAAGCTCCACATTCTCAGGCCCGGATCCATCGCGGTCATCAGATACGGCACGAATCCACCACCGGTCGAGAGCGACACGATGATGCTGACGCGGTCACCGTCGACGAACCATTCGGGTGCCCAAGCCTTCGTGGTGAACGGCGACAGGGACGGACCGTCCGAGAAGCCGGCCGAGCCGGTGAAGCCGGGCGGGCTCGCCGATCCGGTTCCGGCGCCGGTACCGGGCAGGAAGGCGCAGCAGAACGGAATCGGGAAATTCTGCAGGAACGTCCAGTCGACGCGGTCGCTGCTGCGAGCGAAGCCGATGTTGGCTCCGCCGCCCGTCGTGTAGGTCGCGTAGTACATACCGTCGGTGTGCCGAAAGATGCTCGAGTCTCGCACCACGCCGGACGGCGGCTGGTACGCCGAGGTCTGCAACGCGGTGAAGTCGGTGCCGTCGCTGGATTGGTAGACGTCCATGTTGCGATCACTGTCGTTGCTGAACGCCACCATCGTGTAGCGCCACTCGGACGGCGCGGCGGCACCGGTCCCCGCGGAGGCGAACAACAGGCCGGCTACAGCGAGGACCACCATCGACATCGCGAGCATGCACTTTCGAGCGGTCGGTATCACCGAAGCAGTATCTACGACCCATACGCCTCGTGCGTAACTTTGGCAGCACGCACGAGAAATCGTTACCGATTCTGTTACGGATGCGAAAGATACTGCGTTGCGGGCTTGGCTTGGTACATCTCGTGGTCGGCGTCGTCGAGAATGTCGAGTGCACTTCGGGTGTCATCGCTGTCGACGGTGACACCACCGATGCTCGCCGTCACCGTCAACACCCGTCCCGCCGTCGTGATGGGAGAGGCGAGCTCGGCGCGCACATCATCGGCCTCGGTGCCCGCCCGATGTGGAACCACTGCCACGAACTCGTCGCCACCGATTCGTCCGACGAAGGCGTCGGCCGGGAGCGCTCTGGTCAGACGCGCGGCAACCACTCCGAGCACAGCGTCGCCGACAGTGTGTCCATGCAGGTCGTTGATCGTCTTGAAGTTGTCGAGGTCGATGAACAGCACCGCCATGGCGTCGTCGCGGGCCGGCCGCGCCAGTTCCTCGTCGAGGCGCGCCAGGATCAGCGGCCTGTTCGGCAGGCCGGTCAGATCGTCGTGAGTCGCGGCATGTTCGAGCTTTATGTTCATCCGGTAGGCGTCGGTGATGTCGACGAACGTGGCGACTACGGAGGGGGACGGGCTGCCCGACGTCAGCATCGTCGCCGTCAACGACAGCCAGAAGTTCCGGCCGTCTCGTCGACGCTCGATGCCGATCACCGCCTGGCTGGGCGCGCCGGTCTTTCTCGTAGCGGCGACCGGGTGCTCGAACGGGTGAATCGGTCCCCCGTCGGTTCCGTACACGCGGAAGGGGAGGTACGCCCCCTGCCCTGTCTCGGTCCCCACCTGAATGTCCAGGATCGTCTTCGCCGCGAGGTTCGCCGACTCGATGCGGCCGGTGTGATCGAGCACGACGACCCCTGCCTCGAGCGATTCCACCACGGCGGTGAAGTGGTCCTCGGCCCGTCGCACCGCACTTCGGTCGGCGCACACCAACACCCAGCCATCGGGCATCTGAGCCGCGGACACCACTACCGCCAGCGCGGTGCCGTCCGCACGACGATGCGACTCGCACAGTTGTCCACCGGCCCGCAGAATCGAGGCCGGATCGCACGGAACGCCGACCGCGTACGAGACGCTGCGACCGAGAACGTCGGCCGAACACCGTCCGTACACCGACTCGGCTGCGGGGTTCCAACTCGACACCAGACCATCGGACGACACTCCGACGATGGCATCGCTGACGTGCTCGACCAAGGCGGCTTGATACCGCAACGCCTTCTGTGCCGCCTTGTGCTCGGTGAGATCTCGCAGAATGACCTGAAACGCCGGCTCGCCGTTCCACACCGTACGCACGGACACTGCTTCCATGGTCAGTGTCGTCCCGTCGAGTGCAAGCACCGTCGCTTCGGACGCAGCGCTGGCCGTGCCGTGAATGCCGAGAGCGGCGATGCGCTCGAACATGGGCCCGATCGACTCGGCAGCAATGAAGTCTTCGATCGGCCGTCCGATGACCTCTTCGGCGCTTTCGGCGCGTAGGTATCGCATTCCGGCAGGGTTCAGATAGACGAGTGTCCCACGTCGGTGAACACCGATCGCGTCCGGTGAATGCTCGACGAGAACCCGGTAGCGGTCTGCCAATCCAGGCGACGCGGGACTTGGTTCAGGGTCGCCGACGCTCTCGCGCTCCCCTGGGGCCATGCTCGGTCCTCGCGTTCGTAGACAGACGGTCAACACCCGATTGAACCACCAGAACGGAAATCGGTGGAGTTCGATGCCCGATTTACAACGAACATCCGATTCTCGACTGGACCCGATGCCGGTTTCACGGGCTAAATCGAGGCGTGAGCCGAATCCGGCTTGCATACCTCGGAAAGAAACGGATATCGACGATGAGCACTCAGGGCATCGGCATCACGGGGATCGACATCAGCGGGATCGGCGCAGTGTCCGGCTACGGCTGGGGCACCGACGCCCTGTGGCACGGCCTGTCCACGGGCAAGGCGGCAGCCACCCTGCACCACGATCGCACCCGACGCGGCAGAAATCCGGTGTGGCTGGCAAAAGTCCCCGACGGCGGAGACCACGGCGACGGCACCAGCCGGTTCGGTCGGGCGCTTCGCGGGGCCGCACGGGAGGCCATCGACGACGCGATGAAGCGCGGTTGGCATCCGGGGCGACGTGTCGGTCTGATCCATGCCGTCGTCCTCGGTGAAGTGGACGAGTGGCGAAACTTCTACCTGGAGGACGGTGGTGAGCGCCGAGTACGTGACTATTTGACCTTGATGCCGTCGACGCCGGTGTCGCTCTTGATGCAGGAATACGGTTTTCACGGCCCGGCCATGAATGTCTCGGCCATGTGCGCATCGGGCAACGCCGGCCTGCTGACTGCCAAGATGTGGCTCGATACCGACTTCGTCGACGACGTCGTGTTCGTCGCCACCGATCTGTCGCTGACGCCGGAGAACATCGATCATTTCGTCAAGCTCGGCGTCGGCGTCGTCGACGTGGAGCCCCAGGAGGGCTGCCGGCCGTTCCAGGAGGGCAGTCGCGGATTCGGAATGGGCGAAGCGGCAACGGCTTTCGTACTGTCCAATCGAAGCTCTGCCTCGTACGCTCGGGTGTTGGGCGGCTCCATGACGCACGACGCGTTCCACGCCACCTCGATCGACCCGGCCCTCACCCAGGTACGAGGATGCTTCGAGCAGGCCTTGGCCGATGCCGGCGTCACACCACGCCAGGTGCGTTACCTCAATGCCCACGGCCCCGGCACCGCGCAATGCGACGCAGCGGAGACGGAGATGTTGGAGACGGTGCTCGAGTCACACGCACAGGTGTATTCGGTGAAACCGTTGACCGGACACTGCCAGGGTGCGGCCTCGGCAATCGAAACAGTCTCTGCGGTCATGGGATTCGAACGTGGAATCGTGCCCGCAGCACCTCAGGTCTCCGATGCCCATCCCCTGCTGCTCGACGGATTCACCACGGCAGAAAGCGGATTGACGGTGAAGTCGTCACTGGGAATGGGCGGACACAACTCGGTGGTGGTGCTTGCTCCGGCGTGACATGCCTTCCTCAGACCTCGGTGGCAGCTCCGCAGATTCCGCACTCCTCGAATTCGACTCGCTTCCAGCGTGCAATCGGAACGAAGAACAGCGTGAATTGCTGATACTGCTTCATCCGCACCCACTGCGTGGTGTTGTGGCACCGCGGGCAGTTTCGCGTTGCGCCAGGGCCGACGTGTTTGCGCTTGCTGCCGAAACCGAAGAGTAGGAACATCACCCCAGCATAGGTGGCCGAACGACTGCCCAACTCGATGCAGCACACGTTCGAGCCACCCTCGCATTCTCGCGATGGTGGCTCGAACGACTGCCGGGGTCGGACGCTGTCAGCCGGCGATCATTCCGTGCGGGTCGATGACGAATTTCTGTGCAACGCCACTGTCGAATTCGCGGTAGCCGCGCGGTGCATCGTCGAGCGTGATGACCGTGGCATTCACGGCCTTGGCAATCGAAACCCGTTCCTTGAGAATCGCATTCATCAACTCTCGGTGGTAGCTCATCACCGGGCACTGCCCGGTGGCGAACGACAGCGACTTGGCCCAACCGGTACCGAGGCTGAGCGAGAGAGCGCCACGCTGCGCAGCCTCGTCCACACCGCCCGGATCGCCGGTGACGTACAGCCCGGGGATCCCGATGCCGCCACCCGCCGTGGTGATCTCCATGAGCGAGTTGAGCACCGTCGCCGGTGCCTCGTGAGACGAATCTCCACCGTGACCGCGAGCCTCGAAGCCCACTGCATCCACCGCGGCGTCGACCTCGGGGACGCCGAGAATCTGTTCGATCTGATCCTGCGGTGCACCCTTGCCGACGTCGACGGTCTCACAGCCGAAGGTTCGCGCCTGGGCCAACCTGTCGGCGTTCATGTCGCCGACTATCACCACCGATGCTCCCAACAGTTGCGCACCGACCGCAGCAGCGAGGCCGACCGGACCCGCACCCGCGATGTAGACCGTCGCACCGGGTTTCACTCCTGCGGTGACCGCTCCGTGGAATCCGGTGGGAAAGATATCGGACAGCATCGTCAGGTCCAGGATCTTCTCCAGCGCCTGGTCCCGGTCGGGAAACTTCAACAGGTTGAAGTCCGCATACGGTGCCATGACGTACTCGGCCTGGCCCCCGACCCAACCGCCCATGTCGACGTACCCGAACGCCGACCCGGGTCGATCGGGGTTCACGTTGAGGCAGATGCCGGTCTTGCGTTCCTTGCAGTTTCGACACCGTCCACACGCGATGTTGAACGGTACCGAGCAGATGTCTCCGACCTTCAGGAATTCGACGTCACGACCCACCTCGACGATTTCGCCGGTGATCTCGTGGCCCAGCACGAGCCCCTCGGGTGCGGTCGTGCGCCCGCGCACCATGTGCTGGTCGCTGCCACAGATATTGGTCGAGACGACCTTGAGGATCACACCGTGTTCGCATTTTCGACCGACATTGGCGGGGTTCACTCCGGGTCCGTCGGTCAACTCCAACCCGGGAAACGCGATGTCGTGGACCTCCACCTTCCCTGGGCCGGCGTATGTCACTGCGCGGTTGTCTGCCATGAGTTCTCCTCTTCGATGAGTGAGCTGGGTGACCGGCAGGCCGAGATCATCGACTCGATCTGCGCCTGTGGCCCGCGTCACACCAGTATGCACAGTTCTTCATGTGTTCGCGGACACCGAACTCGCAGTGGAGGTGAGCGACCCGAGATCGACGCCCCGTCCCCCAATCGATCGACCATCACATACCGAGCACTTGACTCAGCCCGATGTTAGCGCTCACACTGTGTTGCACACGTCACAGTCGGTGGCACAGTGAAGGAGATTTGCATGCCGGTGGACCAGTACACGGTGGGCGTCGACTACGGCACCCTCTCCGGCCGTGCCGTCGTCGTCCGCGTCGCGGACGGTGCCGAAATAGCATCTGCCGTACACGAATACCGACATGCCGTGCTCGAGGAAACTCTGCCCGGCAGTACAGTCCGACTGCCCGACGCCTGGGCCCTGCAGGTACCCGACGACTATCGCGACGTCCTACGCCATGCGGTACCCGCAGCGATCGCGGCCGCCGGAATCGCGCCGGAGCAGGTGGTGGGCATCGGTACCGACTTCACCGCATGCACCATGGTGCCCACCTATGCGGACGGCACCCCGCTGAGCGAAGACCCTCGATTCGCCGATCGACCACACGCATACGTCAAACTGTGGAAACACCATGCAGCGCAGGGACAAGCCGATCGCATCAACGAACTGGCCGCCCGACGCGGCGAGAGCTGGCTCCCCCGCTACGGCGGCTTGATCTCCTCGGAATGGGAATTCGCCAAAGCGCTGCAGATCCACGAGGAAGACGGCGAGATCTACGAGGCCATGGACCGGTGGGTCGAGGCGGCCGACTGGATCGTCTGGCAGCTGTGCGGAAACTACGTACGGAACGCATGCACCGCGGGCTACAAGGGCATCTACCAGGACGGGAAATATCCTTCGGTCGATTTCCTGACCGAACTCGCGGCCGGCTTCGCCGGATTCGTCGCCGACAAACTCGATCAGCCTCTGGGTGAACTGGGCTCGCGGGCAGGAACGTTGACCGCCGAGGCTGCGGCATGGACGGGACTGCCCGAGGGAATCGCCGTCGCGGTCGGCAACGTGGATGCTCACGTCACGGCACCGGCCGCGGGCGCAGTCGAGTCGGGTCGCATGGTCGCCATCATGGGAACGTCCACCTGCCACGTGATGAGTTCGACCGTGTTGAACGACGTCCCCGGGATGTGCGGCGTCGTCGACGGCGGCATCGTGGCCGGCTCCTACGGGTACGAGGCGGGCCAGAGTGGCGTCGGTGACATCTTCGGATGGTTCACGCGCACTTCGGTTCCCTCGTCGTACTCCGAAGCAGCGGCGGCCGCCGGGGAGTCGGTGCACGAATACCTGACGCGGCTCGCGTCTGCCCAAGAAGTGGGCGAGCACGGCCTGGTCGCGCTCGACTGGCACAGCGGCAACCGGTCGGTGCTGGTGGACCACGAACTCTCCGGACTCGTCATCGGAACCACACTGGCCACGCGTCCCGAGGACACCTATCGCGCACTGCTGGAGGCCACCGCATTCGGAACCCGCGTCATCGTCGAGACGTTTCGCGACAGCGGCGTTCCTGTCGAGGAATTCGTCGTGGCCGGGGGTCTGGCTCGCAACCCACTGCTGATGCAGATCTACGCGGATGTACTGCGAATGCCGTTGTCCGTCATCACTTCCGCGCAAGGGCCCGCACTCGGCTCCGCCATCCATGCCGCCGTGGCCGCCGGTTGCTATCCCGACGTGCCGGTGGCGTCCAAATCGATGGGCAAGGTCCGCCGCGGTGCCTTCGTACCGGACGAGTCCCGATCGAAGGCCTACGACTCGCTGTACGAGATCTATCTGGAACTACACGATCGCTTCGGTCGGGACGTACCGACGATGCGCCGGCTGCGATCACTTCGACGCGCTGCTCTGACCAGGAAGTTGGAATCGAAATGACGGTTGTCGACGATGTTCGCGGAGTCGTCGAGGAGATCCGCAGAGACGTGTGCGCATTGCACGCCGAACTGATGCGCTACGGATTGGTCGTGTGGACGGCCGGCAACGTGTCCGCGCGAGTACCCGGGCGAAATCTCATGGTCATCAAACCCAGCGGCGTCTCCTACGACGATCTGACACCGGGCAACATGGTGGTCTGCGATCTGCACGGTCGAGTGGTCGAAGGTGAGCATGCGCCGTCCTCGGACACCGAGGCACAGGCGTACGTCTATCGGCACCTCGACCACATCAACGGTGTGGTGCACACTCATTCGCCCTATGCGGTCGCGTGGGCTGCTCGAGGAGAACCCATTCCGGTCGTCACCACGATGTGCGCGGACGAATTCGGCGGAGACATTCCAGTGGGTCCTTTTGCCGTCATCGGCGACGACTCGATCGGCCGCGGCATCGTCGACACCCTGGCCGGCAGTCGGTCTCCCGCCGTCCTGATGCAGAACCACGGAGTGTTCGCAGTGGGACCCGACGCTCGATCCGCGGTGAAGGCGGCGGTCATGTGCGAGGACGTCGCACGGTCCGTACATCTGTCTTACCAACTGGGACAACCACTTCGCATTCCGAGCTCCTCGGTCGACGCACTGTACGACCGATACCAGAACGTCTACGGCCAGCGCTGACCGGCGCCACACACTCTTTCCACGGAAGGTACATTCTCCATGTCCGAAGTATGGTTTCTCACCGGCAGCCAAGCCCTCTACGGTCCCGAGACGCTCGAGCAGGTAGCGGTCCAATCACGTGAGATCGCAGACAAACTCGACGACGCACTACCGGTGTCGGTCGTCTGGAAGCCGGTACTGCTCGACGCCTCGTCCATCCTGCGCTGCATGCGCGAGGCCAACGCCTCCGACGACTGCATCGGCGTTGTCACTTGGATGCACACCTTCTCCCCCGCCAAGATGTGGATCGCCGGCCTCGATGCCCTGGACGTCCCACTGCTGCACCTGCACACCCAAGCCGGAATGTCGTTGCCGTGGTCCACGATCGACATGGAGTTCATGAACCTGAACCAGGCTGCACACGGCGATCGCGAGTTCGGGCACATCGAATCCAGGGTCGGTGTACTGCGGACCACCGTCGCAGGCCATGTCGACAATCCGACGGTACGGACGCGGGCGGAGCAGTGGGCACGTGCGGCGCTCGGGCGGGCCGAGCTGCGGTCGCTACGGCTGGCTCGTTTCGGCGACAACATGCGCGACGTCGCGGTCACCGAGGGCGACAAGGTCGAGGCGCAGCTACGTTTCGGCGTTTCCGTGAACACCTACGGCGTCAACGATCTCGTGGACGTGGTCGACGGTGTCAGCGAGGCGGCAGTCTCGGAACTCGTCGACGAGTATCGGTCGCTGTACGACATCGCCCCCAGTCTGGACAAGGACGGGGACCGACACGACTCCCTTCGATACGGTGCACGCGTCGAAGCCGGAATGCGGCAGTTCCTGACCGACGGCGGATTCAAGGCCTTCACCACCAACTTCGAGGATCTCGGTGGGCTTCGTCAGTTGCCGGGACTCGCAGTGCAACGGCTGATGGCCGACGGTTACGGCTTCGGCGGCGAGGGCGACTGGAAGACGTCGATGTTGTTGCGCGGCATGAAGGTGATGGCCGAGGGACTGGACGGTGGCACGTCCTTCATGGAGGACTATACCTACCACCTGGTGCCCGGAGAAGAGAAGATCCTCGGCGCACACATGCTGGAGGTGTGCCCATCGATCACGACGTCGCGACCCACACTGGAAATCCATCCGCTGTCGATCGGCGGACGTGAGGATCCGGTGCGGTTGCGATTCACCGCCGATCCAGGACACGGCGTCGTCGTCGGGCTGTCCGACGTCGGTGAGCGATTCCGATTGACGGCCAACGTGATCGACGTGGTCGAACCCGACGAGGCACTGCCGAAGCTGCCGGTGGCGTGTGCAGTGTGGGAACCGCAGCCGTCACTGTCGGTGTCGGCAGAATCGTGGTTGACAGCCGGCGCGCCCCACCACACTGTCCTGAGCACGGCCATCGGTCTGCCTGTGCTGGAGGCGTTCTCGGACATGATCGGGGTCGAGCTGCTCGCCATCGACTCCACCACCACCACACGCGGATTCCAGCAGACCTTGCGATGGAACGCGGCGTACCACCGACTCGCAGCGAGGTTGTGACCGCAGCCCATCCAATTTCGAAGGCGCCACGTCAGACGTCGTCTACCTGATCGAACGACCGAACCACCGTCGGACGCGAGTATGGAGCGGGCATTCAGCTGAAAAGCTAATCCATACCGTACCGAACTGTATTGTCACTCCCGTCTGCATCAGGGAGGACGGAACCGATGGTGAAACGACAGTGGCAGTGCGGGGACGTGATGGTGGTCAACGGTAAGGCGTGGCCCTATCTCGACGTCGATCGAGGCGTGTATCGCTTTCGGTTGATCAGTTCGAGCCAACTCAACGACTACCGATTGGCACTGTCGAACGGCGAGCCGTTCTGGGTGATCGGTAGCGATGGTGGACTTCTGGACGCCCCGGTCATGGTTGGCGAACTGGACATCGCGCCCGCCGAACGCTACGACATTCTGATCGACTTCTCCCGTACCGAGCCAGGAACCGCCATCGATCTGGTCAACACGATGCAGATATCGATCGCGGGACAGGCCAACGGCGCCATGGCGATCCGCGACGTGATGCGCTTCGTCGTCGGCGAGAGCCAGGCACCGGTGCGGACCGTCCCCCACACGCTGAGGCGCTCGGCCACTGCTGTTCCGGGGACACCACAATCTGTCCGTACAGCGACGCTGTCTGTCAACGCCAACACCGAGAACCCCACGTTTCTCGGTGTCCTCGGTATGAGTCTGAACAACATGCGATTCGATCAGTCCGATTTCGACATGCCGGTGCAGGGAACCACCGAGCAGTGGGATTTCGTGAACGCGGACGCCACCTTTCAGGTTCATTCGATGCACGTTCACCTGGTGCAGTTCAAGGTCCTCGGCCGCCAGGACTTCGACAAAGTGCGCTACCTGGCCGAGAACCCACCGCCGCTACTGGGTACTCGCTGGACACCGTCGGCCGACGAGTACACCACGAACAGCCCGGAACCGCCCGCGCCGTACGAATCCGGATGGAAAGACACTGTCCGATGCCCACCGAACCAGATCACTCGAATTCTGGTCCGATGGCCGACAGCCGATGAACTCGGATTCGATCCTGACGCGGAGTTCACCGGCCCCGACGGCGCCGCCGCGCAGGGGTACGTGTGGCACTGCCATCTGACCGATCACGAGGACAACGAGATGATGCAACGACTGAGGGTCGTGTCGGCCGAGGGCGCTGCCCCCTCCTCAGTCACGCACGGTGCCGGCGGACACCACCATTGACCTGCTCTCCACCGAGATCTGTTCGAGCGCTCGCCAACTCACCGAGAATATCGTCGGTGTGTTGACCGAGTTCAGGTCCTACGTTGCGGATCGACACCGATCGCTCGCCGATTACCGGTACGATGCCGGGAAACCCCACCGAGACCGGGTCAGGACCACCTGTATCGACAGGGAACTGCTGAATCATGTTGCGAGAGAGCATCTGCTCGTCCGTACAGATATCGGCCGCTGTATTGATCGGACCGCTCGGCACCTCCGCTGCGTCGAGCACTGCGAGCGCCTCGGCACGAGTCGCCGTGGCAGCCCACGCACCGATCGCCTCATCGAGTTCGTCTCGACGTTTCCACCTGCCCGCACCACCGGACAGTTCGGGATCGGTAGCCAAGTCGGGACGCCCGATCGCCAACATGTAGCGAACGAAGATGGCGTCTCCGTTGCCTGCCACAACGATCGACAACCCATCCGAGCACGTGTAAGCGTTGGACGGCGCTATCCCTTCCATCCGCCCGCCGAGACGTTGCCGCTCGACACCGTACGCCAGGTAGTCGGGAATCAGTGACTCGAGCACCGAGAACATGGATTCGCTCAGCGCAACATCGATCACCCGAGACGACAGCGGCAGCGGACCTTCTTCGATGGTCCGAGAACGATTGTGCAGCAACGCCATCACTGCTCCGAATCCTGCATACAAGGCGGCTACCGTGTCGCCTATGGACACTCCGACCCGAACGGGCGGCCGGTCGGGATCGCCGACCAACTCCCGAAATCCGCTGTACGCTTCGGCAACTGCAGCAAATCCCGGCCGTTTCGACAGCGGCCCGGTTTGCCCGAACGCCGAAATGCGCACGAGGACGACGTTCGGAGAGGCGGCATCGAGGGCGTCCGGCCCGATGCCCCACTTCTCCAGTGTTCCAGGGCGGAAGTTCTCGACCACCACGTCGCACGTCGCCGCCAAGTCGAGGACGGACCGTCGACCCTCTTCGGTCTTGAGATCGAGCACGATCGACTTCTTGTTGCGGTTGAGCGTTCTGAACAACATGGAGGTCGTCCCTGAATACAGGCGCCACGAACGGGTCTCGTCGCCCGTGTCCGGGCGCTCCACCTTGATCACTTCGGCACCGAAATCCGCGAGCAGGCGTGCAGCGGTGGGCCCGGCGATGTAGTTCCCCAGTTCCAGTACGCGAAACCCGCTCAGCGGCAGTGCATTCGAGTCAGCAGATGGGTCTTCTCCGAGCACAGCAGCCTCCGTCGAGTGATGGGAATCAACCCACTCACAGTACCATTGAGTATGGTACTGATTTACGGCTTCAATGGCGCGTGAGCAGCTCGAACATCGCATGAACTTCCGCAGCCGATGGAGTTGGCAGGCTGCCCCGCGCATGAACGAACCCGATGCCCGAGTACACGAGAATGCCTGCCCGAAGCCGGGCCTCGTCGGGGTCGAAGTCGAGATCGAGCAACGAGCGCTGGACGACCTCGAAGATTCGATTGTCGAGTTCGCGCACCGCGTCGGCGATCTTGCCGTAGTTGCGAGCCCAGTCCCGAACAGCCGACTCCACAGCCCAGGTTCGTTGGTCGATCAACAGTTCGGCCATGATCTGCAGACGCTGCTCGACCTCGACGGTCTCGAGGCCTTTCAGTCCACGAACAGTGTCGTTCTGAGTGTCGCACCACTTGTCCGCTATCGCTTCCATCAGCTTGTCGATATCGGCAAAATGCCAGTAGAAGCTCCCCTTGGTGACCTCGAGGCGTTCACACAACTTGGTGATCTTCACACCGGAGACGCCGTCGGTGGCCATCAGCTCGAACGAGGCGTCGATCCAGTCGTCGACCGACAAGCGTGTTGCGCGACGCGCCGGTTTGGTCCCGGCCTTTGCCCCCACAGCATTCTTTGCGGGTGCACGTCGCGACGACGCCGACCTGGGTGTGCCTGCCATCAGAGTGAACTCCTCGCTGTCGGAGCGGCGTACCGCCCTTCGATCGTACGATCCGAAGTCGTCATCCGACGGCAGGGGCGGTAAGGGCGGTGAGGGCCAACCGACGAACGAGTGGATCGTTCATCAGTTGCAGGTGGTTCGCCCGATCGCTCGGGTCCACTCCCTGGACGATCACGTTCTCACTGCCGGGTACTGCTGCCGACAGAGGGTCGGTCATCAGGCCGTCGTACCGCGACATCACGTTGACATATCGCACCCCCGGCACCACCCACCCAGTGCGAGCAGCATCGTGCATGTACCCGGAGTTGGCGACGATCTGGCCGCACGCGGCGCAGATCGGTTCGAGCAGAGGCTTTTCCACCACGGCGAGAGCGTCGTAGATTCCGAGGCTCCGATTGACGGCAGCGATCGTGCCGAGACCGGCGATATCGGTCCCGTTCCACAGCGGCCCCACGGTCACCAGCGTGCGAACGTCCTCCGCACCGGCGTGCGCAATCCACTGCTGCGCCACCAACCCGCCTGCACCGTGCGCGAGAACCTGCACTCGGTCGGCACCGGTGCGTTCGCGGACGGAGCCGACGAATGCTCCGAACTCGATTGCCGAGTCCTCGATTCTCGACAGACCTGCCACCGCCAGTCCGTTCTGCTGCAACAGAACCGAAGCCTCCGGGGCACCGTAGGTGAACGCGAACGCGCACACACCCCGGCCACCCAGCTCGTCGAGCCACCCGTCCCACTCGCGCTCCGAAGATGCGAGATCGTGCACCAGGACGGTGGGCGTGGCGCACGTCGAGGGGGACGCAGCGGCGGCCGAAACGCCGAAGCTCGTGACGGCGGCAACGATCGACGAGGTCGCGACGACAACCCGCGCCACTCGACCTGCGTTCTCACGCAGTTTCATCGGGCCCTCCATCTGCGGTTTCGGTGAAAGTGATTGACCACACCATACAGTGCGGTATGGTGCGTGTCACATCGTTCGACCGGCGCGAAAGGCCCCCTCACACATGGCGCACGACATGACCCGCCGCAATCTTCTCCGAGCGCTGGGTGTCGGCACCGCAGCAGTGGCACTCGGCGGCGTCAGCGCCTCCCGCGCATTCACCTCGCCCATCGACAACGCATTCGAGAGTCCGCTGCTGTTCCACTCGCCCAACGTGACTGCGTTCCGAGATGCGCTACCGACACTCCCGACCGTGTCGGGATCGAACCTCTCGGTCGATGCGGTGTCTGCGATGCACAGATTCCATGCGGACATGCCCGAGGTACCTACCCTGGCCTATCACTGCGGACCGAACGCACAACCCGGCTACCTCGGGCCCATCATCGAAGGGCACGCCGAGGACCCGCTGACCCTCCGATTCTCCAACAACATGGCCCTGCACCCGATGGCCCAGGACATGGACACCTCGCTGCACGGTGTGACCGACAGTTTCCGTACCTCGACCCCGATGTCCCTGCACCTGCACGGCGGCGTGACTCCTCCCGAGAGCGACGGCAATCCGGAACAGCTCACACTCCCCGGAGGAAGCATCGTCCACCACTTCCCCAACGGCCAGGAAGCGGCAACACTCTGGTATCACGATCACGCGATGGCCATCACCCGGGTCAACGTCTACGCGGGCCTGGCCGGTATGTACCTACTGCGAGATCGATTCGACACCGGCCTCCCCGACAATTCCCTCGGCTTGCCTGCCGGTGAATTCGAAATGCCACTGGTCATGCAGGAGAAAATCTTTCGCGAGGACGGTCACCTGAGCATCCGATCGACTCGCATCGTGCCCGAGGGTTCCTGGGAAGGTGGAGCCGTCGGCGATGTAGGGCTGGTCAACGGCATGATCTGGCCCGAACTCACCGTTGCCCGAGGCCTCTATCGCTTTCGGATGATCAACGCCGCGTCGTACAGCGTGTGGAATCTGCACTTCCAGAACAACATGAAGTTCTGGGTCATCGGTAACGATGGCGGCTTGCTCGATTCACCGGTGCCCGTGACGTCGATCAGGGTTGCTCCAGGTGAGCGATACGACGTACTCGTGGATTTCTCCGATTACGACGCAGGACAGACGGTCGAGCTACGAAACGACGAGGCCCCGCCCTTCCAAGCGGCCGTCATCGGTGCGGTCACGATGCCCCTGTTCTGTCGATTCCGGGTGGGTGCAGCGCGCGGATTCACCGGTGGGGTTCCGACATCGCTGCGCGGCGCTCGAGGGCCGGCACCGATCGCACCGATCCAGCAGCCGACGAAGATCCGTACCGTCACCGTCAGCCAGCCCTATGCGCTGCGCAATCCACCGGCCATCATGTCGCTCAACAATCTTCGCTACAGCGACCCGGATATCGAGATGCCTCGGCCCGGAACGGTCGAGCAGTGGAACATCGTCAACATCACTCCCGATCCACACCCGATCCACATCCACCTCGTCACGTTCAGGATCCTGAGCCGCACTCCCCTGCGCACCGTCGATTACCAGGTGGCAAATCCACAACCCGCCGTCGGAATCAAGTGGACTCCCGATCCGGAGGGGTTTCTCGCCGGACCCGCAACCCCGCCTGCCCCGTGGGAAGCCGGATGGAAGGACACGGTCCGGGTGGACGGCGGTACGGTCACTCGCATCATCGTTCGTTTTCCGACGGCCGACGAATTGGGCTTCGACCCCGACGCCACCTTCGCCCGGCCCGGCGGTACGTCGGCGCAGGAACCGAGTCCCGAACACAGCGTCGATCACGGCCCGATGCATCAGGTGCACAACGGAATGGACCATTCCGCGGAACCCGCGGGCGACCTTCAGGGCTACGTCTGGCACTGCCATCTCCTCGACCACGAGGACCACGACATGATGCTGAAGTATCGGATAACCCAGTGACACAGCCTCTTCGGAGTGCAGCGCGCGCGACCGCCAAGGCGACGTCGGCGGTCGGTGAGTTCTACGGCCTCTCGATCGACACCGCGGTGGCACTGGGACGCAGAGACTTCCAGTGGCGCGAGTTCGTGGACCAGAGCTGGTTCATCGCCCGAGTGTCTCTTCTACCCACGATCTTGATGTCGATCCCCTTCACGGTTCTGGTCGTATTCACACTCAACTCACTGCTCTCGGAATTGGGAGCCAGCGATCTCAGTGGCGCGGGGGCCGGACTGGGTGCGGTGACCCAGATCGGTCCCCTGGTGACCGTGTTGGTCGTTGCCGGTGCTGCGGCCACAGCGATTGCCGCGGACCTCGGATCGCGCACCATCCGTGAAGAAGTGGCGGCGATGGAGGTGCTCGGCATCGACCCCATTCATCGGCTCGTCGTTCCTCGTGTCGTTGCCTGCACCATGATCGCGGCGCTGTTGAACGGAGCCGTATGCAGCATCGGCCTCGTGGGCGGCTTCTTCTTCTCCGTCTATCTCCAGGACGTCACACCAGGTGCATACGTATCCGGAATCACCCTGCTCGTCGGCCTACCGGAACTGCTCCTGTCCGAGATCAAGGCGGCATTGTTCGGTTTACTGGCCGCACTGATCGCCTGCTACCGCGGCCTATCCGTCGTCGGAGGGCCACGAAGCGTAGGCGAGGCAGTCAACGAGACCGTCGTATTCTCCTTCGTTGCTTTGTTTCTCGTCAATCTCACGCTGACGTCTGTCGGCCTTGCACTGAGCGACCGGTGAAGAACGTGATGGGCTTCGATATCGCCGTCCGAGTGAATCGTCGGTACCGCAGCGTTGTCCGCGGAATCGACACCGTGGGCGATCTCGCTCTGTTCTTCGGACGCGCCGTCGCGTCGACCGGAAAAGCCGCACGTGACTACAGAGCCGAAACTCTGCGCGTACTTGCCGAGATCAGTCTCGGCACAGGCGCTCTCGCGGCCGTCGGTGGAAGCATCGTCGTGCTGGGATTCCTCACGCTGTTCGCCGGCGCTACCGTTGCAGTCCAGGGATTCGACTCCCTGGGGAATATCGGTGTCGATGCCCTCACCGGTTTTCTCGCCGCGTATGTCAACGTTCGTGTGGTAGCTCCGATCACTGCCGGCGTCGGCTTGGCGGCAACTATCGGCGCAGGCACCACAGCGCAATTGGGTGCGATGCGCATCAGCGAGGAGATCGATGCGCTCGAGGTCATGGCCATCAAATCCGTGCCGTATCTCGTCGGAACGCGGGTGCTTGCAGGCATGCTCGCTGTGCTGCCCCTGTACTCCTTGTCACTTATCACCTCGTTTCTGGCCAGCCGAATCGCCACAGTCGTCGTTCTCGGACAATCCGGCGGCGTCTACGACCACTACTTCTCGACGTTTCTCGTCCCCTCGGACGTCCTGTGGTCCTTCCTGCAGGTCTTCGTCATGGCGGCTGCCGTCATGCTCATCCACACCTACTACGGCTACACGGCCACCGGTGGGCCGGCAGGAGTGGGAACTGCCACCGGTCGCGCCGTCCGACTCTCGCTCATCACCGTCGTGATGGTGACGTTGATGATTTCGCTTGCCCTCTACGGTAATTCCCGATCAGTACACCTGGCGGGGTGACGATGAACCACACACACCGGATCGGATCGGCTGCACCCCGTGTGGCTGCCGTGATCATGGCCGCACTGCTCGTTCTCGCAGTGGCGGCCACCTACTTCGCCTTCACCGGCGCGGTGGGCGATGCCGTCCGTCCACCGACCAGGGTGAGCCTGCAGTCGGATCGGAGCGGCCTCGTGATGCAACCGGGGGCCTTGGTGAAGATGCACGGCGTGGAAGTGGGAACGGTGGACGCCGTCCGCCAGGTTCCAGGTGGCGCGGTCGTCGAGCTTCGCCTCGACGGCGCTGCAGCACAGTCCATTCCGGAGAACGTCGAGGCCCGGATTGCCGCTACCACGATCTTCGGGTCGAAGTTCGTCACGCTCACCGAGCCTGCCAGTCCATCGACCACACCGATCGTGTCGGGCGCGGTCGTCGAATCATCCTCGGTGACAGTGGAGGTCAACACCGTGTTCGAGACCCTGACCGAGGTGCTGGCGGCTGTGGAACCGGACAAGCTGAACGCGACGCTGACCTCGTTGGCCACGGCAACGAGTGGGCGCGGTAGCGATATGGGGCTGACCCTCGACGAGACGAACGCACTGCTCGCCGGCGTCGAACCTCGGGTTCCGACGCTGCAGCGCGACATCGCATCGGGAGCGACCGCCACCGAGACGTTGGCCGACGCAGCACCGGATCTGCTGACGAACCTGAACAACCTGACGACGACCGGGCGCACGCTCGTCGACACCACCGACAGTCTCGACGCCGTGCTGCTCGGCGTGATCGGAATGGCCGAGGTGGGAAATACGGTGCTGACGGACAATGCTGCAGGCATCTCGAGCACTGTGCACGAGTTGAAGCCGACAACCGAACTGCTCGAGGAGTATTCGCCCGAGTTCACCTGTTTCCTACAGGGAGCGGACCGCGCCCGGGTCGGTGCCGAGGAAGTTTCCGGCGGAAATGGACGCACCATGTTGCTCAACAGCACCGTGCTCTTCGGCATACCGCCGTACGAGTACGAGTCGGACCTGCCCCGAGTAGCGGCGTCCGGTGGACCGCGATGCGGCGCATTGCCCAACGTGCCGAACGATGCCGTACCGACCCCGTACGTGGTTGCCGACACCGGATCGAACCCGTTCCGTGCCGGCAATACCGGCCCGGTCTTGTCACCGAGTTCGTTACTGGACTTTCTGCCCGGCGGACTCGCCGCACCGGGCGGGACCCGATGAGCCGCACATCCACGACGATCAAGCTGATCGTGTTCGTGGTGGTGATGGCCGTCGTGCTCGCGTGCCTGGTCGTCGTGTTCGGACAGATCAGATTCGAATCGACAGCCTCGTTCCGGGCAGTCTTCACCAGCGCATCAGGCCTTCGCAGTGGAGATTTCGTACGAGTTGCAGGCGTGGAAGTCGGCAAGGTCGGCGACGTCACCATCGTCGACAACGATCGCGCGGCGGTCGGCATCGACGTGGGTGCAGGTTACGTCGTGACGTCGTCCACGACCGCAACCGTGCGCTACCAGAATCTCGTCGGCGACCGCTATCTCGAACTCGCGGACGGACCCGGGGATGCGGTTCCGATGGACGAGGGTGCCACTATTCCACTCGAACGAACCTCACCCGCACTGGATCTGGACCAACTCATCGGCAGCTTCGAGCCACTTTTCCAGGCCGTCGATCCCTCGAAGGTCAACGATCTGAGCGCAGAACTCGTCGCGACACTGCAGGGTCAGGGCGGATCGATCGCATCCCTGCTCGCCCATACCGCCACACTGACCACATCCCTCGCCGATCGAGACGAGGTGATCGGACGGGTGATCACCAACCTGGACACGACCTTGACGACGTTGGCAGACCAGAAGGACGTCGTGTCCACAGCACTCGATCGTGCCCAGAATCTGGCGTCCGGCCTGGCCACCGACAGCGCCGCGTGGGGCACGGCACTGAACGATATCGATTCGTCATCGGCCACGGTGGCGGACCTGCTCACCGTGGCCAGACCGCCGCTGAAGTCCACGCTCGACGAGCTCGGTCGCACTGCTGCTCAACTGGATTCGGAGAAGGAGACGATCGGTAGCGTCGTCTCCCGGTTGCCCGATACCTACGCTGCGCTCAGTCGGCTCGGCGCGTACGGAAACTTCTTCAACTATTACCTGTGCGGCATCAAGTTGAAGATCGATACACCCGATGGCCGAGGGCTGACCACGCCGCTCATCGGCCAGGAAACGGGAAGGTGCGCGCCGCGATGAATCAGCGAGTTCGAGGTCGCAATATGCTCCGACTCGGTATCGTCGGTACCGTCCTGGCGATACTGCTGACGCTGGTGGCGACGAATGTGTCATCGCTGCCGATATTGTCGGCCAGCTCTGAATACAGTGGCACATTTCGGGACACCGGGGGGCTCGCCGTCGGTGCCGATGTCGAGGTCGCAGGGATTACGGTGGGCACAGTTACCGACATCGAAATCGACTCGGACACAGTCATAATCACGTTCACCGTGAGCGGCGACGTCGTACTGCGAGAAGATACCCGTCTGTCCATACCGACACAGACGGTGCTGGGTACGAAGAACCTGCGCATCGATCCCGGCACCAGCGGCCGATTGAGTTCGGGGGCTCGGATCCAGCTGGACAACACCACGAGCCCGTACCAATTGACCGACGCGCTGGGAGATCTGACCGACGATGTCACCGAACTCGACACCGATGGACTCACCGACGCCATGCGCGTGACCACCGACGTACTCGAGCAGACACCCGCCGACCTCGCGGCCGCTGTCGACGGTGTAGGTCGACTGTCGCAGACCATCGCATCCCGGGACGAATCCTTGCGGTCGCTGCTGGCGGCAGCGGAACAAGTGACCGGGGTACTCGCCACTCGCAGCGAACAGATCGACACTCTCGTCGTCGATGCCGACACGATCCTGCGTGAACTCGATCGCCGCAGAGCCGCCGTGGACCGGCTGTTCGACAGTGTCACCGACCTCGCCCAGAATCTGAGCGGCCTCGTCGCAGACAACGAGGCCCAACTCGGGTCGACGCTCGCCTCACTGGATTCGGTCCTCGAGGTTCTGGAACAGAACCGAGACAACATCGGTCAGGCCATCGAGAACCTGGGTCCCTACATCACCCAACTCGGTGAAGCAGTGTCGAGTGGACCGTTCTTCAACTCGTACATTCAGAACTTGATCCCCGGGCAGATCATCTCTCCGTTCATTCGGGCCGCCCTCGGACTCGGTCCGGCTCCCGGCGAATCTGCCACCGTGAACCCGTTGTCCGTCATCGACGGAGCGCCGCGGTGACGGCCCGGCAGTGGCAACTGGCCGCCATCGGAACCGGCTTGGCGGTGCTGGCCGCGGTCTCGTACACCGTGGTCCCTCGCATGATCACCACGTCCATAGTCGCCGAATTCTCGAGCACCACCGGCCTGTACGTCGGTGACGACGTGAAGATCATGGGAGTCGATGTCGGCTCCGTCCGGTCGATCGAACCCCGCGGCGATCACGCCGACGTGGAGCTCGAAGTCGACTCGTCCTATCCGGTACCCGCCGATGCCATGGCCGTGATCGTCTCGCAGAGCCTGGTCGCCAGCCGTTTCGTCCAACTCACCCCGCCCTACACCGGTGGCCCGGCAATGGACGACGGGCAACGAATCCCGATCTCGCGCACGGCGGTTCCGGTCGAGTGGGATCAGATCAAGGCCCAGCTCGCCCGGGTGGCCGACGCGTTGGGAACCGCGACACCTGATCGACAGGCACCTCTCGGGGCCCTGGTAGACGCTGCCGATGCCAACCTGCGAGGTCAAGGGCAGAACATCGCCACTACGGTCAGTCAGCTCTCCGATGCGCTGAAGACGTTGTCCGACGGCCGAACCGACCTGTTCGCCGTCGTCCGGAACCTGCAGGTATTCGTCTCTGCACTATCGGCGAGCGGACAGCAGATCGTGAACTTCAACAACTCGATGGCGTCGATCACCGAGGTCCTGGATACGAACTCCGAACAGATCGGTACCGCGTTGACGTCACTGGATGTCGCGGTGGGCGATGTGCAGCGCTTCGTCGCCGCCAATCGAGACGGTCTCGACGACACTCTCCGCAGCCTGCAGAGCGTGATCGGTGAACTCGCCGCGCAACGGGACGGAATCGCGCAGATACTCCATGTCGCCCCGACCGCGTTGTCGAACCTGAACAACATCTACCAGCCGGCTCACAATGCGATCGTCTCCGCGCTGGCACCGAACAACTTCGCCAATCCGATGGACTTCATCTGTTCTGCCATTGCCGCAGCGGAGGAAGTCGGAGCTCAGGAAGGGGCGAATCTGTGCGTGCAGTACCTCGGTCCGTTGCTGAAAACACTGGCCTTCGATTATCTTCCCTTGTCCACCAACCCGATTCACGGAGTGGGCGCACTCCCCGATCAGCTGGTCTACAGCGAACCCGAGCTCGTACCGGCCGCCCCGGCACCATTCCCCGCCCCGGCACCCTCGCCGTCGTCGCTGACGGACCTCCTCCTTCCGGGAGGCGGGCAATGACGACGCGCACGCCGAAGCGTCGTTCGATACTGCCGCTCACCGGTGTGGCACTCGTTCTGCTGACCTCCGGGTGTGGCTGGCAAGGTCTCAATTCCCTCCCGCTCCCCGGCACCGAAGGCGAAGGGCCAGGCGCATATTCGGTGACCATCGAGATGCCGGACGTATCCACCATCGACCGCAATTCGCGAGTGCTCGCTTCCGACGTCACGGTGGGACGCGTCGCAGACATCGAACTGGACGACGGCCACGCGGTCGTCACCGTGCACATCGACCAGGGCGTAGAGCTGCCGGAGAACGCCGTGGCAGCAGTCGGACAGACCAGCCTTCTCGGATCCACCCACATCGAACTGTCGCCGCCTACCGCCGTGTCACCCACCGGCCGTCTCGCCGATGGAGATGTCATCCCGCTGGATCGAGCAGGCGCGTACCCCACCACCGAACAGACGCTGTCCTCGCTCTCGCTCGTGCTGAACGGCGGCGGACTTCCCCAACTCGGTGACATCGTCGACGAGCTGGACGCCGCACTCGGTGGACGGCCGGAATCGGTTCGCGCTCTCATCGATCGTCTGAACACCCTTCTCGACGGTCTCGTCGAACAGCAAGCCGACATCGAACGCTCCATCGACAACCTCGATCGCTTCGCCGCCGACGTCGCGGCTCAGAACCAGGTGCTTGCCGACGCCGTCACGACACTCGGGCCTGCACTGGACGTCTTGTCCGATCGCCGACAGGATCTGACCACCGCACTGGTCTCGCTAGGCACGCTGGGAAGCACCGCGAAAGAGATCGTCGACGACACCGGCGGTGACCTGGTCGCCGAACTGGAGGAGTTGCGTCCGGTCCTGGCCTCCCTGGCAGACTCCGGTACGTCACTGACCGACTCGTTCCGCTACCTACTCACCTATCCGTTTCCGATCGACACCTACCAGAATGCGGTGCGCGGCGACTACGCCAACGGTGATGTGACACTGGACCTTCGGCTCGACACCCTCGACAATGCGCTGTTTCTCGGCACGCCGCTCGAAGGCGCACTCGGATCGTTCTCACCCAGCCCGGCAGCGACGATCCCGTCGACCACAGATCTTCTCATCCCACCGGCAGGCACTCCATGACACCGAAGCAGTCTCTCCATCGCAAGCTGTGGATCATTCTGGTGGTCGCGGTGGTCTCGACCTCGACCACCGGGATCTACTTCGCGCGAGTGTCGGAACAGCTCGGCATCGGCCGCTATCGAGTCGCCGTCGAACTCGCGGACGGTGCCGGTCTGTACACCGGAGCCAACGTGACGTATCGAGGGTCCGAAATCGGCCGGGTCGTCGAGCTGACCAGCCACGGTGACGGAGCGCGGGCAGTGTTGTCACTCGAGTCGGATGTCGCAGTTCCCGCCGACACCGAAGCCGAAGTCCACTCCATGTCCGCGATCGGCGAGCAGTACATCGACATCGTCCCCGACTCGTCCGACGGACCGTATCTGTCCGACGGTTCGGTGATTCCCCGGGACAGGACATCGGTCCCCGAACAGGTTGGGCCCACGATCGACCTGCTGCAGACGGCGTTGGCATCCATCGGCTCCGACAACCTTCGGAGCGTGCTCGACGAAAGCGCTGCAGCGCTGGGCAACAACGGAACGAACGTAGCCGAACTCCTCGACTCGTTCCGGACCCTGAGCGCCGACGCGAACGCCGATGCCGCGTCGATCACCGGACTGATCGACAACGCCGACCCCGTCCTGACTGCCGCCGCAGCGAGCAGTGAGTCGATCAGAGCCTGGGCGGCATCGCTGACCGGTGTCACCGGAGAACTACGCGACCGCGACGCGTCGATCCGCTCCCTGATCGACAAGGGCACACCGATGGCCACGGAAGTGACCGCGTTGTTCCAGCAGCTGCAGCCGACACTGCCTCTGCTACTGGCGAATCTGACGACCGTCGAACAGGTTGCCGTGGTCTACAACCCGTCGATCGAACAGATTCTGGTGTTGTACCCGCCCCTCATCGCAGCGACACAGGGAACAGGAATGCTCAATTCCCAGTCCGGCGAGCCGGGCCAGAACACGTACTTCGCGGCGCAGGTGAACGACCCACCGCCCTGCACCACCGGGTTCCTACCGGCATCCGAACGCCGATCACCCACCGAGATCGACACCATCCCGACTCCTGACGGGCTCTATTGCAAGGTCGATCCGGCCGATCCGACTGCCATTCGTGGCGCGAGAAACCTTCCGTGCATGGAGTTTCCGGGGCGTCGTGCCGCTACCGTGGAACTATGCCGCGACCCGGTGGCATCCACCGGCGAATACGACACGACCGACAGTTCCTACATCGCCGGCGACGGTCGGCGATACGTCGACGAGAACCTCGACACCACGACGCAGACCCTGGACGGCCTGCTGGTCCCTGGCGGGGGCTGAGCGCCCACGACGTCCTCGGAGTCAGATCGGATCGAGTGTGGAGATCAACCACCGGCCGTCGACCTGGGTGAGTTCGATCCGGAGGCTGCTCGATGCGGCCTTCGGATCCGGTGCGTCGGTGGAGGTGATGTTCTGGTTCACGAACACCAGTGCCACCGCCGAGTCTTCCGACGATGACACCACTGAACTGGCCGATACCGTTGCACTCGAGGTGATTCCGCGATCTTTCGCGGCCGGAGCGATGGACTCGGCACCGAATGCGCTGTAGTAGTTCAGGAAATCGCCGGTGAGGAAGGACGCGGCATGCTCGATGTCGGCGTCGACCGACTCGGCGCGGTAGGACAGGACCGCGACGGCACCGTCGTCGGCCGCGTCGCTGATCGCCGAGCGCACCTGCTGCTGCTCTTCGTCGGCTCGATTCATCACGTAGAGCGAGGCCGTGGATGCGCCGGCGCCGACGAGCAGCACCGACAGGCCCGCTACCAGTAGCCGATGGTGGATCACGGGACGAACTCCACATCGGAGACCAAGATCGACTCGCCGGCGTTGTCGAGGGTCACTCGCAGTCTCCACACTCGCGGTTCTTCCTGCGCGCCGGACGAATTGGTGACACTCGACGTCGCTGCCACGAGAACACTCGCTGTGCGGTCGTCGGCGTTCTCGATTCCCGCTTCGGTGATGGACCCCGTCGCCTGCACATCGGCTTGCTGCACCACCGATACGAAATCATCTGCTCGCTCGCCGAACTGGTCGCGAAACGTGCCGGTCGAACGCTCCAGAACTCGCGCGACATCGTCGTCGACGGTCGACGCGGAGATCGTGGTCAGATCGAGCACGCTCTGGCGGGCAACCTGCAGATAGCGCTGCTGAAGGTCCTGTGCAGCAGCCAACTTCTGATGCTGATGCAGCAGCAGTGCACTGCTCGCGCCGAGCGCCACGACCCCGAGCACAGCGACCCCGATCAGACTGCGACGCAGCCGCAGCGGACGCCTGGGTTCATCGTTCGATTCGTCCTTGTCGATAGCGATGTCATCGACGTCCGGCGCATCCTCGGTCGATTCGGATGCGCTCTCCAGCACTGCTTCTCGCTCACTCATCGATATCACTCTCTCAGTCCAGAACCAACCGACCGTACTACACGGTATGGACGGTTCGCAGCCGAATGAACGAAAAGAACGGGACTTGTCCATACCTCGAAGTATGGTACGTTCCTGTGACTCGGATCGCATTCGTCCTAGGAGGCGGACCCTCAAGTGATCGTCGACAATTTCCAGAGAATCCAATACGAACCAGCCCGAGACGGCCGGGTGGAAATGCACTCGGGCCTGTCCCGGCACTACCCCACGCTGCACGCCAATCTCGTTGCCCCGCAGCACCACGACCGCAGTGTCGGAATCCTTCTCGCACATCCCACCTCGGACTTCCTGTCGCACTTCCTACTTCGCGGCTTCGCCGAGGCAGGTCTGCCGATCATGGGACTGAACACGCGGTACAGCTCCAACGAACCGGCACTGTTGATGGAACGCGCGATCGCCGATGTCGGATCCGGTGTTCGCTGGATGAAGAACGAACTCGGCTTCGAGAAGGTCGTTCTTCTCGGGTTCAGTGGCGGCGGCTCGCTGTCGACCTACTACCAGGAGCAGGCGGAGTCGCCGACCGTCGAGGTCGACGGCCCCGCGCTGGTCCCGGCCGATGCACTGATGCTCGTCGGAGCTCACTCCGGGCGGGCGCGCGTACTGCGGCACTGGATCGACCCCGCGGTCACCGACGAGAACGATCCGTTCTCCACCGACCCAGAGCTCGATCTGTACAGTCCCGATCGCAACATTCCCCTCGATCGGAACTGGGTCGAGCAGTACCGCGCGGCGCAGCTCGAACGCATCAGAAGAATCGACGACTGGGCAATCCGCGAACTCGACACCGTGTCGGTCCGGGGCGCGTCGGATCACGCATTCGTGGTCCACCGTACGGTCGCAGACCCTCGATTCGTCGACCTCACGCTCGATCCAAGCGACCGGCAACCGGGAAGTATGTACGGAGATCCCCAGCGCGCCAACACCGCTGCCGGCGGGCTCGCACGATTCGTGTCGGTACGCAGTTGGCTGAGTACCTGGAGCTCGGATCACACCGGAGCCGACGCCCTGAAGAATCTACCGAGGATCGATGCACCGACGCTGATCGTCTCGCTGCTCGGCGATCAAGCAGCCTTCGCCGGAGATTCCCGCTCGATGCACGACGCCAGTCCAGACTCGACACTCGTCGAGCTGCCCGAACTCAATCACTATCTCGTCGACCAACCCCACGGAGTCGGCACCGTCACCGACGAATGCGGCACCTGGATGGAGAAGAACGTATGACCCTCACCGCGGACACCGGACGCGTACCGACCGCCTTCACCTACTGGGAGCATCGGAAGAACCCGCGTCTCGCCCGAGTCGAATCGACGGTGCGAAAGCTGTTCGGCACGTCGCTCTTTCCGTCCGACGACCTCGCCGCCGACTTCTGCGACAGCCTGTTCCACGGAGACCCCGTCGCCGAGAACTTCGTCGACGAGGTGTTCGCTTCTGATCCGAAGGCCGGGCGCGCACTTCTCGACCGAGCGTTGGTGGAGGGCATCGACGCACTCGACGACGTACCGGCCAGCATGCGTGTTCTCTTCGACGAGTTCGAGACGCTGCCGGAGTGGGTGCGGCCGGAGCTCGTCGAACAGGGCGCTGCCATCTGGCGGCGCTGGGGCACGATGTTGTTCGCTGTTGCGGGCGGCATCACCCTCGAGATGTACACCGAGGCCGCCGTTGCGACACCGCTGTCCCTCGCCGGCGGCTACGCAGGCGACAACGCACTACGTCGATTTCTGGAAACCTGCCAGTTCTGGGTCGACACGTCGGAGCCGGGGGCACTGCTGAGCATCGGATCGACCGGCCGCGCAACCGCGATGAAGGTGCGGGTGATGCACGTTGCAGTAAGACGCCGCATCGACGGGCATCCCGAATGGCACACCGAGAAGTGGGGCTACCCCATCAGCCAGGGCTATCAGATGCTGACGCTGCTCGGTGGCAGCACCGTACCCGCGTTGGCCCTGCGACTCGTCGGGCTGCAGACCACACCCACCGAGATTCGCGCGCTGCTGCATTTTCAGAAGTTCATGGGTCATCTGCTCGGGGTGAACGTGGACAACTTCCCGACCACCATCGCCGACTCACTGCGCATGACGGCCATGGTCTCGGCAGCACGCAGTTACGACGCCGGGGTACACGGCAAGGAACTCATCGAATCGTTTCCCGCCAGCTTTGCGCCCAGGCCGCACCAGAAGGGATTGGCGCGCTTTCGAGCTCGGTACAATTACGGCATCTACGGCGCGTACACCACGCTGTTCATGGGCCCGGCGACGCGTGCGAAATACGACATGCCTTCGGCGTTCCCATGGATTCTGATCGTGCTCGCGCGATTCCCTCTCATCACCGCGCTCGAGCTCGTTCGCCGAATCGTTCCCGGGGTCGCACCGAGAATGGAACGAATTGCCGACGCGCACCGCCGCAGCTGGCTTCGTGCCCAAATGGACGGCCGAGAGGTCGAATTCGATGCCCAGGGAGCATTGCGCCGATGACCGAGAACCTCCAATATCAGACCGGATTCGGGAACGAACATCATTCCGAGGCGATCGCCGGTGCCCTGCCGTGGGGTCAGAACTCCCCGCAGCGAGCGCCCTACGGCCTCTATGCCGAGCAGCTCTCGGGAACCGCGTTCACCGAGCCGCGCGAAATCAATCGGCGCAGTTGGGTCTACCGCATCGACCCATCGGCACGGCACCCGAGGTTCGAGCGCATCGACAACCGCCACTTCCGATCCGCTCCCTTGGTCGACGGCGTACTCGACGTCAATCGTCTGCGCTGGAATCCGCTGGACACCCCGTGGCCGGACGAGGACTTCCTGGACAGCATGTACACCATGGCAGCGAACGGTAATGTGCTCGAGCGCAACGGAATCGCCGTGCACATGTACCACGCGACACAGTCGATGACCGACCGGTACTTCGCCGACCTCGACGGTGAACTGCTCGTCGTTCCGCAATCGGGTGGAATACGTGTGCACACCGAGTTCGGACTCCTCGACGTCATGCCCGGCGAGATCGCCGTGATCGGTCGTGCAGTGAAGTTTCGGGTGTCACTGCACGCGGATTCTGCCTCCGGGTACGTCTGCGAGAACTACGGGTCCTACTTCACCCTGCCCGAACTGGGCCCCATCGGATCCAACGGCCTGGCGCATGCCCGTGACTTCTCGTATCCGGTTGCCGCGTTCGAGGATCGCGCAGACACCGTGCAGGTGGTCCAGAAGTTCGGCGGCCAACTCTGGGCAGCGGAATACGACCACTCCCCCTTGGACGTCGTGGCCTGGCACGGCACACACAGTGCGTACAAATACGACACCGACCGTTTCAACGCCATGGGCACCGTCGGGTGGGATCACCCCGACCCATCCATCTTCACCGTTCTGACCTCGCCGTCGGAGCGACCCGGCCAGGCGAATGTCGACCTCGCCATCTTTCCCCCGCGATGGAACGTCGCCGAACATTCGTTCCGGCCTCCCCACTTCCACCGCAACATCATGACCGAGTTCATGGGACTCGTTCGAGGGCAACATGATTCCAAGGCCGAAGGTTTCGTCCCCGGTGGGGCGAGCCTGCACAACATGTGGGGAGCCCACGGGCCCGACCTCGAAACATTCACCACCGCGTCGAATGCAGAGCTGGTGCCCCAGAAGTTCGACGGCTCATTGGCCTTCATGTTCGAGACCCGGCTTCCGCTGATCACGACGGACTTCGCGCACAGTGCTGGGCACCGTCAGCCGGACTACGACTCTTCGTGGAGCGGCTTGCAACGACATTTCGTTCCCCGAGATTCCGCATCCAGAGGAGATCCACGATGACCACAGCCGACATCACCCGACCTGAATTCGATCTACCCGAGCCACTGCTTCGCATCGGTGGCGCACGTATCGCCGCGGCCGACGGTGCCACGTACACCTCGACCAATCCTGCCACCGGCGAGGTGGTCGCCCAGATCGCCGCGGCCGGCCAGGAGGACGTGGATGCGGCGGTTCGCTCTGCGCGCGAGCAGTTCGAGCACGGCGAATGGTCGCGGACCAGTGGAGCCGAACGAGGTAGAGCTCTCAACCGACTGGCAGTACTCATCGAAGCCAACGCCGAGACACTTGCCGCGCTCGAAGCCGTCGAGATGGGCAAGCTCTTTCGCGACTCCGTCGGCGGTGACATTCCCTGTGCCGCCGAGGTGTTCCGGCACTTCGCCGGGTGGGCAGACAAGATCTCCGGCTCGACCGTGTCCCTCCCCAACTTCGGCCCACAGAACAGATTCGGCTACACCGTCCGTCAGCCGCTCGGTGTGGTCGCCGCAATCACCCCCTGGAACAACCCGGCCCTCATCGCGGCCTGGAAGCTGGCCCCGGCTCTCGCCGCCGGGAACACCGTCGTCGTCAAGCCCGCCGAGGATGCCTCGTTGTCCACGCTACGACTGGCCGAACTCGCCACCACAGCGGGCATTCCCGATGGCGTGATCAACGTGGTCACCGGTCTCGGTCCCGTCGCAGGTGCGACCCTGGCCACGCACCCCGGTGTCGACAAGGTCTCGTTCACCGGCAGTCCCGCTGTGGGACAATCGATTCAGAGCTTCGCGGGCGGCAGCTTTCGCAAGCTCGTTCTCGAACTCGGAGGCAAGGCACCCCAGCTGATCTTCGAGGACGCGGACCTCGACGCTGCGATGCCCTGGATCGCAATGGGCAACTTCTACCATCAGGGTCAGGTGTGTGCTGCCGGGACGCGAGTGCTGGCGCACGAATCCGTCGTCGATCAGGTTGTCGACGGACTCGTTGCAGCAGCAGAGAGCGCTGTGGTCGGGGATCCCTTCGACAACCGGTCCACCATGGGGACCATCGTCAACGCGAAGCAGCTCGCCCGCATCGAGGGGTACATCGACTCCGGCATATCCGAGGGCGCACAGCTGATCTACGGCGGTAAGCGCGAACGCAGTACGGGAATCTACGCACAGCCCACGGTATTCCGCGGTACCAACGACCTCACCATCGCCCGTGACGAGATCTTCGGCCCGGTTGCCACAGTGATCAGCTTCCGCACCACCGACGAGGCAATTCGGATAGCCAACGACACTCGGTACGGACTCAACGCAATGGTTTACTCGCAGAACATCTCCCGTGTCCATTCCGTCGTCGAGAAGCTTCGGGTGGGAACGGTCTGGGTCAACGGATGGGGTGTGCCGGATCCGGCACTGCCCTGGGGCGGCAGAGCAGGGAGCGGCATCGGCCGCGAACTCGGCCGATCCGGACTCGAAGGCGACACCGAGGAAAAAACAGTACACATCGGCTTCGACGGCCTGTGATGCCTGAAACCAGCAAACGAAGCGGAGAACTAGAGATGACATCGACCGAAATCGTAGAGACCTGGAACGGCCCCGGCAGGACCGACGCCGCCCTGACCACAGTTCTGCCCAGACACAACGGTGCGCACCCCGTGCCGGGCAGCCGAACAGGCTTCGAGCACTGGTACTTCGATGCCCATCTCGACGACGGACACACCATCATCGGCTTCCTCAACCTGCGCCGGCCGGAGGAGCCGGCAATGGTGGCCAAGCCGAGCGTGGAGATCCTGATCTACGCACCGGATGGAACCCGCCGTCAGATCTTCAAGCGGTACTCGAAGAAGGAGTCCTCGGCGTCGATGTCTCAGTGCGATGTTCGGGTCGGCCCCAATCACGCCTGGGCCGAGTTTCCTCCGGACAGTCTGCCCATTCATCATCTGTCGCTCTCGGAAGAGGACGTCACGTTCGATCTACGGTTCCACAACGAGCTACCCAGCTGGATGCCCGGCGAGGGCGAAACCTTGTTCGGCGAAACCGATGTGTTCGGCTGGGTCGTCGCTGCTCCACGTGCACGTGTCGAGGGGTCGATCACGATCGGAGCAAGGACGAAAGCTGTGTCCGGCAGGGGATACGCCGACCACAACTGGGGTGCAGGCGATATGAAGAGCGTCATCGATCGCTGGCACTGGGGACGCCTGTACGACGACGACTACTCGCTGCTCTACGCACTGGTGAAGACGCAGGAACGCCTCGATGCGCATGAGAGCCGGCCGATGATGCTGGCGTACAAGGGCGAGGTCATTCTCAGCTCGGGTGAGGCGGAGGTCTCCGAAGGGCCGATGAAGTACAACGCGATTGCCAACCGCGAGTATCCGGAATGGCTGAAGATCGAGATCCCCGGCGTCGTCAAGTTGATACTCACCGTCGAGAACGTGGTGCACGCGCACGACCTACTGGACGACGTGCCGATCGCTGGGCACAAGGTGTTTCGCCCGCTGTTGTACCGACTCGTCGGCCATCCGGGCTACTTCCGATTCGATTCCACATTCGAGCTCACAGTGGTCCGAGACGGTGTCACCGATGTTCGCACGGGCAGAACCCTGCATGAACTCGTCGCCCTGAACTGATTCCACCACTGTCCCGGAAAGGCACTGCTGTGCAACATAGTTCGATTCGCTACCGCCGACTGTCACTGGCCACCGGGTTTGCCCTTCTGCTGAGTGTGGGGGTGACCCCCACCGCGGGCGCGGCAGAGCCGACCGACATCGGCGGGTTCTACGCCCGAGATTGCGTCGAAGTGTCGGCCATCGTCTCGGTGCCGCCGGCCAACGCCGACGCTGAACTGCCCGACGGGTACACCTCGTCGAGCTTCTTCGGACTTCCTGGAGGCCCTGGAGTACCCGGCAGTTCATCGTTGCTCATGGGTGTCGAGACATGCCAGAGCGGCACTATCGACGGGGTCCCCTTCGACGGACCGTTCGCCTTCGGCGAGCGAGTTCTGTCGGTCGACCGCCACGACGCCGCCTCGGGTTACCATTTCTATGCCGTCGAACAGGTGACCGACAACCGAAAGGTCTACGACCTGATGCACGGAGCCGGTTTCGACATCGCGTATCTGCCGGGAGTAGGCGCTACCGCCGACGCCGCCGGCGGGATCTCCGAGGGGGGGATCCGTCCGCATCGTCGATCAGGCACCACTGCCACAGTTGCCCTCGCCGCTCGACAAGGTCAGCATCTGGAACGAAGCCGGGAGCGGCACAAAGGTTCTGCGGCTGTCGGTACACCACCCGACGGCACAGGCCGGAGTCGGTCGAGTATCGGCCGATGCGGGTTCGGCGATGGCCTCGTTGATCGGTACCGAGGAGGCAACCGGGTTGGGCGCGATCAACAGATTCGATTTCGAGGCGCGAGTGGAGTCGATCGCGCGTTAGTCCACGTTGAGCCGGTTCACCCGTGCCGTCTTCGGTATTCCTGTTCGGCCCCGGGATGCAGGGGGATGCTGCCGGTCATGACGAGCGAGCGGGCGTCGAGGAATTGACTGCCGACCGCCTGCCCTGGAACCAGTGCGGACGATCGATCCAGCAGCACGCCCACCAGTTTCGAGACAACGGCGTCGGGCACCTCGGGGTGTGCCAGGAGCACGTTCGGAATCCCGACGGTCGTCACCTCGGGGTGCTCGCCGTACACGTTCGCCGGAACGAGCACCGCCTCGTAGGCAGTACCGAATTCGCGGCGCAGATCAGCGACGACGGCTCCCAGATCGAGCAAGCGGATCGCGACTCGAGGCTCGGCGAACGCCGGGGTCGGCAATCCACCCGCCCACATCACTGCGTCGATCTCGTTGTCGGCCAACGCATCCGATGCCGCGCTCATCGGCAACTGCACCTGCTCGACTGCAGCTGGCCCAGATACACCCACCGCGTCGAGGACACGTTGCGACACCATGGTCGCACCGGACCCCGCGGCTCCGATACTCACCCGGCGACCCCGCAGATCTCCTGCGGTCCGGATGGCGGAGTCCGCTCGTACCGCGACCTGAAAGTAGTTCTCGTACACGCACCCGACCGCCGCGAGAGCTGCACTCGGATGGCTGTACGCCGCGTCGATGAGAGTCAGCGCCAACTCGGCCCGTCCGGTGCCGAGGGCTTCGAGGTTGTCGATGGAGCCGGCCGACGTCAGCGGAACGATATCCGCAGCACCGGCGTCTGCGGCACCGTCGGCCAACAAGCCTGCGAACCCCCAGAAGAAGCCGCCGACCTCGCCGGCGGCGAGACGCAACTGGGTCGGCAACTCCGATGTGCACGCACCCAGCGCGGCAGCCGTCAAGGAAACAAGACCCGCCCGCAACGCCGTCCTCCGAGAGAACAACGCTGCGGGCGGATTCATGTCAGTCACCCTATGACGTGGTGGACTGCTCGAACGCTCGCCCCTGCTCCCGGTCCAGCACGGTCTCTGTCTTGTTCCGCAGAACGAAGATGTACACCAAGAGCGAGATGGCGATGACGATCGTGACGTAGAGGATGAACCAGCCGACGTGCCCGCCGTTCTTCGCGGCCTGGTAGATCAACGGGGCGGTACCGCCGAAGGCAGAGTTCGCGAGCGCGTATCCCAAACCGACGCCGAGGGCACGGATGTGCGAGGGAAACAGTTCGGCTTTGACGATCGCATTGATCGAGGTGTAACCGGTGAGAATGACGTAACCCACGCAGACCAGCGCCAAGGACTGCACCACCGACGTGGCGGACGGCAGATACGTGATGAGTACGTAGGTGTACAGCACCCCGCCGACGCCGAAGAAGACGAGCAGCGGCTTGCGACCGACCTTGTCACTGATCAACCCGCCGATGGGCTGCAGCAGCATGAGGAAAACCAGCCCGAACAGGTTGATCCACGTTCCGGTCATTCCGCGGTCCTCGTACGCCGCCTTGATCATCGAGGGTGCGTTGACGCTGTAGGTGTAGAACGCGATGGTGCCACCAGCGGTCACCATGAAGCAGACCAGCAGGGCGCGCCAATGCTTGGTGACCAGCTCTTTCATGGATCCCGAAGATCGATCGGCTCCGCTGCGCACGGCCTCGAGCTGATCCTTGGTCAGCGACTCGTCCATGCTGCGGCGCAGCCAGAAGACGACCACTGCGGCGACGCCACCGATGAAGAACGCGATCCGCCAACCGAAGTCCTCGATCTGTTCCCGCTCGAAGAAGACCTGCATCAGCAACAGCGTCACCTGCGCCAGAACGTGTCCGCCGATCAGCGTGACGTACTGGAACGAGGAGAAGAAACCGCGACGCTCACGGGTGGCGGCCTCGGACATGTAGGTGGCCGACGCCCCGTACTCACCGCCGGTGGCGAAGCCCTGCACCAGACGGCACAGGATGAGGATGACGGCGGCCCACACGCCGATGCTCTCCCGCCCGGGGGTGAACGCGATGACCATCGAGCAGGCCGCCATCATCGAGACACTGAACGTCAACGCGGCACGACGGCCTCGTCGGTCTGCGTAGCGTCCGAAGAACCACGAACCGACCGGACGCATCAGGAAGGTGACCGCGAAGATGCCGTAGACGTAGATCGTCGAGTTCTTGTCTGCCGAGTCGAAGAATTGGTTCTCGAAATAGGTCGCGAAGACGGTGTAGACGTAGACGTCGTACCACTCGACGAGGTTGCCCGACGACCCACGCAACGTGTTGTACACGGCGCGACGAGTGGCGGCGGGAGACGAGATGGGTGGGGTCGATCGCGGCGAACCGGTGATCGAAGTGGCCTCGTTGGCCATGCTCTGGTCCTTCCACATTCAGCGGGCGGTGGGCTGCCGGCTGGCAATCGGCAACCGAAGTCCCCCTACTGTGACGGCAAGCACAGCCCGAAACCAAGCTGTTTCACGATTCCTAACACTCCCTTAGGAAACGACCCTCGGTAGCCGAATCTCGACACGCAGTCCAGACGGTCGACGCGCCTCGACCCGGATGGATCCGCCCGCTCGCTCGGCGAGCGCACGGACGATGGACAGACCGAGGCCGGTTCCGTCCCCGCGAGCAGTCGACGCCCGAAAGAATCGATCGGCGACCTTCGGCAGCTCGTCGACAGGAACGCCGGGCCCGGTATCGGACACCCACATCGTGATGTCGGCGTCCGATGTCCGACGCCCGATCTCGATGTCCGAACCGGCCCCTGCGTACTTGGTTGCATTGCTCAAAAGGGCATCGAAGATTCGAGTCAGGTCGTCCCCGGGCATCGTCACTCGGCCGTCCTCCTCGGACTCCCACGTCGTGACGTGGACACTCATTCCTGCCGAAACCACTGCACTCGACCAGAACTCCACCCGATCCGCAATGACAGCGCCCGAGTCGCACCCCGTCGATCGGGTGCTGGACGGGGTTTCGGCGGCAGCGAGGACGAGCAGGTCTTCGACGACGGCACTGAGGCGGTCGACTTCGAGGGTGGTCCGACGGTGCGCTTCGGTCGCCGACTCGGGTACGCGCATTCCGAGCACATCGTTTCGAATTCTCAACGCAGCCAACGGGTTACGCAGCGCATGAGCAGTATCTGCCACCAACCTGCGCTGCGCAGCGGTTGCTGCCTCGACATCGTCGGCCATGGCGTCGAACGCCCGGGACAGTTCGCGTACTTCCGGTGGCCCATCGTATGCGGCCGGCTCCGGCGTCGGGGCCTCGCCGATCGGTAACCGATCGTGGAACTTGCCGCCGAACGAGTGAACGCGCGACGACAGTGCGGTCAGTGGCCGAACAACCCAGCGTGACAACGCAACAGCGATCACCGCCACCGTTGCGAGAATCAGGAGAGCTCCGCCGGCGATCACTATCCAGGCAGTACCGACATCCCGACGGGCGGAGGTAGTGGACGCCTCGAGGACCACCGCGCCGTCCACCTGAGTTCCCCCGCCGACCGGGGCAGTGATCAACGCCGTCGACTGCGACCACGGCGACAGACTCGACGGTAGGTCACCCCGCTGATTTCGCAACGCTCCCGCGATGGCCTGCTGGACGTCGGCGCGGTCGAAGTCCAGACCGGACAGTGCACGCGCCTGACCGTTGCGGTCGACGACGGCAATTCCCTCGTCGTACAAATTGCTGTAACGATCGACAGACTCCTGAAGGCGAGGAATCCCGGACCGGTCCTCTCGCGAACCCAGATCGGCGAAAAACGTTGCGGCGGCTGTCCTGTTCTCGGTGAATCTCTGGGCCCGCTCCCTGCCCACCAACACTGCCAACGGCACCGCCAACGCCAGCACGACGACAGTCGAGTAGATCATCAGCACCATCAGTACACGCAGGCGCACGTCAGCTGTCCCAGCGGTAGCCGAAGCCGCGGATGGTGACGATGGTGCCCGGCCGATCGAGCTTGGATCGCAAGGCCGTCATGTGCACATCCAGCGTCCGCGAAATCGCGACGTACGCGTCACCCCAGATGGCGTCCATCAACTGTTCCCGGCTCACCGCTTCGCCGCGTCGAGTCACCAGATGAGCCAGAAGGTCGAACTCCTTGGTGGTCAGTGCGATGTCTCGTCCGTCTACTTCGACCCCTCGTCTGATGAGGTCGACAACGATGTCGCCGAGCACCACCCTGTCTGCGCCGGCATCGCTCGCCGCGCGCCGACGACGCGCCGCGACCTCGAGCCTGGCATGCAACTCCCCCAACCGAGCCGGCTTGACCACGTAGTCGTCCGCGCCGGTGCGCAGAGCCCGCACCACCGACCGCTCGTCGTCGCGCGCGGTGAGCACCACCACCGGAACCGAACTCAGGGTCCGTAGCTTCCGAAGGACTTCGAGGCCATCCATGTCCGGTAGCCCGAGATCCAGTAGTACAACGTCCATCTCGTGATAGCCGAGTAACACGTCGGCACCGCGGCGCATGCGGACAGGCGTATGACCCACCTCGGTCAACGCGTCCACCAACGCATCACCGACTCCGTCGTCGTCTTCCACCACTGCAATACGCATCGAGATCAACATAGGCCACCATCAGGGTTGGACGAACGTCACCGGCGAATCTCGCCCGGCCATCCATCCGCACAGTGTCAGCGGAACCATGACCGCCAGTAATGCGAGTAGGGGCGCAGTCCACGAGCCGGTCGAGCTGTGGATCGCACCCGCCACGACGGGTCCCGCTGCGGCAACGAGGTAGCCGATCGATTGCGCCATGGTCGACAGGCTCGTTGCCGTCGCTGTATTCGGAGCTCGTAGATTGATCAGCGTCAGAGCGAGCGAAAGTTGCCCTCCCTGACCGAGTCCGAGCAGAATCGCCCACATTGGAGCCAGCTCGATACTGCCTGCCAGAACACCGATCAGTCCGACGACGGACAATGCGACGACAGCGATTGCGAGCACACTCTGCCGACGGATACGGGCGGCGAGTACGGGGACGGTCAGCGCCGTGGCGATGCTCGACACCGACAGCGCAGTCAGCAGCAGTCCCGCATTCTCGGCACTGAGCCCGCGATCCCGGTAGATCGTGGGGAGCCACGCAATCATCGAATACGCGAGCAGCGATTGCAGTCCCATGAATCCGGTGACAGCCCAGGCGACAGATGATCGCAGAACAGCGGTCTGCCACTTCGGTTCGGCAGATCGGTCCGTTGAGGTCGTCGTCCGGTCGACGTGGCGATACCGCCACGCGAGAAGTGCCATGGCCCCCAGCGCGGCGGCGGACGGTACGGCCCAGACCATGAGAGTCGTTCGCCAGTTGTGGAATACCGACGAGTCGATCGGAATCGTGGCTCCCGAGGCGATTCCTGCGCTGGCACTGACCAGTGCCGTGAACAAGCCCGTCATCAGTCCGATTCGGTGTGGGAAAAGAAGTCGGATCAACACCGGACCGAGAACGTTCGCAACTGCGATGCCCATCCCGGCGAGCAGAGTTCCGATTATCAGCGCCGGCCACAAAGGCGCGCCCCGCAGCGCTGTTCCGACGAGAATCAGCATCAGGCATCCGGTCAGCACGACGGGTACGGTCCATCGCCGAACCGTCCGAGTCGCGGCGACGGCAAAAACACCCAGGCACAGGACCGGCCCTGTGGTCAGTAGTGCGGCCGAACCGGACCCCAGAGCGTAGGACTGCCGAATTTCGGCGAGCACCGCCGACGCACTCCCGAACACCAAGCGCAGATCGAGGCCGAGCAGAACGATTGCTGCCACAGCGGCACCCGTTCCTACCACGGCGAGAGCAGTTCGACCGGAACCCTCCGGGCTGCCGGACGGATGTTCCGAGCCGGTATCGGTCACCGGTGCTCCCCTCCTCGAATTGCCATCGCCCGTGATCGACCATCGCAGGCGGGTGCCGACAAATCAACCCCATAGGCGATTTGTATGACCCACAGGGCAATATTCTGTTGTCGGTGTGCGTACCATTTCTTCCATGCCGGGCCATCCGAGTGACGAGAACTGGATCGGACGCAGGATCGCGAGTCTTCGGCGCGAACGGGGTTGGACACTGGCCGCCCTCGGGGAGCGGGTCGGCCTGTCGACCACGCAACTCTCGCGCATCGAGTCAGGGAGTCGGCAGTCGTCGGTGGGCACGTTGATCGAACTTGCACGCGTGTTCCAAGTGACGTTGAGCGAACTCGTCGCCGAGGAGCCGACTCTCGCGTTTCACCTGGTGAGAGCCGCAGAGCAGCGTCGCCACGGTTCTGCCAACGGAGCGATGACTCCCCTGTCCGGCAACTACCCCGGTATCGATGCCGTTCTGTTGACCATCCCGCCCGCCTCGGATGCCCCGACTGCCCACCACGCCGGCGAGGAATGGCTCTACATACTGGACGGCTCGGTGGAGGTCACCATCGGAAACGACAGTGTTCGACTCGAAACCGGAGATGCGCTGCACTTCCCGTCGCTCAACGCTCACTCCGTCCGCGCACTCGGCGACGAACCCGCGCGTGCACTGCTGGTGTCCACCACCTCGCGCACCCACTGACGTCATGCGACGAAGAGCGGCCACCGCAGCTCCGCTCGAACCCCGGGACAGTAAGGTCGAGGAATGACTGTGCGAGCGGGTGTAGTGGTCACAGGAACCGAAGTGCTGGCCGGTCGGGTTGCCGACCGAAACGGCCCGTGGGTAGCCCAGCAACTCCTCGAGCTGGGCGTCGACGTCGCACACATCACGATCTGTGGCGACCGACCCGATGACCTGACGGCACAACTGCGATTTCTCGCGGATCAGCGCGTCGATCTGATCGTCACCACCGGAGGCCTCGGTCCGACCGCCGACGATCTCACGGTGGCGACAGTCGCTGCGTTGTACGGCCGAGAAATGCACCTCGACGTTCAGCTCGAGAAGCGAATCTCCGAGATCGTCGAGCGGTGGCGCAGCCGGCTCAGCTCCGCGGTCGACTCCGAGCCGCTGAAGGCGGGAATTCGCAAGCAAGCCATGGTTCCCGAAGGTGCGCAATCTATTTCGCCAACCGGGACTGCGCCTGGCGTGGCGATATCAGCGAACGATTCTGGGACGCTTCCCGCAGTGCTGATCTTGCCCGGTCCTCCTCGCGAACTACAAGCGATGTGGACGGAGGCACTCGCGTGCGCGCCCATAGCCCAGGTCTTGTCTCGGCGCGCGCAGATCCGCCAGGACACCATTCGCGCATACAGGCTGTCCGAAGCCGATCTCGCCGCAACATTGCGGACGGCAGAACGTGCCATCCCAGGATTCGACGCACTCGAAATCACCACCTGCTTGAGTCTCGGTGAGCTCGAGATGGTGACCCGCTATGCGGAATCGGCAGCAACCGCATACTCCGACCTCGTCGGCCTCATCGACGAACACCATGGTGCACAAGTCTTCTCGACCGACGGATCCACCATCGACGACATCGTGGCCGACCGACTGACCGGCCGAACAATCGCCACTGCGGAATCCTGCACCGGAGGCATGATCGCGGCCCGGCTCACCGACCGCGCAGGCTCGTCTGCGTATGTGATCGGCGCTGTGGTGTCGTACGCGAACGAAGCGAAGATCGGCCTGCTCGACGTTCCCGCGGAGACCATCGAACAACACGGAGCCGTCAGCGAACCGGTCGCGGCTTCGATGGCAGAGGGCGCACGGACCCGACTGGGCGTCGACATCGCTGTATCCACCAGCGGAATCGCAGGACCGGGCGGCGGCACGGAACTCAAACCGGTCGGCACCGTCTGCTTCGCCATTGCCGCTGTCGGCCGACCGACCTCGACCCGCACGCTTCATCTCCCCGGCGACCGGGCAAGTGTGCGTGCGCTGTCCACCACGGCAGCGATGCACATGCTCGCCGACGCGTTGAAGCCTGACCGGGTGTAGTTCTGTGTCCAGCGGGGCACTCCCAGGAGGTCCTGATACCGGCGACCGGTCGCCTCGACCACTAGGAGATTCCATGACGATGCCCAGCGATGCAAGCGAAGCAGTACCGTCCCACGGCAGCAATGACGGTCCGCGTGACCACACCGCCGAGACCGATGCAGTCGAAGGCGCGCACGTGGACGAAGAGAACGTGCCGCATCCTCCGACCGACGAGGCTCCCCAGAACTGAGCGGCCGCCCGAGGGCTACCGAGTGGTCGAGTGTCGATGTCACTGCTTCGACCCGGGCCGATCGCAAAGCTCACCGCAAGACCCCGTCCCGAAAAACTGATTGCACGCCTCCAGGATCCATCCCTCGGTGAAGGATCAGACGAAGTCTCGCAGGAACTCGATCCTGAGACGGTTGTAGTCATCGGTCCACTGCGAACTCACCGCCATGAATCCATGGTCGAGTCTCGCCTCGTTCTTGCTGTACAGGTTCAGGCGATTGGCGACGCCCACTCTGTTCAGCTTGGCGCTCAGTTCGGCTGCCTGGTCCGGGAAAGTGCCGGTGTTGCCGTCGGAGATGAAACTCGGCGGGAAGTCGGCTGTCGCGTTGTCCGTGACATTCGCCTGCGCCAGCAGCGCCGTGTCGGTGGTGTCCAGGTAGCTTCGGGCCGCGATGTCGAAAAAGAAACCGTTCGACGGGCTCGGTGATTGTGGTGTACCCGCTCTCCCGACGTCGAGGGCAGCGCTTTCGAACACGATCGCCTTCAAGGCATTTCGGTCCAGGTTCGGTTCGACGCCCAGTGCGCGCGCGTAATCGGGGTTGGTCTGCACAATGGCGTAATTGCCCACGATGTGGCCACCCGCGCTGGTTCCGGCGAGCACGACGCGACTCATGTCGAGTCCGTACCGGTCGGCGTTCGTGTCGAGAAAGCGCATGGCCTGGCCCAGTTGGGTTGTCTGCGTGGGAAAGCGGTACTGCGGCGCGAACGCGTAGTTCAGCGACACCACGTTGTAGCCGGCGTCGAGCATGGGGCCGGCCCAGGACGCACCGCCCGAATCTGTGCTGGGGGCACCGTCCGCTTTGTCTCCGACTATCCAGCCGCCACCGTGAACCGACACGTACGTGGGCCGGCTGATCGATGCATCGTTGTCCGCGATGTAGATGTCGAGAAACGAATTCGGTAGCGCCGAGCCGTATTCGACGTCGGTGGTGACACGGGCACCGTCGACCACCGTCGTCCTTGTCGGCGCGTCGGACTCGAAGGAGTTGCTCTGCCCCAACGCGTGCAGCGATCGAATCAGCGGTGCCGGACTGGCTGCGGTAGTTATCACCAGCGCGGAGACCACCACCGCACTCGCCGCAGCGAAACCGGCCGGTACGACGGCAACCGCCCTACGGGTACCGGCCCGACCCGAGGAGCTCACCGAACGGCCCGCCCAAGCCGACGCGAGCAGAAAGAATCCGAGTGCAATCGCCGCGGTCAAGCACAAGACCCACAGTGCGTGAAAGCCCGTCACCAGCCATGCGACCTGAGTGACGACGGCGGCAGCACCGAGCGAAGTGCCTACGGCTGCAGGCTTCCCGGCATCGGACGAGACGAGCCATATCGCCACCACTGCCATGGCGATGACCCACAATCCCACCGCGAGCTGCTGACGGATGAGAACGAACTCGAGCCACGCCAGTAGGACGCTGCCGCCACCGGTCGCTGCGAGCGCGGTTGTCATCGCACTCGTACGTTGCCTGTTGTCGATCTCGATGCCGTCCGGCACGGCCTTCCCCTCTTTGTCGCTCTCTACTGCGCAGACGCGTGACGTTGCCGGTGTAGTTCGCGAACAGCATCGCCGAACTCGGCGACCGGCCCGTCCACCACGATCCCCGGCACGATCTGTTCGATGGGCGACGGTGTGATCGCGAGTGGTGCAGCGCCGAATTCCTGGAGCCACGTGAGCAATTGAGCGGTGGACGTCGCGTACACGATGCGCCCGAGCCCGACTATTCCGTGACTCGCAGCGCACATCACACAATGCTCACCAGAGGTGTAGACCGTCGCCGCTCGACGCTGAACAGGGCTCAGATTGGTAGCGGCCCAACGTGACAGAGCGATCTCGGGGTGCTGGGTTGGATCGTTCCGGTCGCCCACCCGATTCCTGTCCTCGGCCAACACTTCCCCGCCCTTCGAGACGAGCACCGAGCCGAACGGATCGTTGCCCGTCCGCACCGCCTCCGCCGCCAAGTCCACAGCACGGACCAGGAACGTGCGGTCGCTCGAGGAAATACTCACAGCGCACCGCCGGGTGCATCGACGATCGAAGTGTCCACGCCACGACCGTACCGGGTCGAGACGCGGAAACTCCGGGCCGGTTCGTCCGGACACCGGGTGCTTGTTCCGGGGCAGCATCCATCGATGCTCGGTATGGTCGGCGGGTGAGCTTCTCGATACGGCCGGCCACGTCGTTCGCGGATCTGCGTGAAATCCTCGGCCCGAAGAACCCGACGTCCTCGGTCTGCTGGTGCCTGAGCCACCGAATCGATTCCGCGACCAACAGGGCACTCGTCGGCCCCGAACGCGCCGAGTACGTGAAGAAGCTGACCCGTCGAACAGTCGCGCCGGGGGTACTGGCCTACGACGCCGACGAGGTGGTCGGCTGGGCGGGGGTTGCACCGCGCTCGGAGTTGCCGTTCGCGCGGTCCAACAAGATTCCGCACGTCGACGATCTGCCGGTCTGGACGGTCTGGTGCTTCCGGGTCAGGGCCGGCCACCGAAAACGAGGAATCGCACACGCGTTGTTGGACGGTGCCGTTCGATTCGCGGACGACCATGGCGCCCCGGCGGTCGAGGGGTATCCGGTGGACAACGAGGGCCGAAAAGTCGATCTCACCATGGCATACGTGGGAACCCGCCGGCTGTTCGAGTCGGCGGGCTTCGACTTCGCCGTCGAAACAACGTCGGTGTCGGGTGGCTTCCCTCGGGTGATCATGCGAAAAGACCTGCGCCACTAGGGCAGGGCGCTCACCGCGGAACCGCTTGCACTCCGGTCTCCACATCCTTCTGGGTCTCGGCCAGGAAAATTTCGAACTCGTCGCCGATCATGAAGGTCGTCGTGAATTTGCTGCGCTCTGCGATCTGCTTCCAAGTGGGTGTCTCCACCATCTTCCCCAGCGCCGTCCGCCAGTACTCGACTGCGTCGACGGGCATGTCCGGTGGCCCGTACAGTCCGCGCCAATTGGCCAGTGTCACATCGAATCCCAGCTCTCGTGCGGTGGGAACGTCGAGACCGGGGATCCGATTGTCGGCCAGAACGCCGATACCGTCGAGGTCCCCGGATGCCAGTTGATCGGCGAATTCACTGACGCCACCGATAGCCACGTCGATCTCACCACCGAGAAGTGCGGCGATCTGTTCGCGGCCACCCTCCTGGGTGACGTAGCGGACGGCAGACGGGTCGCCGCTGGCAGCCGAAACCAGCAGGGAGAAAGGCAACTCGTCATCGTGGGCCGCACCGACCACGACACCCGATGGGTTGGACGCTACTGCAGTCATGACTCCGCGAAGGTCGGTGAGAGGACTGCCGGGACGCGTCACGACGACGTAGTACTCGGTCATCAGTCGGGCGATCATCGTGACGTCGTCGTAGCCGTATTTCGACACCCCGGTCGCCTGGTTCACCATCATCGACAACGACGTCACCGCAAGCTGATCGTCGGCGCTCCGATGGTCCTCGACCATCGTGGCGAGGTAGTCGGCACCACTCCCGCCGGGTCGATTCTGCACCGGCAGAGCTGTTTCGACGATCTTCTCCGTCTGCAGGGCATCCACGACCGAACGGATGGTGAGGTCGAAGCCACTGCCGGGATCGGCTCCCGCCGTCATCGTGACGGGGCCGACGGGATAGGGCACCGAATCGGACGTAGATGCAGGATCGGTGTCGGGTCCGGAATCGGCACATCCGGTCGACACGAGGGCCGCCGCGATCATGACGCTGAATATCGATTTCTTCGCGATCACAGCTTCGCCCCTCGGCCCGGTCCGCACAGCGGTCGCTGCTTCCACCCAACTCTAGGATGCAGTGACAGGGGGCGGAGCAAAATGACGTCCGGACAATCGCATTCACTCACACGCGACGAGTACGCGATTTCACCGACGCGCGAGAACGCGCTCACTTACAGTTGCGCAGTGCCGAGCTGGATACTGGGTCTGATCGTCGTACTCGTCGTGGTGTTGGCCGTGACGGCCAAACTCGCTGCCCGTACCCGAGCGCCCGATCCGGGTTGGTTCATCGACAGCACTCGTGCAGCCGGTGCACTGACGGTCATCGGAACGATGTTCTCGGTCCTGCTGGCGTTCACCATCTTCTTCGCACTGCAGAGTTACCAGCGCGCGAGCAATGGAGCCAGCATCGAAGCCGTCGCCGTGACGGAGCTGCACAATGTGGCCGATGTCCTCGAAGGACACGACGGTGAAAAGTTGCACGGCGGCCTCATCTGCTACAGCCGTGCTGTCGTCTCGGACGAATGGTCTGCGATGGCGCGCAGTGAAACATCCCCCGCAGTCAATCACTGGGTGGACATCATGGTCGAGGATTTTGCCGCCACCACACCGGTAGGTGCCTCACAGGAGGCGGCGTACGGACAGTGGTTCGATCAGCAAGCCGAACGCCGCGACGGTCGCCGCGACCGACTGGCCGAGGCAACACCGTCGGTTCCGTTTCCTCTCTGGATCGTGCTGGGCATCGGAGCGTCGGCAATTCTCTCGTACATGTGCGTACAGGCGGATCGCCGCGAATCCGCTGTAGTGCAGGCCGTTCCGATAGCGTTCGTATCCGCGCTCGTGGCCTCGGCGCTGGTCGTCGTCGCGTTTCTCGACCACCCGTATTCCGATTGGTCGGGCAGCATCCAACCCACCGAGATGAACGTGACGCTGCAGTTCATCGACGACGGCCACCCGGCCCCGTGCGACGAGTCCGGCAACCCCACCTGACCCGACGGAGGCGCAGCACCCACTACCGCACTATCGGCATGACCTGACGTACCTTCGGATCCCGCAGATACAGCGCACCCCAAGCAAGAACTCCGACGTACACCGCGAACAAGACCGTACTGAACAACGGCTTGTCCACTCGCCAATTGGTGAGGACGGCACCACCGAGATATCCGGTCAGCAGAACCGCACCGAGAAACGCGGTACGAGGCACCAAATAGAGCACCAGACACACAAGCAGAACGATGCCGATGACGGGCGTCATCTCGTCGCGGAGCCCCAACTCCGCAGTCGAATCTTTCACCTGCTGCACATTCAGTAGTTTGCCGACGACGTCGAAGATCAGGAATAGCGCAAGAAGTCCAGTGAGGCCCCAGCCCGCGCGGGTTGCGCGGCGTGAGTTGGTCGCAGGGGTGGTCGTCGTGGTCATGGTCGTCTCCGATGCTCGATATGTAAGGTGTCGCCGGTATCGACTGCCATCGGTACGAAAACTCACCGCCGTGGGGATCACACCAGGACTGCTTCAGCGTCGATCACGAACATTCGGGTGCGAACTCACAGCCGAGACCGTCGCCCACCTGGCCGGTCCTGCTCGATGGATCAATGGTCAGGTCGTGTACGCCAACGGCGGGATCGTCTGACCCCCTCCTCGGATCTTGGGCTGCTCCACGTCGAATGCGTCCTGACTTGTCAGACTCCCGACCACGAGCGCACAATTCGTCACCATGGCACTGATCTCGAAGGGCTTCGTCGGCCGCCGACGCGGCGACGACGGGCGCACTCCCCCCGGTCAGTATCTGACCAAGGATTTTCCCGTCCTCGCGATCGGGCCCGCGCCCGTGGTCGCGACCGACACATGGTCGTTCTCGATCACCACCGAACGGGGCGAGACTCGCAGCTGGACCTGGGACGAATTCGCGGCACTCCCGCACGGCACTCCAACCGTCGACATCCATTGCGTCACCAAGTGGTCGAAGCTCGATACCACCTGGAAGGGCGTGAGCCTGGACGTTCTGCTGGACGGTCTCGACACCGATGCCGGATACGTTGTGGTGCACGGCTTCGACGGCTACACCACCAACCTCCCCCTCGAGGACCTCAGGGACGGGAAGGCCTGGCTGGTCACCGAGTTCGACGGGGCTCCCCTGGCTCGCGAACACGGTGGTCCGGCACGGCTTCTCGTTCCGCATCTGTACTTCTGGAAATCGGCCAAGTGGATCTCACGCATCGAACTCACCCTGGAGAACGAGCAGGGCTTCTGGGAGCGCGGTGGGTACCACGACTACGGGGATCCGTGGCGTGAGCAGCGGTACCAGGGCGACTGACGTGACATCGGCGGCTGGGGCGAAACCCTGGCTCGTTGCCACGGTGCAGACCGTGCGGCCTGAGACACCCACCGCGTCCACCCTGGTTCTCGACGTCGACGGATGGCCCGGCCATCTTGCCGGTCAGCACGTGGACGTCAAGCTCACCGCCGAGGACGGCTACAGCGCGCAGCGAAGCTACTCCCTGGCGTCGGCTCCAGACGGCACCTCGCGCATCGAGATCGCGGTCCAGAACGTCGCGGACGGCGAGGTATCGCCCTACCTGGTCGAGGCCGTCGAGGTCGGCGATCGCATCGAGATCCGCGGGCCGGTGGGTCGATGGTTCGTCTGGCGGCCGTCCCAGCCCTCCGAGACACCGTCCCCGCCGATCCTGTTGGTGGGCGGCGGTTCCGGCATCGTCCCGCTCCGCGCGATGGTTCGCGCGCAGGCTTCGGCGACGGGGGGACGAGTGCCTTTCCGGGTGTTGTACTCGGTGCGCGAACCCGCGGAGGTCTACTTCGCCGACGAGTGGGCTCACCCTCCGGCCGGCGTCGACGTCACCATGATCCACACGCGGCGTGCCCCTGCCGGCCACGCACGGCCCCTCGGCCGCATCACGATCGAGGACCTCGACGCCCACGGATGGCCGGCAGAGTTCGAGCCGCGGTGCTACATCTGCGGCCCCACGAGCTTCGTCGACACTGTGGCCGACATGCTGGTGGAGCGAGGCCACTCGGCAGCGAACATCCGTACCGAGCGTTTCGGACCGAGCTGAGGGAGGCCCTCGGCTCGGCACCGCTCACGCGCCGGATTCGACTTCATGATGACCCGGTCGGAAGCGACAAAATCCGCAGTTACTCGGGTCGGGGTGAGCGCACTCATCCGTGTCGAAGTGCTCGGGCCACCAAATCGGGGGAACTGGTGTCAGCAGTCGGATGCCCCACCGTCGAAGCCGGTGGGGCAGGGGCGCGTCATTTTTACCGCGACCCGCCAACCGCACGTCACCCGTCGTCTTCTCGAAATCTTCGGTAGATATCGATTGTGCGCGAACGCAACCCACCGACGATCACTCCACGCGTAGCTTCGTCACGAACATATGGCCCGTGGCATGGGTAATCATCAGTTCCGTCTTCGCTTCCATCGCCACCTGCTGAGGTGTGACCCCACACGCCCAGAAGACAGGAACATCGTTGGGTTCCATTTTCACCGGTTGCCCCCAATCGGGCGCGTCGAGATCGGCGATCCCCAGCGCTTCCGGAGAGCCGATGTGCACAGGGCCTCCGTGCACCTCCGGATGTGCCGCAGTGATCGTGGTGGCGTCTGCGACCAATTCCGGGGGCATGGGTCGCATCGACACCACCAGTTTGCCCTGGAAGTCACCGGCCGGAACGCAGTCCCGATTCGATCGATAGACGGGCCCGTTGATGTTCTGGGCAACATTGCGTACCGGCAGTCCCGCGTCGAGTAACAGATGCTCGAACGAAAAGCTGCACCCGAGCAGGAACGCGACAAAATCGTCTTTCCAGAGGTCGACTATGTCGGTCCGCTCCTCTGCCAGTTCACCATTGGAGTACACCCGATACTTCGGCAGATCAGTACGAAGATCTGCGCCGGGTGCAATCAGCTTCGGCTCGGGATCCCCGATGTCGGTGACCTCCAGAACTGGACACGGCTTGGGATTTCGCTGGCAGAAGCGAAAGAAGTCGAAAGCATCCTTGCGCGGAAGTATCGCGAGATTCGCCTGCACGAATCCGTGGCACGTCCCCGAGGTCGGCTGGTTCCAGGTGCCGGCTCGATTGGCGTCCCACATCTGTTCGGGTGTGGCGTCACGCATCTCTTCGATTGTGTGCACTCTTGATCATTCCTTCAGTCGGTCGGGAGTAAAAGTCGTGCTTTCACGCAGAGGTAGCGGCAACCCATGCGTCACCGAGTAACGCCTGGTGCACTATGCCTGCGAACATCTCTGCCGTGGCCACCACGAAGCGGGTCGGTATTCCGTCGTCGCCACGGAAGTGGACATCGTCGACACCTCCACTGCGCAGGCCGTTGTCGAGGCCGACGTTCGTCCACCGACCGATCGTTTCGCCGTCGAGCGCCAGCTCACCCCGGCCACTGGCGATCGCAAGCGCCGATATCAACGCATAGCAGCCGAAGTTGGAGACCGACGCGGGTAGGAGATAGTCGACATCTGTTGCAGCGAAGAACCCTCCGTCCACGACAACTCCGGCGGGCGTGAGCGGCTCCGCCAGTTCGCGAATCTTGCCGAATCCGATTTCGTTTCCGTTGTCACCGACTCCCACGGTGAGTCCACCCGCAGCCGCCGCGCCGATCACGTAGTCGTCGGCGAATTCATCACCGATCAGGACCGGCGTACCCCACACGAGATGGCGTCCACCCTTGGAATTCCGTCCGAGCTTCTCCACAGCCACTACCAATCCGAACTGTGCGCCGAACTCCTGCGCCGCAGCAGCATCGGTGAACGACGCTGCGTGCAGATCGATCCCTGAGATGTCCGCGGCGTCCAGCACAGCAGTGATGGGAGCGATCGCTTCTCGGTCGACGATGATGGTTACGTCGTGCCCGAGCGCGACCAACGCGCGTGCAAGCGCAATGGACCCGAGCGGGCCGTCGATCTCGCCCACCGGGAACCGATGGGTGTCCACCAACCCGGTGACAATGAGGGCTTTACCTGGCGTCAGGTCGAGTATCGCGCGCGATATCTGGTAGGTCAGCGGCGAGTCCTCGGGTGCACGCACCAGACTGTAGAACGCTGCCACGATGCCTGCCGGGCTGGTAGGCGGCCGCATCTCGGTCACCGCAATACGGTCCAGACTCTCGAACGCCGGGTACCGATCGGCTTTGACTGCCACAGAAACACCTTTCACCGTTGGACTGACCCCACCTGTTGATATACCGTATCTTGCATTGGCCGGTTTCGCACTTCGAATCGGTTCAATGATGTTGAGGGAGTAAGCCTCAACCCCATAACGTCCATCCAGGGCCACAAGGTTCAGCATAAGCCGGCGGTAGAATTGGAATATGGTATACCGTTCCTCGTAGCGTTGCCATGATCGTCTAGCGAAGCTGCTGGTGAGCAGCACGGCAGATCGATGCACCGGGTGCCGACGCCGGCACCCCACATTAGGAAAGGCCCCAACTGCATGCATCTAGCAACTGTGAAATTCGATGGGCAACCACGTCCTGCCTTCGTCGACTCGGAGCGCGGAGTGTTGTTCGCAGATGTCATTCTGCCCGGCTTCTCGGGAGATCTGCGCGATCTGGTGGAGATGGACGCATCGGACAAGGTCCTCGACCGTGCCCGAAAAGCCGACGACAGCGCGTTCGTTTCCAGTGACGCCGTCACTGTCACAGCCCCTTACCTCCGCCCTCGCAAGATTTGGGGAATCGGTCTGAACTACCAGGACCACGCGAAGGATCTGTCCGAGTCCGTACCCACCGAACCGGCGTCCTTCATCAAAGGCGATCACACTATTGTCGGACCCGACGCGCCGATCGAGCTACCACCTCGCAGCCAGAGCGATCGTGTCACGGCGGAGGCCGAGCTCGGCCTGATCATCGGACGTGAAGCCCGCAACGTCTCCGAGGCCGATGCACTCGACTACGTCTGGGGCGTCACCACCATCCTCGATCAGACCGCCGAAGACATTCTCGCCCGGAACCCGCGATTCCTGACTCGTAGCAAGAACTTTCCGACGTTCTTCTGCTTCGGGCCACACCTGGTTCCGCTCGACGAAGTGTTATCGACGTTCCCGGACCTCGACGACATCGAGGTCACAACCGTCCGCAACGGGAAAGACGTGCGACGCAACACGGTAGGGAATATGACCTTCGGCCTCCGGCACCTGGTGTCGTTCCACAGCAAGGTCATGCCGCTCTTTCCCGGCGACATCATCTCGACGGGCACTCCGGGCGCGCTCGTGGTCGAAGCCGGCGACGTCGTGGAATGCCGTATCCCGGGCATCGGCACCCTGTTCAACACCGTCACCCGGCCGGAAGAGTGATCGAGGTGAACAACGATGCCCTCACTGCTCTGACGCACACGCAACTCGACTCGTCCACCAAAGGAATTCCTCTCGGCGAAACGGTCACTGTCGCCGAGATAGGACAGCGCGGGTGGAACGTCGCGCGCGGCGACCTCGCCCTACCCGTGACGACGCTACGTAGCGGTGCGATCACCCACAATCTCGAGGTGATGGCCGAGTACTGCCGCCGTCACAACGCACTGTTCGCTCCCCACGGCAAGACGACGATGTCACCGCAGCTGTTTCGACGGCAGATCGATGCCGGTGCCTGGGCGATGACAGCAGCGACTCCGTCTCAAGCTTCTGTCATGCGCAAATTCGGAGTTACACGGGTGATCGTGGCCAATGAGCTGGTGGATCGAGCGGCATTGGCATGGGCCGCACGAGAGATGGCTGCGGATCCCGACTTCGAGCTGTACTCACTGGTCGACAACGCCGACGCAGTAGCCGCTGCCGACCACGTCCTCGCCGAGCTCGGCACCACCGTGACTTTGAAGGTATTTCTCGAGGTCGGCGTAGCCGGGGGCCGCGCGGGCGTGCGTAGCGAGCAGGAGGCAGTCGCTGTTGCCGAAGCAGTGGCTGCGGCCCGTCACTTCGAGTTGGTCGGTCTGGAGACATACGAAGGTCTGGTCACAGGCGGAGACCGTCCAGAGGATTTTGCTGCCCTCGACGCACATTTCGATCGCGTGCGACATTGGATGACGGTCCTGAACGAACGGCAATTGCTCACTGCTGACCAAGTTTTCGTCACCGCCGGCGGTAGTTCGTATTTCGACAGGGTGGTAGCCAAGCTCGGCGACTGGTCCGATTTCCCGCGCCGGGTGCGGCTGATCCTACGAAGCGGTTGCTATATCAGCCACGACGCTGGGAAGTACCACAAGCTTTCCCCGCTCGACGGCCGCCGAGCCGAGAACGAAGACCTTCGGCTCGTCAACGCTCTCGAATCCTGGGCGTCCGTGCTTTCGACACCGGAGCCGGGTATTGCAATTCTCTCCACCGGCAAGCGAGACGTGGCTCATGACCTCAGTCTCCCCACCCCGATCCGAGTCCACCACCGGGACGGGTCCGTGACCGATCTTGCCCGTGAGGGCGTGGAGATCTACAAGTTGATGGATCAACACGCTTTTCTGCGCATCCCGCCCGGGGTGAGCCTCAGTCCAGGCGACATCGTCGTGTCGGGCCTGTCCCATCCCTGCACCGCATTCGACAAGTGCCGGTTCCTTCCGCTGATCGATGACGAATACACCGTCGACGGCGCTGTCCTGACATTTTTCTGAAAGCCCCGAGAAAGGCACCTCAAAGCTATGTCCGACAACACTATTGGATCGCCACCGAAGCCATCTGGTCCTTATTCTCCGAGCGTGCGCCGCGGCAACCTGGTGTTCACCGCCGGCCAGTGCGGATACCGAGCAGACAAGACGTTGGCGGACGGCTTCGAGGCCCAAACCGAACTCGCGCTCGAGAATTTACGCGCTGCACTGGCCGTGTCGGACGCAACGCTGGCCGACGTCGTTACGGTCAATGTCTTCTTGACCGACCCAGGTCAATTCGAGGCGATGAACGTAATCTATTCCGAATTTTTCGGCGACCACCAACCTGCCCGAACGACGGTGACGGTCACCCTGCGTCCGGGTGTTCTGTTCGAGATCAACGCACAAGCTGTTCTGTCCTGACACTCACTTCGCAAGACCACCAAGCAACAGTCACACCGGAGGAAAAATGGAACTCGGACTAGGCGACAAGGTCGCCCTCGTACTCGGAGGCGGCGGTGGGCTCGGACGAGTCATCGCCAAAACACTCGCCGCGGAGGGAGCGGCCGTTGCGATCTCCGACATCAACGACGATGCGCTCGAATCTGCGATGGCTGAAATCGACAGCAGCCGATCGATCAGTCTCAACTGGGATCTCGGCGATCTCGGAGCCATCGACGCGAACGTCGCGAGAGTGGAGAAGGAACTGGGCCCAATCGATATCCTCGTCAACATCACCGGCGGCCCGCCCCCCACGCCGATCAGCGGTCAGAGCCTCGACGTCTGGTCCGGACAGTTCCAGTCGATGGTGCTCTCGGTCATCGCCATCAGCGATCGAGTCGTACCGGGAATGAAAGAACGAGGCTGGGGTCGAGTCATCACCAGCACTTCTTCGGGCGTCCTCGCGCCCATCGCCAACCTGGGCATCTCCAACGCGCTCCGCTCGAGTCTGGTCGGATGGTCCAAGACGCTGTCCAACGAAGTCGGTCAGCACGGCGTCACGTCCAACGTCATCGTGCCCGGCCGTATCGGTACCAAGCGCATCGTTTTCCTCGACGAGGCGAAGGCGAAACGCGAAGGCCGCTCGGTAGACGAGGTAGCCGCCACCAGCGCAGCTTCCATCCCTGTGGGTCGCTACGGCAACCCTCAGGAATACGCTGACACCGTCGCATTCCTTGCTAGCGAAAATGCCTCGTACATAACAGGATCAGTGATTCGAGTCGACGGCGGACTGGTCGCCAACGTCTGACCCCGCATGCCGAGGGTGCGGGTTCGATCGAGGTCGACACCCCTCCGGTTCCACAACCAGCCAAGACACCGAAACCAACAGGAGCAGCACACATGAGTGGACAATTGGCCGGCAAGGTTGCCGTGATCACGGGATCTGCCACCGGTATCGGACGCGCCACCGCCGAACTGTTCGCAGCGGAGGGAGCCGAGCTGGTTCTCGCCGATACGAATGCCACCGAATTGGAGGCTGCGGCGACATCGATTCGAACCGCCTACGACACCCGCGTTCTTGCCGTTCCCACCGACGTCTCGGCCGCGCCGCTCGTAGAGAAACTGATCTCGAGCGCGATTGCCGAGTTCGGAGGGTTCGACATCGTCGTCAACGTGGCCGGCGTTCAACGGTCGGGGCCGATCGAGACCTACAGCGACAGTGATTGGGACCTCATGATGAACGTCAATCCCAAGTCGTGCTATCTGACAGCGAAGTACGGTGTCGAAACACTACGCCGTCGTGGAGGCGGAGCCATCGTCAATGTCTCCTCTCTCGCGGCCATCAATGGAGGCCCTGGCCAGAGCGGCTATGCGGCATCGAAGGGCGCAATCAACTCGTTCACCAAGTCACTGTCCAACGAGTTGGCGAAAGACAACATTCGAGTCAACGCCCTCTGCCCGGGATGGGTCGACACCCCGTTCAACCAACCGGCTATCGATTTCATGGGCGGTGCAGCCAAGCAGCAAGAGCTGATCGAGCAATCGGTGCCTATGGCACGGCAGTCCACACCTGCCGAGATCGCACAGTCAGCCCTGTTCCTGGCTTCCGACGCCTCGTCGTACATGACCGGGCAGGCGATCGTGGTGTCCGGCGGAGCGAGCTGAGTACCACCTTCCGACACCCCTCGAGAACAAGGAAACCATGACACTCACTCAAGAACACGCAGACCAGGTGCTTGCCGCCGCTCGAGCACACGCCGAACAGCTCGGTGCGCGTGTCACCATTGCTGTCGTCGATGCCGGAGCCCACCTTCTGGCGCTCACCCGTCACGAGGATGCCAACCTGGTCAGCCTCGACCTGGCAATAAGCAAGGCGTATACCGCGATGGTGCTGCGCGAGCCCTCGGATGCCATCGCCGAAGACATTCGACCGGGCGGACCGCTTCATACTCTCGACACGGCACACACACCGAGACCCCTCATCAGCCTTCCCGGCGGGCTGCCTCTCGGCACCCCGGTGATCGGTGCCGTTGGCGTCTCGGGTGGGTCGCTCGAAGTGGATACCGCGATCGCCGAGGCAGGGGCACGGATACTCGCCGACAATTCTTGACCCTGTTCGACCCGCACACCGACTGCCGTCTCCACGGTTCGGTCCGATTCGCCAGCCAATGCCTGGTCCACGCTCCGTCCGCGTGGACCAGGCATTGTGCAATGGCTGCACGGCTGATGTATGTCGGATGGGAACCAGCACACCGGATCCGGCACAGAGTCGTATATCTTGTCGACAGTCGGCTTTCTGCAGGCGTCGGCCCGCCCCGAGTGCAGGTCCCGGCCCCGACCCGGGCGGCCTCGAGATGCGAAATTACTCCAATTCCATTGTGTACATGCGTATTACATGCGTCCCTGGCATTCCGCTACACATGATTGTTACGCCTGGCAGCCGGATCGGTTTACAAGAAATTTTCACCGCAGCGTGTACAAATTCTCGACATACCGTATATCGTATTGGGAGATCGAGAGCCGGATCACACACCGGACGCCGATTGCCTGTCTTGACCGAATCTCGCGAAGGTGAACAATGCGATTTACTCCCCTACAGAGAGAGCTTCCGGACGTTGCCGACGTCCTGGTGATTGGCGCCGGCGCATCGGGCGCTGTAGCAGTCCGGGAACTCAGCGCACAAGGATTTACCGTCGTCTGCCTGGAACAGGGTGGGTGGACTCCGCGTAGTGAATTCTACGGAGCTTCGGACGAGTGGGAGTTGCACGCCCAGAAGACCTGGCATCCCAACCCCAACGTTCGACGAAGCGTCGGTGACTATCCGATCGATGTTTCCGAGTCCGATGTGAATCCCCTGATGTACAGCGGAGTCGGAGGAAGCACAATCCTCTACGGGGGCCACTGGACTCGCTCGATGCCGTCGGATTTCAGAACCAAGACGCTGGACGGCGTCGGTGACGATTGGCCCCTCACCTACGAGGATCTGGCTCCCTATTACAACCGTATCGACCGAGACATGGGGATCTCCGGAATCGCCGGCGATCCCGCGTACCCGGACGGTGTGGAATACCCACTGCCTCCCCTACCGATCGGCAAGGTCGGACTCACAGCCGCACGCGGAATGAACAAGCTCGGTTGGCACTGGTGGCCAGGAACGAATGCAATCGCATCACGCCCGTACAGAGGTCGCGAACAGTGCGTCCGCCGAGGAACCTGTCAGACAGGATGTCCTGAAGGTGCCAAAGCTTCCGTCGACCTGACTCACTGGCCGAGCATCCTCGAAAAGACAGATACCCACTTGGTCACCGGAGCCCGGGTCCGAGAGATCGAAGTCGACGACAAGGGCTTGGCAACCGGCGCGATATACATCGATCGCGATGGCCGAGAGCACCGTCAGAAAGCGTCGGTGGTGATCGTGGCGGCCAACGGCGTTGGCACACCGCGACTTCTGCTGATGTCTCAGTCCCGGCAGTTCCCGAACGGATTGGGCAACAGCACAGGGTTGGTCGGCAAGCGCTTGATGATTCATCCCTACGCTGCGGTCGACGGGTACTACGAGGACCAGCTCGAAAGCTGGCTGGGGCCCGCAGGCCAGGCAATCATTTCGATGGAGTTCTACGAAACCGACCCCTCCCGCGGATTCGTCCGTGGCGGTAAGTGGCACACCATGCCGACAGGTGGGCCGCAAGGGCACCGCTCAGGTTACGGCGGCAAGGTCGGCACTGCGGCGTGGGGTGAGAACTTCCACAACAGTGCCGAACTGGTCGGTCATTCATTCGAATGGGGTGTCGTCGCAGAGGATCTCCCCGACGAAACCAATCAGGTCACCCTCGACTCGGTTCTGCAGGACTCCGACGGGCTGGCGGCACCGAAGATCACCTACACGACGTCGGCCAACACTCGTGCGCTCCTGGACTTCCACATCGAAAGGATGCGTGAGGCGCACTTGGCCGCCGGCGCAACCCGCACCGTGACAACGTCTTTGATGCGCGACTGTGGATGGCATCTGCTCGGCACCGCCCGAATGGGAACCAGCGCGGACGACAGCGTGGTCGACCCCTTCGGTCGATCCCACGATGTACCCAACCTCTACGTGATGGACGGGTCGACATTCGTCACCTCGACGGGAGCGAACCCGACGAACACCATCATGGCGCTGGCACTGCGTTCCGTCGAGCAGCTGATCAGCTCCCGCGTCGATCAGAAGGTCCCAGTATGATCACACCGCTCGAAATCGGTTCTGTGCCAACAGCCGTCGCATCCGTGCCCCTGAACGACAACCAACGACGACGTCTCGGGCTGTTGGCAGACGTTCTCATACCGGGTGACGCGATCATGCCGAGCGCGACTGCAGTCGATACTCAACATCGGCTGATCGATCGCGCCATTGCCGCCCGCCCCGACCTACTTCCATCCCTGATCGCAGTCCTCGACGCTGTTCCAGAAACCGCGGAGATCAGCGACATCGTCAGCGCTGTGGATACTTTCGCCGAGAAGAACGAAGATGCGTTCACCGGATTCGGGCAGCTACTCAAGGGGGCATATTTCTTGGAACCCGCGGTGCGGGCTTCCATCGGTTATCCGGGACAGGAGGCCAGACCCGTTTCCGATGACACCGATACGTACTTCGACATCCTCAGTGAAGTAGTCGAGCGCGGAGAGATCTACCGCCCCACGCCATCCGCCGAGTAGTCGGCGGTCAGTTGTGCACATCGATCCGAACTCCGCAATCGCGGAGGCTGTCAATCAACCCTGTGAAGCGCGCTGTTGTAGCGCACTCTCGCATTCGACGCCGTGAGGGCAACCACAATGCACAAAGCACGTCACTTCGCCCCGGATGGGGCATCACAGACGGTGAACAGGCGCAGATTCTTCGGAATCGCCGCGGCAGCAGGGCTCGCTGTGGCGGCAACCTCGACGATCACAGGGTGCGCTCCCAAAGCCACCGGTGGGAACAAAGTCGCGTTTGCCTTGGCGACCTACACCGTGCCCCGATATATCCACCTCGACCTACCCTCCTTCAGCGACGCAGCCGCTCGGGCAGGATTCCAGACAGCGAGCCAGCAAGCCGATTCGAAGGTGGATCGACAACTCAACGACGTCATCAATCTACTCGGCCAGGAGCCGGGTGCCATGGCCATCGCCGCCGTCTCCGGTGGCGCTGGGGTGAACCTCGTCGAGCACTGCAGACAAGACGGTGTTCCCGTCGTCGCATACAACAACTTCATTCCCAGCCCGGACCTCGCGGGATTCGTTTCTCGCGACAACGTTCAAGTAGGCCGCGACCACGTACTCGCCGCGCAGGAATTCCTCGGCGGTCTACGCGGAAATATCGTTATCTGCTCCGGCCAAGCCGGAGATCAAGTCGCGGAAGAGATGACAAGCGGGTATTACGAAGTACTGAACCCGGCGATTGCACGCGGGGACGTGACAGTCATCAACCAACAGTTCAACAAGGGCTGGGACCCTGAACTGGCCCGCAAGCAGGTCGAAGACGCATTGACCAGGACTGGAAACAATCTGCAGGCAGTGCTGTCCAACAACGACGGCATGGCAGGCGGGGCAATCAATTCCCTTCGATCGCAGCAAATGGCCGGCCAAGTCTTCGTCTCCGGACTCGATGCCACCAGCGAAGCGTGCAGGGCGATCGTTCTCGGAGAGCAGGCAATGTCGACATTCACTCCCTACGACGAAATGGGTCGTACCGCCGGAGATCTGTGTGCACGGCTCGCACGCGGTGAAACGATCCAGGCCCCGGATTCTTATCCCATCCCCGGAGGGGGAACCGTCCCATGGTTCCCCACGAACAGCAGAGCAATCACGCGAGACAACCTGGTCGATTACGTGCGTGATTACTCACCGCAATACGTCGACGTTCAACAGATTTTCGGTGGCATCCCCGACAACCAACTGCCTGCAGGCGCCAAAGAACTTCTGGCAGCCGCGCAGACCTCGAACGGAGAATGATCGTGACCGCAGAAACACTCAGCCCCTCAGCGGGGCAAGGAGACAGTGCAGAACGCAAGGATCCCCGAAAGATCCTGCCGTACTCCCGTGAAGCAGAATCCGCCGTACGCCGCTCGCTGGTTCTGGTCGGCATCATTGCGCTGGTATGGGTCGTCTTCCACTTCTTGACGGGCCAAGTTTTCATCACTCCCCGGAACCTGAGCAATCTGGCCGTGCAGGTGAGCGTCACCGCCATCGTCGCAGTCGGGGTTACGTGGCTGCTGATTGCACGCCAAATCGACCTCTCCAGCGGCGCATTGATCGCATTGATCGCTGTGATCGTCGCTGAACTACAGGTGACCCAGGGTTGGCCTGTGTGGGTGACCCTCGTTGTCGCAGTTGTGGTCGGACTCGCCGCAGGGCTCGTGAACGGTTTGTTGGTAACGTTCGTCGGTATCCCTGCCTTCATCGCAACCCTTGCGGCATTCTCGTATCTACGTGGCGGGGCGTACCTGACCTCGGACGGCAACACAGTGGCGGGGCTCGACCCGACCTTGGTCGAAATAGGTAACGGAAACGTCCCGCCGATCGTGAGCGTCGTAGTCATCATCGTTGCCACTGCTGCCGCGGTTCTGTACAAGATTAACGAGATTCGAGTGGAGAAGGCAGCAGGTGCCGTCCGCCCGTCGCAGATGGTCACCCTCGCCCTGATCGTGCTTGCAGGTGTGATCGCGGCGTGGGCGTTCGGGACGTACCGTGGCCTGCCGTTCCCCGCGCTCATACTTGCCATTGTGTTCCTCGGGGCGAGTTATCTGACGAACCACACGCGGTTCGGCCGCTACATCTACGCCATCGGCGGTAACCCGGAGTCGGCCCGTCGATCCGGCATCAAGATCACCCGCGTGCTGATCATCCTTTTCGTCCTGGCAGGACTCATGACGGCAATCGGCGCGATAATCCAGGTCGCCCGACTGGACGCCGGAGCCCCCTCTACCGCAGAACTGCAGGAACTTGCGTGCATCAGTGCCGCAGTTATCGGTGGTACCAGCCTCTTCGGCGGTCGAGGGCGACTTCTCGGCACAGCGCTCGGCGCGCTCCTGATGGCAAGTATCGCCAACGGACTGAGTCTCGCTGGAGTGAACACCTTTTGGCAGCAGGTCGCCACCGGCGTGCTGCTCGTAGTTGCGGTCGCGACCGACCGTCGTACCCGTAAGGAGAACAAGCTATGACCACACCAGTGATCGAGGCGGTCGACGTCAGCCGCACCTACGGAGCCGTGAAAGCGCTGCGAAGCGCAACCTTCACCATCGGTGATCGAGAAATCGTGGGTTTCGCCGGCGACAACGGTGCCGGCAAGTCGACCTTGATGAAGATCATCGGCGGTGCGGACAACCCCACTGGCGGAACACTTCGTTATTGCGGTAGCGAGCGAGGCGTCATCACCCCGGAGCGGGCTCGTCGCGACGGTGTCGAGGTCGTATACCAAGATCTCGCTCTCTGCGAAAACATGAACGTCTACGAAAACATCTATCTGGGCCGCGAACTGACCTCGAATGTTGCCGGTATCAAGCGATTACAACATTCGAAGATGCGGCAAGGTGCACACGAACTTCTCGAACGCCTCGGCGTCGAGCTCACCTCGATGCTGGACCCCGTGAGCACCCTGTCCGGCGGACAGAAGCAGATGGTGGCCATCTGCCGGGCCACCGCGTTCAAACCCAAGCTGATCATCATGGACGAGCCCACCGCCGCATTGTCGGTGCAGGCAGGTCAACCACTTCTCGACCTGATCCGCAGGTTGCCCGAACAGGGGACCGCGATCATGCTGGTCAGTCATCGACTGTCCGATATGTTGACCACCGCATCTCGCATCTACATTGTTCGCCACGGTGAGACTGTTGCCGTCGTAGAGGCAAGCACTTCGTCCGAAGAAGAAGTGCTGCACCTGATGGCCGGCCACTCACCCAAAGATGCTGCGCGGAAAGCAAACGCTGCCTCAGCTTGACCAAGTAATCCCTGGGGGTGGCTGCCGAACGAGAGCAGAGCAGCCACCCCCAGGGCCAGGCGTCGGTCGTCGATGTGCCGCGACGAGGCCCGAAAGCCCCAAAATCAACAAATAAGGCCGCTGTGCGAGATACGAGATACGGTAGGGTAAGGCCATGTCGACAGAGATGCTCCAACCGATCGCAGCACGGCCTGCCAACCTGACTGCAATGGTTGTCGATACCATCCAGAACGCCATCATCGACAAATCGCTGCAACCGGGCACTGCTATCAGCGAAGCCTCTCTTGCTTCGGCGCTCAACGTCAGCAAAACTCCCGTTCGAGAAGCGCTTCTTCGGCTGCGACATATCGGATTGGTCGTTCCAGCGGACCGAGGAATGCGGGTCGTCAGCCCTTCCCCTCAGCTGATTCGGTATGCATACGAATTGAGGGCTGGACTCGAACGATCCGCTGCGCTGCTGTCTGGTGAACGTGCCTCGGACAAGGACCTAGAAGAGATCGAATCGGCCGCCAAAAGTTCTGTTGCACACGCCGAGGCTCACGACGCGGACGGATTCAGGTCGTGCGATCTCCAATTTCATACTCTGATCGCACAGTCCACCAAGAATCCGTTGATACTCTCGGCCGTTTCGGATGCCGCTACCTTGACCCGAGCATTGAGAGCGCGTGATGTACGAACAACCGGTGACTCGATTCTGTGTGCACAGGAGCATCTCGCCATCAGCGCAGCGCTGAACGAGAGAGATGGTGAAACAGCGGCTCGGCGGACGCATCATCACATCAACCACGTGATGACCATCGTTCTCGGCGGATACTCGAACGCCACGACCGATTGACGCAGCGGCTCGATAACGAGCGCGACCGTACTAGGCCGCGCGAACATCCAATTTCCGCCTGGCAGCACAGACTTACGACACTATGACGTAGTTTTTCCTTATCGTAGTTTCGGTCCGCGCAACTCGATCGGGATGCCCGAAGTGATGGTGCCGACCTTGATTCGGACACTCGCCGCGATGGGGATTGCGGACCTGCCGCGCAAGATATCGACTCTTTCGTTACGACATCGATACCGCGACATCGAGATTCCGCTGCTGGTGGTCAGTGGGGCCGACGACACCCTGACCAGCACCTGCGACTCGCTCGAACTCGCCGTCGACGCACCGAACGCCCAATTGGTTCTGTACGCCGACGACGACCACTGCGCGATGGGCCACGCAGAACACTGGTCTGCGACCTCGACTCGATTCCTTCGCGAGCATCTCGCGTAGGTCGGGAAGTGCCTGGATCGGACAGCGACGCGGCAATGAGTCGGACGTAGTTCTGTACGGATCATCCGTCCACATCTTGGGTCTGATTGTGTGCGGAAAATCCATCCCGCCGCCGGGATGCTTCCCATACTGTCGGCATCATGACCATCGATCGAGTACCGGTATCCGGCGGAGACGTCGTCGTGGAAACTTACCCCGGGACCAGTGAGCCCGTCCTCGTGGTGCACGGGGTCTCCAGCCAGCGCATGCTGTGGAGCTGGCTGCACGCGGAGTCGCCGCACCTGACCCTCGTCGCACCGGATCTGCGCGGCCGAGGTGACAGTGTGGATGTCACGGGACCGTCATCGCTGACACGGCACGCAGACGATCTGGACGCCGTCATGGATGCATTGGGACTCGACTCCGTGCACGTGTGCGGAATGTCGATGGGAGCGTTCGTAGCGGTCGAGTTCGCAGCCCGGTATCCGTCCCGAGTGAAGAGTCTCGTTCTTGTCGACGGGGGCGTGCCGGTACCACCGCCCGCCGGTCTCACACAGGACAACGTTGCGGCTGCCTTCGGGGACAAGATTGCGCGAACACAGCAGCGGTGGAACGACATCGACGATTACGTCGAGTTCTTGGTGTCGACGTCGTTGCCGCTACTCGACCCGGCCGATCCGCTACTACGGACGTACGCCGAACACGATCTGGCCGACGGATCGATTCGACTGTCTTCGGCTGCGGTCGTCGCCGACGCCACGGACGTGTTCTTCGGCGCTTCACGATTCCGGGAACTGACGATGCCGATTCGATTCCTGCACGCGGAATGGAGCATTGGTGCAGATTCCGCCCCGATGTACTCGCCCCAGGACATCGACGCGCTCGACCTGACATCCATCACCCCGATGCCTGGACTCGATCACGCAGGGACGATCATGACGTCGGTCGGTGCGGCTGCAGTGGGAGAAACGATCGACGAAGCAATCGATGCGGAGCCAGAAGGAGTCGGGCACTTCACCGATGCGTAGCAGAGGCGTCGGCCTCGAACGGTGCCCATGGGGTGTCTCGAAGCGCAGGACAGTGTTCGGGTGTCGGGTTGTGTGCAATGTCGATCATCCGATCGAGGACGTCACGCGTGGCGGCCAGATCGGCCATGGCCGCGGTGATTCGGTCTCGTTCGACTCTCATGATCTCGAAGGCCTCGGGCGAGCTCTGGCCGCTGTCTATGCACGGCAGTAGTTGCAGAATCTTCCGACTCGAAAGACCAGCGGAGAAAAGTTGCTGGAGTAACTTCACGCGCTCGACGGCAGACTCAGGGTAGACGCGTTGTTCGCTGGAGGTACGTTCGGACGCCAGCAAGCCCTGCTCTTCGTAGTAGCGAAGAGCTCGCGTGCTCACTCCTGCCAGGTGTGCCACCTCGCCTATACGCATCCAGTATCTCCCTCGGAGGAATGTTTCGGTTCTTGGACTTGCCCTTGACGTTGACGTGAAGTTTTAGCCTTGTCGATGTCGGACCGATCAGGACCGAAAACACGAAAGTTCGCGAAGAAAGTAGGGTCCCCATGGACTTCTCCGACCAGATCGCCCTCGTCACCGGAGCCAACCGTGGCATCGGCCGTCACTTCGTCCTCGAACTGCTCGATCGAGGTGCGGAGAAAATCTACGCGACAGCTCGCAGACCAGAAACGCTCGACTTCGACGACACCCGGGTGGTGCCGTTGACGCTCGACTTGCTCGACAGCGAATCGGTGAGAGCAGCGGCGTCGACGGCGTCCGATGTCACACTGCTCGTCAACAATGCGGGCATCTCCACCGGTGCCGCGCTCGTCACCGGTGACCTCACCGAGGTTCGACGCGAGATGGACACACACTTCTGGGGCACACTGCACGTCATTCGGGCATTCGCCCCGGTACTCGCAGCACAGGGTGGCGGCTCGATCGTCAATATCTTGTCGGCTCTATCTTGGTTCGCCACAACGGGATCCGGGGCCTACTCTGCCGCGAAGGCCGCCGAATGGAACATGACGAACGGTGCACGCCTGGAACTGGCACCGCAGGGAACATTCGTACAGGGCGTACTTCTCGGCGCTGCAGATACCGACATCGCCGCCGGCTACGACGGACCGAAGATCGATCCCCGCACAGTGCCGCGTGCCGCCCTGGACGGGCTGGCGGCCGGCTCCATCGAAATCATCGTCGACGAATGGACCGCTATGGTGAAGTCCTCTCTCGCCGGCGATCCCGCAGCTTTCTATGCACAGATGGCCGAACTACTCGGAGCGAACTGACTTTCCATCCCAATTCCCGAACCCCAACCGAGAGGCACTGGGCGGGGCCGTACGGATTCGATCCGAGAACTGTGGGGTGCACCGAACCGTTCGGTCGGGCGGAAGGGATGTGAGCGGCGAGTTGTCGCACTACGGATCCGCTCTTTCGACTCTCGCCTAGGTTCGATCCCGAGCCAGGATGCGTTCGAGGTAGTCCAGGTCTTCGCGGAGCATGGAGATGGCCCGTTCGGGTCCCTCGGGTACGACGGGCTTGCCGCTGTCCTGGGCAACAGTGCGCAGTGCCATGTCGGCGAGTTGGACGGCCACGCTCCGATCGGTGTCCGGATCACCGCTCTGATGCCACCAGGCAACCCAGTTCAGCATGCCGATGATGCCGAGTGCCGCAGTACGCGGATCGACGGGCCTGAAGTCCCCTGCCTTGACACCGCTTTCGACGACCGTCACGAACTCCTTGAGGACGTGTCGTCGACTCTGCTGGTAGGTCCGCGACATGTCCTCGGGGAGGTCGGCTTCCGACCTGATGATGAGCTTGAAGCGGTCGGCGGTCTCGGCCTGATTCAACGCGATCGCGGTGGCCATCTTGCGAAGCTTCTCGGTGGGACCGAGATCGGATCGCTCGTTGATCTGGTGCAGAACTGCGGCAGGCGTCTCGGTGCTCTCACTGATCAGGCGCGACAGCAACTCGTCCTTGTTCGCGACGTAATGATAGAGCGCCGGCCGGGTGAGGCCCGTTGCGTCGGCGATGTCCTGGAGGGTCGTGCTGGCAAAGCCCTTCTCCGCGAACAACCGCGTGGCCTGGTCGAGAATCTGCTTCTCGACCAGCTCCCGACGCGGATTGCGCGCCGCTCCCCGTGGTGAGTCCTCGCGTGTCATGACCGAAGAATAACCGTCGCTCCCGTCAACGACCGACAGACACGAGGTGGGTGCGCGCACTGACCAGACCTGCCACCGCGTCGGGCATCCACTCTTCCGGTACGTCGACGACGACGAGTGCACTGGTGCTGCGCATCATTCGCTCTGCAACATCGAGTCGGGTCAGGACGTGATCACGCTCGCCGGAACCGGTCAGCCACACCGTGGTGCTTGCCCTGCACTCGTCGACAATGGCCGTGGCCTTCTCGTTCCACGCAGATTCGACGTCCACCGAGACCACCGTTGTCGTCGGCTCTTCGCGAAGATCGGACGGGGCGAATCGGTCGGGAAATAGCCGCCCACCATGTTCGACGGGCCGCGAGAGGATCCAGCGAGACACATCGACAGGAACCTCCGAATCTGCCGGAACCTGCGCGTAGCTCGCGATTCCCTTCCACGCCACCTCGGGCGCAGACTCGAGGAATCGCTCCAGGCCGACCTTTCCGGCGCGCGTCATGTACGCCACCATCAGTTGCTCCACGGGCAGATCCATCCGTTGTGGGAACGACTCCCACCACTGTTCACTTCGCACTGCGATCTGCTGGAGGTGTTCGACCGCGGGGCGACGCACCCGTTCGTACTCGGTGAGGGCATCGCCGACGGTCGCAGCCGACGCCAGCGCAGCATCGAGTGCGATGGCGTCTTCCATGGCCAGCTTCGTTCCCGATCCGATCGAGTAATGGGCGGTGTGGGCGGCGTCCCCGAGGAGAACGACGTTGTCCACCGACCACTTTCGGCACTTGACGGTTCGGAACTGCATCCACCTGGTCCGGTTTCCGATGAGCCTGTGATCCTGGAGGGTGTCGGCAAAAGCCGTCTCGAGGTAGCGCAACGACGTCTCGTCACTGTCGGTCGGGTCCGTGTCATCCGTCGTGACGTCGAAGCCCGCGCGATGCCACGTGTCGAGATCCGTCTCGATCAGGAACGTACTGCGATCCGGCGCATAGGGATACGCGTGTGCGACGAAAGTGCCGTGCTCGGTGGTGACGGGTACGAAAATCGCGCTTGCCAGTGCGAAATCCGTTCCGCACCAGAGGTAGAGGCCGGATCCGATGGTGATGTCGGTGCCGAACCCCGGGTCTGCCGTTCGCGTTGCGCTGTTGATTCCGTCCGAGGCGATGACGAGGTCGACATCGAGATCGCCCGGTGCACGGCGTTCGCCGAATTCGAGCCGAACCCCGGCGTCTCGCGCTTGCTCCTGCAGGACGGACAGCAGCGAGGTACGGGCCACAGCGAGCAGATCACCGTGGGCCAAGCGGGCGATCGACTCCCCCACCTGCATGGACATCTCGTGTGAGTACGCCTGAGCGACAATAGCATCGAGTGATGCGGCGTCGGCCTGACGTAGATTCCGCTGCGTCCGTGAGGCGAGGCCCACTCCGAACCCGAACGTGGTGTCCGGTGAACTCTGTTCGTAGACGGCGATCTCCGCGGCGGGGTTGGACAGTTTCAGCAGCCGCGCGGCGTAGAGGCCACCGGGGCCCCCGCCGATGACTGCGACGCGGTCGAGTTTCATCGTTGCCTCTCGAGCTTCGCGGCGATGTCCAGCCGCAAACGCTTCTTGTCGATCTTGTTGACGTTGGTTCGGGGAAGCGCGTCGAGCCATTCGAGGCGCTCCGGCCATTTGAACTTGGCCACACCAAGTCCCGTGAGATGGTCCTGCACGTCGGCCATCGTCAACGGCGCCCCGTCGGTGACGAGATACGCGCACGTCTTCTCGCCGAGTCGAGGGTCGGGCATCGCTACGACGGCCGCGCCCACGATGGCCGGATGGTCGAGCAGAAGAAGCTCCACTTCCTCGGCGTTGATCTTCTCGCCGCCGCGGTTGATGAGGTCTTTGATGCGCCCCTCGATCGTGACGTACCGCTCGCCGTCGACGACGGAGATCGACGCCAGATCGCCGGTGCGGTAGAAGCCGTCGGTGGTGAAGGCAGTTCGATTGTGCTCGGGGGCACCGAAATACCCGGTGATCGTGTACGGCCCGCGGCAACACAATTCGCCGACGTCCCCGTCGGGTAGCTCGATCTCCGTGCCGGGATCGAGAATGCGCACCTCGTCCTCCGCACAGACAGGCGTGCCGACTGTGGTGATTCGAGCGTCGCGAGGGGCGGCGACCGGGGTAACGGTGAGCAGCCCCTCGGACATCCCGAACAACTGACCCGCCCAATGATCTCCGCCGTCGTCGACGCGGTCCATCAGCGCCGGCGACACTTTGGCACCGGACAGGATCACGTGCCGCAGACGCCTACTCACGCGATCGAACTCGGGACTCGACACGGCCTGGTAGTGACCGTGGCCGATCAACACCTCGGTGGCCTCCGCACGCTCCATCAGGTCGAACGCCGATCCGACGTCGGCGGTCGCGAGTACGAGGCACGCACCGACCGAATGCGAGGCGTGCAGACCGCAGGCGATCCCTGCGTTGTGCACGATGGGGATCAGATGGGCGACGCGGCTGTCCGCGGTCCATTCGAGCCGTTGGGCGTACATGAGTGCGTTGTTCCAGTACTCGGCATGGATCCGTGGGATGACCTTGGGCACTCCCGTTGTCCCGCCGGACAATTGGAATGCAACCACATCTTCGGGATCCGTTTCCGCCTCGATGGCCTCGACGAGAGCTCGGGCTTGGGTGGGATCGATGTCGAGACCGAGGTCCTCCACGCGCAGTTCGTCGGTGTCCACCGACCCGACTGTGACCACGTGGCGAACGGTCTCGCTGCCCGCGGCGTGTTCGTGGGCGAACGAGACCAGATCGAACGACGGCAGGCCGGCCTCGACGATATGCGCGACTGCGCCCACCGCGGCACCGATGTGCGCGATCTCGTGCATTCGGTGCGCGGCCAGTGTGGCGACCGGAACCAGCCCGGCCTTGACGCAGCCGTACCAGGCCAGCACCGTCTCCAGCCGGTTCGTCAGTTGGAACAACACAGGGTCCAGGCGCGCCAGCCCCAGTCGCATCAAGCCGGCAGCGATGGCATCGGTCCGGCGGTCGAGTTCGGCGAACGTCATCGAACCCTCGGCGCTGATGATCGCGAGCCTGTCGGGATACCGAAGAGCGATGTCGCGGAACCGGCGACTCGTGGGAAGTGAACTCCACGAACCACTCCGGCGGTACTGCTGCGCGCGATCCTCCGGGTAGCCCACCAGCCGGCCGTCCCAGTCCGAGTGGGTCGCGTCGGTGATCACCGTCATCGTTCGGCCACCGCCGGGAGCAATCGTGAGATCTCCAACGAATGATCGGGGTGATCGGCCGGGACGATTCCCGAGTACACGGCCGTCCAGCATCCCGGGCAGCACAGCTGACGGAACACGATGGGCGTGTCGACGTATATGGACGGATCCGACGTCACCTGCGGACCCGCCGCCGAGGACGGCCCCTCGTAGCGAGCCAGATCCAACACGCCGCTGGTCTTCTCGTCACCGAGCAGTCGACCGCACTGTGCACAGGCGATGACCCGAACGTCCCCGACGGTCACCTCGGACAGGTTGTCGTCGAGACGTCTGGCCAGCGAGAGATCCATGATGGGGGCGTCGGAGTGCTGGGTGGACCGCGTGCGCCGTTCGTCGATCATGTCTCGACGTCGTTGCGCAGTTGCTACCTCGTCCACCTTTCCCGCGTCGATCACCACGCCGTAGACGACGTTCGCCCCCTCTGCGGTGACCTTGCCCTCGCGTAAGTCCACGACGACAGCCCCGGGATCGCGATGCAACGGATCTCCGTAACCGCCGCCTCCCTGCCAGTGCATGTACAGCACCTCACCGGGAGCGACATAGCTTTCGGCGTAGCATGCTCCGAATTCCTTTCCGCCGCCCAGATCTTCGAGGGCTCCGGGAATCTTCCCTGCCGCGAACTGCTCGATGACGTCGGTACTGCGCGCCAGAATTTCGAGTCCGGTGTTGCCGGGGTATCCGCCGGCGAGTCCGTTGTTCTGCGCCACTGCTTTACCCGCCGAGGCGAGGACGAGGCCCATCGGGAGCGAGGTGCCGTACGGCGTGACCGCGAGCGATGCACTCACGCCACCGCGTTGACGACCGGGTCCACCGGAGTCGGGTTCTTCACGACGCCACAGTGTGAGCAGCGGGTAGAGGAACTCGGTCATTTCCGTATCGGGGATGCGCCCCATCGGAATGCAGAAGAGTCCGCCGGTGTCCATGCCGTCGGCGGTCGGGCGTGCGCCGTAACCGCCTGCCATCGGTTCCATCATGATGTTGAGGAACGGAACGGGTTGCTCTCCGCGTTCGTCGAGGCCTGCGATCACGGCGGTGTCCCAGGTACCGCAGCACGCAGCCTGCACGCTCTTGCCGAGGTCGACCGATCGGTCCAGCATCTGCGACAGGCATTCGGCGATGAGGGTTCCAGTCAGCCAAGCAGGTCCGATGGGACCACGGCTGACCGCCGCCGGGAAGCTCGCGTTGTTGATGGTGCCCTCCTCGGACACCAGGTCGAAGCATCGCATCAATCCGCCTGCGGACCAGGGGATGTCGCCCGCGAGGATCGGAAGCAACGCGAGCATGACGCCGCCGCGCATGCCTGCATAGGTGCAGTTGATGACGCCGGTCTGCTTGTCGGTGCCGGTGAAGTCGAACGTGAGATGGTCGTCGGTCTTGCTCATCGCGACGGTGATCTTGTGCACCTCGCGATCACCGGTGTGCGACTGGTCCTGGTAGCCGGTGGCCTTCCAGGTTCCGTCGGGCAGCGAGGAGAGCTTGCTGCGCAGGCGTCCTTCGGCGTCGGTCATCATGCGCTTCATGACGGCTTTGACGGTGTCGGCACCGTACTGCTCGATGACGGCGAGCATGCGGTTGCGGCCGACGGTGTTCGCGCCGATCTTGGCGCGCAGGTCGAGCCCGACCAACATGGGAACGCGGGAGCGTCGAACCCAGAGGTCGGAGACGTCGCGCTGTAGCTCGTAGTCGCGGACCACCTTGACCGGTGGAGTCGGAAGCGATTCGGAGAACACGTCTTTCGCCGACGGATCGAACGATCCCAGGCCGGAACCACCGAGGTCGGGTTCGTGGCAGATTGCACTGGTCCAGGCGAACAGTTTGCCCTCGTGGAAGATGGGTTGGTAGACGATGACGTCACTCTGATGCAGTCCCCCGCCGACCCATGGGTCGTTGCACAGGAACATGTCACCCGGCGCAATTCCCGGGTTGGTGGCGCGGTGTTGCAGGGTCCAGTAGATCGCCAGGTCGACGGCTCCGACGAGCATGGTGTTGTAGAGGCCCACCTGAACCTCCTGTCCCAGTTCGTCACTGATCGCGAAGTCGAAATCGTTCGCGTCGGTGACGATGGGTGAGCCCGACATCCGTTTGAGTGCCTCGCCCATCTCGTCGGTGACCGACCAGAGTCGGTGTCGGATGACCTCGTAGGTCAGCGGGTCGAGCTCGTCGATCTGCTGCTGGGTGACGGTGTGCACCGGCAGCGTCGGTGGCAGGGTGCGGGCGAGGGCGTCGGGGTCGACGGGGCGGGACGAGAAGATCTCGGACCCGGGAATTGCGGATGTCATGGTTCGGTTCTCCTGTGGTCTCAGCCGGCGACGATGTTGAGGTTGCCGAGGCGGTCGACAGTTCCGGTGGTGCCGTGCGGGACGACGACTGTGGTCGTCGGGACTTCGACGATGGCGGGGCCGGCGAGCACATGCCCGGCGGCGAGCTTGCTGTAGTCGTAGATGTCGGTGTCGACGTATCCGATTCGACCGTCCAAGTTGACTTTTCGGGTGCCGATGCGGGCGACCGAGGCGTCGGCGGAGTCGGCCGACTTCAGCTCGGGGAGCGTCGGTGAGAACGGCAGGACGCCGGTTGCACGCACGCGGTAGGTGATCGCCTGAATACCTGCTTCACGGAAACCGCTGTCCTTCCCGTACAAGTCTGCGTAGCGCTGCTCGAAGAGGTCGGACGCGTGTGCGACGCTCGACGAGTCGAGCGAGCCTTCGGGAATGGTGGTGGCAACCTCTGCCAACTGCATCGTGTACCGCATGTCGATTTCACGTTCGACCTGGACAGACGTGAAATTGAGTCCTTGTCGACCGAGGGCTTCGCGGACTCGCTTCTCGAGGCCGTCGAAATTCGCTTCTGCGCGAGCAGGATCGAGCGGCATCGCCGCCGGGTCGGACAGCTCGGCCGCGAGCACGATGTTCGACGACGCAAGACCGTAAGCCGAGAACGCCGATGCCACCTGCCCGAGTGGAACGATGACTTCCTTGACGCCGACTTCGGCTGCATAGGCAGCGCAATGCGATGGGCCGGCTCCTCCGAATGCGTAGAGAACGAAGTTGCGCGGATCGTGTCCGGCTTCGACGACCGTCTTGCGCAGGAGGTCGCCGGTCTGTGCGTTCTGAACGGCGTAGATCGCGGCCGCCGCGTCCTCGATCGACAGACCGAGCGGTTCCGCAATGCGGCGTCGAATAGCCTCGCGCGCAAGCTCTTTGTCGAGTGGTTTGCGACCACCGAGCAGTCCGCGTTCGGGGAGGATGCCGAGGACGAGGTTGGCGTCGGCATTGGTGGGTTCGGTGCCGCCCTGTCCGTAACAGGCAGGTCCGGGCACCGCCTGGGCGCTGTGCGGCCCGATCTGGAGGTTGCCGCCGGCATCCACCCACGCGATGGCACCGCCCCCGGAGCCGATGGCGTGCACCTGCAGGGTGGGCACGTTGATCGGGTGGTGATTGATGATGGTGCTCGACGCACGCACCGGCTCACCGTCCACGACGAGTCCGACGAGGAAGGTGGTTCCGCCGACGTCGGTGGCGATGATGTTCTTGTGTCCGAGCTGCTTTCCGAGTGATACGGCTCCGACCACGCCGCCGGTGAGGACCGAGCCGACCGTGCTGATGGCGTTCTTCGGTGCCTCGGCTGCGGCAACGGCACCGCCGTTGCTCTGCATCACCAAGAGTGGGCCGGCGAGATCGAGTGCGCGCAACTTGGATTCCAGCGAACCCAGATAGTCGCGTAGTCCCGGTCCGATCTGGGTGCTCATGATCGTCGTCGCGTTACGCGCGAACTCACGGATGCGCGGGCTCACCTCGGAGGACAAAGAAACGAACATGTCGGGCGCGATCTCGTGCACGAGTTCACGAATACGCTGCTCGTGCACAGGGTTACGGAAAGACCAGAGCAGCGAGACCGCAATTCCGGAGACACCGTCGTCGACCAGGCTTCGGATGGCGACGCGCGCGGACTCCTCGTCGAGCGCGACGACGACCGTGCCGTCACGGTCGAGGCGTTCGGTGACCTCGAGTGCGTGTCGCTTGGGGACGAGACCGTGGGACTTGCTCTGTCCCAACACGTTCTGCAGTTGCTCGGGAGAGCCACCGAGGTACCGGCCCTCGACGTTCATGATGTAGATCGAATCCCGATGCCCCTTGGTGGTCAGGAACCCGACCGGCGGGACGTTGCCCATCACCAGAGCATTGAGCGAGGACGTGGTGCCGTGCGCGATGTGGTGGGTGTTCGCGAGCATTTCCTGCACCGGGCATCCGAGTTGTTCGGCCAACGCTTCGAGAACGTCGATGACTCCCTGGGAATAGTCGGGTGGTGTCGAGGGCGCTTTGGCAGCGACCACGGTGCCGGAACTGTCGTCGAGTACTGCGTCCGTGAACGTTCCGCCGACGTCCACTCCGATCACATAGGTCATGCCGGTGTGCTCCTTAGGTCCGAGTCGAAGACGTTCTGGCGTGTGAGAGCGAAACACTCTCGAACACTGCTTACGTCTGCGTCGAGTATTCGACGTGACCGACGACATGTCAAGCGTGAATGTGAGTGCTGCCACCTTCCTCGATACTGCCCGACCGGACTCCGGGATTCGATTCCCCAGCTCAGGACGCTTGACGAATCGTCGCATACGTCGAATACTCGTCATCAACGTCAATTACTGAAAGGCAGTTCATGAGTATTCATCGTGTGGGCTTGGTCGTACCGAGCTCCAACGTCACCGTGGAAACGGAGATGCCCGCCCTGTTGGCGCGACATCGAGATGCCCGGTTCTCGTTCCACTCCTCGCGCATGCGCATGCAGGCCGTGTCGCCGGAGCAACTGCGGGCCATGAATGCCCAGCGCGAACGGTGCATCCTCGAGTTGGGCGATGCCGGAATCGACGCAATTCTCTACGCATGCCTCGTCGCTCTCATGGTCGCCGGGCCCGGGGAACACCAACGGGTCGAGGGGCTCATCGCGGAACAACTCGCCACGGGCGGATCCGATGCAGCCGTCAGGTCGAGTGCGGGAGCACTCGTGGAAGGCCTGCGGGCTCTGGACGCGAAGAACATCGTTCTCGTGACGCCGTACATGCGACCGCTCGCCGAGAAGGTGGTCGAGTACATCGAGGCCGAAGGCATTCGCGTCCTCGATTGGCGTGCACTCGAGGTCTCCGACAACGCCGAAGTCGGCTGCATCCCTGGCGAACGAGTCATGGACGCGGCACGGTCCTTGGATCTCACAGGTGCCGACGCCCTGGTGATTTCCGCGTGCGTACAGATGCCGTCCCTTCCGCTCGTCCAGGCTGCCGAGGACGAATTCGGCATCCCCGTTCTGTCGGCCGCGACGGCAGGCGCCTACAGCCTGCTCCGTGCGCTGGACCTACCCGTCGATCTTCCGGACGCCGGCTCACTGCTCCGGGCAGACGCCGTCGTCACCTCCTAGATCGTCACTTTCGTAGAGAGGAAATCTTCATGTCCGACTTGCCACACAAGGTTCGGGGCGTCGACCACGTCGCCTACCCCACGTTCGATCCGGCAGCAACGGTCGAGTTCTACCGAGACGTTCTCGGGTTCCCCGTCGTCCACTCCATCTGCGCCGCAGGGTGGGGCCCGGAGAAGCATCCGGACTTCATCCATTTCTTCTTCGACATCGGCAACGACGACCGCCTCGCGTTCTTCTACTACTTCGGCCTCGAACCGTTCGACGGTGGACCACAGGGCGATTCGTACTCGCGCTTCGCCGAGGACGTTCCGATCTTCTTCATCCGCTCGCGTCACCTGGCAATCCACGTCGACAGCGAAGAAGACCTGATGGAATACCGGCGGCGGCTGGACGGCAGCGACTGGCCCGTGGAGATGCAGATCCAACACGAGACGATCGAGTCGATCTACACACACGATCCCAACGGCTACATGATCGAGCTCACCCGCGCGATGCGGCCGGTCACGCCGCAGGAAGATCTCGACGCGAACCTGACGATCGACGCCCTGATCGACGTCGTTCGCGGACCCGACCCGAGTATGGCGAACCTGTTGACCCGCAAGGCCGAACTGATCGTCGAACGTGCGGCCGACTGGTCGGCCGAGCACGAGGTGGGAGTTTCGTGACCACGTTGTACGTACTCGACATTCCCGAGAACACCACTATCGCATCGGTGGCCGACGTCGACCCAGCCGTACGCGTCGACCACGTCGGCCCGTACTTCCGCATAGTCTCGGACGGGGACATCGTCATCGATCGTCGGGCCACCGGATGCAGACACGCCGTCTGGTACAGCAGCGTCTCTGGCCTGTCGGAGTCTCGAATCACACAGTGGGACAAAGACGCCCTGCGTGTCGAGCAGTCATGACTCGGACCCGACTCGGAGCAGGCCGGTACATCGATGCCGCCGAGGCTCCGTCGAACACGGTGGCCTCGGTGCACGAGCTCACCACCGCGGACGGTGCCAAGGTCAGCGGAGTGCTGCGGACCGTTCCCGGTGCCGAGACGGTTGTTGCATTGATGCACCCGAGACAGGACCTGACGCATCACGTTCTTGTGCCCGAGTTGCTCGCCCGCGGATACGCAGTGTGGACTCAGGGCACGCGATCGGTGAACAACGACATCTCCCTGGTGCACGAGCAGGCGTTGCTCGACGCCGCCGCCGGGCAGGTGTTCCTGCGCTCGCGCTCCTTCGATCACGTTGTGACGCTGGGACACTCGGGTGGTGGCACCCTGTTCGCGTTCTACCACGAGCAGGCCGGTCTCGCGCCCGAGGATCGGCTGGCGGCAACGCCCGCAGGTCGACCGATCGACCTCGCATCTGCGGAGATGCCCGTGCCGGACGGTGCGATTTTCATGGCTCCACACCCCGGACAGGGTGCGCTGCTGCTGCGATTGATCGATCCGTCCGTCATCGACGAATCGGACCCCATGTCCGTCGACCCGGCACTCGATCCCTTCGATAAGGCGAACGGATTTGTCGACGCACCTGATAGCTCTACCTATTCCTCTGATTTCGTTCAGAGGTACCGCGCCGCTCAGCGCGAGCGCGTCGCTCGGCTCGACGCGATCGCGCGGTCACGGGTCGCCGAAGCATCCGGCGCCCGACGGCGTTTCAAGACAAGCCGTGATCCTGTCGACCGTCGAGATGCGTTGGCACCTCGCATATCGACCGTCTATCGCACCGACGCGGACCTGAGATTCACCGACCTGTCGCTGAGCCCCAACGCCCGCCCCTATGGTTCGTTGTTCGGCCGACGGCCGGATCTGACGAATTATGGGCTCGTCGGGTTCGCGCGCCTGTCCACACCGGATGCCTGGTTGTCGACGTGGTCCGGTCTGAGCTCCAACGCCGATTTCGTTCGGTGCGCACCGTCGGTGACGGTCCCGTCGTTGTTCGTCGAATTGACCGGCGATCAGGCGTGTTTCCCGGAAGATGCGTCGAGGATGGTCGAGGCTCTGGGCTCAGTGGACAAGTCCCGCGTCGCGATCGAGGGCACCCACTTCGGTGGCCCCATTCGCGATGGCGCGCCCACCGGTGCTTCTCTGGCCGCCGCCGACATCGGTGCCTGGTTGTCCCAACACTTCATCTGACCCTCTCGCGAGCGGAAACTCATGTCACGTAACACTTTCTCTCCCGTGGTCGCACTCTGCCTGGCGGCGTTGACGCTGGAGGGGTACGACCTTCTCATGTACGGAACGGTGGTGCCGTCGATCCTGGCGTACGAGCCGTGGGATCTGGATCCGGCGACCGTCGGTGTACTCGGATCGGTGGTGGGAGTCGGCATGTTGGTCGGGGCGCTGGCCGCGGGCAGCATCGCAGATCGCTGGGGTAGGCGACGCGCCTTGATCGCCGCGGTCGCTTTGTTCTCGGCCGCAATGGGATGCTGTGCACTTGCACCCTCGCCCGAGATGTTCGGAGCAGCGCGATTTGTCGTCGGCGTCGGGGCAGGAGTTCTGATGCCGACCGCGGCGTCGATGCTGATCGAATTTTCCCGCCTCGACACCAGAGCGAGAACGGTCGCACTGGGATTCGTGGGGACCAGCGTCGGCGGTATCGCGGCGGGGATCCTGTCCCTCTGGCTCGTCCCGGCATTCGGCTTCCGAGCGATGTTCGCAGCTGGGATGATCCCGGCGTTGTTGATCCTGCCGATGATGCTCCGCTATCTCCCTGAATCCCCCGCTTTCCTGAACTCGCAGGGCAGGAGCGCTGCGGCACAGACGATCTCGACTCGTTACGGCCTCGAGGAAGCTGTGAAGAATTCCGGTGGTGACCCGAAGTCGACAGATCGCGGAATCGGTGCGCTGTTCACTGCGAACCGTGCGCGGGTGACACTGTCCTTTTGGGTGATGACCCTGTTGTGCCTCCTGGTGTTGTTCGGCGTCGCGACCTGGTTGCCCGCGGTGATGCGATCGGCCGGATACCCGCTCGGTGCAGCACTGTCCTTCCTGCTGGTGCTCAACGTGGGCGGTGCAGTAGGTGCACTCGGCGGCGCTTACCTGGCCGATCGGTTCGGCATCAAGCCGGTGACGACTCTCGGATTCCTCTGTGCAGCAGTGTCGTTGGCGTTGATCGCGACCACTCCCCCGATCGGGATCGTCTACGTTCTGGTGCTGATCGCAGGAATGGGAACAACCGGGACGCAGATCCTGCTCAACACTTTCATCGGTGGCTACTACCCCGTGTCGTGCCGGACCACAGGACTGGGCGTCGCACTCGCGGTGGGGCGTCTCGGCGCGATCGTCGGTCCGACATACGGCGGACTGTTCGTCGCCGCCGGTGCGGGAACCAGCACTCAGCTGTTGGCGTTCGCCTTGCCGGCAGTCATCGGTGCCGGTGTGACGATTCTGATTCCAGCCGGACGGCGTTCGTCGGCCGCCGCGGCGACTGTCCCCACCCCCAGTGATCGGTCAACCGGCAGACGATAACGCAGACAAGAACGAGCGCAGATCCGCGGCAAGACGCACCGGCTCCTCCATCGCCGCGAAGTGACCACCATGATCCGGAACCTCGGTCCAGTGCGCGATGTCGAACTCGTGTTCCGCAAGGTGCCTGATGCCGATGTCGTGCGCGAACATGATGGCACCCACCGGTTGCGACGGTTTAGCCTTCGGACCATCCCAGGCTCCACCCTCGGCCGCGTAGACCGTGTAGGCGGCGCTACCGGCGCTCCGAGTCAACCAGTACAGGGTGACGTGGGCGAGTATCCGATTGCGGCCGAGGGCACCATCCGGTTCCGCGTCGAACGGATAAGTCCACGCGCGGAATTTGTCCAGCATCCACGACAACTGACCGATGGGACTGTCGGTCAGAGCAGCACCGAGAAGTTGCGGACGCGTCGACTGGATGGAGATGTACCCGAACTCCGACTCCATGAACTGGCCCACACGTCGATAGCGGTCCAATTCGGTTTCGGTGCAACGTTTCTGCTCTGCCTCGTCGGGTTCCTGGAAGGGTGCGCCGATGGACCCGTTGACATGAATGGCGGCGCAGTGGTCCGGATCGAGACGACCCATCGCCGGTGCGACTCCGGCACCGTAATCACCGCCCTGCACTACATAGGACCCGTATCCGAGGAAACTCATCAACTCCACGAACGCTTGGGCCACGCGATCGGTACTCCACCCGCCGTCGGACAGCGGCGTCGAGAATGCGAATCCGGGGACGGATGGCACGATCACGTCGAAGGCTTGAAGGTCGGCGTCGTCCGGCTCGGTCAGCAGTGGGACGAGGTCGAGGAATTCGAGGTACGACCCCGGCCATCCGTGGCACAGCAGCACGGGAGTGGAGTCGGCTCGCGACGACCGCACGTGAAGGTAGTGGATGCGCTGCCCGTCGATCTCCACCATGTACTGAGGGAACGACGCGAGCTGCTTCTCCACCTCTCGCCAGCTGAAGTCGTCGACCCAGGTGGTCGCCATCGAACGGAGCACGGACACAGGCACTCCAGTAGTCCAGTCGTCGGCACCGAGGGGTTCGGGCAGACGTGCGTCCCGAACACGACGGGCTAGGTCGTCGAGCTCGGATTGCGGAACGTCGACAACGAACGGGGTGGGAGGCTCAGTGATTGTCATGACGTCATCGTGCAAGGTATCGCGGACAGCGGTGGTCCTGAATTGCCGGCAAGCCCACGATGTAGCTCGCATAGTTGTCGGTCGCGTCGGTAGTGCTGAAGCTCAATGAGACGAAGCGGCAGTTGAGGATTGGAGCCGTCGGGCCAGATATGGTCCCGTGATGCTGTCCGGAGACGCCGCCACTTCGGCGGGCGTCCCGGTGGCAACCACGGTGCCCCCGTTGTCGCCGCCGCCGGGACCGAGGTCGATAACCCAGTCTGCGGAGGCGATGGCATCCAAGTCGTGTTCCACCATCACCACAGTGTTGCCCGCGTCGACAAGCAGGTGTAGTTGGCGCATGAGCAGTGCGACGTCGGAGGGATGCAGCCCTGCCGTCGGTTCGTCCAGCAGATAGAGGGCAGTGCCGCGGCGGGTGCGCTGCAATTCGGTGGCTATCTTGATGCGCTGCGCTTCTCCGCCGCTCAGCTCGGTGGCAGGTTGACCGAGCCGAAGGTAGCCGAGCCCGATGTCGCGCAAGGTCTCCAGACTGCGGGATGCTCCCGTGATATCGGCGAAGAACATTGCGGCCTCGTCCACCGACATGTGCAGCACTTCCGCAATTGTCTTGTCGCGCCACGTTATTTCGAGAGTTTCCGGGGTGTACCGGTCACCATGGCAGGTGGGGCAAGGGCCGTAGGTGCCGGGAAGGAACAGCAGCTCCACCTCGACGAAACCGTCACCCTGGCACGTGGGGCATCGTCCGTCGGCGACGTTGAAGGAGAACCGTCCTGGTGACCATCCGCGGGCCTTGGCCTCATCGGTGGCGGCAAACAGTTTGCGAACGATATCGAACATTCCGACGTAGGTGGCCAGTGTCGATCGGGGGGTTCGGCCGATGGGGCGTTGATCCACCCGGACCAGGCGGGTGAACATCTCGATTCCGGACACCTCGGCCACGTCGACCTCGATCTGCGCGTCATCGTCCTCGTCCGCAGCGGTCTCGAGTCGGTGGCGCGCCACCTCGAACAGGACCTGGCTGACGAGCGTCGACTTCCCAGAGCCCGACACACCCGTCACTGCCGTCAACACCGCGTGTGGGAACTTCGCCGTCAACTCCTGCAGATTGTGCCGGGTGACTCCGGTCAGAGTCAGCCAGTCCTGGGTGGGGCGCGCCTCGCGCTGCTCGGATTCCGCCCGACCGAAGAGGTGCCTGCCGGTGACCGATTCCTCGATCTCCTCCAACCCAGGGACGGGGCCGCTGTACAGAACCCGTCCACCGCCCTCGCCGGCCGCGGGACCGATATCGACCACCCAGTCGGCGCGGCGAACCACGTCCATGTCGTGTTCGACGACGAAAAGGGAGTTGCCCGACGCCTTCAGCTGGTCCAGGACGTCGAGCAGTGGCTCGGCATCCGCGGGATGCAGTCCTGCGGAAGGTTCGTCCAGCACGTAGACCACCCCGAAGAGACCGGAACGGAGTTGCGTGGCGATCCGCAATCGCTGCGTCTCGCCAGGCGACAGCGTCGTCGAGCTACGCCCCAGCGCCAAATATCCCAAGCCCAGGCCGAGCAACACATCGATTCTGACCAGCAGGTCGGCGGTGATGCGTACCGCCACCTCGGTTCCCTCTCCTTCCTGTTCGCCGATCGGGCGCAACACCTGCGCTAGTTCGGTCAAGGAAAGTGCATTGATCTCCGCGATCGAGCGGCCCGCGATGGTGACGGCCAGCGCATCGGCGCGCAGTCCACTGCCGGAGCACATCGGGCAGCGAACGGTCTCGGTGAACTGCAGCGCGCGGTCCCGCATCCGCTCGCTGTTCGAGTCCGCCAGAACATGCATGACGTGACTCCGAGCGCTCCAGAACTTGCCTTCGTAGCTGTGGTCGACGCGGCCCTCTTCGGGTTCGATCCACACCTTGGGGTGCTCGTCGGTGAAGAGAAGCCACTCCCGGTCCTTCTTCTTCAGCGTGCGCCACGGCGCGTCGATGTCGATACCCATGCCGCTGACGATGCTGCGCAGGTTTGCGCCCTGCCACGCACCCGGCCACGCCGCGATCGCCCCCTCGCGAATACTGAGCGAGGGGTCGGGGACGAGCAATTCCGTTGTCACATCGTGGAAGTCGCCCAATCCGCCGCATCGCGGGCACGCGCCGGCGACCGTGTTGGGTGAAAACGCCTCCGCCGCGAGCAGCGGCGCACCATCGGGATAGCTACCGGCCCGCGAGTACAGCATGCGGAGCAGGTTGGACATGGTGGTGATGGTGCCGACGCTGGAGCGTGAGCTGGGCGAACCCCGGCGCTGCTGCAGCGCGACGGCCGGTGGAAGGCCGGTGATGGAGGCGACATGGGGTGCGCCCACTTGCTGAAGCAGCCGACGCGCGTATGGCGCAACCGACTCGAAGTAGCGTCGCTGCGCTTCGGCATACAAGGTGCTGAAAGCCAGTGACGACTTTCCGGACCCCGACACCCCTGTGAACGCGACGAAGGCATTGCGAGGTATGTCGACATCGACAGCGGCCAGATTGTGCTCGGTGGCGCCGCGCACACGGACATACCCGTCCCACGTTGAGTCCGTCACCGAACGAGCCTAGCTGGCGTCCTCGGCCCGAGGGCACAGAAGCGGCGGGATGCGCTGCATCGGCGGGTCGGCATGATCCGTCAACGTCGAAAGAAGAACGTTTCCGCGCCGTCTGTGCGCCACGCTCAGGTGCGAACGTGGAATCTTGGCGAGTAGTCCCAAGTTCTGCCATGATCCGAACAGCTTGGATCGCTTGCGCGCCAGTGCATACAACGTCGTCTCGGACATCGCGAGTACCACCGATGGAGTCATCTTCTGACGTCGAGCCGCGTGAAACCGCAAGGGCCACATCGAGAATCCGGACACCACCGACGGACTCCTGCGCACCCGCCCGGGCTTTGCTCTCACGGAACCTGACTTGTCGGTCGCATGTCGGGTCCGGCCCAATATTCAAAGGCCGGGCCGTACCGTTCACCGTACGAAGAACGACGTTGCTGCCCGGCGCTTTTCTCGAAATCCAGGAACCATCCCTCGGAACAGCAATGTAGGCACCTTGGTTTCGCCCTCTCCCCTCGCCCGACCACTTTTTGCATTACGTGCTGTCGCGGCTATCGCGAATGCCGTCTGGCGACGAGGGCAAACTTCTGATTTCTTCGTAGTAAATGTACTTTCAGTTTTTTTCGAGCAGAGCGACAGCGGATACCCACGCGCCTTTGATATCAATGAACTCGGTGATGAACGACCGCGCACTGTTGCACCGCAAGCACCACTCTGCTCATTCCACCCCTGTTGGACTGCACCGATCACGAGGTCCATGTGCACGAACAACACTCGGCACCGAGGAGTACCCGTGACACAGATACATGTTGCGCACCACGAACATCGGGTGCCGGCGGAGCATCGTCTGCTCGGACTCGACCGACGCTCGTTTCCACCGGCGCTCTTCGTCGTCGCGGTCTTCGTAGTGCTGACCATCTTCGTGCCACGTGTCAATGCAGCCATCGGCTGGGACGATCCCGTGGTAGCCGGCGAGCAACTCGCGATCACCGACACCATCGTCTTCACCCCGGCCACCGGCTGGGATGTCGAAGCGGGCTTTCGGGCAAACGATCAGGGACGCAGGTCCGGCGACGCCACCATCGCCGGGAAGGGCGTCACCTTCCAGGTCTCGCCGGACACGTTCGACGGCACTCCCGGTGAATTGTTGGACCAGGTAGAGAAGGTCACCTCCCGCACCGAAGACCCGACCTTCCGGGTCGACGGCGACCGGACCACTCTCACCACGACGGCGGGCGAGACGGGTGTCGCGCAGCCCTACAGCAGTGTGACCGGCGACGGTGTGGTCGCAGCATTCGTCATCTCCGGTACCGGCGTGAAAATCACCGCCTACGGTCCTCCCGCTCAGATGACCGCAGCCGTCGACGACATCCAGAGCATGATCGCCAGCATCCGGACCGTAGACGGGAACAACTCATGAGCGAGACCGGTACCGACACCACGCGCAGCTCCGAGTCTTCCGAAGCCCGCCAACGCCAGGCCCGTGCGATCGAGGTCTCCGGCTGGGGTGAGCGTTTCCGCTTCGTGCAACCCCACAATCTTTCGTTCTGGGTCTACCTCGCTTTGACTGCGATCGGCGTGTTCCAGGCGTGGGCGTTCTTCGCGCCGTCGGCCGGTCTCTACGCCGACGCTTTCGCGATCTCGGCAATACTGTGTGGTTTGTGTGGGCTGGCGTGGTTCGCCTGGTTCCGTCATATCGACCGTTGGGAGCGCCAGCCAGGCCGCCTCGTTCTCGCTGCGCTTCTGTGGGGCGCTATCCCGGCAACCTTCGCGTTCGCCTACACCGTGAACACCGCGATGCTCGGCATCTACTCCAAGCTGTTCGGTCAGGTGTGGAGCGCCGACTGGGCAGCCGGTGCTACTGCACCGATCACCGAAGAGGCCGCCAAACTCTGCGGATTCATCCTCCTCATGGGCCTCGCCCCGCGATTGATTCGGACCGCGAACGACGGTCTGATAGTCGGCGCGTTCCTCGGACTCGGATTCGCGGTCTTCGAGGATTTTCTGTACGCGGCCAACTCCACTGCCCGGGCGTTCGGTACCGATCCGGTCGGTCAGGCAGTGCAGATGTCGTTCACCCGCATCGCAGTCAGCTTCGTTTCCCATCCGCTCTTCAGTGCCCTCGTCTGTACGGGTGTCATCTACATCATCGGCACCGCGGCCCAGCCACGCCGGATCGGGCGCGGCCTGGCATTCGTCTTGTTCGGCATGTTCCTGCACTTCACCTGGGACGACGCCACCGGCCTCGGTATGGGTGGCATCTTGACCTTCCCCGTCATGATCGGCTCCATCGTGCTCGGGTTCACCGTGCTGACCATCGCGTTTCGACGAGCAGCGCCGCGCGAGTACCAGTTCGTCCGCGACATCCTCGCCCCCGAGGTCGAAGCGGGGACCGTGACCGACGCAGAGGTGGACGGCATCCTGGAGAAGAAGGCGCGCAAGGCGTTCATCAAGTCCGCGCCCCATCACAAGTCCCGTCGAGCACGCAAGCATCTTCGGCGCGCGATTCTCGACCTCGCCCACGACCTTGCCAGCGGGAAAGGAGCCGACACCGAGGCCGTGCGTCACTCTCGCTCGGAGGTCGAGCGTCTGCGCGTCAAGGCCGGCTGACCGACAACCGAACAGAATCGGTGTGCGGTCGATGACGTCGATGGCGACGGTCCATGTCATTCATCGTCACCATGCCGAAGGGCGTGGTGGTCATTCCCTCCTCCTTGTAGCCCCACACGTGAGGATGCGTGTTGTTGGCTCGGCGGTAGGTCGGACAATAGATGAGCCATGGGTAACCGTGATAGGCGACGATCACAGGCACGTCCACCCCGAAGGGACTGTCGTACTCGCGTTGCGGCATCCAGTGCGGATGCTCGGTCTCGTCCTGCAGCCGCATGAGGGTAAGGACCGTACGGTCACTGGGAGCACACGGAGCGGAGTACGCCTCGCTGACCGCCGCAGCGGCACTCGAGACCGTCCAACTCAAGGCTCTTCGGTGAGATTGCGAAGAGTCCGAAGTAGTTCGCGGCGTTGCACTTCACCGAGTGGCGCGAAGAGGCCTTCCAGCGTTTCGCGCGTCAGCTGTCGACCTTCCGTGAGTGCGCGCACTCCCGCGTCGGTCAGGACGTGTTCCACCCGGCGTCCGCGGCCCGAGGAGCGTCTGATGAGCCCTCGCTCTTCGAGCCTGCCCGCCAAAGTCCCGAATGCCTGATCGCTCTGAAAGGTCGTCACAGCGAGCTCGTGCCCGGAGGCACCCGGCATGCGATCGATCGCGCGCAGCGCATCCCACTGCACGAGGCTGACACCTATCTCGCGTAGAGCAGCGTCCATCGCGCGGTGATTTCGATACTGCGCGCGCTTGATTGCCTGTCCGAGGACTTCGAGATCGGTAGCCATGGTGCTACCGTATCAATATCATTATATAAACATATTGATACAGGAGAATCATGAACGCATCGTTGCCGATCGACTTCCCCGTCGCCTCGACCGCTCACCTTCGGTCACGAACCGCGCTGGTACTGCACGGCGGCGGCGGACCTGGAACCGTTGCTCCCCTAGCCGGACACGTCGCGCTCCACCGGCACGTGCTGACACCCACCCATCCTGGCTGGGACGGCACCGACCGTCCGGACAACATCACCTCGATCGCGCAACTCGCCGCCGGTTACCTCGCCCTCTTGCGCGAGCGCGGGTACACCGACGTCGTGGTGATCGGGTCCTCCATCGGCGGGTGGATCGCCCTGGAAATGGCAGTGCAGGCCGCCCGTGCCGAGCAGTACCGAACATCGATCGGAGCAGTGGTCGTCATCGACGGCGTCGGAGCGATCGTGGACGGAGAACCTGTCGCGGATTTCTTCGCCCTCGACGCTCGCGAACTCGCCGACGCCGCATGGCGCGACCCGCACCGTGGATACATCGACCCCGGCACTTTCACCGATGAACAGCGAGCGATGCAGTTGGCGAATAGGAACACCATGGAAACCCTGGCGGGCAGGAACATGAGCGATCCGACTCTGATGGCGCGGCTCGACGCAATCACAGTGCCGACGCTCGTGGTGTGGGGAGAGAGCGACCGAATTGTCACACCGGCCTACGGACGGGCCATCGCCGACGCGATCTCCGGCGCGCAGTTCGTCGAAATCGCCCACGCCGGACACCTGCCCCACTTGGAAGCGCCGGACGCGACCTGGACGGCTATCGATCCGTTCCTGGCGGACATCTGAAAGTTCATCGGACAATGCGCGGGCCGTCGAAGAGCCGTTGGGTCAACCGTTCGGATGGTTCAGCGACTCGATGATGGTCGACAGAATGCGCCGGGTCGCGACCTGGTCCTGATCGGACAACCCTGCGAGCATCTGCTTCTCGATTGCCCTGACGGCCACCGTCGCCCGGGCCAATCTCCGTCGCCCGGCGGCAGTGAGACTGGTGGGCAGGGCCTTGCCGACGGGTGCGCGAGCGGGCCGACTTACATATCCGTCGCGTTCGAGTGACTGCAGGAGAACATTCATCGCCTGCCGCGTGACAAAGGTGCCCCGTGCCAGATCCGAATTCGACAGGCCCGGACGTTGCGACAGAAGCTCGAGGCACGAGTAGTGGGTCACCGTCATCCCGAGGGGCCGAAGGGCCGCTTCCATAGCGGCACGAAGCGCACTGGAAGCCTCCTTCAGTTGATATCCCAGAGACGTCTTCAAGTCGATACCCTCATCCGCTTGACTCATGTCAGTAGTTTGACATAGCTTGATGTGTGTCAACAAACTGACAAACGAAACGGAGCATCACCATGGCTGTCACCGGACCCGACTTCATCAACCTCCAAGCAACCGACCTCGCCGCATCGCAGTCGTTCTACGAGCACTACCTCGGTCTCGTGCGTTCGCAGGCCGGCCCGCCTCACGCCGTCGTTTTCGAGACGTCCCCGATCGCATTCGCGCTCCGCGACGTCATCCCCGGCACCGACATCGCGTCCACCCCGCAGCCCGGCATCGGTGCGGCAATCTGGTTGCACGCCACAGATGTTCAGGCCATCCATGATGCCCTCGTCGCCGATGGCAAGACGATCGTCTCCGCGCCGATCGACGGACCCTTCGGCCGCACGTTCACATTCGCCGACCCCGACGGCTATCACATCACCCTCCACGACCGTGCCTGAACCGCGCACGAAGATCATGACGAGCCACACGCCCCCGAAGACCCGCCCGAGGCCCGCCACGGACAAGCCGGAGCAGCGGTTCTGGATCAACACCGTCAGCCTGGACCACGTCGAGGCAGCCACCAAGGGTGGCTTCACGCAGGCCGATCACGGCGCGAGAACGCGTCTCGGTCGACCTCGGCCGGGCGACGAAATGATCTTCTACTCCCCCCGCACGAGCCTCCAGAACGGTACTCCCGTCCGACAATTCACAGCATGGGCGACCATCACCGGGGACGAGCCCTATCGAGTCGACATCACCGAGAACTTCCGGCCGTGGAGACTGGCCGCCACGTTCCACCCCTGCACACCCGTGGACGCACGACCGCTTGTCGATCGACTGTCGTTCATTCCAGACGCTGCCCACTGGGGTCTTCCCTTTCGTCGCGGACTGTTCACCATTCCCCGAGAAGACTTTTCGATGATCTGTGCCCGGATGCGCCGCTGACCTCTCCACAACCACGTCACACCGCCAACGTGGATGGAGACGTCACAACGGCCACCATGCTCACAGCCGACTCGGCGAGCAAAGCAACCAAGTCAGCGCGCCTCGATTGATATCTCCCTGAGCGATCAGAGTCCGCCACGGCCTGACCGCGCCCGGGTCATGCCGAGCAGCACCAGCGCTGCAGCCGCCGCCGTGATGACGAACCCCGCTACGGTCACTCCGGTTTGGAAAGAGGCCGCTTGCTCGGCGCTCCACGTGGTACTCGAGATGTTGCCCGTGAAGAGAGCGGCGAGGATGGTGCCGGTGACGGTGATCCCGACGCCGGTAGCGACCTGACTCGATGTGTCGACCATGGCGGCCCCGATGGTGGTGCGGCTCTCCGGGAGACCTGCCATGACGTTGGTACCTGCGACGACACCGACTATGCGCATACCTACCGCGACGAGGACGAGGGCAAAAGCGACCCAGACATACCCGAATCGGCTACCAACGGCGAAGACGGCCAGCCCCAGCACCACCGCCGCCGCGCTCATCCAGGCGGCGTGGTTCATCCCCACTCGTCGCAGGAACGGTGCGACGAGTCGGCCGCCCACGAGCAGCACAACGACCTGAGGGAGCATCCCTATCGATGCGAGGGCCGGCGACCATCCCCATGCGAACTGCAGCTGCAGTGTGACCATGTAGCCGAGGCCGGCGATGGCGAGACCGGACGCGGCTTTGTAGGCGAGACCGCTGGACACGAGGGGAAGCGCGACGAGTTTCAGGTCCAAGAGCGGGTACCTTGCCGTGCGCGCGCGGACGACGAACAGCGTTGCCGCAGCGAGGGTTCCGGTAGTTGCTGCCCACGGCGTCCATGATTCGGGACCCACCTCGACGAACAGGGTCGGCGCGACGAGCGCCAGGACGATGGTGGCCGTCCCGAAAAACGCCCCAACGACATCGAGGGGGTCGCGGTGCAACTCCTCGGGAAGGTCTTTCATGACGCCCACGCGGATTCCGATGAACGCGAGAATCGCAATGGGTACGTTGATCACAAGCAGGACCTGCCAGGGCGCGAAAGCGAGAACGAAGCCTCCTGCGGTCGGTCCGATCGCCAACCCGACCAGACCGACTGTCGATATCAGGGTGAGGGCTCGAACGCGTAAGGACTCCTCACCGAAGAGCCGGAACGCGAGCGCCATGGAGCCGGGGGTGGTCATGGCCGCCGCGACACCCATCGCGGCACGCACTGCGATGAGCTGCTCGGGAGTCTCGACGACGGACGTAGCCGCGCTGGCAACCGCCAGTAATACCAGGCCGCTCAACATCATTCGACGTCGCCCGAATCGGTCTGCGATGGCACTGAACAGCAACATCAGTCCCCCGAACACGACCGCGTACACGCCGGAGACCCACTGCAGCGCGGTGGTCGACGCACCGAGTTCACGCCCGATGGTAGGAAGGGCAACGTTGAGGATCGAGTTGTCGAGCATCTCGAAAAGAAACACTGCAGAAAGGCCGGCCAGTGCTACCGCGGCGGCTTTCAAAGTCTGCGGACGGTGCCGCGTCGAAGAGGCCTGCGCCTCATCTGTGTTGGCTGGTCGCTCATTTTTCAGGCTCATACACGTCTCCATCCAAGGGAGAAGTGGCAGCTCGGTGAGCGGCGTATGAACGGGGCTGACAGCCCTCGCTTTTACTTCCGGTAATCCGACTCTAACAGGCAGCAGCAAGCGAGGGGAGCCCGACTTCGTTGCTGGAATGTTCCGGATTTCCGCCCCGACCGGGGTCCAAAACCAGCCGGCTACCGGACCACCAGATTCGGCGATTCGATGTGAGCGCGCGTGGCCGGTGCACACAACTATCACGATGATCTAATATCTCGACTATCGAGACACTTAGGAGGTTCGGTGAGTCGGTTCTCTGATAGCACCGCAGCTGAGAGATTCTTTTCGGCCTACGACCGCGTGCTGGGGAAGTGGCCGCTGCCCATCGACACCATCGACGTCGAATCCGACTACGGCACAACCCGAGTCAACGCCTCCGGACCCGCCGACGGACCTCCGGTGGTGCTGCTGCCCGGTGGCGGATCAACCTCGACCGTCTGGTTCGCCAACGTCGCGGCCCTGGCCCGGGAGAACCGGGTCTTCGCAATCGAGCCGATGGGTGACCCCGGACGAAGCGTGGTCGGTCCGAAAACGATCCGCACGGTCGATAACCTGATGTCCTGGCTCGATCAAGTCCTCGAAACACTCGTTGCCACGCGAACTTCGGTGGTCGGACATGGGTACGGGGCAACGGTGGCGCTCGCATAGGCGCTGCACCGACCGGAGCGCGTCGGCGCGCTCGTCCTGCTGGATCCCCCTTCGTGTTTCGTCGGCATGCGGCTGGCGTATTTTCTGCGCGCGGTGCCACTTCTGGTGCGACCGACTCGCGAACGGATGCGTTCTCTGATCCGGTGGGAAACGCAGAATTCGCAGCGCGACGCCGACTGGCTCGACCTCACAGAGCGAGGCACCGACTCCCGTCGGCGAAACCAGTGGTTCCTCGCCGCCCCAAGGGAGGTCGATGGGCGACGCTGTCCGCGGACGTCACCGTCGTCTTTGCCGGTGAGAGTGAGGTGCACAACGGTTCTCGTGTTGCCGAAGCTGCTGGGAAAGTTCTCCCGAACGCACACACCGTCGTCCTGACCGGCTGCAGCCACCACATGCTGCCGATGCTCCCGGCCGGGGAACTCGATGCCGTGCTGCTGACCGCCCTACGTTGACACATGTTGTCTGATCACCGCCAGCTGTATCTGGGCAGCGATCGAGAGGGCGGGAACCCGCTGTTCTTGTTCACAACGCTGGATTCGTAGGAACTTCGATGCCCCAGTCGGACTCGAACCGACACTGTGCGAATTCCAAGGGAACCAGGGGCCGCGGGTGTGACCCGCGGGGACGTCCCCATTTTTGCGTTCTCCGACCACCTCGCACTGTACGGTGACCGCGGGGATGGATACGGTTCGAGAAGAATGTCGGGGGATCATGACTCTGTTCGGTGTGCTCGATCGCGTACTGACTCGACGACTGCCCCTGGAGTCTCCGGACGATCCCCATGCCGCTATCCTCCCGACGCCGATCGACAACGACGCCTTCTTCCTCACCCCTCCCGGCATCGAGGACCTCGCGCCCGGTGCGGTGATCCGGCAGCGCACGACTCGCGGTCTGGTGCCTCGGCCGCGAACCGCCCTGCATCAGTTCATGGTGCGATCGACCGACGCGCGGGGTCTCCCCGCCGGCGTCACCGCCTCGCTGCTGATCCCGAGGCGGCCGTGGACCGGCCGCGGACCGCGGCCCGTCGTCGCCCACAACGTGGCCATCGATTCTCTCGGAGCCAAGAGCACGCCGTCGTACCGGCTCGTGCACGGTGTCGGTGCCGACCTCCCGCCGGTGATGCCGCTCTGGCTCGCCCGCGGATACGCCGTCCTCGTCGCCGATCACCAAGGCCCGCGGATGTCGTACTCCGAAGGCACGATGGCCGGGCATGCCGTCCTGGACTCGTTACGCGGGATGGCGGTCGTCGCCCCGGAGCTCGCCGACAGCCCAGTGGTGGCCTACGGCTATAGCGGAGGCGCGATCGCCACCACGTGGACGGCACAACTGCAGCCGAGGTACGCGCCGGACGTGAGGTTGGTGGGCGCCGTCGCCGGTGGAACACCCACCGACTTCTCGATGCTGCTGGACACCATGAACGGCACCATCGCGGCCGGCCTGCTGGGTGCGGCGAGCATGGGTCTCGCGCGTGAGCACCCCGAGATGGTCGAGCTGTTCGGCCCGAAGGCGCTGCTGTTGGCGTCCTGGGTCAAGGACATGTCCGTCCTCCCCCTGGCCTTGGGCGGGTTGGCACACATGCGAATCGAGGACTTGGCGTCCGAGCCCGACCCGTTCGACTCCGACATCGCGCGGCGGGTGATCGCCGCGAACCGTCCGGGTGCCGAAGCGCCGTCGGCACCGGTCGCGTTCTTCCACGGTTCCGAGAGCAAGTGGATCGGCGATCGCTTCATCCCCGAGGCCGGCGTGACTGCCCTGATCGAGCAGTGGCGCACCAAGGGTGCCGACGTGCACTACGAGCCCGTGGCGGGCGACCACTTCATCGGTGCCATGACTGGACTTCCGTTCGTTTTGCGTTGGACCGCAGGGCAATTCGCGATCAACGGTTCGGGTTAGCTCACCGAGGCGACATAGCGCTGTGACCTGAGGAATTCTGGTGCCCCCAGTCGGACTCGAACCGACACTGTGCGGATTTTAAGTCCCTAGAAGTGGATCCACCCAGACTTCAGAGGACTCGATATTTGTTTATTCACAACGCTTTTCGTGCATGACCGTCCAGCCCAGTCCAGGTCCGAACGTACCGACTTGTGACACTCTCGTGACACCGAACTGCCACCGATTCTCCGACACCGGACAGTCCTGATCGGTGTCGGACAGCCACGGTATCGGATGGACGAAGAGCGTCCTGGCGATCGACGCTCTGTGCGGACTCGTGACAACGAGACTCATTCGTCGCGAATCCATATCGCCCTCGAGTCAGTGGGACCGTGCGACTGCGGGCTCCACAGCGACGACTTTGCATCAGCGCACTTCAGCGTCGAACGGGCAGGTTTCGTCGCTGCCCTTGTACCGGCCGGGTTTCGCTACCCGGCCGCCTGCTTGATCTGTCTTTGGAGTTGCGGAGCCGCCAGAGCCGCGGTGCGCCTGGAGTGCTCTGGCGGTTCAGCAAAAAACCAACTCTCTCTGACGCAGTCGACGCTGTTCTCGGGCCACCGACCTAGCGGTCACGCTGCCAGGACATGACATCTGTCATGTCCTGCCGATGATGTTGTCACCACATCCAATGTTTGTGTGCACTGTTGTGTCCCGGTCGCCGAGACGACAGTAGGGGATGCACAGAGCGAACCGAAGCATCGACGAGGAGGGCACCATGAACAGGCCGGAATCGACATCGGACGACAACAACGAGACGCAGACGGTTCCCGGTGGCAAGACCACCGAAAAGACCGATGCCACAAAGCTTCTACTCGATAACCTCGGCGGAACCAGCGGAATGATCTACACCGCTGTTCCGGTCGTGGCATTCGTCACCGCCAACGCTTTGGTGGCCCTCCCCATCGCCGTCGGCGTCGCGATCGCCATCGCGCTGGTGATCACTGTTCTTCGCGTCAAGCGAGGCGAGCCGATCGCGCAGGCCAGTGGCGGTCTCCTGGGCGTCGTTGTCGCAGGTGGCGTTGCGGCGTGGACAGGGTCGGCAGGCGGATACTTCCTCATCGGCATCTGGCTGAGCTTGGGCGGAGCCGCACTGATGCTGATCTCGATACTCGCCCGACGGCCGTTGACCGGACTGCTGTGGAATGCGCTGCACGGCAACGAATACAGGTGGCGGTCGAATCGCTCCGTCGCCCGCGCCCACTACATCGCGACGTCGACATTCGCCGTATTGTTCGGTGCCCGCTACGTCGTTCAGGACTGGTTGTACAACACCGACGCCACCGGTTGGCTGGCGTTCGCCCGGATCGCAATGGGCACCCCGTTGCTCGCACTGGCAGTGCTCGTCACCGTCTGGGCCTTCCGCCACTCCACAACGCAGTTGATTCACCCGAACCCTGCGTAGACCCTGCTGCACGAGTTGGCCCTTGACTATGCCGTTAGGTCACAGTCCACACTGATTCCGACCGAAACGATCCGGAGGAGAGCGATATGGGCTGGAGCACCCGGCAGATCGCCGACCTCGCCGGCACCACCCTGAAGTCGGTGCGGCACTATCACGAAGTCGGACTACTCGATGAGCCCCAGCGTGCATCGAACGGCTACAAGCAGTACGGCGTCCCGCATCTCGTACGGCTGATGCAGATCAGACGCCTGACCGATCTAGGATTTTCGTTGGCCGACATAGCCGCTCTGGGAGATGGGCGCGACCATCCCGAACAGGCACTGCGCACCCTGGATGCAGAACTCGGGGCGACGATCGAGCGCCTTCAGCGAGCACGGTTGGAGATCGCGATGCTTCTCCATGAATCCCTTCCGACCGATCTGCCACCCGAACTCGGATCCGCTGCAGCACATCTGACGACAGCAGACCGACAGTTCATCACCTTCGCCAGCACGGTACTGAACCCGACGGCCCTCGACGCCTACTGCGACCTACTGCGGTCCACTCCGCAGCTACCCACCGATGCCGAGTTCGACGACCTCCCGGCCGACGCCGACAGCGACACCACCAGAGATCTGGCGGAACGGATGGCCCCACACGTTCGTCGGCTGGCGGCTCGTTTCCCGGACTTGTTCGCCGGCAACGACGCCGACCACGAAAGGAACCAGGTGAGACGCACACTCGCAGTCGCCGTGGAGGATCTGTACAACCCCGCCCAACGCGACGTGCTGCGACAGGTAGCGGCACTCAACGCCGCCGATTCCGAATAGATCACCATCACAATGCAATTCGACAGGAGCCGACCGACCATGCCCATATTCGACAACAGGAGAGCCAGATGGTTCGCTGCAGCGTCAGCGTCGACACTGCTCCTCGGTGCCTGCAGCCAGTCGCCGCCGGAACCGGACGCAGACTCCAAGCCGGCGGCCGATCTGCAGCAGTTCTACGACCAGACCGTGGCATTCGAACCGTGTGCGGGCTACGGCACCACCACAACCGACGACCAACTGTTCGCCAGCGACCCCAGGTTCGAGTGCGCCCGCGTGGACGTACCGCTGGACTACAACGATCCGGACGGGCGCACGGCGCAGATCGCGCTGCTCAAGGCCCCTGCACGCGGAGAGAAAGTGGGCTCGCTACTGCTCAACTCCGGCGGGCCGGGTGGGCCGGGGATGAGCATGGCGGCGTCAGGTGCGACGTCGACGTGGACGCAGAGCCCGCTGACCGAACGATTCGACCTGATCGGATTCGATCCCCGCGGCGTCGGTGCATCCACACCTGCCATCGACTGCTTCACCGATGAGGAGCACGACGCAGGAGAGGCCTACACCACGGTCCTCACCGGCTCGAGAACCCTCACCGAGGACGGTGCACGGCAGCTGGTACGCCAGTGCTCCGAACGATCCGGCGGCGACGACGTCCTCCAACACGTCGGAACGCGTGACGCGGCCCGCGACATGGACATTCTCCGGGCCGTTCTCGGCGACGACACCCTGAGCTATCTGGGCCAGAGCTACGGAACACGACTCGGTGCCGTCTACGCCGAGATGTTTCCGGAGAACGTGCGCGCGATGGTCCTCGACGGCGGAATCGATCCCGGGCAAGGCACCGCAGAGCGCAGGATCTACCAGTACACCAACTTCCAGAAGGCATTCGACGACATGGCGGCGTCATGCGCGAACGCCCCGGACTGCCCGTTGGGCACCGATCCGAGCAGGGCTGTCGACAATTTCCAACAGATCGTCAGACCGTTGATCGACAATCCGATCGTCACCCCCGATGGTCGCGCCATGGACTTCGACGCCGCATACGGTGCCGTGATAGCAGGGCTCTACGACTCCTCGGCGTGGCCGGTCATCACCAAGGGCATCGCCGAACTCCAAGCAGGACAGGCCGATACCCTTCTGAAGATCAACGATATCTTCGGCGGACGCGGCGCCGACGGCACCGTTCCGAACTTCTCTGAGGCGCTGCACGCGATCAACTGCATGGACGAGCAGCGCCACACCCCGGCACAGGAAGTGGACCTCAAACGGCAGATTCAAGAGATAGCACCGTTCACCGACGCGGGCCTGGGACCGGACGGCGCTCGCGATCCCTGCGAATTCTGGCCTGCAGAACCGACTCTCGACATCCCGTACGCCGCCGACGTCGACGGACTACCCGACACTCTGACCATCTCCGTGACCGGCGACCCGTCCACTCCGTACGAGGGAGGCGTCAACTTGGCGAACACCTTGGGCGGCTCGCTACTCCCCGTCGACGGCGAACAACACACCGTGGCGTTCGGCGCAACGAGCACCTGCGTCAACGACATCGTCGCGAACTACCTCGTCGATCTCGAATCCCCACCGACCGACGCCCGCTGCGCTCTGTGACAACCGAACGAAAGGACCAACCATGACTACACCCCCACTGATCTCGGTCGAGGATTTCTTCGGCCCACCCGTTCGCTCCGGTGCCTCTATTTCACCGGAGGGCAACAGGATGGCGTTTCTCGCGCCGTGGAAGAACCGTATGAACGTGTGGATCGAGGACCTGTCGCCCGGCAGCAAACCACGCTGCGTCACTGCGGACGAGACACGCAGTGTGCACGATTTCCAGTGGACGGACGGCCCCCGCTGGCTGCTGTATCTGCAGGACACCGGCGGTGACGAGAACAACCACGTGTTCCGCGTCGACCTGGACGACCCCGATGCCGTAGCAGTCGACCTGACACCGTTCCCCGGTTCCCGCGCGGTGTCCATCGAACCCGTGCGGGGCAAGGCTGGGGTGTACACCGTTCTGATCAACGCCAGGACCCTCGGCGAGTTCGACCTTTACCAAATCGAGATCGCCACAGGTGAACTGACGATGATCAGGCAGAGCCCCGGCGTCGGCCGGTACCCGATGCTCGGTGCCGACGGCGACGTATTCGTCTTCGCGATGACCACGGCCGGCACCATCGACATCACGCGGTTGGACGAGTCCGGCGCAGAAACCACGGTGGCGTCGTTCGACGGCACCGACTACCCGATGGGTATCAGTCCGATGCAGATCACCGCGGACGGTACCGGCATGTGGCTTTATTCCAATCGAGGGCGCGACTTGGCCTATCTGATTCGCCTCGATCTGAAGACCGGCGAGGAGACGATCGTCGACAGTCACCCGACGCTCGAACTCGACGGGGTGCGACGAGCCGTCGAGCAGACCTCGTCACCGCTGATCTGCGACAGTGCAACAGGAGAGCTCATCGGTGTTCGGTATCTGGGAGAACGCCAGGTGATCCATGCACTGGAACCAGGTTTCGCAGAGATCCTGAAGAATCTGGAGCAACTGTTCGACGGTGACATCGGAGCACTGTCCTCCGACGAGAGCGGACAGAGGTGGATCGTCAGCTTCGTCCACGACCGCGATCCGTCCGTCACTTACTACTACGATCACGCGACCGGATCGAGTCGCCAACTGTTCCGCCCGTACCCACATCTGGATCCCGAGGACATGGCCCCGATGGTGCCGGTGAGCATCCAGGCGCGCGACGGACTGACTCTGCCGTCATATCTGACGCTTCCGGTGGGCGTGAAACCCGTGGGCCTGCCGCTGGTTCTGGTGGTGCACGGCGGCCCCTGGTATCGAGATTCGTGGAACTTCGATCCCATCGCGCAGATGCTGGCGAACCGCGGATATGCAGTGTTGCAGGTCAACTTCCGCGGGTCGGTCGGGTACGGCACAGCACACATGAACGCCGGGGTCGGCGAATTCGCGGGCGCGATGCACGACGATCTGATCGATGCAGTGAACTGGGCAGTCGATGCGGGATACGCCGATCGCGAGCGGGTGGCGATCATGGGCGGCTCCTACGGCGGCTATGCGGCGCTGGTGGGTGCATCGTTCACTCCCGACACGTTTGCCGCGGCGATCGACTGCGTGGGCATCTCGGACCTCTCGAACTTCATGCGGACCCAACCGGCCTTCATCGGTCCGGGAATCATCAACAGCTGGTACCGCTTCGTGGGCGACCCCGCTGATCCCGATCAGCTGGCCGACATGCTCGCACGATCACCCATCTCCAAGCTCGACGCGATACGCGCCCCGCTCCTGATTGCGCAGGGGGCCAACGATCCTCGGGTCGTCAAGGCAGAATCGGACAATGTCGTCGAGCACCTGAGGTCGCGTGGTGTCGACGTCGACTACCTCGTGTTCGACGATGAGGGGCACGGATTCGTCAACCCGGAGAACAGTATTCGCTACTACCACGAGGTGGAGAAGTTTCTCGCCGAGCACCTCGGCGGCCGTAGTCTGCAGTGATCGGCAAACACAGTGGATGTCGATGCGATTCGACAGGATGTGACACCGGGCAATCGAACTCGAGCTCGTCGTCGAAGTCAGTCCGAGTCGCCCTTCGGTGTGGGTGCAGCGGTGCGAAAGAGCATCGAAATAGCGTGCTGCAGAACGTCTGTTTCCGAGCGAAGTCGAGCAGCGTCGGTCGGGAGGGCTCGTGCTACGGACAGCCCGTCGAGTACCACGTTGAGGTAGGCGGCGCGCTGGGTGTTGTCGCCCGGCGGCAGGGCACCTTCTTTGTCGAGGACGTCCAGCCAGTGTTCTATGTGCCGGAGTCCGGCCGCGCTGAGAGCGAGGTACGTGTCGATGGCATCAGCGTTGAGCTCCGAGCTGAGGTACGTGCCGAACGTCCGCCGCCACGTATCTCGGGCTTGCTCACCCGTCCCGGAGGCCGACAACACCTGCTGCATACACGCCAATAGTCGCCCCTCGGCAGGCACAGTGGCGTCGTCGATGACATTTTTGTTCGCCACCAGCCCGGTGATTCCCGCGGCGACTTCGTCCATCAGTGCTCGCTGCGTGGGAAAGAAATGACGCAGTGATCCTGTACTGACCCCGGCTCGCGCGGCGACCGCTCGGACGCTGAGCCGGGTACCCGGATCCTCGGACACCATCGTCGCGGCTGCGATCAGAATCCGATCCCTGGTGCTGGGTTCGCTTGCGCGAGTCTCCACATTGTCCGACACCTCCCCGATCCTAATACAGCGTGCTATCTTGAGCTCACTATTACGCTGTACTAGTCGCGCCGCGGGGGAGAACAACACAGCGCTCGCACCCATGCCGCCGAGCCTCTGAGAGAGGAATTACGATGCTCCACACTCGATCGCGCCGGACGTCAGTGCTCGAAACCGCCGCAGTGACAATGGCCGGATTGTGGGCCCTCACCTCATGCAGCGCACCGTCCTCGGTCGAGCCGCAGCCTTCACCTGCACCGACCCGCTACGAACAACAAACGCTCGACTTCTCTGCGTGCGACCCTGCTGTCACAGGCATCACCGACCACAGGGCCGAATGCACAACGCTCGAAGTACCGCTCGACTACGGCAACCTCGACGGACGCACCATCGAGCTCGGCATTTCCCGCATTCGAGCCACCGGAAACGATCGCGTCGGATCGGTCGTACTCAATCCCGGCGGCCCGGGAGCCCCGAGTCTCGGATTCGTGACCGCGGTCGCAGACTCCTGGGGGAACGGTCCCGCTCGCGAACACTTCGACATCGTATCGATGGATCCACGTGGCGTCGGGAGCTCGCAACCGGCCATCGACTGCTACACCGACCAGGAACGAGACGATGACGCCATCGTGTCCGGAGTTCCCGCTGGGGCGTTGGCCTGGACCGCGGAATCGACCCGCTCGGTTCTCGATCAGTGCGCTCGACGCAGCGGCGGTATGAATGTCCTGGGACAGATGGGTACCCAGAACGTGGCCCGAGATCTCGATGTCCTGCGCGCGGCGCTCGGCGACGAGCAGCTGACGTTCCTCGGTGCCAGCTACGGAACACGTTTGGGCACGATTTATGCGCGACAGTTTCCGCACCGGGTCCGTGCGATGGTTCTCGACGGTGCAGTCGACCCGCGCAAGAATGTTCTCGAACGCCAGATCCAGACGTTTTCCGGCGTACAGCGTTCCTTCGACGAGCTGGCTCGGTACTGCATCGAACGAGGAAACTGTCCTCTGGGAAGCGAACCGGCCCAAGCGACCGATGCGACCCAGAATTTGCTTCGACCACTTGTCGACGATCCGGTCCGAACTGCTGACGGTCGTCGGCTGACCTACTACTCGGCGATCGAAGCCATCACCCTCGGTCTCTACTCGAACCAGGCCTGGGACAGCGTCATCGGCGGTTTGGCCGACCTTCGGGCCGGACGCGGTGAGGTACTGCTCGCGCTGCGAGATCTCTCGGCGCAGCGCGGACCCGACGGAACGTATACCAACTCTTCCGAAGCCACTCTCGCCATCAACTGCCTCGACGAAATACGACCGACACCGGAGCAAACGACATCCGCCGTCGCCGAGATCAATTCCGCGGCACCGTACATGGATCCAGGTTTCGACGTGGACACACACTACGGGTGCGAGGGCTGGCCTGACGAACACGTACTCGACTATCCCTACGGCGAGAACATCACCGGCCTCCCGCAGACACTCGTGGTATCGGTCACCGGCGACGGACTGACACCACACGAAGGCGGTGTGGCACTGGCAGACAACCTCGGCGGGCGGCTCCTCACCGTAGACGGCGAACAGCACGGCGCCACCACCGCAGCGAACCCATGCGTCAACGCGATCGTCGAACGCTATCTGGTCGATCTCACCACTCCCGACGGCGACTTGCGTTGCACTCTGTAGAGCCACGACCGGCACGACGCTTAGCACCCAGCATCGCCGCGGCCCAACGGATCTGGGTACATGTCTGGTTGCTTCTACTCAACATTCGCGTCTGCTTTTCCGTGACCATGTTCCATCACAGTGTGCTAGCGTCATCGGCGACTATCACGCTGTACTAGTAGAGATCGAGGATCGAGGAGATGGGAATCGAACAGTGGCGCTACCGCCGCATTCGCGCCGGATCGGGTGAACCGCTCCGCCGCTACCGCTGGTGGCAGATGTTCGGCAGATCGCTCCGGTCGATCACGCTCACCGCACCCGACGGCACGACGTCGATCTATGCAGTCGATGTACGACACATGGGCGACGCAAAGGACGGTGAGGTGCGCGCTCGCCTCTACGTCGACGGGGCTCTGCAGTCGTACGCGAGGGTGCCGACCCGCTTCCCCGTCCCCGGTGGGCACATCGAGGTCGCACCCACCGGATTCGGGCTCAAACGATGCCTTTACGAGCGTGAGGACGGCACCGAACAACAGCTCTCTCCCGATCCCGCATCCGCAGAGGGACGCCGCGCTCGGCTGCACCACCGGCACCCCGGTCCCAGTCGCGTCATCGGTCTCATCTCGATGCTGCTCGTCATCGGCGGCCTCTGCGTGGAGGTGCCGCAGATCATCGCGTCCCTCTCTCTCATTCCCCCCATTGCCGACTCGATCGGAACATTCACCTCACCAATCCGACTCCCGCTCCACGTCAACCTGCTCATCGGATTCGCCGCCGCCATCGGCAGCACCGAACGAGCTCTACGGATGCGATCGAGCTGGATCGACGAACTCGCCAGCTGAACCCCGCCGAAGGAACACCACCATGACCGACACAGATACCCGACCGAAGAACGACGAACGACGGCGATTGCCGAAGCCGGTGATGGCGGCGGCCGCCGCTGCGTCAGTGCTCCTCCTCGCCGGATGCTCCAGTGCAGCACCGAATGATGACGACAGCGCGAACGGGATTGGCCTCGAACGGTTCATGGAGCAGGAGCTCGCGTTCGGGGCGTGCGACGCCAGCATCGTGGACTCCCAGCCGCCCGTTCCCGAAGTCATCGAGGCGGCAGAGAAGGCGAGGTGCGCGATGCTCACTGTCCCGATGGATTACGAGGATCTCGACGGCGGGACCATCGAGATCGCCGTGTCCCGCATTTCCGCCACCGGCGACAACCCGATCGGCTCTGTCCTGCTGAACCCGGGCGGTCCCGGAGCGGCGGGGACGACGCTCGCCCCGCTGGTGAATGCCCTGTGGACGGGAGGCCCCATCCCCGAACGCTTCGACATCGTCGGCTTCGATCCGCGTGGAGTCGGTCTCAGCAATCCGGCAATCGACTGCTATTCCGATGAGGAGCGCGACGCCGATGCACCCCTGTCGGCTCTCGGCAAGTGGACCGAAGAATCTGCGCGCGCCATCGTCGACAAATGCGCTGACGGCTCCGGGAGCGAAGAGGTACTTGCCCACCTCGGGACACGGGATGTCGCTCGCGACATGGATGTGCTCCGCTCCGCACTCGGCGATGACAAGCTCACCTATGCGGGAGTCAGCTACGGCAGTCGACTCGGTTCGGTGTACGCCGAGATGTTCCCCGAGAATGTCCGTGCTCTCGTTCTCGACGGCGCGGTGGATCCACTCATGGACACCGCGGATCGCAGGATCCAGCTCAGTGAAGGAGTTCAGGCTTCGTTTCAGCGTTTCGCCGACTTCTGCGTGACGCAGACCGCGTGCCCGCTCGGAACCGACTCGGCGCGGGCGACCGCTACAGCGCGGGAGCTCCTCCAACCTCTCGAGGAAGAGCCGCTGGTGGCCGCTGACGGACGAAAGGTCGGCTTCCTCGCCGCCAGCGAAGGAATTGTCTCCGGCCTCTACTCCGAAGCCAGCTGGCCCGCCATCGTCGCGGGGGTGACGGAACTGAAAGCCGGACGGCCCGACGCTCTCCTCGCGATTCGCGACGGGTACTACGGCCGGTCCGACAGTGGGGAGTACACCAATTCGTTCGAGGCGCTCTTCGCCATCAACTGCCTCGACGAGGAACGGTTCACCGGAGAAGAGATGACCCAGCTCGGCCGCGATCTCAACGAGGCCGTGCCGTTCCTCGACCCCGGATCCACTCCCCCTGCGCAGGACGGGTGCGAGTTCTGGCCGGCCGAACCCACACTCGGATACCCCTACGCCACCGACATCGACGGCCTTCCCGAGGTGCTCGTGGTCTCGGCCACCGGGGACCCCGTGACGCCTCACGAAGGAGGCATCAGCCTGGCCGACACCCTCGGTGCGCGGTTGCTCACGGTCGAGGCCAACCAGCACGGGACGCTCATCTCCGCCAACGCCTGTGTCGACGGGGCGCTCGCCGACTACCTGATCGACCTCGAACTGCCGGATGAAGGTACACGCTGCACCATCTGACCCTGCTGCTCAATCACGAGCTGCCGCAATCGCATCGGTGTGCAGCGCATCGACGTGGAAGGTCGCGGGTGTCGAGCAGGTTGAACAGGTCAGCAAGGTCCAGTTGTGACAGCCTGGTGACACCGAGCCACACGCGAGGAAAACGGTCCGCCAAAAAAACTAGGCCTGAGCTGCACGAATACGAAGTTTTGACGCCGGAAAGTGTCGAGAATACGCGGATCTGAAATCCGCTGTCTCGGTTGTCCACTCAGATCCGCAGAAAACCACCCAAGTCCACTCTACCACCCGAAAAGCACTGTCCTGGTCCGAAAATCTGGATCCATATGGACTCCAGTGCCCCCAGTCGGACTCGAACCGACACTGTGCGAATTTTAAGTCCCTGGAAGTGGATCCACTTGAACGCCTCTGGACTCGATATTTACTTATTCACAACGTTTTTCGTGCATGACCGTCCAGCCCAGTCCGGGTCCGAACGTACCGACTTGTGACACCCTCGTGACACCGAGACACCGCGGGTTCGTCAACGCAAGACGGCCGTGATCGGTCACGGACAGCCACGGTACCGGGTGGACGCAGAGCGCTAGATTGTAAAACCACTTTGTGCGGACTCGCGACAGCGAGACCCTGTAATCGAGCAGGCACAGAGCCGTCCGGTGACACGGATTTCGGCCTCCGACCGCGAATACGATGCGCGAAACATCCACAATGAACCCGTCACGATAGTGCCAGCCACGCGACGCATTCCCGAGCACAATGCAGTGCACAGCGACTACGGCTAATCGAAGCGATGAGATCGTCACTATTCGTGACCGGCCTTGTCGCGTATCGATTCGATGTCGGCGAGATCCGTGTAGTCCAAGGCATAGGTGAGTTCGCGTGATCACCGACAAGGCCGAACAATAGCTCGGTTTCAGCGCAAGAAGTGTGAGGTTCCCCCCGAAAAGTGGACAGTGGCTACGCGGCCATGATGGGCGCGTTCAGTGACTATCCGTAACTGTGAGGGCTGAGCATTCCGATTGTGGAGTGCCGTCGTCGAGTGTTGTAGAAGTTCATCCAGTTGTCAACTGCAGCAATCAATTCGGTCCTGTACGCGAACGTGTGGCGGTAGTAGTACTCGTGCTCGAACGTCGACCACAAGCTCTCCGCGCCGGCGTTGTTCCAGCAGATGCCGGTCTCGCCCATCGAGCGCCGCAACCCGTAGCGTTCGCACGCTTCCTTCATGATCGCAGCGGTCTACTGGCTTCCCCTGTCCGAGTGCATGATTGTGCCCGCAACATCGCCGCCACGTCCTGCAACTCCCATGTCCAGAGCGTCGAGGACGAGTGCGGTGCGCATGTGATCGGCGACGCCCCACCCGAGGACCTTTTTCGAGTGCTCGTCCTTGATGGCGCACAGGTACATATCGCCCTCTCCGCAGGTCAGGTACGTGACGTCCGAGGTCCACACCGCATCGACGTGCCCTGATCGAACCGGCGTTGCACCAGATCCTCGGGGAACGAGACGAAGGGGTCGACCACGGTGGTACGGATCTCGAACGTGCGTGGGCTGATCCCGACGACGCCGAGGGAGCGCATGATCTTCGCGACGGTTTTCTCGGTGATCACCTCGTCCCAGTCATGGAGTTCGGCGGTGGTTCGGGGTGCTCCGTAGACGCCTTTCGACTGCCGGTGGATCGCCAGGATCTTCACCTCCGATCAGCGCGTCGTTGTTCTCTCTCTGCCAATCTGGTTGTCACACTGCGTCCTTGGTGTTTATAGAAACCGGATGTCGAGACCTCGAGCAGTCGTGCCATCCGGTGGACTGCGGAGTTCGCGTACTCCGCGGCCATCAACGAGTAGAGCTCTACTCTTGTTGATTGGCTGCGAAGTACGCGGACGCTTTTTTAAAGAACGCGATGTCTTTCTCCTGCTCGGAGACCTGCCGGCGTAACCGGGCCAGCTCGGTGCGTTCGGCTGCTGTGAGCGGTTGATCACCTGAGGTGGCGGCGGCCTCGATCCGGCGGCGTTCGTCGGCGACCCAGCGGCCGAGCAGTCCTTCGTTGATGCCCAATTCGCGGGCGACCTCGGCGATGGTGCGGCCGGAATCGATCACCCTCCGGGCGGCCTCGACCTTGTACTTGGTCGTGAACGACCTGCGTTTGCGGGACATGAGGACACCCTTCAAGCGGAACCCTCGGTCCCGCTATCTCGGTGTCCACCAACCGGGGTAAACCTCAGCCGACAATGCTTCGTGCGACGCTGGCGGTTGTGACTGACGACGCTGCTACATCTCAGCAACCGACCCACCCCGACTGCGACGACCCTGATCGGGTCGAGGGCGTGGTGGCGTTCTCGTTCGTGCTTCCGTTCCTGCTTCCACTGGAACCGCAGGCAATACCGATCGGCGTCGACGAAGAGTACTTGCGTATCCGCGGCGTGGCACCGGCCGAGTTCGACCGGTCCTGGATGCAGATGCCGTGCAGCTGCGTGGCGATCTGGTCTGTGGTGACCGACGAAACCCATCCCGTCTACGAGGACACAAAGGTGGCATCCGCCGCGCTGGCCAAGATCACCGGTCAGGACCCTCAGCCCACCCCACCGCTCAGCGAAGACTTCGGACAGAAGCGCTCGACTGTAGTCGTTCTCATCCCCGTCAAGAACCGTGCTGCCGCCCTTACCCCACCGCGCGACGGCAAAGTAGATCCGCTGACGCTCGCACACTGGCTGATCGCTGATGCCGCGCGATCGTCACGGATAGCCTCCATGGTGCCGATACCAGAGCTTCACTACCGATCGCTGAACCCGATCGTTCCAGCCACGTTTGGGGTGATCAGTGAAGCCGGAGAGATCAACTTCAATGAGAAACAGACTGCGATTTTGCTGGACCACCTTCCCTCGATGCTCCACTCACCGGAGCCGGTCGACCCAACTGCGATCGGCAAGATCTTCCATGAACTTACTCGCGGCAGCATCAGCGCGCTGGTACGCGATCACTTCGCTCGCGCGTACGCCGAGCACTCCGCTGGTGACCGCCGCGCGTCAGTGCTCAGTCTTGCCATCACGTGTGAGCTAATGCTCGACAGCACCCTCGCCGCGTTGCTCTGGGAAGAAGGCCGAACGCCCGCCGAGGCCGCACAGATATGGGCCGCCACGAGTTGGATCACCGCACGGGTGAAAACCCTATATGCGGGCCGCCTCGGAGGCAGTTGGCACGTCGACGGTGACGGTCCAGTGAGTCGCTGGCGAGAGCACATCGTCGATGTCCGCAACAGCGTGATCCATTCCGGACGCGCTCCATCGGAACCAGAGTCGGAGAACTCCAATGCGGCGGCATCGGAATTGCTGACGTTCGTGAGCAAGCGGCTGGTGCTGAAGTGGAAGGCGTGCCCGAAATCGATGGCAGTGCTCTGCGGACCGTCCTCCGTAGAGCAGCACGCGTCGAAGAAACAACGGGACAACGTCCATGCAGAGCTCAAACGATGCTCAGCGTTCGCCGTCGAGTTTCATCAGTGGCGCGACGAGTGGCTACGCGAACGAGCGATGCTTAGCTAAGAAGCCACGCGTACCCGGACCAATCTTGGCGCAGCGGCCGAGGCCGCGCTGGAACTTTCCTTCGCCGAGTACGCACTTACGTATCCCGTACGCCCCACCCATAGTGGTAGAGAGTGCGGCGGGACTCCAAGGTGTCCGGGTGCTCGTCACCCAACAGCCGCTCACGATCAGCGAGGATTTGCTTGAACATTCTGACCGCATCTCTCCGCCGCCCCGACCAAAAGTAGGCACTGGCGAGATTGTCGCGGCACCTCAGAGTGTCCGGATGCTCGGCACCCAACAACCGCTCACGATCAGCCAGGATCCTCTCGTACAGTCCGGCCGCTTTCAGGTTGTTCGTATAGGCGTGGGCGAGATTTTCGCGGGACTTCACGGTATCCGGATGGTCGTCGCCCAACACCCGCTCACGATCAGCGAGGATCCTCTCGAACTGTTCAATCGCTTCATCTGTCCGCCCCGCCGACCAGTAGGCGTCCGCCAGATTCTTGCGGAATGTCAAAGTATGCGCGTGCTCGGCACCGAACTGCCGCTCCAGGTCTACGAGCGTCCGCTCAAACAATGAAATCACCTCACCCGTCTGCCCTGCAGACTCGTAGGCAAACGCAAGATTCTCGCGGAAGGCCAAGCTGCGGGGGTGCTCGCCGCCCAGCAGCCGCTCACGGTCGTCGAGGGTCCGCTCAAGTGCAATGATGTGCGGCAGTAGATTTCGCCAGACCGGCCAGCTGCCCGGCTTCTTATGGTCGGGCAGAGCGCGCCACATCGCGTCTATTGCGGTGGCGTGAGCGCGTTCGATCGCGACGCCGTCGCGGTGAGGGTCCAGCGGATCCGGGGTGCGGGAAACTGCTTGCACCAGCCGATGGATCGACACCGACTCACCGGCCGGATCTGCGGTGATCATGTTGTAAGCCAACAGCATCCCGATGGCAGCGTCACCACGGGCTTGATCGGTCTCGTCGCGACAAAGGGTGAGCGGAACGTTGTCGGGCGCGTACCAGGCAAGGATGCGGAGCAGTTCCACTGCGTAGGGCTCAGTCTCGGCGATGCGGTCCAACGTGACACACCAGATCCGAGTAATTGTGCGTTCGGCATCGGTGCCAGTGGCAGCGCAGTCCAGGGTCGGGCCGGGTTGGTCGTTGAGTAACTGCAGGTAGGCGCGCGGTGTGGTGAACCGCTGATGCGCCAGATACGCCCCGGCCTGATTGATTGCGAGAGGAAGGTAGCCCAACGCCTCACATAAGTCTGCGGCTCCGTCCAGGTTGCGAGGTCCGGCGGCGGTGACCAATCCAGTCAACAGCTCCTCGGCGTCGTCTGCATCGAGAACATCCAACGAGATCACCGCCGCATCGGACGGCCACAACATCGACAATCGACCGGTGACAATGATTCGCCCACCGCGAGCCCGCGCCCGGACTACAGCGATGTCCGCCGGGTTCTCCACGTTGTCGAGGATCAGCAACCACCCAGTGTGAGTGCCCAGCCACTGCAATCCGCGCTCGACCAAGGCCTCGACGGTCAGCACCTCGGCCAAAGCGGGCTGCAGCCGAGTCGCGAACGCTGCCAGACCCTGCTCGACACCGGCGCGGGAGTCCGCTCGGATCCAGACGACGAGGCCCAATCCGTGCGCGCGGGTACCCGCCCAGTAAGCGGCGAGACTGGACTTGCCGACCCCACCGAGCCCGTGCACGGCCGCCACCACAACCGTCCGGCCGCTCGTGAGCGCGTCGTCGAGCCTCGCCAACTCCACTTCCCGCCCCACGAACCGGTCAGGCCACGACTCCAGATTGCCCATTCCCGGTGGCGTAACGATCTCCGACATCGGGTGGAACGCTTCCGGTGGAAGTTGCACCACCCGTGTGGTGGAGGTAATCGCGGTAGTGAAATCACCACCGACATCGACGTGCTGGGCCGAGAACGAGACCGGGGCACGACAGAGACGGCCTCCACGCCTCTCAACGGCCCTACGGGCCTTCTTTGCGACCCGGGTATGGCCGGGTGCAGGAAATTGGCTTGACAGAACCGCTGGGGGTCACTAGCGCCTCCTCGGAAACGAAGGGGTGGCCGCAGACATCGAGTCGCCCGTTCCGTTCGTCGTTGTCAGTCCCAACTGTTGGTGCTCTTGAGGTAGTCGGAATTCAGGTAGTAGACCTTGCGCTCGCGTAGGTCCGACGTCCATCTGTCTTCCGCGACCCGGGTGATCTCACTCCGGGCGAGGCGTAGAGCTTCCAGCTCTTTCATACCCCGCTGCCAGGTGTCGTCTTTGACGAGAAAGTCTTTTCGGTCCGACGCCGAAACGTGGGCCCCCACGCTGTCCTCTCTGCCGGCGAGAACTAGCCGCAAGCACAGGTACACGTACAAGGCGCGCGCGGACATCACGCAGATCCATCCCTTGGACCAGAGTTCGATCGGGATGGTGATGTAGGGCGCTTGTTTCGGCTCGGGCAGATGGACAACGGTGAATTTGAACCCGCGGCCCCGTTCAGGGGTGCGGGTAATCCAGCCGTTCTCGTCGGGGGCACCGCGCTTCTCCAGTGCTTTCATCGCTCGTTTGACTCGCCGGGTGCCTGGTCCTGCGATGGGGTCGGCGGGATTGAGTTCCTCGTAGCCGAGAAGCTCCGCCCAGTAGTGATCCGGAATTACTCGATACAGCTCGTGTGGATCTTTACGGGTCAGCAAGACCAGCGTCAGATACACCTTGAACGCGACCTCACCCTCCGAGAAGAGCCTCGACAGAGGCGTCGACGGTTGCCCCGCTTTCGCAACCCGCGCGAACTCCGCCGACAGCTGCACGGTCGACCTCCGGCCCGACTGTTTGACAGCCTTCTCCAACAGGTGCTTCGCCGTTGGGGTCACTGTTCCCATGTGTCGCCTCCAAGCCATCTTCTCGGTTGCTACCATCTCAGCGGTCTCGACTGGACTAGTGGAGTAATGCAGTAATGGGGTGAGAGCTCCATGCAAATCCCCAGTTAGATACGCAATACTAGTCTGCTCAAATGGTCCTGACAACCAGCCAATGCAGTTCTCTGAGACGGCTAATACGGTAGCTTCTTTCCGCTATAGCGGGCTACTCTAGACGCTGACATGGTGGGTCGCACCCCCTTGTGCCCGGCCGCAAATCGGGACCATCATGGTGAGTACCGAGAGGGCAGAGCGCGCCGAGTTCCACCCTCCTGAATAAACCGAGAAAGGAGGAGGATCTCGCAATGCGTGGTGTACGACTCACGATCAAATGGGCCCGCGGGTCCATCTCGATCACGCTCGAGCCTCACTAGCTCAGGTCCATGTCGGAAACGGCGTGGACCTCAGCAACATGCTCGAACACCGCACGGACCGTGCGGACGCGTGACCTGACGTTGTGGGGACCGGCCCGCCGAAACCGGGCCGGTCCCCACACTCAGTGTCTCGCAACTACCGCCGACATACGAAACCCAATTCACTCCGCCGACGCCGTGCCGTGCCGCCAGCGGCCTGCGATCATCTGCGCGACGTGGTTCGTGTCCGGGAACTACCGTACGACCGAACCGACTGACGTACTTTGTCCAGATGGACCGGCATCGCTCAGACATCGGTTCAGTACCACCGATTCCTGCTGATCTCGAGGATCAGCTCCGCGGCACATTCGTCCCACAGAGGGCGTTCCACTACCCGGCCGCGCGTTGGTCCACGTGGCTCAACAACCTGGACGGGATCGACGAGGCCCTCGGGACGCTGCCGGCCGCGCTCGACCGGTCCATCGCGGCTGAACGAATCGACGAGCTGCTTCAAGGCGACAAGACCGCGGCAGCGTTCGTCGTCGCGATGATGTGGGGCCACGGCTCGTCTGGATACGGCCCCTTCCGCACCGCCCGAATCTTAGCCGGAGCCGCCGATCCTGCCGGTGAACCACTCTCCCCCAAGGCGCTCGAAAAGCTCACGCGCTCAGTCGACATTGCGCAGAACAGCGGCGCGGTCTCGGGATACCGGTACCTGAACAACGACGGAAGAATCACCGGGCTCGGCCCGGCGTTCTTCACGAAATGGTTGTACTTCGTCACCGCCCGCGGCAATCCAACCTCTCCACACGCCGCTCCCGTGCTCGACGCCCTGGTCATCGAGTGGTTGCGCCGACACGCGCACGTCCGGATCCGCGCCGGCCGCACCGCGGACTACGCCGCCTACCTCGACCACCTCACCGCATGGGGCACGGCAACCGGCCACACACCGGTCGACGTCGAAGAACGGATCTTCCGCCTCATCCGTAACGACGGAACACCCCACGACAGCATCACCGAGAACGACGAACGGACACCCCGATGACCAGCCCCACACCCCCGCCCGGATGGCACCCAGACCCGAGCGAACCAGGACTGATCAGGTACTGGGACGGAACACAATGGACCGAACACACCCAACCCGCCACCGAGCCGACAGCAGAGGAACCAGCGCCCACCGGTGCCGCTGAACCCGACCAGCCCGATCGGGCAGGCGTACCCCGCGCGGTCAAGATCATCGGCGGCATCGTCGCCGCGTTCGTCGTGATCGGCGTGCTCGCTGCCATCTTCGGCGAGGACGAGCCCGCCGACGACCCTCAGGCCGCTGCTCCGTCCACCACATCGAGCGCCGCGGCACAAGAAACGTCCACGCTCACCCCGTCGACAACCACACCGCCGGCCACCACCACCGTCCCGCCGACCACGACCACCTCAGCTATGGCCGCAGCTCCCCCGAAGTACACTTCCGACCCCCGATGCGCACCCGCGAATCAGTCCCTCGTGGATCTGGTCTCCTCCGGCTTCTCCGAATCAGGCCTGACCCTGACCAACGGCACCGTCATCGACGCCGGCGACTACACCTACATCGGAGGAACCACCCTTGCCGCCACAGGTGGTGTCGAGAACCGATCCGATGTCTGGGTAATCGCCAACGGCACCGTCTACTCCTCCACCGGAGGAGCCCGAAACACCACCAGCTGGCCGCGAGCCAGCTCCGAGTTGGACGTATCCCCCGGCGACCCCGACGTTCAGGCCGTCGACGCCTGCGTCGTGGACCTAACCCGATGACGCCGCCCTCAGGAGACGCTCCAGGGTCGGCCGAGAGCATTCTGCAACTGCCTCCGGACCAGAGCCAGGTGTGGACGCGAAACACCTACCTGGTTCGAGCCTGCGAGCTCGTCCTGACCCGCACGGTCGATCCCGTACCGAACAGCGCCCTCGATCGGGTCGACGCCATCTATCACTGGGAGAAGGTTTCTGTCTGGACGCGTAGTTACCTGCTCTCCTCGGCCGAGAACCTGTCACTGTGGGCCGATCTGGTGGCACCCTATGAATTCGTCCCCGGTGCCGTGAACAGAGTGCGGACGCGGCCGTATCTGCTGCTCGCGCGGTCCGGACTCGAAGCGGCCGCTCACGCCCTCTGGATCCTCGATCTCACATCTTTCGAGGAGTGCGTACAACGACACGTCCGGCTCATGCACCACGACTTCAAAATGCACAAGAAAGCACTGGTAGCCAGAAAGAGTGATCCAAGCCGAATCGAGCAACGGATCACCGATCTCGTATCCCGCGCAGCCAATCTCACGTTCGGGACCACACCGACGCGCAAGCCGCCCGGCTATGAAGATCTGGTGCGCGGCGCTGCGGAGTCCACAGGCAGCGACCCGAACGAGTGGGCGTACCTGTGGAACGCAGCCAGTGGAGCCGGCCACGGACAAAACTGGTTCGGCCTCGAAGGCTTCGACCTGGTCCCCACCGAGGAGTACGAACCAGGTCATTTTCGGACCACCTCGATTCCGGACCCCATCTACATCACAGATACCGTCGACGCTGCGACTCACGCTTTGCTGCGAGGAACAATGCGATGGCTGGAGCTGGGTGGCCACGACGAAAAGATGATCGGTGCAGTGGCACCGGAAATATTCGCCAAAATGCCGAAGACATCCGACGATCTGGGCTCCTAGGGCGGTTGAACCAGCCGCACGTCGAGACCTATCACGGGTCGATTGTGATGTGGTGCCTTGTGAACATTCGATCGAAGAAATCGGCAAACATAAGCATCGGCCGCTCTCGGTCCGGTAACTCGTAACCCCCGAACCGGTACACGGTGTAGTTGCGTAGCTGCATCTCACGGTCGTACTGGGTGTTCCGGGCATAGCGAGCGGGCGACGGTTGACCTGCCTCGTCGGTGTAGTGGCTGCTGCCATCGACCTCGAGGACAATGCGCTGATTGTTCGGGCCGAGGATCAAGAAATCCATTCGCTGTCCGAGCAAGGCTCTAGCCCCTCGCTCTCGAATGGTCTTCGGGTCCCAGTGCATCCACACTTCAGGCAACAGTGCAGGCACGGAACCGATCCGGTCCCAATAGAGCTTGTGGTAGATCCAGAACAGATAGCTCTGCGGAGGTGACGATTCCGGAATGGACGCAGCGAGTCGGTCATACAGGGGCCGCGGGGCCACCTCGACGTCGATCCCCGGGGTCTTCGCGCCCCACCATCTACGCAGCGCGTCGAAGCGCAGCCCGTCTATCCCGATCGGTGCGTCGTATACAAGTGCGTCGTGCGCATCCACGATCTCGATCTCACCGGCCACCGCATCACTGACACGCAGATCGGGCTTGCTCGAGGAGGCGAAGATGACGGTCTTCGGCCGCGATGACGGCGTCAGGGTGGATGCCAGGCGATAAACGGGATAGCCGCCGGATCTATCTACCTCACGCAACTCCAGGCTCGCCTTCCTGAGCACAGGGTTGACTAGTGACACCACACGTTCCTGATTCTCTTCCGTCGGAAGAGCGGCATGGGAGACAACCTGCTCCAAGAAACCGACGAACCGCTTGTCGACGGTCTCGAACGCACCCAACCGGTCGAGCAACATCTCCCACGACCAGTCCCCCGGGTTCTGGAAGACGTGCTGCTGGATCTGCTTGCGTACCGAGGGCGGACCACCGAAGAAGTCACCGAACACATCGTCACCTCCAAGCACCCACCATCTATCGAGCAGCGCCTCGAAACGGTCCTGGTCATGCAGAAAGTCCTCGATGGGCACCGCCGCTGTCACCTCGCGTCGAGTGCGTTCTTCGATCACGAGACCGTCGTTCCTCCAGAGAACGTCCTGCAGCCCGTTGCGCTGCGTCGCGGACGGCTGCATGTGGTCCAGAACCCATGCAGCAGCGTCTTCCAACGCGCTCGGGGTCAACGTCTCCACCAGGATCCGCACACGCTCGGCTTTCGTCGCAACCTCCTCGCTGGGCCCAACCAGCCCCATCTTCTCGAACCGGGTGGTGATGTCTTTGTGGGTGCCGGCGACGAGGAGATCGGACAGCAGCGGCCGCAAGGTCTCGACGTCCAAATCGCTCATTTTCCGATTCTCTCGCATGCGAACCCGATCGAAGTGAACTCGGTCCTAGCCCAATCCGGGCCCGGCTTGCTCACCTGCGTGAGCGCTCATACCCCTCACAAGTGGCGAACGACGCCCCGTCGAGTGCAACGAGGACCTGCCCAGGCACAAGAATCATGTTCGCGAGCCCGACCGAGCACGGTGCCCAGTCCTCGAGCTACCCGCACACCAAACCTGGGCCGTGACATAACCGCAGGTAAACACTCCACACACAAATCCGGCGCATCCAGGCACTGGCGTCAGCCCTGGCTTTTGTATTTTCTCTCGTGAAGCACTGCAGGGCCTGTTGACGGATCAGTTCGGAGTATCAGAACGTCGACGGTGTCGATAGCTCCGTGCTGGGCCAGCTCATAGATCCGGAGTGCATGTCGGCTGCACCGTGTCAGCTGCTCACCCGGATCGTAAGCAGTGTCTATCGCCGCTGGTGGGGTGAACCGCCCACCCAAGTCGTGGTCACCTCGTTTCCACTGCTCACGCCCGGACCACCACCGTGACGTGGCCTGCCTGTGGGCTGTCTCGGCGGTGACCTCGAGACCGAGGACCTGCAACTGCGTGTAGTCGGAGTCCGCGAGTTGGTCGAACACCGTCTGTTCGTATCCGGGGTACGAGAGGGTTCCCTCGATCACGATGTTCTCGCGCCGCCGGAGGCAGTGGCGACGAATACCTTCGATGACGGCTGTCGATTCTCGGTGCACCAATGCCGCGAGTTCCATCGGTGCCACCTTGTGCCCGTCAGCCAACGAGCGGCCCAACAGGTCGTCGTAGATGCCGTCTGCGAGAGCTTGCTCGACGAGATAGACCTTGACGATGTCCGCGTCGAGGACACGGTAATGACCCAGGTCGGGGATACGTTCAGCGAGGACCGTGGATTTACCGGCCCCCGGCACACCAGCGGTGACGATCGCCGACCGCCCTTCACGCGGCGGATCCTGCAACCCCAGATAGCGCTTTCGAACGCTTCGGAGAAACCGCCCACGGTTACGGGAGTCGAAGCGGTACCGTTCCGCAGTGTTGCCGGGCGCATCGGTGTGCAGCAACCCGCCCTGCGCGCACAGAGCAGCGAGCTGCTGCGCGACTTCCTCGCGCAGTAGGTCCGAGTCGTTCACTGCTGAACGTTCGACCCGTCGGTCAGCTTGAGCTGGCGGTCGGAAAGCCGATCGAACTCGTCCTGATAAATCAGATCGTTGTAGTACGCGTCCTCGATCTGGTCCCAGTCTCCGGTGATGTACGCATCGGTGGCCACGCCCCCGACCGTCGGCACCACACCGAAGGTGTACCGCCAATTCAACAACGCGGCCATCATCTCGGCCCTGGTGATCTCACCTGCGACACACCGATCGATCACCTCCGCCGGCGTCTCCCGCACAACATCCGGATCGACCGAGCACCGCTGAAGCGCCCGTGTCACGGTCGCCTGAGACATCGTCCCAAGTAGCTCACTGATGATCTTGTGCGACACCCCGCTCCTGCTGGCAGCGACAATTTCGCGGTACCGGCGGCGCTCACCGAGACGCTCCAGCGCCCCACGCTGACGCAAGCGGTCCACCACCGACGACTCGCCTCGCGTATCCAGATCCATCATGCCCACCACCTCGGACGATTCATTATGAATTGATAATACTCCGGTGCACACCCCGTGCACACCCCATGCCCAGGCTTCAGCCGGGAGTTACCGGCACCGGCGACCACGAACCTGACCGGACGGCTGTGCCAGCAGCCCTGAGTGCATCGAAGCAACCAAGATCTGCTCTGCGCGCTGTTTGCTCCCCACCGCTTTGCTGCAAAATGGATGTTCCTCAGGAATTTTGCTTCAGTTTAGGTGTATTCGCACATGGCTGGGGCCTCTGAGTGAAGGCCTCGGTCGCACAGAACTACGTCTGGACCGACAGAGAACCCTTCAGCCTGTTCCACACAGCAGCCCGGGGGCTCGAGGTATTTGTGCTGCGGTGTGTACTGCGAGCACCGTAGTCGCATCTGCGTACGACGATTGAACAGTTTGGTCTTCGGCAGCCGGTCCCTCTGCTCGGGCGGGGCGAAAATCCAGCGCTCTCGCCCTTGTTCGATCGACTTTTTCAGCAGACCACGGTCCTTGGGAGCCGCCTGTCGAATCACTGCCTTCTCGCCCGAGGGTGCGTTCGTCAGCGCGACCACGCGGTAGGGGCTCACGGGCCAGAGGATGTATGGAGCTGCCATCAGGGCGGGTCTCTTGTTGTTCAGGAAAGGCACCAGAACGGGTGTGTCGCATGTCCAGAACCGGCCTTCAGGGTCGTCCCACACCTCGATAGACCGGGTTGTCATGACGTCGGCTGATTGCCACATGCTGTTGAACAGCAGCTCGGTATGAATACCAGCGACCCGGTACGGGTCCATGGGGTCACTCATGGACTCGAACTGTTTCGGGTTCTGCGCGACGAGCCAGGCGTCATGCTGTAGTCGGAGGCGACGCTGTTGAGCAGTTCGCATCCTCTGCACGGCAACAGTAACGCCGAGGCCGATCAGGTCGTCGAATTCGAGCTCGTCAGGATCCTGTAGGTTCTCGAACAACGCTTGCACGCGGGCCAATTCCATGTCCGCGACAGAGAACATCGACTCAACTCTGTTGTGTGCCTGAGCATCTGGTCCGACCACTCGGTAGAAGTTCTCACCCACACATACATCGTTGACCGACAATGCCCGCACTTCGCCGGTAATGGTGTCCAGGTTCCAAATGCGCCGCTTCAGCTTCCCAAAGCCCCACCTTTTCAGGTACGTCCGCGGTACGTAATGGTGCCGCCTGCTGATGGGGTCCGGCTGGTTCTGCGTCTCTAATAGCCGGTCCATGTACGACCGCGATCGTCCATCGAGCGCTGCGCCGCCCGCGGTCATCGGAACGCGTCCCCAAGGGTTTCTGTGGCGACTCACAACTTGCCACTCGGGCAAAGTTGGCACGTACGGCGGACTCGTGAACTGACGTCGGCTGACCTCCGGCTCATTGGCATCCGTCACAATCGTTGCCAGCTTTCTTCTTCGAGGCTTGAGTGCAGGCGAGCCGGGGTCTGGTTCTAGACGAGGTTTACTGTCCCGACGTTATAGGCAACGTCGGGCCCAATGTTCTTAACGCTGCATTGGGCTCCTCGACTGATCTGCCCCAACCGCAAAACCAAGCGACGTCCCAACGCTATCGGTAGCGGGTGTCCATTTCCTCTGCGCGTCTATCTGCCTGCAGCGCGAACTACGGCGAGCACTAATTCTTACGTCAAACGATGGTTCGACTAATCTGTACGTCATCCATTTGATATCCAGCTAAATACGCCAGGGCTTCCTTGGCGGTCCCCGCCTGCAGACCGGACGGGGGTACGGAAGGGCCAAATGCTCTACGGAACAACTCGTCCGCATCTGCCGGGTGAGCTCCGTCCAAGATCTTTACGATCACGTCTTCCGCGTTGCCGGGCATGTACGTGAATGCCACCAGCGGTGGTATACGACGATCCATACCGTTGAAGACCGCTACACGGAGAGATTGCTCAGGGCGGGTTCCGCGATGTTCACCAATCGTGATTTGCTCGGACAGGATTTTTGCGAGTTCCATTTCTCGAACATGCGCTGTTGAGATGTAACGTTCTAATGTGTCATCCAACGGTATCTCGACTGGTGCCTGGTGTGCGTTGAACATCCGGGCTGTCCGCAGGAGATTGTTCAGGCGGCTGACCACAGGGTCCCTCCGCTGTCGGCGTACTGCCCCGCCAACGGAGTGAAACTGTGTGACCGTTTCGGAAGGACGAAGCGCAAGAATCTGTTCAAGTCGGGCGAAACGGTAGGGCTGTCCGAAGACCAACGAAGTGAGGTCGTTGCTTACTTCGAAGACCCGTCCGCTCCCCCTAAGCTCAATGAGATGAAAAGTTTTGTCCCGCTCGGCGAATGCCATTCCAGGTTTGCTGTCAAGCGCGTAGACAGCCCGCTCGAGTTCATCACAACTCGTCTGCAGTATTTTACGGATCAGGACCTGACGTGCTGCGTATTCACGCAGTGGCGCCGGGCGACTGTTGATCATGTAGATCTCGCCGTCGGGTCGTTTTGCGACTTGGCGGCCCGTTGCAAAGTGCACCGCACGTACGAAGCGCCAACTGGGTAGGGCGCGACTCGGATCGGTGAATAGTTTTGCGACCCGAATGCGCTGGCCGTATGACGTTCCGGTGACATTCTCGGCAATCTCGCGTGCCCGTTGTAGGTCGGAGTTGTTTCTGAATGTGGCTGCCAAACTGATTGTCTCGGTACCATAGTCGACCCATACTCCAAGCATGGGGTTAGCGGGGCCGAGGCTCGGTGGGGTTCGATATGGGAACCCTTCAACTCGCGCAATCAAGTCTATGGGTTCTGCGCTTCCGACGGACGAGACAACGTACGTGGCTTGTAGTCGAAGATCGTCGAAGTGATCACGTATGACACTTGCCGTGACACCGGGGGTCACAGCTCGACCGAGAACTGACTGCACCCTGCCGTGGAGAACGAGAGTGGAAGTGCTAGCGAAGTTGACACCTACCTCGGCGACTATGTCTGTGTCATGATTCCCTTGGATCGAGATGGGTAGTGACCTAATGAGGCCCTTTTCGATCAAGCCCGGCAGTGCGTCGATCGCATCGCCGCGGTCACATCCGAAGGCCGTGTTCGCGTAGATCAGCGCCTGTTCGGGCTGGGTCCACCTTTTTCCGTCGTCTGTACTCAGTTCGAGTTCGATAGTCGATGCCATGACCGCAAGTTCGGTCTCGGATAACTCCACCACTCGACGTAGCGCGGGGCTATCCGCTTGGCTCTGGCGCGCGAAGCGAGCAAGTTGGGAGATCGGGACAAGTAGCCTTGTGTAGAACTGACCCTCCTTCATGAATTGGTCGACCAAGGTGGAGAACGCCTCCTGGCCTACGTCTTCACGCTGACGTTGGTCGAGAACCTTGTTCCATAGAAATTTGCGGCGCTGTTCGTGGAACCAGAGGCGGCCGTCGCGTTCAACTGTCAATAGGTGTTCACGCTGGAGCGCGTCGCGAATTCTTCCCCAATCGATAGGAGACATGGAAAGGTATTCAGTGATGGAGTCTTCTGGCGGGGGGCTTACGAAGGCAGAGAGTCGCCTCGCACCTGAGTCTGCGGCACCATCCAAACGCGCTATAGAATCCACGACGGATTGAGTGAAAGCTGTTGGTGGTGTGTACTCGTCGATGCTTCCATCGTTTTGCAGCTGATTTATCAACCCCTCAATGATTAAGGGATATCCGCTGGACAGCAACATGAACTGGTCAATTATTGAATCATCCAGTTCGGCCTCTGCAATCCAAGTCGCAACGTCGTCGCGGGTAAGGCCCCCGATTCTGATCTCCCGGCTTCGAGTCGTCCGCAATCGGCTTAGGCTTACATTTGCAGCGTGGTCAGCGAGGGACCACGAGATGACGAACCGCGCCTTGCGAGGTGGGTTGTCGGTCAGGGACGCAAGGATCCGTTGGTCGGCGTCGGTGAGTCTCTGTACCTCATCGAGACTAATGATGAGCTGTAACTCTAATGCCGCGGCAACCTCGTCGCATAAACGGACCAATACTTTGACGACGTTGCCGTCGCTTCGCCGCCGCACATCGTGCTTGATTTCCTGTAGGGGATCGGTTCTGAGTCCCTTCACGAACGCCGCGATCCCCTCGCCGACGTGCTCGCCCAGTCACCCCTTTACCAGGGCCAGTAGCTCATGCGTAACTGCTTTGGCCAAACTCTTTCCAACTTCTGCTGCGACTTCCCGGCTGGCGTTTTCAAGGCGTCGCCTCAAGGAGCTCCAACCGGAAGCGTCCGTTGTTGTAGTGATGGCCTCCGCCAAGGAGTCCATCACTGCGACTTGCAGAGCACCGTCGTCGAAAGCACACGTCTGTACCGAGGGTGCGAGACGACCTCGTCGCAATTGCTCGTTCCGGTGCTCTAAGAGGATCAGGGATTTTCCTGTGCCCGAGTCCCCGCAAAGGACTACGACTGGTTCTGTTGTCGCGAGTAGCTCGAATAGTTCAGCTCTCACTCCTGTCCTCCACAAATGGCTACTTGCAGCGAACCCATCAGCTTCGCATCACCAGCGCACTCCACTTGCCGATCCTTGCCATTGCTCCGGCACTTCCGGGTCGCCGCCGAGTTCGCGGACGAGGTCAGCTTCGGCCTTCAGATCTTCCTGGAGCCCAGCCAACTCCTCGACGTCCACACCACTACGGACCCAACGTCTCCCAACGGTGATCATCTGGTCATTCAACGACCGGTAGCTCGCCACTGCCTCCTCCATGGAAGCGTCATCGGCAATCAGCCGTACGACACGCAGAAAGTGCGAGTAGCCGAGGACACCGGATGCATCGGTCGGCGAGGGAACGCCGCTCGCGACCACCAATCTCATGAAAATACCCATCTGGAACGCGAGCCGCTGCTTCACTCCCGCGCGGGAACGCTCGACCGATCCTGGGTCTGTCCACTCTTCTAGGCGTTCATCGTAGGAATCAAATTCGCGCCTCAGTACTTGAAGGTCGTTTAGCCAATTTCGGAGAAGTGTGTTTGGAGATGCCACGTGTGCCCTCGCTGTTCGGAGCCAGCCTGCGTTCTTGTATGGAGTCTACGAGTAGTTACCGACAAACCGGACGTACTCCCCCTCGTTCGGTGAGTCTGCTGCCTATAAGCCAATATCTAAATCAGCGTTTCCATTGATGGGCGCGTGCTCGCCGTGTAGAACTCTACGGAGCCGAGGCTGGCGTGGCCGGTCTGGCGCCTGATGGCGGATCCATCGGCAGCGTTGCGGGTACCTTGGGTAACGGATCCGGCCCGGAAGGAGCGTCCACCCGGCCTGGCGAGCGCGGCTGGGTCGAAGCCTGCGTGGTCAGCACGGCGACGGATAGTTGGGAGGATCGCGACCCCTGACAGCGCGGTTGCACTGAGGTTTCCATTCTTGGCGACGGCCCGGAAGAGTGGTGCTCAGGCGGCGGTGCGGGGCACTCCGCCGCGGCACACATGCCCGGCGAACGGCTCAGGTTTGCACAGTAGTCGGATTACCGACGACGTCCAACGACGTCGACCGCCGCGACGACCTGGATCCAGCGGACGTAGGCGCAGGGCGGATAAGTCTCATGAGACTCCCTGTAGGACAGGGCCTTCATCGCTCGCTTACCCTCCTCGTCGGTCTTAAACTTCCGTAGCCGGTTGTGAAGTCCGTCGTGCCATGCATGGTGACGTCGCCCCAGACGAGCTCGGACAGTTCGCGGCGGGGGTGAGCACCGGCGAACCCGAGAAGCAGGTTCGCCGAGTCGCGACGTTCCAGGACCTCGTTGGCCCGTCCGTGGCACCGCTGTCGGGCCCGTCTCGACCAGGAGCTCGATGTCGTCGACCAGAAGGGGAATCTCGCGGGGTGCGGGGCCGGTCCCCCGCCGCGGCATATTCGCGTCTGATGCCGGACAGGGTCGCGCCGGCGCGTTCGTCCACGGCCGGCGATCGGTGGCCGGTGATCCGGTGTTGGTGGTTAATCGCGGCGATCCATGTGCCGAAGGTGGCGACTGGATCGACCCGCTCCCTTGTTTCGGTCCGAGTGTCGGCCACATCGACAAGGTAAGTGGCAACAACTATCGGGTGTGCTGAAAGCGTCACGTAACCATTTGACTCGCACCAATGAAAGAAGGTCTCCACGCGGCCTCCCATTGCTGAGGCAAGACAGTGACGTGCGCAGTAGTTGTGCCGAGTCCGTGTACGCCGGTTTGTGTCCAGATGGCCCCTCACGAGGCAGTTGTGACAGCGTTGTGACACCGAACGACAAAGAGAGCCACACACAAGCGCGTGACCTGGGGAAATACTCTTTCATGGCTCAGGAGATCGGCGAACCTCGCGGATCTGAAATCCGCTGTCTCGGTTGTCCACTCAGATCCGCAGAAAACCACCCAAGTCCTCGCTACCACCCGAAAAGCACTGTCCTGGTCCGAAAATCTGGATCCATATGGACTCCAGTGCCCCCAGTCGGACTCGAACCGACACTGTGCGAATTTTAAGTCCCTGGAAGTGGATTCGCATGAACTTCAATGGACTCGATATTTGTTTATTTGCAACGGTTTTCGTACATCATTGTCCGGACGAGTCCATGTTCGATCGTACCGACTTGTGACACTCTCGTGACACCGAACTGCCGTCGACTCTCCGGCACCGGACCGTCCCGATCGGTGCCGGACAGCCATGGTATCGGGTGGACGGAGAGCGTCCTGACGCAATGATGCAGTGCGCGGACTCGTGACAACGAGACTCATCCGAGCGAAACCACATCGCCACGGAGTCAGCAGGAAAGCGCGACGACTTTGCATCAGCGCACTTCGATGTCGAACGATCGAGGACCGTCGCCGCGCACTCGATCGTCGCCACCCGCCGAGACATGGACCGTCTTCGCGAGGATATTCGACAGTTCTACACCCGACTCCGTTCTGCCGCAGCAGGAATGGACGCATCGAACGTCTCGTCCGTACTCGACTCCCTTCGGGTATTCCTCGAACCGGCCGCGGCGACGTCCGCCGCTCCACACGTGACCTCGCGCAAACGTGACGTGCTCTTGCTCGTGGCGTTGGGGCGATCCAACATCGCGATCGCCGAGGCGCTCGGACTCACCGTGTCCACAGTAAAGAGCTACATGAAGTCGATCATGGCCACGCTCGACGCTTCGACGAGATACGAAGCGGCGCACACTGCCCGGCGAGCAGGTCTGATTCTCTGACCCAATATGCACCTTCTCTCTCGTCCACGAGAACCAACGCGGTCGAGGAAAACGAGAGCGGTGATGCCTAGGGCCTTTCCGCGCACATCACCATCCTCATCGACGACACCACGGCACACTTCGCCAGCATCTGCTGCGGTAACGACGCCCCCGCCACCCGCCTTGCGTGGCGTAAACCATGACTGAACGCCAAGTTGGGACCACAAGCGAGCAACAAGGGCGTGCCCGATCTTCGGGTAGTCGGCAAGCAATCTGAAACTCCATTGCTTAACAACGTACTTCGCCCGTTGGGCGAACAATGCCACCGAGATCCCACTCTCGCGATCGAGGGTGCGAGCTCTGTATGCGCCACGCCATCGGCGGCCAACACACGATCCTCGCGCGCTTGGAAATCCCGATCTTGTCGTCGTCGATCGCACCCACTTCTCGGGCTGGGCACGGTCGGAATCAGCCATCAACTACGGTGCGGCGCGCACGAGTAACTCAACCGAACACAACCGGCCAACTACCTCAGGGGCACCGCACCAGCGGACGAACCAGCACCACCTTGGGAAAGTCTGGACAAGCTGATAGCCGAGCCCTCCAGCAGTTCCAAGCCTTTGACTGCCAACAGCAAGCGCTGCCGAGTTTCCGGTTCGTCCAACGACTTCCCAAGGATGTTGGAGATTCGAGCGAGCCTGTTGTACAGCGTTCGGCGTTGCACGTAGAGAATCTCAGCAGACTCGGTCTTGCGGCCATCCACGCTCAGAAAGGCGCGCAACGTCGGTAGAAGCGGGGTCGAGGATTGAGCATCCTTGGTCAGCAACGGACCCTCCTGAGCGGTCTGCGGACGTGGATCCTCGGTCGCGTCCTCAGGTTCCGCTCCTGAGTCGCATTCACCCTCAACACTAAACCTGTGGTTCCCGCCCTCGATCGGCATGCACGCAACGCGTCTACCTCAAGGCCTTCCATCCAGTGACGAATGGCCCTGTCCAGCACTGGGAGCCCGGGGCGACAGTGGTGAGGAGCCGCCGCAACGCGGTGGGAGGTCGAGGAGAGACGATGAACGATCAGCCGGATACGGCCGTGGTGGAGACGCTCGTGGAGCTCGCGTGTCGAGCGCCGTCGGTGCACAACAGTCAGCCGCACTCGACCGCGACCGTCACCCCGGCGATACGGAGTGATTGCGAAACGCCCTCGGCGATCGCCCGGTCCATCGAGGGAACGCGTGTAAAAAGCTGGCCACGTCACTGTAGCCGAGTTCGGCGGCAACCTCCGCCACCGTCACCGAACTGTCGAGTAGACGCACGGTGGCGCGTTCTTGCAGGAAAGCCTGGCGCAGTTCACGGAACGTGGTTCCCTCGGAACCGAGATGTCGCTTGAGGGTGCTGGTCGAAATGGCCTGCTGGCGCGCGCAATACGCGCTGTCGGTACATCTCGGATCGGCGGCGAAGAGCGCACGCACGGTGTCCGTGTACGACTTCGTGCGGCGCCCATCCACGGCTTTGTTCAATTCCGCGATGCCGAGTCGGTAGGACACCGAGTCCGAGAATCTGCAGGCCTCGTCGAGGATGGCCGCCGGCACGAAAACGAAAGGTGACGGTGCATCGAAGACGAACCGTCGAGTCATGTCGCCGAGGAAATCTGCAGCCGCGGACACCGGGACATCGAGGTGCAATTCGACATTCTGAGCCGAGCTCGCGAGCAGGTCGATGAGGCGGAGCAAACTGGCACCGCCGTAGGCGACTGCAATGCTGTTCAAGCCTGCATCGCCGGTGCGGCCCGCGAGCCCGATGGTCAACCCACGCTCGGTGTGGTGGATGTGCACAGCGAGCGCGGTCGAGATCAGAGGAAGATATTCCAGCAACTCGACGATCTCGGCAACCGACCCGGCACTGATCAGCGGAAGACTGAGCGGGCCGAAGGAGGTGGGCTGTACATATCGCGCGAACTCGACGCCGAGCCTGAACCCCTGCTCACGGTTCAGATTCGGGTACACCTCCCGGAACCACCGCAGCGGCACCTGGCCGTCCCGGGTGATCAGCTGTGTCGTTGTGACGTCCGAAACCGAAACTGACTTGTTTTAGTTGCAGGTCGCCAGCAATCTGCATTCAAGAGTGGTCACCGAACAACGAGGTGGCAGCATGGAGCGCGTAAACCCACCCAGGAAAGTTGCAGAACGTCCCTATCGAGGCGAAAGTGCATCCAAACGACGATCGGCACGGTCGGGCCGACTCACGAAAGCACTGCTGAACCTCGTCCAGGAACTCGGGATCGGCACCCTGACGGTAAGCGTGGTGTGCGAACGGGCGGGAGTGTCGAAGCGTCACTTTTACGAGCAATACGACAATCTCGACGGCCTCGCGGAAGAGGTACTCGAAAGTTCGTTCAGCGCTGCCAGCGAACGTATCGCGTCCAGCACACACCAGCCGACCGATGGCGCAAGCGGGGGGTTCATCGCGGCGGCCGTGGAGGCAATTCTCTCGACATTCGACGATGCGAGAATGGCCAAGCTGTACCTCGAAGCAGCAGTCAACCGCGGAATACGCGACGCCAAGGACCGAGCCGTCGCGAAGTTCGTCGACAGCATGCTCGGCGTCCTCACCGCAAACAGTTCACCCGACCCTCGAGCAAAACTCACCGCACACCTTCTGATCGCCGGCGCGTCCGAGGTTGTAGCGAAGTGGCTCGACGGCGACATAGCGCTGAGCCGCCGAGAGGTCGTCGCCTGTCTGGTCGCGATCGGGTCCGACGGCGCTCGGCGCATCGGCGACGGCAATTTCGGAACAGCCGCAGCCGAGATGCGGTCGAACCCGATACAATCCCGAGGGATCAGGTACTGATCGCGCGGATGTCGGCCACCGTGGTGCCGAGAACCGTCATGAGTGTGTGCACGTCACCGGTCTCATCGGCGATCTGGGCGTCGCCGTGTGCGATGGCAGAATCGAGAGTCGTTGAGTCACTGACCAGTTGGATGAACGTCGCCGTACTGCACATCAGATGCGCGCAGTCGGGATCGTCTGTGCGTCCCGAGACGACAGTCATGCGGCCGTCGTGGACGTCGATCACGAAGTCGTCACCCGACTGCACCTGGCAGGTGACATCGAGTCCATCGAGAGCATCTGCCGACACCAGTGTCGTCAGAACCAGCGCGATGACGTCCGGCCGGGGCTCCAGCGCGTCGACGCCACCCTGCATGAGTCCGAGCCCCCACATCGCCAGACCGATCACCGGCTGCCGAAGACCTTCGCCGAAATCGGTGAGCGTGTAGGCACCCGCCGCAGTCTTCTCGATCGCGCCCGCCTCACGAAGTCGATCGAGTCTGGAGGACAGCCTGTTCGGCCCTGCAGCCGCGAGACGTACCCCCAGCTCGCCGAACTTCTTCGGTCCCAGTAACAACTCCCGGACAACGAGGAGCGTCCACCGTTCACCGAGCAAGTCCATCGCAGTTGCGAGCGGACACGCCTGACCATAGGACCGCGGCGCTGCCTTGTCCTTCGTGGTCACCGTGGCCTCCTCGCAACTCGCTCGACTGTCCTTATCCTGCTCGATGCGCCCCGTGCCCGCATTCGCGCCCCGCACGATTTCCAGTCAATCGACCGGCGGACGGCGATACCCACCGAGCCTCTCGCCGAGGAGCGCGGCGAATTCGATCGTAGTGAGGTCGCCGCCCATCGGGCCCATGGCCTGCAGACCGACCGGCAGACCCGACGCCGTCTGGGTCACCGGAAACGCCGTCGCGGGTGACCCCGACACGTTGGCCACAGCGCTCCAGCGCACCTGATCCCAGTATGACCGCTCCTGTCCGTCGACTCTGTAAGGCCTGCCGAACCGGTCGACGAGCTTGCGATGATGCGGGATGGCCGCGGTGCCGGTGACAGGCATGAGCACGATGTCGTAGTTCTCGAAAAAGCGCGTCCACCGCTCACGGATCTCCATCCGTCTGCCGTCGACCTTCATCCACGCGTAGTGGGTCAAGAAGCTCCCACGCGCTGCGCGGGCCGCGTCACCCCGAGGGTTCTGCGCCATTCGAGCGCCCATTGCGCTCAGCATCGCCGGAGTGTTCTGGCTTCGGTCCAAACCGAGCTGACCGTACAGCAACGGCTCGAACACACTCTGCGACTCGGCGATCGTCACAGGCAACGACGCCGGATGCGAGTCGACGCTCGCTCCCGCATCCCGCAACGCCGCCACTGTGAGGTCGACCGCGCGACGGACGTCGGAATCGATGGGGCAGTCGGGATCCTCGGTCCACACCGCCACTCGAAAACCGCTGAGCTCCGTCGCTCGTGGCGAATCCAGTCGATAGGAGAACCCGCCGTCGCGCGCGAGGGTTCCGGTGAGGGCCTTGAGAACGGGGACGAAATCGCGGGGGTGACGGGTCTGCGCGCCGGAGCAGGCCAGGTCGGGTTCACTCCACCGCTGCACTCCGGGACCGGGCGAGATGTGGCCGACCAGCGGGACGGAACGAAAGGTCACCTTGTGTCCGTAAACGCCGTTGTAGTGCGCAGGGACCCGAGTCGACCCGCCTATCTCCGATCCGATGTCGAGCGACGTCAACCCCGCCGCGCTGGCGACCGACCCACCACCGGCGCTACCGCCCGATGTGCGACCGAGGTCCCAGGGGTTGTTGGTCGGACCGTAGAGCTTGTTGTCTGCCTGCACGTCCATGTTCCCCGCGGGCATGTTCGTCTTCCCCATGATCACCGCACCGGCCCTACGAAGCCGCGCAACGGCTTCGGCATCGACCGCGGGTACGTGATGCGCAAGATCGGTTCGGCCACAGGATGTCCGCATGCCCGCGGTCTCGTAGCTGTCCTTGATCGTGATCGGCAGACCGTGCAGCGGACCCAGTTGTGCGTCGCCGCGCGCGGCGGCCGCATCGGCGGCCGCGGCCTCCGCCAGGGCGCGCTCGGCGTCCAGTGTGATAACCGCGTTGAGACGGGTGTTGTGCTTGTCGAGCCGGGCCAGGTACATCTCGACCAGGTCGACGCTCGTCACTTCCTGCTTGCCGAGCAGCGTCAGTAGTTCGTGTGCGGGCGCGTACGCGAGATCATCGGACATCAGACTTCACTTCCTGTGCGGCGTGCCGCATCGATTCCGGACAGCAATTCGCCGATCCGGCTGTTCTTCATGAGCTTCCGGTCGGTAATAGGACCGACGACCCCACGCGCAGCGAACACTGCACGCCACCGCTTCGGGGCAATCACCGTGTGGGCGCGTCGCTGCAACCCGTCGACGACCGCCTTCGCGGCGGCCTCCGGTGAGATACGAACCAGGAGCGGTGCGGGTGAGGACTCTTCGAGTAGCCGTGTCACCTCGGGGCTCGCATCCACACCGTCCCTGATCATCGGGGTGTCCACCAGAGAGAAGTACACCGTCATCGCCGACGCACCCTGCGCGGCGAGTTCAACGGCAAGGCCCTGACCGAGTTTCTCCACGGCCGCCTTGCTCATCGCGTACGGCAGCGCGGCAGCACCGTTGATAACCGCGAACACCGAACTCACGACCACGATCTGTCCGCGACGCGCGATGATCGAATCCAGCGTTGCTGCAGCGGTATTGACCGCGCCGACAACGTTGACGGACATGACTTTCTCGAAGTCCGCAGACGCGAGCGACTGCAGGCGCCCCGGACGCCCGAGCACACCGGCATTTGCGATGGCCACATCGATGGGACCGAGCATCGAGGTCGTCTCGGCGACCGCCTCCTGTACCGATATCGGGTTTGTCACATCGGCATTGATCGCGATCGCACGACCGGCCGGCAGTTCGCCTGCCACACGGCGAGCGTTCACGAGGTCGATGTCGACGACCGCCACCCGAGCGCCCCGACGGTTCAGCTCGCGGGCGGTAGCCGCACCGACCCCCTGGCCGGAACCGGTGAGGAAGACGACTTTGTCCTTCAACGGGTAACGAATCATCCGTGAATCTCCTGTCAGAGTTGATTTCTCGGAAACGACTTCTTGGCTACTATACGAAACATATAGTAGCGTGGCGAGGGCGATGAGGCCATTACGCCGGAACCGATGAAACAGGAGCGATCAGTGCCCGAGACCCAGGACTACATCACACTCGACCACCTCAGCCGTCCGCGCGGCGGCGTACGGCGGTGGCGACGCGCGCTCCGGCGCGTGCTCGCCGATCGACCTGCAGGCCTGCGTTCGGTCCTGATCAACAACTCGAACTTCGGCACCTTCACGAAGATCCCGAAATTACTTCCCGCAAACGGGGCACTCGTCATGGCCTGGGACGACGCCGATGTCGCAGCAGCAGCATTCGCGGGACCGCTCGGCGATCTCGTCGACGAACCGGGGAGGTTCAGGGTCGACGGCGAGGTCACCCGCGTCCGCCTCGAGAATCCGGGCGACACCTGGCACGGATGGCTCCCCTGCGCCGAGGGTGCCGCTCCGATCACGCGCGACGAGCCCTTGATCGTTGTCGTCCACGGCATCCTGCATCCCCGACATCTCGGGACATTCGCCAACGACAACATCGACGCAGCGTCACGAGCGAGGCATCACCCCGGCCACCGAGGAAGCATCGACGTCGCCTCGAAGTTCCCCTTCGAGCACACGTCGATCAGCCTCTGGAAGACTCACGCATTGGCAATGGACTACGCCTACAAACCCGGTGGCCACAAGCCGGCCATGCAGCGGACGAAAGACGAGACCACCCACAAAACAGGGTTGTTCTTGCAGGTACGGCCGCTGGCGAGCTCCGGAAACCTCGGCATCAACGAACCCGCCTTCCCCAACCTCCCACCGGTCACCCGCCGCTGACTTCTCGATCGAACCGAACCGAGACAAGGAACCATTTTGACCACCTCGCTGAACGATCCGCTGACTCTTCCCTGCGGTCAGATCCTGCCGAATCGAATCATGAAGGCTGCGCTGAGTGAGGCGCTTGCCGACCGGGACCACGCTCCCGATACGCGTCTCGAAACGCTCTACTCGACGTGGAGTCGCGGCGGCTTCGGGCTGATCATCACGGGGAACGTGATGATCGACCGCGCCCAGCTCGGCGAGCCCGGCAATGTCGTGATCGAAGACGATCACGATCTCGACGCCCTGAAGCGGTGGGCCAAGACGACGCAGGACGGCGGGACCCCCATCTGGGTCCAACTCAATCATCCTGGCAGACAGTCGAATCCACTCAACGTCCGCCACACCCCGGTTGCGCCGAGTCCCATTACCCTCGACTTCCCCGGAGCGAGCACCCCACGCGAGCTGACCGGAGCCGAGATCGAGGACATCATCGAGCGATTCGCCACCGCAGCCGCGGTGTGCGAATCCGCAGGTTTCGACGGGGTGCAGATCCACGGGGCGCACGGATACCTGGTGGCGCAGTTCCTCTCACCGCGGTCGAACAAGCGCACCGACGAATGGGGTGGCGATCCCGAGCGTCGCATGCGGTTCGTGATCGAGATCGTCCGCCGCATCCGGTCCAGGGTGAGCCACGGGTTCGCCGTGGGCATCAAACTGAACTCGGCAGACTTCCAGCGTGGCGGCTACACCGAGGACGAGTCACGTGCGGTCATAACAGCTCTCGCCGGCGAAGGCATCGACCTCATCGAAGTCAGTGGCGGCAGCTACGAGCAGCCGGCGATGATGGGGTCCGCCGCAGCCAGCACTCGGGCGCGTGAGGCGTATTTCCTCGAATATGCCGGCACCGTGCGCGAACTCGCGAAGGCTGTCCCGCTCGCAGTCACCGGCGGGTTCCGCACCCGGACGGCGATGACCGCGGCGGTCGAATCGGGTGAGTGCGACATCATCGGTCTCGGGCGACCTACCGCCACCACCACCGACGCGGCAGACGCCATCCTCAGCGGCCGCACGGAAACGCTGTCCGCTAGAAGCATCCGAGCCGGACTACGCCCGGTCGTCGGCAAGCTCATCGACATCAAGTCGCTCGACGGACTGTTGGAGCTGTCCTGGCACGCCGATCAACTGCACCGCCTGGGCGCGGGCCTTCAACCCGATCTTCAGCGCGGACGCATCGCCACGCTGATCGCAATGGTGCGACGAAACGGTGCCGGAGCCTTCCGGCGGAAACGAGGCATCTGAGATGAGCAAGGAGTAAGGAGTAAGGAGTAAGTATCTCCCAACGACGTCCTGGCGACACCGCCGAGCGCGTTCGCCGCCGCCGCCGGACTGGAGGCTGAACTGGTCTCCGGCACGAAGGTGGTGGGACACATCGAACTCACCGAGGAACACTTCACGCTGTGGGGTGCGGTGCACGGTGGCGTCTACTCCACCGCGCTGGAGTCGGCCGCGAGCATCGGCGCCAGCGAGGCGGTCAAGGCACGTGGTCAATTCGCGGTAGGCGTGAACAACTCGACCGACTTCATCCGAGCCAGCACCGGTGGTCGGGTCGAGGTGGTCGCCGCACCGTTGCACCAAGGGCGGATACAACAACTCTGGCTCGTGGTAATCACGGCTGTCGACACTGGCAAGGTAGTCGCCCGCGGCCAAGTTCGACTCCAAAACGTGCCGCTACCCGATTGACCAACGACGCAGATGCGACCGGAACAAACACGGGCCCAGTATGAGGTCCGACCCAGGATTCCGCCGTTCCAATGCGAAGCTGTGTGGGGCCGCCGCTGGACGGCGCGAACGGCAAAGATTTCAGTCGACCAGTTATCGCACTTCAAGAACAAGCCTAGTTGTTCTTCCACGGAAACTCTTAGCCTCGATCCACTGACTGAGGTGATGTGTGTCCGTGGCCATGAAAAAGTACCCACTGGTGGCCAGGTCGAGGTCCCCACTGGTGGCCAACTGAAAGTCCCCACCCCGTGTTCGTCGTGTCGATCAGG
>NZ_NPFM01000010.1:0-159256 GCF_002258645.1 Rhodococcus sp. 15-649-2-2
CACCATCTCCCGAATCTGCTCCCCCGTGAACTCAGCACTCAACATGCGATAACCCTCCATAGCTTCTCGAATGACTCACCAGAAGCTTGGCAAAGAGGGCGCGCGCGGAATAGTGAGCGAATCAGGGACGACAATGCGCGCATCTGACAAATGCGCGCGCGTTTGCGAGGATCTGAGCCCGCAAAGAGGCGGCGAACCTAGCGCTGGTGCTTCGGCTTCCAGACCACCAGGGCGTTGCGTTGAATCGGCACCAGGTCGCGGCGATAGCTGGCGTGCACGGCTGCCAACTCCTGAGCCAGTTCGCTGATTCGCGACTGCAGAGCCTCGACCTGATTGGTGAGCTCGATGATGCGCTTGATGCCGGCGAGGTTGACGCCCTCGTCCTGCGAGAGTCGCTGCACTTCACGGAGCAGTGCGACGTCACGCGGGGAGTAGCGTCGACCGCCGCCGGTGGTGCGGTGCGGGGTGACCAGTCCGAGCCTGTCGTAGGTACGCAGCGTCTGCGCGTGCATACCGGCCAGCTGTGCCGCCACGGAGATCACGAAGATCTGCGCGTCGGGATCAGCTTGCGCTCCACCGTTTTTCGGGGAACCGCCCTCGGGAGGGACCGACATCACACACCTGCCCACCCGGCCCGCGGGTCGAATCCGCTGGCCTTCTCGGCTTCCAGATAGTTCTTCAGAGCGTCGGTGGCAGCATCGTCCAGTTTCTGCGGGACGGCAACTTTGACGGTCACCATCAGGTCGCCGGTACCGGACTTCTTCGGGATACCGCGTCCACGCACCCGCAGCACTCGGCCGTCGACGGTCCCCGGTGGCACCTTCACTCCGACGCGACCCTCGAGGGTGGGCACCGACAGCGTTGTACCGAGCACCAGTTCGCCGTAGCTCACCGGAACGGTCACCGTCAGATCGTCGTTGTTGCGGCCGAACACCTTGTCGGGCTTGACCCGTACTGTCACGAACAGGTCGCCCGATGGCGCTCCGCGCAGACCCGCTTCGCCTTGACCGGCGAGCCTGACCTTCTGCCCGTCGCTGATGCCGGCCGGTACACGCACGGTGATGGTGCGGGTCCGGTTCTGCACTCCGGTTCCACGGCAGTCGACGCACGGGTCGTCGATGATGGACCCGCTGCCACGGCAGTCGTCACACGGCTCACTGAAGCCGAACGCGCCTTGATTTCTGTTGACGACGCCTTGGCCGTTGCATTTGGGGCACACCCGCGGGCTGGTTCCTGGCTTTGCGCCGCTGCCGTGGCAGGTGGTGCACGAGGACGGGCTGGTCAACTTCAGGGGGACCGTAACGCCCTGTGCCGCTTCACGGAACTGCAGCGAGGTCTCGGTCTCGACGTCGCTGCCGCGTCGGGGCCGATTGCTCTGCGGGCGCTGTTGAGCGCCACCGCGATTGAACAGGCCACCGAAGAGGTCGCCGATTCCGCCGTCGCCGCCGCCTTGACCGAAGATGTCGCCGACGTCGAAGGTCTGGCCGCCACCGCCGAATCCGCCTGCGCCGGGCGAGAATCCACCGCCGCCGCGGCTACCGAACCCGCCCGAGGCGAACAGCCGTCGTGCTTCGTCGTATTCCTTGCGCTTGGCCGGGTCTGCGAGCACGGCGTGCGCCTCGCTGACCGCCTTGAACTTGTTCTCGGCCGAGGCGTTGCCCGGATTGGCATCGGGATGGTTGTCCCGGGCCAACTTTCGGTACGCCTTCTTGATTTCTTCTGCAGTCGCGCTGGAGGAAACGCCCAGCTCCTTGTAGAAGTCCTTCTCGATCCACTCCCGCTGGCTCACCGGGCGTTTCCTCCTCTCGCGCTACTTCTGTTTACTGCTCGTCGGACGCAGGTGCATCCGATTCTTGTGCTGCACTGTCCACGACGCCGACCATCGCGGTCCGCAGAACGCGTTCGCCGAGCTTGTAGCCCGGACGCATCAGCGTCCCGACGACGGGACTGCTGCCGTCGCCCTCGTGGGAGACGGCCTCGTGGATGGCCGGGTCGAAGGCGTCGCCCTCGGCTCCGAAGGTGGTCAGGCCAATGTTCGAGAACACCCCTGCCAACTTGTCTGCCACTGCCTTGAGCGGTCCGGTTTCGAGATCGCCGTGCTGGCGAGCTCGCTCGAGGTCGTCGAGAACCGGGAGAAGCTGCGAGACGACGGACGCCTTCGCGTTCTCCGCTCCGGTCTGCTTCTCGCGGTCGGTACGACGCCGGTAGTTGGCGTACTCCGCCGACACGCGCTGCAGATCTGCGGTGAGTTCGGCGACCTGCGTGTCACGCGGGTCTTCCACGATGTCTCCGTCGACGGTCCCTTCGTCCACCGAGTCGGGCTGGGGCGCAGCCCCGGTGCCCACGAGGGGCTCCGGAATTGCGTCACCTTCCCGTACTTCACCGGTCTCGGGATCGATCTTTCGCTTGTCCACGAAAGTGACCGGTTCTTGCTCGGTGTTCTCCGACGTCACTTCTTGTCCGTGTCGTCGGCGGGCTCGTCGACAACCTCTGCGTCGACGACACCGTCGTCAGCGGCCTGGGCGCCACCCTCTGCCCCGCCCTGCTCCTTGGCCTGAGCCTCGTAGATGGCGGTGCCGAGAGCCTGCGACTCGGTCGAGAGCTTCTCCACGGCGGTCTTGACTGCCGAGATGTCGCTGCCCGCGAGAGCCGTCTTGGCGTCGGCGATTGCGGTTTCGACGCGTCCCTTGAGCTCGGCGTCGACCTTGTCCTCGTTGTCCTTGACGAACTTCTCCGTCTGGTGGACGAGGGACTCGGCCTGGTTGCGAACCTCGGCCTCTTCGCGACGAGCCTTGTCCTCGTCTGCGTGAGCTTCCGCGTCGGCGACCATGCGGTCGATCTCTTCCTTGGACAAGCCGGAGCCGTCCTGGATCTTGATCGTGTTTTCCTTGCCGGTGCCCTTGTCCTTGGCCGTGACGTGCACGATGCCGTTGGCGTCGATGTCGAAGGTGACCTCGATCTGCGGGACGCCGCGAGGAGCCGGGGGCAGCTCGGTCAGCTCGAACGAGCCGAGGAGCTTGTTGTGCGAGGCGATCTCGCGCTCACCCTGGAAGACCTGGATCTGCACCGAGGGCTGATTGTCGTCAGCGGTGGTGAAGGTCTCGGAACGCTTCGTCGGGATGGTGGTGTTGCGCTCGATGAGCTTGGTCATGACGCCACCCTTGGTTTCGATACCGAGGGACAGCGGCGTGACGTCGAGGAGCAGAACGTCCTTGACCTCACCCTTGAGCACACCGGCCTGCAGTGCAGCACCGACGGCCACGACCTCGTCCGGGTTGACGCCCTTGTTGGGCTCGCGTCCACCGGAGAGTTCCTTGACCAGCTCGGAGACGGCGGGCATACGCGTCGAACCACCGACGAGAACGACGTGGTCGATGTCCTTGACGGCAATGCCGGAGTCCTTGACCACTGCCTGGAACGGCGCACGGGTGCGGTCGAGCAGGTCGGAGGTGATCTTCTGGAACTCCGAGCGGCTGAGCTGCTCGTCGAGGAAGAGCGGGTTCTTGTCGCCGTCGACCGTGATGTACGGGAGGTTGATCGAGGTGCTCTGCCCGGAGGACAGTTCGATCTTCGCCTTCTCGGCGGCCTCACGCAGACGCTGCAGCGCCATCTTGTCCTTGGTCAGATCGATGCCGTTCTGAGCCTTGAACTTGTCGACGAGCCAGGTCACGATGCGCTCGTCCCAGTCGTCGCCACCGAGGTGGTTGTCGCCGGACGTCGCGCGAACCTCGACGACGCCGTCGCCGATTTCCAACAGCGAGACGTCGAACGTGCCGCCACCGAGGTCGAACACGAGAATGGTCTGCTCGCTGTCGCCCTTGTCCAGGCCGTATGCGAGAGCTGCCGCGGTGGGCTCGTTGACGATGCGCAGGACGTTGAGGCCGGCGATCTGGCCGGCTTCCTTCGTGGCCTGACGCTGTGCGTCCTCGAAGTACGCGGGAACGGTGATGACCGCGTCGGTGATTTCCTCACCCAGGTAGGCCTCGGCGTCGCGCTTGAGCTTCTGCAGCGTGCGCGCGGAGATTTCCTGAGGGGTGTACTTCTTACCGTCGATCTCCACGGTCCAGTCCGTGCCGACGTGGCGCTTCACGGAACGAATCGTGCGATCGACGTTGGTGACCGCCTGGTTCTTCGCGGGCTGGCCGACCAGCACTTCACCGTTCTTGGCGAAAGCGACGATCGACGGGGTGGTGCGTGATCCCTCGGAGTTGGCGACGACAACCGGTTCGCCGCCCTCGAGGACGGACACGACCGAGTTGGTGGTCCCGAGGTCGATACCGACCGCACGAGCCATAATGTTTCCTCCTGTTATTGCTGGGGTTCAGTCCCTGGGTGAGCGAACTCCGCTCAAGTTTGCACAACGGGATCTTCTCCGTCAACTTCCAACTTGAGCCTCATCCACTCAAGGCTGCTGACCTGCACAACGGAGGGTGTGGCGAATTTGTTCCCACTGCCGCAGGCACACACAGCAGTACGCCGCGACGATCAACGGGGATCGTCGCGGCGCAGCGGGAGGAAAGTCGGACGAGAATTACTCGGCAGGCTCCTCGGCCGGCGCGGGGATGCAGCTGTGGCTGAGCAGCCCGGCCGTGATGTTGTTCATGAAGTCGGCGTCGAGGGCGCTCGCGAAGGCCGCGGCACCGGCGGGACGAGCGACCCACTCACGATCGACCGACGGCACGGTGTACGTCGCCGACTCGCCTGCCTTGATGGTCGTCTCGGCGTTCTGACCCTGGACGCCCGGCAGTGCGCCGTAGTTGACGTTGACGTTCGACGCGTCGTCCGCGCCGACGTTGTCGACCTTGACCTGCAGCGCCACGACGCCACCCTCGGGGGCGTCCTTCACCGTGGTGTCACAGACAGCGGACATGGCGACCACCAGGTCGGGGCTTTCGAGCACGACCGAGCCGAGCGGGCCCACCGGCTCTTCCGGTTCGGCCGAGGCCATGGGCACGAGGACGACCGCACCGATGCCGGCGGCCAGGGCGGCCGTCGAGGCCAGGATCGATGTGCGGGCAAGACGTCGCATGGACAACTCCTGTAGCTGAGGGGATGTGACCCGTGAGTCTGATGTGACTGGAGGGGCAGTTGGTACTTGACTCACTATGGCCTATCGGAATCAGACATTCCACACCAGGCGGTCTCGATTCGATGACGTTCGCATATCGAAGGAAACGCCCCCGCCGAATGACATTCGTGTAGTTCGGCGTAGGTTTCACCGGTCGACCGGCAAGGTTTCGCCCGTCGAGGATCAGGGGAACCACAACCCTGCGGATCGGCCGCGCCCTACGTAGGGTTGAAGAAAAGCGAGGCTACGGAGGCACATGGATCCCGAAGTGCAGCACGAACCGAGCGAGATCACCTACGACGAGAAGTTCTACCCGGCTCGGCCGAAACCACTTCGCCCCTCGGTGCGCCGCGCCAACCGGAGCAACAGTCCCACTCCCGACAGCGAACCGGTTGCGTCGAACCCGGAGTACGTGGACTGGCTCACCGAACAGTCGATGCTGCGCGACGCCAAGCTGATCGCCGAGCAGCTCTCGGGCAAGGGCAGCATGTGGCAGAACCCGTATGCCGATCCCGATCCTCGCGCCGCCGTCGAGCGCGCCCCGGTGTGGTTCACCGCTTACCCCATCTCGGTGATCAACGCTCCGCAGACGAGTTTTCTGAGCACCCTCGGCGACGAGAAGCTGTGGCAGGCATTCTCCGAAATCGGTGTCACCGCAGTGCATACCGGCCCCGTCAAGGTGGCAGGCGGCATTCACGGCTGGCGGCCGACCCCCTCGGTCGACGGCCACTTCGACCGCATCGGCATGCAGATCGACCCCGCATTCGGATCGGAAGAAGAGTTCCGACGCCTGTGCGTGGTGGCCTCGGCATACGACGGCATCGTCATCGACGACATCGTGCCCGGTCACACCGGCAAGGGTGCGGACTTCCGCCTCGCCGAGATGGCCGTGGCCGATTACCCGGGCATCTATCACATGGTGGAGATCGAACCGCAGGACTGGCACCTGCTGCCCCGAGTGCGCGCCGGAGCCGATTCGCAGAACATCGACGCCGAGGCCGAGGCCAATCTCGCTCGCGCCGGCTACATCATCGGCCAGCTGCAGCGAGTGATCTTCTACGAGCTCGGCGTGAAGGAAACCAACTGGAGCGCAACACCTCCCGTCGTCGGCATCGACGGCGTCGAGCGTCGTTGGGTGTACCTGCACTACTTCAAGGCCGGTCAGCCGTCGATCAACTGGCTCGACCCCTCCTTCGCCGGTATGCGACTGGTGATCGGCGACGCCTGCCACTCCATCGCCGACCTCGGCGCAGGCGCACTGCGCTTGGACGCCAACGGTTTTCTCGGCGTCGAGCGTCGAGCGGAAGGTCCGGGCTGGTCCGAGGGCCATCCTCTGTCCGAGGCCGCGAACCACCTGATCGCCAGCGTGGTGCGCAAGATGGGCGGGTTCACCTTCCAGGAGTTGAACCTGACGATCGACGACATCAAGGCCATGGGTACCAACGGTGCCGACCTGTCGTACGACTTCATCAACCGCCCCGCGTATCAGCATGCACTGGTCATGGGAAACACCGAATTCCTCAGGCTCACCATGACTTTGGCGCGTGATCATGGTGTCGACACGGCATCTCTTGTACATGCGCTGCAGAATCACGACGAGATGACGTTCGAGCTCATCCACTTCGCCACCCTGCATGCGGAGGACGAGTTCTCCTACGGCGGCGAGACGGTCAAAGGCTGCGACCTGGGCGATCGCATTCGCGGCGAACTGACCGATCGGCTCACCGGACGCTGGGCACCGTACAACCGGACGTTCACCACCAACGGAATCGCTTGCACCACAGCAAGTGTCATCACCGCATCGCTCGGTATCCGAGATCTCGACCGAATGGACGAGGCAGACATCGAGACGGTCAAGCGTGCCCACCTGCTGTTGGCGATGTACAACGCGTGGCAGCCGGGCGTGTTCGCGCTGTCGGGCTGGGATCTGCTGGGTATTCTGCCCATCGATGCCGCAGAGGTCGACGACCTCATTCGGGAAGGTGACACTCGCTGGATCAACCGCGGCGCACACGATCTGATGGGGTACTTCCCCGAGGCCGTGCGCTCGGAATCCGGAATCCCACGCGGGCGCAGCCTCTACGGCTCACTTCCCGAGCAGCTGGCCGACCCGCAGTCGTTCGCCCGCCAACTGGCGCGAATCATCGAGCTGCGCAAGCGGTTCGGTATCGCCACCGCCCAGCAGATCGACATCCCTACCGTCTCGCACAAGGGCCTGCTGGTGATGGTGCACCAACTCAGCCAAGGGACCATCCAGGCCACGGTGCTCAACTTCTCGTCCGAGGAGATCAGCGCAACCATTCAGTCCAAGCACCTGGTGCCCGGCACGTGCGCCATCGACGTGTACGACGACAACGAGATCGCAACCGTCGACGAGCTGAACAGCTTCCCGATGACACTGCGTCCGTACGAGGGCGTGGCGGTGGTGCTGCGCTGAGGCGGCGTCCCATCGCCTCGGCCCGATAGACTGCTGGATCGTGGCCGAAGAAGAGATGGACCCGACCTCACGCAGGCCTCGGCCTGCGCGTCCGCAACCGCCGCGGCCGGATGTTGTCGTCGAGCCGCTTCGGCCGCGGGAAGAGCCGACTCACTCGGTCTTACCGACGGTCGCGACTGCTTTGTGGGCTTTGACAGCGGCGCTGGTCCTCGCATTGGCCGCTGCCGTCGCGCTGAACTGGGATTCCGTTCTCTCCGGCGTCGAAGCTGCCGTCTCACAGCAGGATTCGACGGCAAGTTCGGCCGACCTACGCAACACGGCCTCGGCCACCCTGCTCTCGAGCGGTGCCGCGTCGGCGGTGCTGATTCTCCTTGGCTTCGTCGCGCTGAATCTGATGCGAGGCGCAGCGACATCCTCGAAGGTCCTGATGGGCGCGGTCGGCATTCTCACCGTCGGCGCGGCCGTGACGTTCTCGACCTTCGTCTCCGACGCCCCCGCGCTGCTCGGCGGTGTTCTGCAGTGGGGACCGTTCGTCGTGGCAACTACAGCGGCCGCCAGCACGGTAGTTGCACTGACACCGCGGCGCTGACACACGTCTCCGAAGGACGAACGCCGACGGCCTCGGTGTGGCATCGTAAGGCACGATGCCGAGGAGGCCCTGCTGGTGGTTGACGAAAGCAAGAACCATCCCAGATTGCGGGTCGTCGGTGTGGGGAGCTCGGCCGGCGGCCTGGACGCGGTCGCGAGATTACTGGCCGACGCGCAGCCGACCTCACCGTGGTGTTTCATCCTCGCGCAGCATCGCGCACCGTCAGCCGAAAGCGCGCTGGTCGATCTCATTTCTCGTCACACGAGACTGACAGTCATCGATGCGGTCGACGGGGGCCCGCTGGAGAGCGGCGTCGTATACGTATCTCCTCCCGGTTCCGACATCGTCGTCGAGGACGGAGCAATCAGGCTCCCAGCCCCCGGGCCAAGTAGTAGACCGTCGCCCAGCATCGATCGACTACTGTCAACGCTGGCCGACGAATACGGGACCGATTCGGTCGCGGTCATTCTCTCGGGCACCGGCCACGACGGCAGCGTCGGGTGTGCGGCGATTCGCGCGGCGGGGGGCGTCGTCGCCGCCCAGGATCCAGTCACCGCAACCTTCGAGGAGATGCCTAGCTCGGCGATACGCACCGGTGCAGTGAACACGACTGCTCCACCGGAATCGTTGGCCGCCGAACTGCACGCAATTCTCTTCGGAGATCCGTTACCCGAACCCGACACGACTGCCGACCCGAGGCTCCTCTCGACACCGGACACCGAGGCCCCGTCCGTGTCGGGTACCGAGAGCAACGGGGTCGACCTCGACGAGGCGGAACTCGAACCGATCATCGACAGCCTGCATCAGGTCACCGGCATCGACTACTCCGGCTACAAACGCTCCACCCTGAGCCGCCAGATCGAACGCCGCAGGCGCATCCGCGGCATGTCGCTCACCGACTATGCCGCCGGACTGTCCGCCGATATCGGCGAGGCCGGCGCGCTGGCTCGGGCCGTTCTCGTGAGCGTGACGGCATTCTTTCGCGACAGTACGGTCTGGGAAAGCCTCGAGCCGCGACTACACACCCTCGCCCGATCTCTGCCCGCCCACGAGACGGTGCGCCTGTGGGTTCCGGGATGCGCAACCGGCGAGGAGGCCTATACGGCGGCGATGCTGGCCGCCCAGGCACTGGACGGGACCGGGGGCGATCTCAGGGCTCGGTTGAAAGTGTTCGCCACCGATCTCGACGAGGCCGCGTTGACCGTAGCGCGACGCGGCCACTACAGTGCCGAGTCGATAGCGCCTGTGCCGCAACGACTCCGAGACCGCTGGATGTATCATTCCCCATCGGGTTGGTCCGTGATCCCCGAGCTACGCGAATGCATGGTCATTGCCCGGCACAATGTCGCCTACGATCCCCCGTTTCCGCGCATCCATCTGATCTCGTTGCGCAACACACTGATCTACTTCGAGCCGCGATTGCAGGCCCGGGTGATGGACCTGTGCCACTACGCGTTGGCCGACGACGGACTGATCGTTCTCGGCTTGTCCGAACGTATTTCGACTATCGATGCAGTGTTCACGGCGGTCGACTACGCGAACCGCATCTATCGGCGCAGCAATTCCGGCCGCCTTCTCTCGATCGCTGTCGGTCAACGCCCACAGAGCCCGACACCGCGGGCGGGCATCCAGCCGGCCGTCACCTCCGCGCGCGCAACGAGCGAATTGCCCTACCGGCGCATTCTGCAGATCATGGCTCCGCCGATGCTGATCCTCGACGACCGCGAAGTCCTGGTCGAGGTGATCGGCGATGTCTCCGCGTGGTGCAGCCTCGGCGAGGGCAGGCAAACCGGCGCGGTCATCGAGATCCTCCGTGATCCCTACCGGCTGGCAGTTCGAACGCTACTGGGTCAGCTACGTCAGACTGGCTCGACCACCGCGCAACTGACAGTCGGTGAGCAGACGCCGGTTCGGATATCAGCGTTCCGCATCCTCGCGGAATCGACCACACGCACGGCCATTTCGTTCCAGAAAGACCCTTCGTCCGGCCGTCCCGATGGTTCCGACCAGGACACTGACGGCGCTCTGCACAGTCTCGACATCAGCGCCGAGCTCGACTCGACACAGCGCGCGCTCGAGTCTCTCGTTGCAGATCTGGGCACCTCGAACGAGGAACTCCAAGCGATGAACGAGGAGCTTCAGGCCTCCGCGGAGGAGCTCCAGGCCACCACAGAGGAAGCCCAGGCATCCAACGAGGAGCTCGAAGCAACCAACGAGGAGCTGACTACCCTCAACCAGGAGTTGCAAGCCCGAACGAACGAGGCATTGCGCGCCAATACCGACCTGACGAACATTCAGACATCGTTGACGAGCGGGCTGATCATCGTCGACCGTGAGTTGCGGGTGACCCGATTCACCCCGCTTGCCGTGCGCCTGTTCTCCTTGATCGACGAGGATCGTGGCCGCCCTCTCACAGCCATACCGACGACCGTCGCCATCTCCGGCCTCGCAGATGATTTGATCGCCACCCGCGACGACCGGCAGTCCCGGCTCCGTGAGATAACCAGCCAGAGCGCAGACTATCTTCTGCAAACCCAGCCCTACGTGGGCTCCGACGGCGCAGTGCAGGGCGTCATCGTGGTCGTGACCGATGTGGGCGATATCAGCTCGACCAGGCGCGATCGAGATGCGGCGCTGAACAACTTCCACCTCGTCGCCGATTCCATCCGCGAAATGGTCTGGCAGCGCGATGAATCCGGCCGCCTGACCTTCATCAACTCGAAAGTAGAAGAGATCTACGGACTCGACCGAGCTCAGGTTCTCGCGGACCCGAGCCTGTTGCTGTCCGCCGTACACGCGGACGATCGGGACCGCGTGGCCACCATCTCCGCTGCAGCAGGACGGGACTGGCGGGCGGAGTATCGAATCGTCCGCCCCGATGGTTCGATCCGTTGGATCGAAGAGGTCGCGCAGTCGGTCCACCGTAGCGACTCGGGTCCGCGATCGATCATCGGCAGCGCCGTGGACGTGACCGATCGTCATCGCATCGAGGCCCAGGCAGCCGAACGAACTGCGGTGCTCGACGCCCTATCCGGCTCGATCACCGCGGGAATCGTCATTCTCGACCGAGAGGGCCGGATCCTCACTGTGAGCAGTGGTTTCGCGTCGATCACCCGGTTCGGTTCCGCGGAATTGTCCGGCACGCCACTGTCCATGCTCATCGATCGGCGCGCCGGAACCGATGTCGGGACGTCGGCTTCCCTGATTGAACTACCGGACGACGGTACCTTCGACAGCTGGAGCGTCGTCGACGCGCACGGCCAGTCTCATCCGGTCAGCATCGAATTCCATTCCGTGTCCAAGCCGACCGAGTCGGCCACAGCGCCGCACACAGTAGCCATCGTGCACGACATCTCCCGAATTCGAGCGATCAGTGCGGACCTCGCCGCGCGAGAACAGTTCGATCGCCACACCGGTTTGCTGAGCAGACAGTTCTTTCGCTCGCGAACCGTCGAACTGCTCAGTTCCTCGCCGCGCGGTGTGGCTGCGCTGTGGATCGACCTGGACGGGTTCAAGGAGATAAACGACCGATTCGGTCATCGAGCAGGGGATATCGTGCTGGCCACGGTGGCGAACCGACTGCAACAAGCGGCTCGTCGACACGACATCGTCGGCCGGCTCGGTGGTGACGAATTCGCAATTCTGGTCACCCGGGCCGAGGATCTCGACGGACTCGAAGTTCTCGCCCACCGAATTCTCCAGGACATACGCAATCCCATCACCTTGGCCGATTCGACCGCATACATAGCTGCATCGATCGGTATAGCCGTCTACCCCGGTGACGGCTCGACCGCGGACGAGTTGCTGCACAACGCAGATACGGCCATGTACGCCGCGAAGAAGAGCGGCCGTGATCGCCACATGTACTTCGCGTCGAACATGAACTCCGTCGCGGACAAACGCGCGGCGATTCGCCATCGGCTGGGGGAAGCATTTCGCAACAACGACTTCGAGCTTCACTACCAGCCGATTGTCGACGTCGCCACAGGCCGGGCCACGATGCTCGAAGCTCTGATCCGATGGCGATTCGACGGAAAGATAGTGCCTGCACAGGAGTTCATCGATCACGCCACTCAGACGGGGCACCTGAGAGCACTGGGAAAAATCGTCCTGACGCTGCTCGACGCGGATCTCGCGACCCTGGAACGAGAGCTCGGTGGCAACCGACCACAGGTGTCGGTGAACTTCTCCGGTACCGAATTGGACGAACGAGAAATCATCGACCGCCTCGTCACGTGGATGCCGCCCGGCGGTTTCGAGAAACTCGTCATCGAGGTCACCGAGTCCTCGTTGGTCGACGAACACGGTCGGGCTCGCGACACGCTCGGCATCCTCAGCCGCTTCGGAGCCAGTGTCAGCATCGACGATTTCGGTACCGGCTACTCCAATCTCGAACTCCTCGACCGGCTCGAACCCAGCATCATCAAGATCGATCGGACCCTGTTGCAGAATGCCCTCGAGCACGGTCGCGGGACCAACATCTTCGATGCTGCAGTGCAACTCGCACACGCCCTGGAGGCACGCACAATCGCCGAAGGCGTCGAGGACCAGGCTATGTGGGACTACGTCGCGGAACGCGACGTAGATATGGCACAGGGCCACCACATAGCGCGGCCGATGCCGCTGGGCGAAGTCATCGCGTGGCTGGCCGAATCCGCTGCGGCACCGGATCCGAGCTGAATGCTCAACCGATCGTGGCGAGTATCCCCTCGGCGCTGCGCGCGGCGAGGGCGCACGAGCCAGAGGTGAACTGATCCAGCAGTGGGTGCTCGGACAACCCCCGCCACTTGTGTACTGCCGCCAACGCGACCTCGCGTTGCTGGGCGCGACCGGCATCGGCCGGCAGATTCAGGCGTTCGGTGGCGGAAATGCCGAACCCGCCGATGACGCGCTGCAGGTCCAGCAGAGCACCTTCCGGGAGTTTCGGTGTGGTGGAACGCAATCGGCCGAGCAGACGCAGTTCGGCAAAGCCGTGCACGTCCGCCAGCATCCGCCCGGCTTCGGTACGCAAGGCATGCGATTCCGGCCGGAACTCCAGAATTCGCTGCAATGCAACCAGAGCCGAATGCAATTTCAGTTGGTCGGCCCGCTGACCGAACTGCACGTCGATCACCGAGCGCAGTTCGCTCAAACCGCTGCGTTCGACCAGATCGGCTGCAAGCGTCGGTGAATCGCGCACCCCCAGTCGAATCAGAGTGACCGCCATCCGAATTCCGAACAAACCGAAGCGGTCCACGATGCTGGCCCGCAGCGCCGCGTCGACGGGCAGCGTGCTCTCGGGTCGCGCGAAGCGATCGGCCGAGAGCATCGCCAACTGCAGATCCTCGGTCGGTACCGTCGCCAGCATCTCGAACGCAGCGAACTCGTTCTGCCGCAATGTTTCCGCACCGAGTGCGAGCAAACCCGCAACCGGGACCACCGCCTGGCACAAACCGGTGGCCTCGAGCTCGGACGCGAACCTCGCAGCGACCTCCTTGGCCGACATCATCGCGTCCATCCGGCCAGAGCCGACCTCGTCGGCCCGCGAGACCACCCCGATCACCCCCAGTGGCCCCGAATCACCACCCACGTGCGCGCCGATCTGCCCGAGAAACGACACGTCCGACGCGTTGAGCGTGCGCAGCAGATACACGACGGCGTCGGCACCGGAGGACGAGTTCTCGGGGGTGAGCATGGCCAACGTGCGCGCCGAGACATCGCGTGAGAGCGACGACGTGCCCGGGGTGTCGATGATCGTCGTCTGCGCCAAAGTGCTGGCGGGCCATTCGACGTCCAAGCGATCGACCTGCGCGGCCGTCAACGACCCCAGATCGAAGGTCAATCGGCCATCCCGTCGCTGCACCGGAACGTTCGCGGCCCGGTCGCCGTCGTACCAGGCGGTGACGGCGGGGGTGACGCCGTTGCGATACCACGTGACGACCTTGGTGCATTCGGTGGCGTCGGTCGGAGCAATATCCTGCCCCACAAGCGAATTCAGCAGTGTGGATTTTCCGGCCTTGAGCGATCCCGCCAGGGCCACCCGCAGCGGCTCGTCCAGGCGGTACAGACATTCGTCGAGCATCCACGAGGCTTCGGCGTCCCCCGCGTACGTCGATCGAGCAGCCGAGATCAGGTCACGTGCCCGGTTCAGAGCCGTCACGCTCATACCGCGGTGTCCTTGACGAGAGCGATTGCCCGAGAGTTCAAATCGGCTGCCACTCGCAGGTCCTGCTCCAGCTGAGCAATGCGGGCGGCACGGTTCGTATTGTCGGCCGCGGCAGCTTCCTGCGCCGAGCGCAGGGACTCGTTCAGCGACCGCAGAGTCTGTTCGGCGATCGAGGTGAAGTGATCGCGTAGTACCCGCTGGATCTGCCGCAGCCGGTCCTTCGACTCCTTGCCGACCTGAAAGCTGACGTCGTCGGTGAAGCGGCGGATCGCCATCTTGGCCTCGGAACGACGTGCTTTGACGCGGTTTTCCTTGTCCTCCTTGTATGCCTTGGTGCCCAGCAGAACACCCGCGCCGATCGAGATCGGGTTGAGCAGGCTCAACCCGACGAATGTGGTGATCAGGCCGAACATGAGGACACCGCCGTAGGAGCCGCGCATCCCTACGAGAACCTTCTGCGTGATACCGACACGACCGGATTCCAGCTCGGCCAACGACGAGACGGGTTCGAGGACGTTGTCCAGATCGCCGAGGTCGAGATCCGGCAGCGCCGCCGCCCCGGAGGACGCGAAGTGCTCGGCCACCAACTCCGAGAGCCACAATGCCCGCTCGTGCGCCCACACGAAGTTGTCGCCCACCGACGCGGCGATCTGCTCCTCGAGCCATTCGCCCAGTTGCGGCCAGTCCTTGCCCGGATCCCCCTCGTCGACGGTTTCCTCCGCCTCCCGGGTGACGCGGCGCAACCGGTCGCGTAGATCGTGATCGATATCGGACGCCAGATCGGCGATGCCGTCACCGAGTGTCTGCTGCCATTGCGACGAGCGCTTGTGCAGTTCTTCGGCAGCGGATTTGGCGCGCTGCAGACCGGCGACGGCCGCGGCCGCCCGCTCCGGATCCTTCAGCGCCGCAAGCTCACTGCCGAACGAGAGCGACAGGTGCTCGGTGACCGAGCGAACGTCGAGTGAGACCGACGCGCGAGCCAGTACGTCCGCGCGTGCCACGACGTCGTCGCGCAGAAACGCGTAGAGCTGCTGAAAACCGGACTCGGCGTTGAGCTCCTCGTCGTTCAAACGCAGTGCGTGAGAGCGCAACAGAGACGATACCGGGAGCATCTGTACTTCGAGGCCGCCGCGATCGAGGTGCCCGCGATTGGCCTCGACGATCTGCCGCCAGTGCGGGTACAGATCGATCTTGGTGATCAGCACGGCTACGGCCGGGCACAAACCTTGCACCTGCCGGAGAAAGGACAGTTCGGGCTCGGTGAATTCGCGGGAGGCGTCGGACACGACGAGTACTGCGTCGGCGGACGGAATGAGTCCCAATGTTCCTGCAGCGTGCGGATTTCCGTGCCCACCGACACCCGGTGTATCGACCAGCACCAGACCGTCGGCGAGCAGTGGACTCGGCACTCCGATGTCCAGCCGCAACACTTCACGACCCTGAGCTCGGGGACTCGCCGGGGTGACGGTCGTGACTTCTTCGGCCGGCACGTCGACGCGGATGGGCTCACTACCCGGATCTGCGAGAACGAGCTGCGCGGAGAAACTCTCGGCGTTGGACACCACCGTCGGGATGGCCGTGGTCTCGTCGTCGCCGACCGAGCACACCGTCAGATTGAGCAGCGAATTCACGAACTGACTCTTGCCCTGCTTGAGCGGTCCGACCACGATGATGCGTCGGCGTGGATCCAGGACTCTCGACCGTGCCGCCTCGACTCGATCCACCAGGTCGGATCTTCCCGCCGATGTCGCCACCGCCGCGGTGCGATTCAACAGCTCGGCCAGCTCCGTTGTGTGCCCGTCCATACTCTCGCTTCACAACCCGTTCTCGTCGACGTCCCCAACAGAACTCTAGCGACGACGCGGCCCCGAGTGTGACGAACGCACTCGGGGCCGTGCACTGGTGTCGCTGACCGAATCAGGGGTGCAGCGGATCGATGTCGTGATCGACCGTCACAGCGTGGCCGAGAGAATCGGCTGCCGAGTCCACCGAGCCGTGCAGGCTGCCGTCGCTGAACAGACTCGAATCGCTCTCGGCCTGTCCGAAGACGTTGGAGTCGACACTCGACCAGCCCGTCCCGGACGCGGTTGCGCCGCCGTCGAAGGAGCTGGAGTGCTCGAACGATCCCGACGCTGCACCGTTCGCGGCCGAGGAAAGACTGCCGCCTGCATTCGCCAGTCCCTCCGCACCGGATTCCAGACCACCGGTGACGCTGCCCGCTGCCTGTCCACCGATGTCGGCAGCGGAATCAAACCCGCCGCCCACGGACGCCGCAGCGTCGGCACCAGCATCCAAACCCGTACCCACGGTGGAGGCGATGCCTCCTCCGAGCGAAGCACCGGCGTCGAGTCCGCCACCGACGTTCGACACGATCTCGCCGCCCACCGAGGTTCCCGCGTCGACCACTCCGCCTGCCGCACCTTCGAGGCCGCCGGCAACGGATCCTGCCGTATTCGCAGCTCCTTCGAGGCCTGCGCCTGCGGATGCTGCCGCGTCGATTCCGGTGCTGATGCCACCGGTCACAGCTCCTTCGAGTCCGGCTCCGGCCTGAGCCGCAGCGTCGACGCTGCCGGAAACTCCGCCGGCAACCCCGCCTGCCAGACCGCCACCGAGGCTGCCGAGGCCGGCGAGGCCACCCGACAAGCCGGCTCCCGCGTCGCCCAGGCCGGCAAGTCCGCCGGTCAGGCCCGCACCGGCATTCCCGACGGCTGCGAGGCCACCGGTGACATCCGCACCCACGTTTCCGACGGCTCCGAGGCCGCCGGTCACGTCTGCGCCGACCTGGCCGAGTCCGGCCAGTCCGCCGGTCAGGCCCGCGCCCACTCCGCCGAGTCCGGCGAGCCCGCCGGTCAGGCCGGCACCCACGCCGCCCACTCCGGCCAGACCGCCCGACAGATCTGCGCCGACTCCGCCCACTCCGGCGAGTGCTGCGTCGACGGTTCCCGTGAGATCGGCTCCGGCGGCTACTGCTGTATCGATCGCTCCGGACAGTCCTGCGCTCAGGTCGGCTCCGGCACCGAGTACGGCTCCGAGGTCGAGGGCTGCGCCGGTGTCGAGCACTGTGTCGAGTGCGGTGCCGAGCTGGGCTCCGGCGGTGCCGCCGACGCCGAATGCGGCTCCGAGGAGGCCCTCGAGGTTCCCGGCAACTCCACCGGCACCGGCAACTCCACCGGCCAGGCCACCTGCGAGCCCGCCGGCGATGTCGCCGCCGATGCCGGCACCTGCGCCGAGGACTCCCTCCACTGCGGTGTCGAGGGCAGCGGTCAGGCCGCCGATCGCGCTGGTGTCGAGGTCCAGTGCCGTTCCGAGTGCGCCGCCGACGACCGCGCCGACGCTGCCGCCCGCAGCCAGCAGGGCGTCGACGTCGAGGTCTGCGAGCGCACCGGCGTCGAGGACGGCTCCGAGTGCGGTTCCGATGGATCCCGCGATGGCACCGTCGGCTGCGAACAGCCCACCGAGGCTGGCGCCGACGCCACCCGCGATGTCGCCGACCAGTGCGCCACCGGCACCGAGTGCTCCGTCCAGGGCTGCACCGACATCGGTCGTCAGATCTGCACCGACGGTGCCGAGACCTGCCAGTGCGCCGCCGATGCCCGCGGTCAGAGCGGCACCGAGGTCACCTGCGATGTCGAGGCCGGCTCCGGCACCGAGGACGGCGTCGAAGACTCCACCGAGCGCCGTGCCGAGCTCGGCTCCGACGGTTCCGCCGACTCCGAAGATCGCGCCGAGCGCGCCGCTCAGTCCACCCTGGATGTCGGCCAGTGCGCCGAGGTCGACGGCACCGGTCGCGCCGAGGGCGGCGTCGAGGGCGGCCTGCAGTTGTGCGGTGATGTCTCCGCCGATCGCTCCCCCGATGCCCGCGCCCGCTCCGAGAAGACCGGTCAACGCAGCGCCGAGACCGACGGTTCCGCCGAGCAGACCGTCGAGGTCCAGATCCAGACCTCCACCGACACCGCCGCCGATTCCGCCACCGATGCCTGCGCCTGCGCCGATCAAGGCGTCGAGGGCACCACCGAATGCAGCGCCGAGCTCCACGCCGATCTGGCCGCCGACCGCCAGCGCGGCGGCGAGGGCTGCCTGCAGGGACGCGGCGATCTCACCCGTCACGTCGATTCCGCCGGTCAGGCTGCCGCCTGCAGCCAGTCCGCCGCCGGCGACTGCGCCTGCAGCCAGTCCGAGTCCGGCCGACAATCCGCCGCCGAGGCTCGCGCCTCCGGCGAGTGCGCCCTCGAGGCCGGCCGATCCGCCTGCGCCCAGGATGGCCGACAGCTGGCTGCCCGCTCCGGCGAACAGACCCGACTCGGCGACCAGGGGTGCCACGGCGACGATGTCTGCGTGGGTCACGTCGCCGAGGCCGGCAGCGGCCAGCGTCGTCTCGGGGTTGGCGCAGTAGGCCGCTGCAGCCTGGTCGTCGCGCAGCAGGCTGAGAATGAAATCGAGTACGGCGTTGGTAGCCATCTGGGTCTCCTTGACGAGTGGTACTTCGTGGTTGATCACAAAGCTATGCATCGAAGAGCCCCCGCCCAACGGGGCCGATCCCCCTACTACCCCGGGGGTCGCCAGGGGGCTTTCGTTAGGGGATCTGGGCGCTTTAGGGGATTTCACTCGTTTCGCGCTCTAACCTGCTGTGAGACGTAACGAACAACGAACGCAGTCCGACAGTGCGAGTGACGGCAGTACCACTGACGGCTGGGGCGAGATGAAGGCGGCGACACCACTATGAACGCAGGGCTCGGCATACGTATCGGTTCGGTGACAGCGGCTGCTGCACTCGACACCGACCCCGTGACCTCGGTGGTCAAGCGTTCGGCACTCGACCTTCGCCCCGGCGCGGCCCCGAGCCTGGCCGAGCTGTGGGACCGATCGGCCCGCCACCTGATCAGCGGATTCGCCGACCGAGTGGGCGACCCGGTGGAACTCATCGACGACGACGGCCGCAGTCACCGCGCCGAGGATCTGTACGCCACAGCCGCTCGCGCACTCGTGGCCGAGGTGTCCGCCGGAGCCGATTCCGCCCCCACGGTCGTCGTCACCCACCCCACCCGCTGGACGGCGTACACAGCGGAGGCCCTCGGTGAGGCGCTGGACCGCGCCGGACTGGCCGATGTCACGCTGGTACCCGAGTCCGTTGCCACGATGCGCTGGCTCGAAGTGACTCGCGGAACACAGTCAGACGGCCTCGCCGTGATCTACGACCTGGGTGCCAGCGCCCTCGACGTGACCCTGATTCGGACCGGCACCGACGCGGGAGTCGTCGGCAGCGGTGTCCATTCGCAGGAATTCGGCGGTGCGCAGTTCGATCACGCGATCATGCAGTACGTCCTCGATACCGTCTCGGGAAGTCAGTCGTTCGAGTTCGATCCGTTCGACCCCGACACCGTGGGTGCGCTGGTGGAACTGCGAGCCCGGTGTGGCCAGGCCAAGGAACAACTGTCCTACGACACGTCCACCTCGCTCACTGTCGACCTGCCCGGTCTGCACACCGAGGTTCGCCTGGTGCGCTCCGAGATCGAAGAGCTGGTACGCGCATCGCTGCTGGCATCCGTGGGGGTCGTTCGGGACGCCGTGGCCGCCGCAGGACTCGAGGTCACCGACATCGACCAGGTGGTGCTCGTCGGCGGCAGCTCGGCCATCCCCCTCGTTGCCGAACTCATCTCGTCCGAACTGCGCGCCCCCGTCGTCGCCGGACCTCGTCCGGAACTGACCGTCGCGATCGGAGCCGCGATACTCGGAAGCGACATCGCCGACGCCACCGCCGCAGAAGACGCAGCGTCCCTGGCTGCGGTCCCCACGGCCTCCGTGGCCTCTGCCGCACCCACAGTTTCGGCCGCGCCGATGCCGCGCCCAACCCCCAGACCGGCACCGACGCCTACTGCCGTCGAATCCGACGCAGGCATGTCGGGCCGTAAGAAGGCCGGCCTGGTCGCCGGATCCGTGGTCGTCCTCGCGCTTCTCGCCGGCGGAGGCTTGTCGGTGGGTACAGCGTTGACCTCCGACAACACCGCTCCGGCCGAGTCCAACGCCGAGATCTCGAGCACCCAAACACCGGGAACCACCTCCGCAGTTGCGGACGCCCAGCCCACGACGGCCGCTCCCGGCGAGAACGACGCCGCTGCAGTCGGATCCGAGGGCACCCCCACCACGGTCGTCAACGCCGACGGCACGGTGACGCAGATCGATCCGGCCACCGGCGCACCGGTTGCGGGATCCCCTGCCCCCGCCGCGGCCGCTGCCGACAACGGCGCAGCAACCGTGCCGACCATCCCGTCGGTCGCGGCCCCGACGGTTCCCAGCTACCAACCACCTGCTGTGCAGGTCCCGAGCGTACAGGTTCCCAGCTACCAAGGCCCCACTCTCGGCGATGTCGGTCAAGGCGTGGGTCAGGGGCTCGGCGGCGTGGTCGGCGGAGTCGGTGACGGGCTCGGCGGTGCGGTCGGTGGCGTCGGCGACGGGCTCGGCGGAGTCGTCGGCGGCCTGACCGGCCGCTGAGTCGACCGTGATCAGCATCCGACCATCCCTCGTCGGCGTCGAACGCGCCGATCGTTTCGTTCGTGATGCCCTCGACACCACTGGTTTTCATGTTGTCGTCGGAGTGAACGGCTCCGGTCGCTCCGCTGTTCTCGACGCGATCGCGGCGTCGGTGGATCCGCATCCGGGCAGCATCGCCGATGCACCGTCCGGCTCGACGGTTCTCGTCGACGACGCGCATCTGCTGTCGGAGCAGAGGTTGGACGAGATCGCTGCGGCGGCAACTCGCTCGGATATCACGCTGGTCGTGGCGACGGCTCCGCGCGAGTTCGACTCTCGCATCGAGAAGTTGGTCGCGTCGGCCGGTTCCGGTCGACTGACTCTGGTTCCGCTGGACAAGACGTCGATCGCCGCACGAGCAGCCGCCACTGCACGGCCCATCTCTGCGGCACTGGCCAATGCGATCGCGAAGTCCACCGGGGGAATTCTTGCCGCCGTCGACGCCGCTCTTGCCGCGCTCGGCGCAGAACTCTCCGACCCAGCTCCCCTGCGAGCGGTCTCCGAAGCCGTTGCTGCACAGCATCGTCGGATGTTGCTCGACACCGCCGACGACACTCGGGCACTGCTGCTCGCGGCTCGATTCGGTATCGCTCCTGAGCCCGCGACGGCCGTGCAGCTCGTCGCGCGCTCGAACGAGGTCGAATCTGTCGTCGACCTCGCCTGCAGCTCCGGCTTGCTCGACTCCACCGGCGCATTGGTTACGGCCGCCGAGGTTCCCTTGACCGAGCTGATCGGCGATCGGCGCTGCCGCGTACTGCTCCAGTCCGTCACCGACGTCGCAGCCCGATCCCGCCTGCTCGACGCCACCGCCGCGCGTGCGTTGGCGCAGCGCGGCGTCGTTCATGCCAGTCTGGCCGATTTTCTTGTACAGCAGGCAGATTCGGCGTCGGTCGAGACTGCAGGCGCGCTGTACGATGCCGCCGTCGATGCCGGTTTCGATCCGGCGGTGCTCGCCGCCCGGCGGGCCGAGGTCGCGGCCGCCGCCGGCGATCTGGACGAGGCGGGGCGCTACGCCGATGTGATCCTCGACAGCGCCGCCGTCTGCGACTCCTCGGATCTGCGGACAGCGGTTCGAGTCTCGGCCTCGATTGCCGCGCAGCGCGGAATGCTCTCCCGCAGCGCACAACTGTTCGTCTGGCTCGGCGAGGATCGACTCGGGCCCGATGGGGTGTGGGCCGCGCTGTCCGCTGCCGCAGCCGGTGATCGCGGCGGCGCGGACCGGTCGATGACCGCCGTGTCCGCGCTTGCGCCGACGTCGAGCACTGCGTCCGGCACCTTCCTGGTGGCCGGCGTCCTCGGGTCCATCGATTCTCGCAGTGCAGCCGAGTCGAGCGCTGCCGCACACTCACTGATGCGGTCAATGTCGTTGACCGGCAACGTCTCCGATCGTTCGTGTGCCACCGACACCGCCGCGGCCGTCGCGGCCCTTCATGCGGTGCACTGCGGCGACCTCGCTCGCGTCGATTCCATCCTGGCGCGGGCGCTGCCGGAACGGCGTCCAGGATCCGAGGCACACACCCGACTGATCCTCCTGGGGGCTTGGGCGTCGATGCTGCGGGGCGATGCAGTCGAAACGAGCTCTGCGCTCGATACCCTCCGGATTCCTTTGTCCCACATGCGTAATCAGCTCTTCCTGCACGCGATCCGGGTAGGCCTGGCCCGCAGATCGGGTGACGCAGGATCGCTGATGACGGCATGGACCGGTGCACAGAACGTCATCGCCGAATACTCGGCAGATCTGTTCGCGCTGCTACCTCTGGGCGAATTACTCTTGGCTGCAACCCGACTCGGCCAGGTCGACCGCGTCGAACACCTTGTGGGGCAGGCCTCCGATCTGCTCGCCGCGCTCGGAGATCCGCCCGTCTGGGCGTCGGCTCTGCACTGGTATCAGGTTCAGGCGGCCATCGTGGCGCAGACTCCGGACGCGCTGGTGCCGCACGCCAAGGCTCTCGCGGCAGCCGCTCCCACCCACCCCTACAGCGCCGCCCTCGCCGCGGCCGGTCGCGCCTGGCTCGGCGTGTTGCAGGGCAGGCCCGATCCGACCGATGTGGAGAATTCGGCACGAACGCTGACGGCGTTCGGACTGCCCTGGGACGGAGCCCGATTGGCCAGCGAGGCCGCGCTGACCGTCAGCGATACCGCGACCGCAACCGCACTGCTGCACATCGCCAGGTCGCTGCGTCAAACCGGATCGCAACCGCCCAACTCGCACCGACGCGACGCTTCGGGAACCACGCCGACACCGACGGGTTCGCTGAGCGAACGCGAGGCCGAGGTCGCCGAGTTGCTCGTGCTCGGAGTCACGTACCGCGAGGTGGGCAGCCGCCTCTACATCTCCCCGAAGACCGTCGAACATCATGTGGCTCGTATACGGCGCAGGCTCGGGGCGGAGTCTCGTTCGGAGCTCATCTCGATGCTGCGCGCCATGGGATACGGAGGCTCCACCAGCGCAGCGACCGGCAGTGTAACTGTGTGAGGGCCCGAAGCGACATAACGACCGACCATCGGTAACCGATCAGAACAGGCAGCACGCCCATGACCGAGCAGCCCGGCAGTGTGAGGATCGGCACGCCGGACGTCGGCCTCCATCTGGACGACGAACGCGCCGTCGCCGCGGTGTCGCATCCCATTGCGCCCGGCCCGTCGCTGCACCTGGCGTCGCTGCACTCGACCGTGCTCAACACTCATCCCGACGGCACCGTCTCGCTCGGTGACGCACCCGACGAGAAGTCGGAGGCGTACACGCACTTCCTCGACTCTCTCGCCGACGGCGTCGGCGTCACCGGCAGCAAGGGCACCGTCTTTCCGGCCGAGCAGCTGACGTCGATGGCCCTGTTGTGCCTGCTCACCGAGGTGGCGTCGTCGATCGATCTGCAACCGGGCGACCTCGCCGCGGCCGCCACCTACCCGGCCCGCTGGACGGCCGATCAGGTCTTCGCGTTGCGTTCGGCGATGAATGCGCACGGCCTCGCGCACGTGTCGCTGGTGGCCGAAGCGGAGGCGCTCGCTGCGTGGAATGCGTCGGTGCGAGCGACCCTGGAGAGCAGGGACACAGCCGTCGCCGCGGCGCGCGGTGCAGCGATTCTGGCCTCGGAATTCCCCGTCGACGCCGTCACCGAACGGATCGCGGTGCTGTCCCCCACACGATCCGACCGTCGCCCTCTGTTCGCGGCGGCGGCGTTCGCCTCGGCGTTGATCGTCGGCGCGTCCCTGATCGCGCTGCAGCTGGGGACCTCCACCGACACGACGGTGCCCACCATCGGCAACGCCCAGCTGATACCGCCGACAACGTCGTCCGGGACCGGAGCCGGTGGCCCGATCGATTTCCCCACCGTCGTCGTGGAGCCGGCCGCCGAGATCGCCCCGGTCGCACCTCTTCCGCTGGAAACTACCGAAGAAACGAGCCCGGCCGAAACCTCCGAGAACCCTCGAAGCAAGCCGGACCCGACCGAGATCGACACCCGCCCGGCACTCGAAGCGCCCGAGACCAGAGACCGCGAAGAACCGCGTGAGACCATCGATCCGGTCGAACCCGAACCGGAGGTCCCGGTCGAGGAACCGGCCGACGACACCGGCGAGACGACCGAACCGGATTCGACCGAACCACAACCCGTGACCGAGCAGGCACGTGACGCAGCGACAGAGGGAACTCGATGAGCGGTGCGGGGCATCTCGGAATCACCGTCGGCAACACCAGGTCGGTGGCGGTCCACCGCGTCCGCGCCGACGACGAGCCGACGGTCGTCGTAGTACCGACAACTCTGAGATTCGACGAGGACGGTCGCGCCCATCTCGGCGAACCCGCCGACACCGCGCCCTTCACCCGGTTCGTGGACCTGGTCGGTCAGCAGGAAAACCTCGAACCCGACGCCGCCGCGTACCGCGCCGAGGACCTGATGGCCAACGCGGCCAATTGCCTCGTCACCATGATGTCTTCGGCAACCGAGTCGGCCGACGCACCCGTCACGACCATGACGTACCCGACGCGATGGCCGCGCGAGAGCGTAGCGCTGCTGCGTGATGCGCTCGATCACGCCGGTCTCACCGCAATCGCACTGGTGCCCGACGCGAAAGCCGCCAGCACCTTCGCGCAGCGCAACCCCGGCACGGCCGCCACGGTGATCGACATCGGTGCCACCGGCACCGACATCTCGACGTATCCCGGAGGCGGAACGGTTCGCACCACCGCCGTCAGCGGAGACGTGTTCACCGACGCACTGTTCGATCATGTGGTCACCGATCGCGAGCACATCGATCTGTCCGACGCGGCAGTGCTGGCCGCCCTCACCGGCGTCGTTGCCTCCTGCGAGGCAGCCAAACATGCGCTCAGCACGGACGAGCAGGCCACCATCTCGGTCGATCTGCCGGGCCTGTCGCAGTCCACAACCGTGACGCGAGCCGAGTTCGCCGAGCTGGTCGCGCCTTCGGTCCGCACCCTCGACGTGCCGCAGACCGGGACCGTGGTGCTCACCGGAGGCAGCGCCGAACTGGAGTCGGTGGCGGCGGAGATTGCCGAACGGACTTCGGGCCCGCTGGTTGTCGAGCCACTCGCAGCGCCCCGAGGCGCTTTGCTGCTGGCCGAGGTCGACGATGTCGACGGCAATTCTCTCGTCACCGGTGCCGCGCCGATCGTCACCCGCAACGACGGCACCGATTCGCTCGACACCGACGCCATTCCTGTTGTCCCGCCGGAGAAGTCCCTCGCCTTCTCCGAGGCCCTGCCTGCGGTGGCACCGATGTTCGAGCCCTCGGAGTTCCGGTCCCACCCGGTCGAACCGGCCGAGGAGAACGCGTCGAACACCGGTGACGTGCCGGCTGTTCTTGCCCCGGCTGTCGCGTCCGCCGAGGCGAAGAAAGAACGCAGCGAACGCTCGCGCACCATCACCACCGTCATTGCCGGTGCTGCGGCGGGCGTGGTGATCGTGCTGGCGATCGCGGCAGTCAGCGGCGTGTTCGGCAGTTCGCCGGCCCCGACGCCCCCGGCCGTCACCGACGCGGGCTCGCCGGTCGTCACCTCGACCCGCACGCCGTCGACCACTACCGTCACTCCCGCTCCAGCCGTCGTCGTGCCGGAGGAGGTCGACGAACCGACGTACGAGCCGTACACCCCGCCCCAACCCACACCGCTGCCTGCGCCGCCGCCGGCACCGATCCCCACGCCCCCGCCCGTGGTCGCCACCACCGTCCCGGTGCCGACCACGACCCCGGTGACGACCACCCCGGCCGCGACGACCACAACGACAGCTACCACCACCACGACGACAACCACAACGACGACGGCAGCTCAGCCCTGACCTGCACAAACACTGGTTCAGCGACTGATGCCCTAGGGTGGGGCGCTGATACCAAGCACCCGATGAAGGGATTTCATGCGTAACACCGGGGCTCTGCGTGCTGCAGTGCTGTGCTCGACGGCTTTCCTACTGTTCGCTTCGTTTTCCGGAACAGCGGCCGCCGAGCCCGTCGTCCAATCTCCCGCCGATCGGCTTCCCGCAGAACTCGTCGAGGCCGTGCAGCGCGATCTGAAGATCTCCCCGCAGGAGTATCTCGATCGAGCCGCTCGTGCGCAGGAACTGTCCGCCTACGCATCGGACTTCCGTGCCAGCCGCCCCGCCGATTTCGCCGGCGCATGGATCGGACCCGACGGCAACGCCGTCGTCGCCGTCACCTCCCCTGCTGCAGCACAGGCAGTGGCCAAGGACGGATATGCCACCGCTCAGTCACCGGTGTCGGCGGACGGGCTGGAGAAATCGCTCGCAGACCTCAACGGCTGGATCGCCGGCCTTCCCCGTGAGATCTCCGAGCAGATCAACGGAACGGCCATCGATTTCATCGACAACCAGGTCGTCATCGACCTGGTGAACAGCCCGATCGGTAGCGCGCTCAACCTGCCGACGCTGCTGGCCAACATCAAGGTCATCCTCTCCCCTGGCGGAAACAAGCCGGTCGACCCGACTCCCATGGGCGGCGACACCTATGTCACCAGCACCGGGCCCATCGCCGATGCTCCGACCACCGACATCAGCATCTGTTCGTTCGGATTCAACGCCGTCGACAAGTCCGGCGAAGCCGTCAATTTGACTGCTGGACACTGCAATCCGAACAAGGCGACCGGAGCCGGCGGCGCACCGGTGTACCTTCCCGATCCGGCGGACATTGCGCGTAGCACCCAGATCGGGTCGTTCGATCGGTCGAGCCTGGGCGCACAGGACGGCCTCGACTGGTCGGTGATCGCCCTGAACGACAGCGGCATTGCGTCCGGCCTCGACCGTCCCACCGTCCGCGGAGCCAACGGCAGCACCGTCACGATCACCGGAACCGCAGCACCCGTGATCGGAGCGCCGGTCTGCAAGTCCGGTCAGTCGTCGTCGTTCACGTGTGGCGTTGTTGCCGCCGACCGCGTCGAGACACAGCTCTACATGGAGGACGGCACCTCCCGCACGGTTCGTGGATTCGCCAGTACCGCGTGCACTCTGGCGGGCGACAGTGGTGGTGCCATCGTGACGGGAACACTCGCGCTCGGAATCACCAGCGGATCCAACAGCGGTGGCGCGCCCGATTGCAACGAGGCGAACCTGGCGTTGGCGCAGTACGGCGGCACCGCGAGCCTGGGCATTCCCATCGATCAGGTCGTCGACGCAACCGAATCCACCCTGCGAACCGAGTAAGCCAGTAGGTCGACAGCTGCGCACCCCCTATAGTCGTGAACGGCATCACATCGCGGATGCCTTGGGGGAGGGGTTTCATGCGTCGCCGTGCGCTGGGGTTGTCGTTGGTTGCAGTGTCGTGCCTGATCACGATGGCGGTGTCTGCTCCTGTCGCCACTGCCGCGCCCGTGGTGAGCGCAGATCAGGTGCTGCCGCCCGACTTGGCCGACGCCGTTGCCCGTGATCTCGCGTTGAATCCGCAACAGTTCCTCGACCGAGCCGACGCGGCTCGCCGATTGGCAGAGTTCGCTTCCGCCGTCGGTTCCGAAGCTGTCACGGGTACTTGGCTCGATGCGGACGGTCGGCCTGTCGTCGCGGTTGCGGACGGCCCCACCCACGCCGAGGTGGCCGACGCCGCATCGGCCAACGGATTCGTAACGGTCGCCCCCGGGATAGAGATCCCGCAGGTAGTGCGCGACGCCGTCGACCCGCTGCTGGAGTTGCTTCCCTTCGACCTCGCGCCCACTGCCGGTCCGATTCGTGCAAGTTCCTATCTCGGAGGAGACAGCTTCCTCGCGGGCACCCCGGCCGGCCTCGGTCTGCGTTGCTCACTCGGATTCAATGCCGTCGACCCGACGCGTGGTTCGGTCAACATCACTGCGGGCCATTGCAATCCGGGCGCAGCCGACACCGGTTCCGCAGCGTCGACAGGCGCATATCCGATGTACGGGAGCCTCGTCGGGTCGAAGTTCGGCTCGTTCTACCGAACCAGCCAGTCGCACAACGATTACGCCTTGATCGACATCGACGACGCCAACGTCGGAGAATTCGAGAGCAATGCGGTGCGAGTGCCCGGCTCGGGACCGCTGCACGTCACCGGAACGGTGGATCCCATCGTGGGTGCACCGGTGTGCAAGTCCGGTTCCAGAACCGGATTCAGTTGCGGCACAATCCTGTCCACGGGCCAGAACGTCGCCATGGGTGAGGCCGTCATGGACCGTAGCTTCTCGACTTCCATCTGCTCTCTCCGCGGCGACAGCGGTGGACCGATCGTCAGCGGCACCCTCGCCGTCGGCATCGCCAGCGCATCGAATGTCGGCGATCAACCGTCGTGCGAAATCGCGATGGTGTTCAGCATGCTGCAGGGCCAGCGACCCGAACTGTTCGCCACCCCCATCAACGATGTGTTGGCCGAGAACCCCGGACTGACGGTTCGCACGTCGTAGCCACACGCGCTTCGAACGACGCAGGGCCCGCACTCTCGACGAGTGCGGGCCCTGCGTGAAGCTGGAGGCTACTTTGCCCAGACCGTGGTGCCGGGTGCCGCATTCAGCGTGTTGAGCAAGTCGATGCCTGCAACAACGAGAGTCGGGCCGCCGGCGGTGATGGTGCCGATGACTCCACCAACGCCTGCACCCGTTACCAATCCCGCGATGCAACCGGCGGCCAGAGTCACGACGCAACCGATCGCCGCACCGATCGCGGTTCCTGTCAATCCGCCGATAGCGGTTGCAATACCGAGCTGCGAGGAGAAGTTCTGCTGTGCCGCGAGGTTCTCCTCGGGCGATGCGACGGTCGTGGCACCGATGCTGCGCGAGTTGGCCGATACCTTCGTGAAGTCGAGGTTCGGGATCAGGCGCAGGGTCTTGCCGTTGTCATCGACATTCTGCTCGTACGGGAAGTTCAGTCCACCCAGGTTGAACGACAGCGGGAGCGTCACGAGAATCTTGTCGGCGGCGTCGAGGACGTCGACCGTCTTGCCGTCGTCGGCAACCTTGAAGACGCCCGCATCGATGGTGGTGACGATGGTGCGGTCTTCGAGCTCGACGGAGTAGTTCGTGTCGGGGGTCGTCGAGCTGGAATCGGGCTGTGCGTAAGCGGTTCCGCTGGCCAGACCCATAGCCGCTGCTACGAGGGCCGAAGTGACGACCAGTTTGCTGAGTTTCATGTGGAGTTCTGTTCCGTTTCTGTGCATGGAGTGCTTGGCAGTACCGCTAGGCAACCGTCAAACGCAAAGTCACCCCGATGACCCTTTTGCGACTTTTGGTGCGACCGAAGTGTAGCGCACGAATCGTACCGTTCGTTGTCCTTTCGCAACTACTCCGACACCTATCAGTTACCAACTGTCACAAACATTTTCGATTTCCGGTGCACACGGGGCCGTGGGGGCTCACCATGTCGCGAAAAATGTCGTTCGATCGGTCGAATACAGCCCGGAAAGGGTCACCGGCTCCAACACGGAATCGGGCCCACCGCAGCGACGATCCGGCAACACGAAGGACAGGTAAGGACTGCCTTCTCGACAGCACGTGAGAGGCCTACGCCTAACGTGATCCACGAGACAACCTACTGACGAGTTCAGCCCGCCCGTCGGATGGCCTCATTTCGACGCCCACCAGCGTCGCTTGTCCGATCGATGCTAAGTTACCCATCAGTACAGTTACATTGCTACTGGCTAGTAACTTAGGCCGTAATCCTGCTCGACGGGTTGAACCAGCGGTAGCTGTCCCAGCTGCCACCTACAGCGAAAGGCCACGACATGAACGCCCTGACGATCACGTTGGGCACAGTCGGTGCTCTGCTCAGCCTCGTGTGTTGGTACGCCTTCATTCGTGGGGCCCTGCGCATGTTCAACATCGTGAGGCTGGGTCAGCCGGCACCCGACCGTTGGCGACCGATCGTCCCCCGCTTCAAGCAGATGATCATCGAGTTCGCCGCCCACACCAAGATGGTCAAGTTCCGTACCGTCGGCTGGGCGCACTGGCTGGTGATGATCGGCTTCATGGTCGGGTCCGTGTTCTGGTTCGAGGCATACGGACAGACGTTCAACCCCGAGTTCCACTGGCCCATCGTCGGCGACACCGCGATCTACCACCTGATGGACGAGATTCTCGGGCTCGGCACGGTCATCGGCATCACCACGCTGATCATCATTCGCCAGCTCAACCACCCGCGTAAGCCCGAGCGTCAGTCGCGCTTCGCCGGCTCCGGGTTCAAGGCCGCCTACTTCGTCGAGGCCGTCGTGCTCATCGAGGGCCTGGGCATGGTGTTCGTCAAGGCGGGCAAGATCGCCACCTACGGACACTCGAACCCGTACACCGACTTCTTCACGATGCGCCTCGCCGAGCTGCTCCCGGCCAACTCCAACATGGTCTCGATCTTTGCGCTGATCAAGCTGATGTCCGGCATGATCTGGCTCTACATCGTGGGCACCCGCATCAACTGGGGCGTCGCGTGGCACCGCTTCACCGCGTTCCCGAACATCTACTTCAAGCGCATGGACGACGGAACCGTGGCCCTCGGCCCGGCCAAGCCGATGATGTCCGGCGGCAAGGTCCTCGAGATGGAAGAGGCCGATCCCGACGTCGACGCGTTCGGCGCAGGCAAGATCGAGGACTTCAGCTGGAAGGGCTGGCTCGACTTCACCACGTGCACCGAGTGCGGCCGCTGCCAGTCGCAGTGCCCCGCGTGGAACACCGGCAAGCCCCTCTCCCCCAAGCTGCTGATCATGTCGCTGCGCGACCACAGCCACGCCAAGGCTCCCTACCTGCTTGCCGGTGGCAAGAAGGACATGGCCGGTGACGAGGTCGGACTCGTCGATGCAGAAGGCAACGTCGACCAGAAGGCGCTCGACGCCATTCCGCAGTCCGCTCGGGACGAGGCCGATCGCAAGCTCGTCGCCGACGCCATCGAGGGCGGCATCATCGACCCCGAGGTGCTGTGGAGCTGCACCACCTGCGGTGCCTGCGTCGAGCAGTGCCCGGTGGACATCGAGCACGTCGACCACATCATCGACATGCGCCGCTACCAGGTGCTCATCGAATCCGAGTTCCCGTCCGAGCTCGCAGGTCTGTTCAAGAACCTCGAGAACAAGGGCAACCCGTGGGGCCAGAACTCCAAGGACCGGCTCAACTGGATCAACGAGATGGACTTCGACATCCCGGTCTTCGGCCAGGACGCCGACTCGTTCCAGGACTACGAATACCTCTTCTGGGTCGGCTGTGCCGGTGCCTACGAGGACCGCGCGAAGAAGACCACGAAGGCCGTCGCCGAGCTGCTCGCCACCGCAGGTGTGAAGTTCATGGTGCTCGGTGCCGATGAGACCTGCACCGGCGACTCCGCTCGCCGTGCGGGCAACGAGTTCCTGTTCCAGCAGCTCGCCATGCAGAACATCGAAACGCTGAACAACGTATTCGACGGCGTCGAGCAGACCAAGCGCAAGATCGTCGTCACCTGCGCCCACTGCTTCAACGCACTCGGCAACGAGTACCCGCAGGTCGGCGGCGACTACGACGTGGTGCACCACACGCAGCTGCTCAACCGCCTGGTGCGCCAGAAGAAGCTGATTCCGGTGGCCTCGGTCAGCCAGGACATCACGTATCACGATCCGTGCTACCTCGGCCGTCACAACAAGGTGTACGACGCTCCGCGTGAGCTCATGGCCGCGTCGGGCTCCAACCTCAAGGAGATGCCGCGTCACGGTGAGCGGTCCATGTGCTGTGGTGCCGGTGGCGCTCGCATGTGGATGGAAGAGAACATCGGCAAGCGCATCAACATCGACCGGGTCGACGAGGCACTCGCGACCAACCCGAAGAAGATCGCCACCGGTTGCCCGTTCTGCCGCGTCATGCTCACCGACGGTGTCACTGCCCGGCAGGAAGGCGGCGCGCACGAGGGCGTCGAGGTTGTCGATGTCGCGCAGCTGATGCTCGAGTCGATCACCCGCGTCGAGTCCTCGGTGCTGGCCGAGAACATCAAGGTCATCCCGCGTGAGCGCACTCCGGAGGAGAAGCTCGAAACCGAAAAGGCGATGGAGGTCGAAGAGGCCGAGCGCATCGCACCCGTCGAAGAGCCTGCCGAGGCGAAGACCGCTCCGGCAGCTCCCGCTCCCAAGGCCGGCGGCGGACTGAAGATGAAGGGTCTGGCCAAGGCACCAGGGGCGAAGGCACCCGGTTCCGCTGCCAAGGCCGACACCGCCGAGCCTGACACCGAAGGGGCCGCTCCCGCCGACGCTGCTCCGAAGCCGAAGGGTCTCGGGATGGCCGGAGGCAAGGCACCCGGTGGCAAGGGTCTGCAGATGAAGGGCAAGACTCCCGGCGCGAAGGCGTCGGCACCTGCAGCTGCACCTGCCGACGCTCCCGCGGCGTCCGACGCACCCGCCACAGCCGAAGCTTCCGAGTCGACCCCCACCGTCAAGCCCAAGGGTCTGGCCGTGAAGTCGGGCTTCAAGAAGCCGGGAGCCAAGGCACCGGGCAAGCCCGCCGAGGCTGCACCGACTGCTGCGGCACCTGCCCCCGAGACCGCGAGCGAATCGGCGGAATCAGGCGCTGCGGCAAGCGAATCCAAGCCGACCGTCCAGCCGAAGGGCCTGGCCGTGAAGTCCGGATTCAAGAAGCCGGGAGCCAAGACCGCGAGTGCCCCTGCGGCAAAAGCTCCGGCTGCCGAGGCACCTGCTGCTGAGGCATCTGCTTCCGAGGCACCTGTTGCCGAGGCCGCGACCTCGGAAGCACCCGCCGCCGCAGAGCCCGCTGCAACGAATACGGCTGCAGCAGAATCCAAGCCGACCGTCCAGCCCAAGGGCCTGGCCGTGAAGTCCGGATTCAAGAAGCCAGGCGCGCGGACACCGGGTGCGGCGGCCGCTGCACCTGCGGCGACACCAGCCGAGCCGGCAAAGGCGGAGCCGGAGAAGGCCGAGCCGACCCCGGAAGCCGAGGCACCGGTGGCCGAAGCACCGGTAGCCGACGCACCGACTACCGAGGCACCAGCGGCCGAGGCACCGGAAGCAGAGGCACCGAAGGCAGAAGAGTCGGACACTGCAGCCGATGCGGCGTCCAGCGGTTCGGATGATCGGACTCCGCCCAAGCCGAAGGCCGGTGGACTCGGATTCGCTCCGGGAGCCAAGGTTCCGGGTCGCCGAAAGTAACCTCACACCCTTTTTACCGACTGCGCGCCCCCGCTCACCTCAGAGCAGGGGCGCGCAGTCGTCAGTAGGGGTGTGAGGTCCCCGGCCACGCTGTACACGGGCACCGTTATCCACAGGCACCGAGTTATCCACAATCGGGCACAGGGGGCTTGTCCAAAGCGATTGCGCTGGAGAGCATTCCTGCATGACCCGCATCGTCTCGCGATCCGACGCTCTCGCCCGCGGCACCTCCGACGCCGAATTGCAGCGGTACTGCCGAACGCGGGCCTGGCGTCGACTGCGACCCGGGCGGTTCGTGAGCAGGACACAGTTCGACTCGCTCACAGCGGAAGAGAAGCACCGCGTCATCGCGGAGGCCGTGTTCGACGCGACCACCTCACCCGACGCAGTCGTCAGTCATGTGAGCGCGGCCGTCTTTCATGGTCTCGATGTGTGGAATGCCGATCTGAGCCGGGTACACATCACCCGCAATCGCGCCCGTGGCGGTGGACGCAGCAGCGCTGTCAGAAGTCTGCACGCGTCTCCCTACACGGACGAGGAGGTCATGACCTTCGACGGTGTGCGGGTGACGGGCCTCGCGCGAACCGTCGCCGATTGCGCTCGCACGCTTCCGTTCGAGACGGCGGTGTGCATTGCGGACGTCGCCGCGCGAACCGGAGGCGTGACCGTCGAACAGATTGTTGCAGTGCTGGATTCATGCCCGAACCATCCCGGAAATCGGATGGCCCGCACGGTTGCGCGATTCATGGACGGCCGGTCCGAGAGTGTGGGCGAGTCGCGTACCCGGGTGTTGCTGCATCACCTGGGTCACACCCCACAGCTGCAGGTACCGATCACAGATTCCCGTGGCTTCGTCGGGCGCGTGGACTTCGACCTGCCCGCGATCGAGACCGTGCTCGAATTCGACGGCAAGGTGAAGTACGGACGCTATGTGCCGGAAGGAAGGTCCGCGGCGGACGTGGTGTGGGAAGAGAAGCGTCGCGAGGATCGCATTCGCGCAACCGGCCGTCAGGTAGTGCGCATCGCCTGGGCAGACCTCGACCGTCCCGAACTGATCGATCGGATGATTCTCGACGCTGCCGAGCGCGCCCGAAACCGTAAGTGAGCGCCTTTTCTACCGACTGCGCGCCCCCGCTCACGTCGGAGCAGGGGCGCGCACCCTGCAAATGCGGCGTGAAGTTCCTGTCGTACCCCCGCGACGTGGACGAATCGGGCACCGTGAGTATGGTCGGAAACGCACGGCATACCCGACAAGTAGGAGCAGGCATGACCGACGACGCGGACAAGCTCTGGCGACGCTACGACGCGTGGTGGGCGGCGTTGACCCCCGACGACCGAGCTCACGTCGAGAAGTGTTGCGAATCGGGCCGCACCGACGAGCGCCTCTGCGCACTGATCCTCGAGAACGACGGCCCGTCGAAGGCCGCGTTCGAGGCAGGCAGCAAGTTGTCCGTGGGCAACAGCAAGTACTGCGCCATCCCCAGCGCGCTGCTCGAGTTTCTCGAGGCGAAGCGCGCACACCCGCCCCTCAGCTAGGGGGACGCCACAGCTCCAGCTCGGGGATTCCGGGCGGCGTGAATCCCATGACCTGGCCGTAGAAGGACAGTTCGGACTCTCGTGCGTTCACCTGAGTGTCGAGTTTGCGGAATCCGTGCGACTCGCCTGCGTAGGCCAGGTATGCGTGCGGAATTCCTTTCTGCACCATGGCGTCTCGGAATCGCTCGGCCTGTGACGGCGGCACGATCGGATCGTCCAGTCCTTGCAACAACAGCACCGGGCACGAGAGTCCGTCGACGTTGTTGACCGGTGCGCGGGTTCGGTACAGGTCGATGGCCTCGGGCAAGGGTCCGATGAGACCGTCGATGTAACGGGATTCGAAGTCGTGGGTCTCGGCGACGAACAGCTCGAGCTCGGCGACACCGAAATACGAAGCCCCGCATGCGAATACATCCGAAGACGTCAGTGCTGCCAACACCGTCCAACCACCTGCGGAGCCACCTTCGATGGCCAACCGGCGCGGGTCGGCAAGGCCGCTGTCGGCGAGCCCCTGCACGGCGGCGATGGTGTCTTCCACGTCGACGACGCCCCACTGCCCGCGCAGGCGATTGCGGTATTCGCGGCCGTACCCGCTCGACCCGCCGTAGTTCACATCCACGACGCCGATGCCGCGGCTGGTGAAGTACGCGAACAGCGGGTTCAGTGCGGGTGCCACGTGTGCCGTGGGGCCGCCGTGCACGAACGCGACGTACGGCGGGAGTTCCCCGTCGAGCCCTTCGTACGACGGGTTGCGCGGCGCATAGGCAATGGCGTGCACCTCGCGGTTCGGTCCACGGAACGTCACCTGACGTCCCTCCGGCAAGTACGCACCGTCGGGGACGGACTCGAAACCCGAACGCACAGGCGTGAGTTCACGGGTTTCGAGATCGAGTGCGAACAGCCCGCTCGCCACCTGCGCGCCACCGCCCTTGATCAACACGGTCGATCCACGGCGCCCACCGAGACCTACCGACGTCACACCCTCGAGCGCGATGTCGTCCAGAGTGCCGGATGCAGGGTCGAGCACGGCGAGGGTGTCGGTACCGACGGTCCGCACGGTCAGCAGCTTTCCGTCGCCCAGCACCTCGTACCAACTCGATCCGAGTCGCCACAGCGGGGCCCCGAAATCGGCGTCGAGCGTCAGCAGCGGCGCTAGAGCTCCGTCGAGCGTCACCGAATACAGGTTCCACCAACCACTTCGGTCGCTGATGACGTACAACCGTTGGTCGTCGATCCACTCCGGCTGCATCACCGATTCATCGGTCGAACCCAGCAGCACCGTCCAGGACGACGGATCGGCCAGCAAAGCCACGCGCAGTTCGGTTCCGTCCCAGGGCATTTGCGGATGGTTCCACGCTATCCAAGCGATGCGGGTGCCGTCGGGCGACAAGCGCGGGAACGCAAGAAAGTCCGAGCCCGCCACCAACGAGCGCACTCCGCCGCCGCTCAGGTCGATCGCCACGATGTCTCGCGATACCGCACCGGCGTCGTGCATCTCGCGGACGGCGATGACGTCGTTACCGACCACCGACAATTCGGCGTACCGGATGCTCGACGCCACAGCCGGTTTCGGAGTCAGCGGCACGGGTGACCCGCCGGGGGTGAGGCGATAGACGCGTTGATCGGAGAACTCGGCGAACACCAGGTCGCCGTCTGCGGTGGCAGTCCATGCCCCGCCGCCGTATTCGTGGACTCGGGTGCGGGCGTTGAACGGTGCGGGGAGAATCGGCTGCACCTCTCCGTCGACGTGGCGACAGATCGCCGTCCGACCTTGTTCGGCAGGTCGCAGTTCCGACCACCAGATCTCGTCGCCGACGTAGCGACCGCCCTCGACGGGATGGCCCGCGGACGACAGGTCTGCTGCAGTGATGGGCGAAGGCCAGGATCCGAAGGCGAGTGCAGTCACGAGCTCCACCCTAGTGAACTGACGTGGCCGTAACGCGTTGTTCACCGGCCCTTCAACAGTGACCCGGATGATGGAGGACAAGCAGCAGTAGGGGGAACACCATGCGCCGGACCACTACCCAATCGGTGGACCACGAGATTCTGACATTCGGCCGAACCTGGCAGGGATACGGCGGCGGCAGCGACGAGGACATCTACGTCGCATTCGGTGTCGACGGGCGTACCTATTTCCAGCGGCTGCGTCGTATTCTCGATTCGCCGGTGGCCGAGGATCTGTCCCCCGACGAGCGGGCGGCGATCCTCGACATCTGCCGAACGAGACTCACCTGAGCCACCGTCACACCGGCGTCAACAGTTCCGGGCTGTTGTTCTTGACGCTGTTCACCGCGGTACTCACCTCGTAGGGCACGAGCCGGGGTTCTGGGATTGCCGCCAACATGTCCTGCACCGCGCCCAGGTCGGTCACGGTGGGATCGAGCCAGCTCGCGCGGAGATCCGGTGGGAGCACGACCGGCGAGCGATCGTGGATGTGGCCGAGCGCATCGGCTGCCGGCGAGGTGAGGACGGTGACCGACCAGACCCAGCGGTTTTCGTCGTCGTCTGCTTTGGTGGGGTCTCGCCAGAGTTCGTACAGGCCGGCCATCGCCAATACGCCGTCCTCGTGCAGGAAGTACGGCACCTTCGCGCCGTCGCGCTTCTCCCACTCGTAGTACCCGTCTGCAGGCACGATGCAGCGTCGACGGCTCGCGGCCTTCTTGAACGACGGCTTCTCGGTGATGGTCTCCGACCTGGCGTTGATCAGCCGGGAACCGATTTTTGCGTCCTTCGCCCAGGAGGGGATCAGACCCCAGCGCACCGAACGCAGTTGCCGCACGGCGTCGGACTCCGGCTCGTCCTTGGGTGCGCGTTCGAGCACCGTCCGCACCGTCTGCGTCGGGGCCACGTTGTACGACGGCGGCACCTCCTCGCCCACTGTTTCGGCGATGTCGAACACCGCCTGGAGGTCGGTGTCACTCCGGGTACTGGCATACCGTCCGCACATGAGTCGATTGTTCCACTCGCCACTGACAACCCGGCCGAAACAACCTTGTGGAAACCGACACCGCTCGCCTGGCACGATATGACGGGTGACCACTCCACAGATCAACTCCCAGCCGCGTTACCGCACGTTGCAGCAGTCGACCAAGCTGCAGAACGTGCTGTACGAGATCCGTGGACCGGTACACGCCCATGCCGCCCGACTCGAAGCCGAGGGGCACCGCATCCTCAAGCTCAACATCGGTAATCCGGCTCCGTTCGGCTTCGAGGCCCCCGACGTGATCGTGCGAGACATGATCGCCGCACTGCCCGTCGCCCAGGGTTACTCGGAGTCGAAGGGCATTCTGTCGGCGCGACGTGCCATCGTCACCCGCTACGAGCTCGAACCGGGTTTCCCCGAGCTCGACGTCGACGACATCTATCTCGGTAACGGGGTGTCCGAGCTCATCACGATGACGATGCAGGCGTTGCTCGACGACGGTGACGAGGTGCTGATCCCGGCCCCGGACTACCCGCTGTGGACGGCGATGACGACGCTGTCCGGTGGCAAGGCCGTGCACTACATGTGCGACGAGGAGAACGGGTGGAATCCCGATCTGGCCGACATCGAGTCGAAGATCACTCCCAAGACCGTCGCCCTGCTGGTGATCAACCCCAACAATCCGACCGGCGCGGTGTACTCGAAGGAAGTTCTGCAGGGCATCGTCGATCTGGCGCGCAAGCACCAGCTGTTGTTGCTCGCGGACGAGATCTACGACCGCATTCTCTACGACGACGCGCAGCACACCTCGCTGGCGAGCCTGGCTCCCGATCTGCTGTGCCTGACCTACAACGGGCTGTCCAAGGCGTATCGCGTAGCCGGCTACCGCGCGGGATGGCTCGCGATCACCGGGCCGAAGAAGCACGCAGCGGGGTTCATCGAGGGAATCGACCTGCTCGCGTCGACGCGGCTGTGCCCCAATGTGCCTGCGCAGCATGCCATTCAGGTCGCGCTCGGTGGTTACCAGAGCATCGAGGATCTGATCCTGCCCGGCGGACGCCTGCTCGAGCAGCGTGACGTCGCATGGGAGAGACTCAACGCGATTCATGGCGTCTCGTGCGTCAAGCCGCGGGGAGCGCTGTACGCGTTTCCGCGACTCGATCCCGAAGTGCACGAAATCTACGACGACGAAAAACTGGTGCAGGATCTGTTACTACAGGAGAAAATCCTCGTGGTTCAGGGGACCGGCTTCAACTGGCCCGGTCACGATCACGTGCGCATCGTGACTCTGCCTTGGGCACGAGATCTGGCTGTGGCGATCGAAAGGTTCGGCAACTTTCTCGCTTCCTACAAGCAGTGACGTCGAAAGTTACGCTCGAGTAGTTGAAAGTGACGCAAGAAACTTGGGTGGGAGCGCGCCCCACGGCCGAATGATCTGTAGATTGGCGGACGGCACTTCGGTGCCCGCGAGCCCTGGTCGTCCCCTCCCCCCCGGGTCGGTCAGGTGGTGGCGGGGGACGCCCCCCCTGCTCCCCGCCACCGAGCTCCTCGCATCGGCCACCGAGATGGCCCCGTACTAGCCTTGCACCGTGGAACCACACGGCAATCATCCCGACGGCACCAAGCCGGGCCTCGACTCCCATGTGGGCCACGGTCACGGACACAGCGACAGTCCGGTGCCGCTCGGCCCGGTCGCCGCCAAGGTCGTCGTCGGACTGCTCGTCGTCATCGGTATAGCCGTCATCGCCGGTGCATTCGCGCTGTGGCCCAGCAAACAGAACATCGACATCCCACTGCCGTTCCAGACCTCGGGCGGAGGTGCGGTGTCCACCGAGGCGGGCACCATCACGTCGCAGAGCATCGGGCCATGCGGGAGTCCCGACGCAGGCAGAGCGTTCACCGGCAACCCGACGCCTGCGGTCAACGACTCGTACGAATGTCAGCGCAGCATCGTCGACATCACCTCTGGCCAGGACGCGGGCAAGCGGACGGTGCTCGAGATCGCGCCGGGTCCCGGCCAACCGACGCTGAGCGCCGGTGAGGACATCCGACTGGTTCTGCAGGCAGATCCTTCCGGTGGAATCCGGTACTCCTTCAACGACTATTCCCGCGGACTTCCGCTCGGGTTGATCGTCGGCGTGTTCGCAGTGGTCATCTGCGTCGTTGCCCGCTGGCGGGGATTCCGCGCGCTGGTCGGCCTACTCATTGCGTTCGCCGTGCTGGTGGTGTTCATGTTGCCGGCTCTGCTCGACGGCGCACCCGCCATTCCCGTCGCTCTCGTCGCCGGTGCGGTGATCCTCTACGCCGTGCTGTATCTGGCGCACGGGGTGAATCTGCGCACCAGTTCGGCGCTACTGGGCACACTGACCTCGATGGGCCTGGCCGCAGTCCTGTCGTACGTCGCGATTCGGATGACGCACCTGACCGGGTTGTCGGAGGAACAGAACACCGCGGTGCAGACGTACATCGGCACCGTCAGTGTCACGGGGCTGCTGTTGGCCGGCTTCATCATCGGCTCGCTCGGTGTGCTCAACGACGTGACGATCACTCAGGCCTCGGCGGCCTTCGAGTTGGCATCGGTCGACGAGACCGCGTCGCGGCGCGAGATCTTCACCGCCGCGATGCGGGTGGGGCGCGATCACATCGCCAGTACCGTCTACACCCTCGTACTCGCCTACGCCGGTGGCGCGCTGCCGCTGCTGTTGCTCTTCAGCGTCGCCGATCGGTCGATTCAGGACGTGTTGACCGGCGACGCCGTGTCGATCGAAATAGTCAGATCCTCCGTGGGCGGTGTAGCCCTCGCGTTGTCGGTGCCCCTCACCACCGCGATCGCCGTGCTGCTCGCCCGGCCGATCAGCTCGTCCAGAAAAGGCGCGTCGTCGTCGCGGACGCCCAAGCCCGCTCGATCGCGGGGCTCGGGTCGCCACAGCGCGTAGTGCGGCGGAGCCGCTCCTCAGGCGAATGCAGCTGCGACGGTCTCCGACAACAATGCACCGTTGTGCGTGCTCAGTCCTGCCTTCAGACCCTCGTCTGCCTCGCAGGCAGCTTCCCAACCCTTGTCGGCGAGTGCAACGACGTACGGCAAGGTGGCATTGGTGAGCGCGTAGGTCGACGTGCGCGGAACGGCTCCTGGCATGTTGGCGACGCAGTAGAACACCGACTCGTGCACCTTGTACGTGGGATCGGCGTGGGTGGTGGCATGCGAATCCTCGAAGCAGCCGCCCTGATCGATGGCGATGTCGACCAGCACCGAACCTGGCTTCATACGCTGAACCAGGCTGTTGGATAACAACTTCGGAGCTTTGGCTCCGGGCACCAGCACCGCACCGATGACGAGATCCGCGGCGAGAACGGCTTGTTCGAGTTCGTACGCATTCGACACCAGAGTCTTGACGGCACCGCGGTACTGATCGTCGATGGCACGCAGCGCCTTCACATCGAGATCGAGAACGGTGACGTCGGCGTGCATACCGAAAGCGATTGCAGTGGCATTCTTTCCGGACACACCGGCTCCGATGACGACGACATTGGCGGGACGTACTCCGGGCACTCCGCCCATGAGAACTCCACGCCCTCCTTCGCTGGACATCAGGTGGTAGGCACCGGCCTGCGGCGCGAGGCGTCCGGCAACTTCACTCATCGGCGCGAGCAGCGGCAGCGAACCGTCTGCGGCAGTGACCGTTTCGTAGGCAATGGCCGTGGTACCCGAATCCAGCAGCGCATCGGTGCAGGCCTTCGACGCCGCGAGATGCAGGTAGGTGAACAGCACCTGCCCCTTGCGCAGGCGTGAATACTCTTCGGCGATAGGTTCTTTGACCTTCAGCAGCAGCTCGGCTGTTTCCCAGACCTCGGCGGCATCGGTGAGGATCTGTGCACCGGCGGCCTTGTAGTCGGTGTCGGTGAACGACGATCCGGCTCCTGCCTCGGTTTCGATGATCACTTCGTGTCCTCGCGAGACCAGTTCGTGCACGCCTGCCGGGGTGATGGCCACCCGGTATTCGTGGTTCTTGATCTCGCGTGGAATTCCGATCTTCATGGCGGCCTCCTCGGTGGTGGGTGATGTGAAGCCGTGGCTCCATCCGTGTAGGCCAACTATGAATTATCTACGGAATACCCGCAACGGAAGTGAATATAATTCTGTACGATCCTGGAATGGTGAGTAATAGTTCGTTCGAGACGGGTGGCACGGGGTCCCAGCCGAACGATGTTCGGCCCATCCCGTTGGACCGGATCGATCACATCCTGCTCGACGAGCTCCGCCGCGACGCCCGTACACCCAACAATGCACTTGCTGCCGCTGCCGGCGTGGCCCCGTCCACCGCACTGGCCCGGGTTCGTGCCCTCGTCGAACGCGGTGTCATCCGTGGCTTTCACGCAGACATCGATCCCGAGGCCCTCGGCCAAGGCATCCAGGCCATGATTTCGGTCCGGCTCCAAGCAGATGCTCGACGGCGGATCAGCGAATTCGGATCGAAGATCGCCTCCCGAAAAGAGACGCTGAACATCTACTTCATTGCCGGTGCCGACGACTTCCTCGTGCACGTGGCAACCGTCGACACCGCCACGCTCCGCGATTTCGTCGTCGAGAATCTCAGCGCCGACCCTGCCGTCGCCGCAACCGAGACGATCCTGATCTTCGAACACATCAGACCGCGAAACACTCACGGAGAGAGGTGAATCGGGTCAGGGAGCAGCCGGAGCGATCGGCGGGAAGCCGGGCAGCGTGAAGTCCGGGAAGCCCGGAATCAGCGGCGGCGGCTGTTGCGTCGTCGGGGGGACGGACTCGACCGGCGGCGGCGGTGCGGGCTCGGCAGTGGTGGTCGTCGTCGTCGGTTCCGGCGTCCACGGCTCCTGGTAGACCTCGGTCTCCGACGGCACGGTGGTCGGTTCGACGGTGGTTTCCGGCGCGGGAGGCGGCAACACCGGAGCAGGTGTCTCCGACGTGGGCGCAACCGTCGTGACGGCCGGAGCCTGAGTTTGAGTGCGGCTCACCGAGGTGTCGACCACCTGCGGCGTGTTCTGGTGGGTGAGCATGAACCCGGATACGCCTACCACTGCGGCGAGGCCGAGCGCGAGCACACCACCGGTGCGAAGCCTGCGCCGAGCGCGGGTTCGATCGTCCTCACCGTCGTCGTCGTCGTAGTCGGCATCGAGCCAGTAGATGTTCTTCAGCTGAAACGGAACCGGCTTACCGTCGTCGTCGACCGTCGCCTCGGTGTCGACCCGCTTCTCGGGTGCCTGCGTGACACTGTGCGCTACAGCAGTGTCGGCCACCTCCGAGTCGTCGACCGCGTCCTCGACGGTGCCCTTCCCGGCATTCGTGCTCAACGCAACGACCTCCCCGTCGACCCGCGCCCCCTGCACGTGGTCGTCGGGAACATCATCCGCTACGGCCGGAGACGACTCCGGCTCGACAGCAAGAGAATTGGGAGAATCGACAAGGGAATCGGTGAATCTCGAGGATTCGAACCCGCCGACCGTACTCGTGGGGTCGACCGCGTCGGCGATCGTGGTGTCGACCGGGGCCGACGCGACCCAGGGACGCGCGGGCACCGGACGGGTTGCGGTCGGCACCGGAGCAGGTACCGCCGGTGCGGCGTGCATCGATTCGGTGCGAGCCGGAATCGGACGGACCGGCGCTGCCGGCGGCGGAGTAGGTTGCGGGGGCCGAGGCCGCGCCACCCGCGACTGCGGCGGACGCGGCGGTGCCGGTCGGTGCTGCGGAATCGGCGCAGATGCGAGGGCCGAGTCGACGCGAGTCGCGGGGTCGATCCGATCCGAGGGTTGCGGTACCGCCTGCCGGTTCGCGTCGGGGCTCCGTCGCGGATCGGTTCGAGTGCGCGAATGAGGTCGCGCGGCCAGAGCCGCTCCACGCGCAGCGACGGTCTCGGGCTCGGTCGGCACGATCGACGGCAGTTCCAGCAGCGGCCCGACGCGATTCTGCACGATCGGCATGCGTGCGCCTCCACCGATCAACACGACGGCGTCGATGGGCACGTTCGCGCCGATCAACACTCCGCGCGCAAATTCGATGGCTTCGTCGAGCAGGTCGGTGATCAACAGCTCGAAGTTCTCGCGCGAGAGCAGAATCATTCCGCTCGCATCGGGCAGGCACACCGCATCCTGGGTGGACAGGCGTTCCTTGGCGATTCGGCAGCGCTTCTCGAACAGCGAGATGTCGGGGTCCGTCGTCTTCTTGCCGAGGCGCTGGAGCTGGTTGTTACGTACGTAGGCGTCGAGCAGGTCGCCGCTGTACTCACCCGATCGCTGCGAGGCGGTGACGGTCCGCTGCACCAGGTCGACGACGCTGACCGTCAGTCCGGAACTGCCGAGATCGAACAGCGCGACCGACCTGTGGTCGCGGGCCTCGCCGGTTGCTGCGAGGTACTCGACGACGGCTTCCACCTCGTGCACCAGGTGGTAGTTGTGCAGGTGGGCACCGGCGAGCGCAGCATGCAGCGCATCGGCCTGCCGAGGGTCGCGGTAGGCGACACCGGTGGCGAGTTCGGGCTCGGTTTCGACGGCCGCGCCGATCGACTCGGCGGCCAGATGCGGGAGGTCGCCGCCCACGCTGTCGATGAGTTCGTTGCGGAAGAACAGTGGTCGCTCGATGTCGGTGACCAGGCCGGAAGCGTCGGCGACGGGAGCCTGGAACTGCTCGGCTCGGGGCTGCGCCGTGCGCACAGCCCGGGTCCCCATGGACACCCCAAGCAGCACAGTCACGGTTGTCGGCCTCACTTCGTTCGGCAGTTACGGCGGACGCGGTACACCTCGTCCAGAGCGCCAGGCTACCGCCTCGACCGAAACTACGGGGCGCGCGCCCCAGAGCAGCCATGGCAATACGGGTCTCGCTCCCCGTTGGAGCCGCTCGTTCCCGTCGTGCGGTCTATTCCGGCAGTTCCGAACCGATTTCCGGTCGGTAGAGCTCGCCGTCGTAGGTGAAGGCCCGCTCGTACAGATCCGCGTCCGACAGGCGAACCGGCCCCTGGACGGGCAGCTCGGCCGGCCCGGGAGCTGCATCCTCGGCCGGACCGGCCGCGTCGGCGAGCGCGGCAGCGAAGCCGGCATCGACCGGAATCTGCTCATCGATGAGCGGGGTGGGTGCCGGAGTGTTCCCGCGGGTGAACACCAGACCTGCCACCGCGACGATCACCAGGGCCACCGCCGCCAGCACGGATGCGTCCCGCACCGACCATCTCGTCGAGCGCCGCGCCGGCTGGGTGACGACATCGGGTTCGAGAACCTCAGGCTCATGGACCGCAGGCTCTACAACCGCAGGCCCGATCACCGAAGAGTCGGCTGCGGCAGCGTCGAAGACGGTCGGTGTGATCGCCAGTTCTTCGGTGGCGAGCTGATCGACGGTCAGGCCGTCGACCATCCACTCGTCGACCGCGCCGAAATCCGTGGTCCGGGGCGCATCGAGAAGCTCCGACGCGTCGTCCGGCACGGTGATGATTCCCACATCCGCGTCCAGCACATCCGCGTCCGAAACATCCGCGGCATCCGGAACATCGGTGTCGACGGCGGCTCCGATAACGGGCCTCTCGTCGAGCGCTGCGCCCTTGGCGATGGCCATTGCCGGCGCGTCCGGCACATGGACCGGCACATTCCATTTGTCTTCGATGATCGTGCGCACCGCGGGAATGGCTGCGCCGCCGCCGATGAGCAGTACCGCGTCGGGAGCCTGCTTGGACGCCCAGTCCAGGGCGTCGGACACGAGTGGGGTGATCTCGCGCTCGAATTCCTTGCGGCTGAGCAACATCGGGCCGCGGTTCGGTGCCCGGACACCCGCCGACGAGCTGACGAGTTCCTTGAGTTCACGGAAGAACGCTTGATATTCCTCGTCGCCCTCCGGGCCGACCGGTGCAGGCAGGATGCCCTTGGCCATCACGATGCCGCGGACCACCTCGTCGAAGCGATCGCCGCTGATGTCGACGGTGCGTGCGGTCCACTCGATGTAGTCGCCCGCGACGTCGAGCGCGGTGGCCGACAGCCCCTTCTTGCCCAGGTCCACCACCAGCACGTAGTCCTTGTCGGCCAGTTCCGGAACTGTGCGCGCATAGGCCATCAGGGCCTGAGATTCCTCGACCATGCGGGCCTTCGGGACCGTTCGGTCGCCCAGAGTGTCGAGAAGGGCCGTGACGGCTGCGGTGTCCCACCCGGCGAGCACGATGTCCTCGAACGGGCCGTGGTCGACCAGCTTGCCGGGCAGCAGGTCGTGTGCACCCGCTGCATCGATGGAGTCTTCGACGCGGCGGCCGTCCGCGATGTACGCGATGCGCACGGCACCGGTACCGACGGACACCCCGCAGACTCCACTCATCGACCAGACAGTCCTTTGCACATTGCGATTCGGCGCCCGATCCGGCGCCCTCACGAGCCCCCGCTCCACTCGAAGTGTACGGCGGTCCGAAGGACCGATGCGGGCATCGAACTAACGCTACTAAACAATCTAGGATATTGTTTGGGAGGGTCTGGGGAGACTTTGGGTCGAAAAGGCGCACAGCCAGCGGACCTGGAGACGACTACGAGGCCGTCCGGTCTCGTGATTAACGCGATCGGTGGAGGTTTTCGATGCAGACGCTCAATGCTCAGGACGTGGTTCGGGTGCGAACTGTTCTGGAGAAATTCGGAAAGCTGCCGGTCCCCGTGGAGGGCATCGACGAAGCCGCCGATCTGTACGACAGCGGCCTGACCTCGCACGCGAGCGTCAACGTGATGATCGCCCTCGAAGACGAGTTCGACGTCGAATTCCCCGACACCATGCTGCAGAAGTCGACGTTCGGCAGCATCAACGCCATCGCCGCGGCCATCGCCCAGCTGACGGACTGAAGCCATGACCACCGTCTACGAGAGCTCGATCGACCAGTCGATGACCGACGTGCTGGCCGTTCTGCGGACCTATGCCGACGAAGTCGATCGCGATGCCCGTTTCCCCACCGAATCGGTGGATGCGCTGCGCGACGCCGGGCTGCTCGGTGTCGGGATTCCGCGCGAGTTCGGCGGTGGCGGGGCAACCCTGACAGACATCGCCCGCATCGCGCGTGCCCTCGGCTCCGAGTGCGCATCGACGGCGATGATCTTCGTCATGCACCAGTCGCAGGTGCTCAGCATCGTGCGCCACGGCAAGTCCGACGCCATGGCAGACCTGCAGCGACGAATTGTGACCGATCGCATCCTGGTGGCCTCTGCCACTACCGAGATCAACATCGGCGGCGACGTCCGCTCGAGCAGTTGTGCGGTGGAGTACGACGGCGAGCGGATCACCCTGAGCAAGAACGCGCCTGTCATCTCGTACGGCGAGTACGCACAGATCGTGCTGGCGACGGCGCGACGCAGCGTCGACAGCCCGCCGAGCGACCAGGTCCTCGTGGTGTGCGAGAAGCCCGATGTGACGCTCGAGAAGACCGGCACCTGGGACACCCTCGGATTCCGCGGCACCTGCAGTCCCGGCTTCATGCTGGCCGCGCGCACGACGACGTCGAACATTCTGGGCGACAACTACGGCGACATCTCCGCGCAGACCATGCTTCCGGTGGCACACGTGCTGTGGGGATCGGCCTGGCTCGGCATAGCCGACGCCGCCGTGACCAAGGCGCGCAAGTCCGTACAGAAGGCCGCGCGCAAGACACCGGGAACACCGCCGCCGAGCGCACTGCGTCTGGCGGAGTTGATGGTGGTTCACGAGCAGCTGGTGGACACGGTGTTCGGCGCAGCGGCGAAGTTCGAGGCCGTCGCAGACAGTCCGGCCGAGCTCGGAGCCATCGGTTTTGCGCTCAAGATCAACAATGTCAAGGTCACCGCGTCGACGCTCGTCATCGACATCGTCGGCAAAGCCCTGCAGATCTGCGGCATCTCCGGCTACCGACAGGACGGTGAGCTCAGCATCGGCCGGCACCTCCGAGATGCGCACGGGTCCGCAATCATGGTGAGCAACGAGCGCATCCTCGGCCACAACTCGCAGCTCTCCCTCGTCTACAAGGGAAAATGATGACAACCACACAGTCCGTACCGGAGACCGAACTCAGCGAACTCGACTCAGCCCGAGCAGCTTTCCGCGTCGAACTCATCGACGCGGGCCTGTTGGTGCCCAGCTCGATTCCCGGATTGTACGGGCGCAGCGGCGAATTCGAGGACATCATCGAATTCATCGATTCTCGCGTCGTCGCGGCCGGGGCAACCGAGCACGGCTATCGGGCCAAGCGATTCCGCTTCGCTCCGGTCTTCCCCCGAGAGGCCTTCGAGCGCACCGATTACATCGCGTCGTTCCCCAATCTCACCGGTGCCATCAATACGTTCGAGGGGGACAACAAGGAGCACGCAGCGTTGCTGGCGGAGAGATCCGACGGCAAGGACTGGGATCACTTTCTGCATTCCGCCGGAACCATGTTGGTCTCGGCGGCCTGCCACCCGTCGTACTCGATGCTCACCGGAACACTGCCCGCCGACGGTGCCCTGATGGACATCTACGGCTTCTGCTTCCGGCACGAGCCTGCGGTCGATCCGGCTCGGATGCAAGCATTTCGGATGCACGAGTTCGTCCGCGTCGGCACCCCCGACGAGGCGATCGAGCACCGCGAACGCTGGGTGCCGCGCGGCTTGCAGGTGCTGGCAGATCTGGGACTCGAAGCCGAGGCGGTCATCGCCAACGATCCATTCTTCGGTCGCGCCGGACGCATGCTCGCGGCAAACCAGCGCAACGAGAACCTCAAGACCGAACTGGTCGTCAAGCTCTACGGAGATCTGGACGACGGCACCGCGGTCGTCTCGTGCAACTGCCACCGCGATCACTTCGGGCACACCTTCGACATCGCCACCGTCGGCGGCGAACCGGCTCACAGTGCATGCGTCGGGTTCGGTATGGAACGCATCGCGCTGGCGATGCTCCGCACCCACGGGCTCGATCGCTCCGCGTGGCCGGCTGCACTGCGCCCCTGATCGATTCCGCTTCACCCGTGTACGCAGAAGGACCATTTGAAGTGAACAGTTCCCGCACCGCTCCTCGGCGCATCGGCTCCGTTCCCGCCGAGTCCTCCTCGCGTACCCCGGGCGGCAAGTACCCGACGTGGTTCGGTCCGTCCGATTCACCGCTGTTCGGTACCGTCCACGTGCCGTCCGACGGCCGGGCTCGCGGAGGCGTCGTCCTGTGCCCGCCGCTCGGCAAGGAGCAAGTGGACTCGTACCGGGGCATGACTCTGCTGGCGCAGAAGCTCTGTGCGCAGGGACTTCTGGTGTTGCGATTCGACTACCGCGGCACCGGAGATTCGTGGGGAGATCAGGACGGGCCCGGCGCGGTCGGCCACTGGCAGCGCAGCGTCGTCGAGGCCGTTGCCTATGTGCGCAGTTGCGGTGTGGGCGAGGTCGGGCTGGTGGGCCTCCGCATGGGCGCACTCCTGGCCTGTTCGGTCGCCGCCGAGTGTGGGCCACTGACCTCGTTGACGCTGTGGGATCCGGTCGTCCGCGGACGGTCGTACCTGCACGAGCAGCGCGCACTGTATTCGGTGAGCGTCACCACCGATTCCGACGCCGATCCCCGTGTGTCGATCATCGGCGCTGTGCTGCATCCTGATTCGGTCGCAGACTTCGCCGCACTCGACGCCGCGAAGACGACGACCGACGCACCGGTACTGGTCGCCACTCGCGCCGAGCGCGGTGACTCGAAGCCGGTACGCCGACTGGTCGACGCACTCTCGGCCGACGAGCACACGTTGTCCGATCACGACGAGTTTCTCGAGCCGAGCGACTTCGAGGTCATCATCCCGGCCGCGGACATCGCCACTCTCGCCACCTGGACGGCGTCGAAGTTCCCGAGCCGACCCGCCTACGACGTCGAGGTGCTGCGTCGAACGCGATCACTGGTCGACGGAATCGCCGAGAGCATCGAATTCCTGGGTGCGCAGGAGCTTTTCGCGATTCGTTCCAGTTCGGATCGCTGCCTACCCGGTGGGCCGACGGTGGTGTTCTACCCCACCGCGAACGAGCATCGCGTCGGTCCGGTGCGCATGTGGGTGGAACTGGCCCGGCTGCTCCCCTGGTTCGGAGTCTCGACGGTGCGCTTCGATCGGCGTGGCACCGGTGAGTCCGGTGCCGTCACCGATGGGGAGGTGACTCGGCTCTACAGTTCCGAAGGAAACGAGGACGCCCTCACCGCCGTCCAGCAGTCGGGTACCTCCCCCGACAATGTGCTGGTGTCCGGAATGTGCTCGGGGTCATGGTATTCCAGCTTTGCTGCCCGAGAGATGGGAGTGCGGTCGGCAGTACTTCTCAACACGCTGGACTGGACCACTCGTCGACTCGAGTTCGTCAAACGCTCTTCGATGCACACCGAGGAGACAGGACTGCGGGCGCGCGTACTCGATCGACTGCACCACTGGGGTGTCGCGACCAAGAATGCATTGCAGCCGCGGATTCCCTATGCCCTCTGGATCTGGCTCGGACGGCGCGGGCTGATTCAGGTGCCCGAGATCTCGTTGCGCCTTCTCAGCGATCGGGGCGTTCGGACGCAGGTACTGCTCTCTCCCTCCGACGCCACCTGGTTCGAGACCAACCGGGGGCCGGAAGGTATGCGCCGGTTGCAGCGTCGAGCATCCGTCCCCACCGTCACGTCTTTCGAGTCCGGTGATCATTCGCTCTACGGCCGCGATCTACGGGAGAACGTGAGAGCCGAACTGATCGCGGCCACCTCCGCTGCGTTCGACATCGAGATCTCCGCGCCGTCGCCGCCTGTCGCAGTGGGGCGGGTCCGGCTGTGAAGCACCGCGCTCCCAGGATCGCGCCACCCAAACACGAGCAGCTCGAACAACTTCGGTGGTATCCGGTCGAACCTGCGCGGTTCGACATGGGTTTGATGAACAGTCCGACGATGCCGGTTTCGACCGTGCCACGTCACAATTCGGTCCGCGTGTTGGATACGAACCCCGATCACCTCGCCGCAGCCGACGTGAAGTCGGTACCCGAATCGGGTCCGGGTTCGAAGGCGTCCGATCGTAACCTCGCGCTCAATTCGCTGGCACTGATGCTCTCGACGGCCATAACCGGGGCGCTCGGATTGCTGTTCTGGGCTGCGGCAGGCCGCCTCTATCCCGTGGCAGAGGTCGGCAGCGCGTCTGCGGTCATCACGTCCGCGGTGATGCTTTCGACGCTCTCCAACCTGAGCCTCGGTTCGATGTACGAGCGATTCCTTCCGGTCTCGGGCCGGTTGGCGAAATCGTTCATCGTGCGCGGTTACCTCACCGTGACGGCGTTCGCATTCGTGCTCGGCGGCGGCTTCCTCCTGGTGGCTCCCAGGGACGAGATGTTCACCAACACCGCCGAAATCGTGACGTTCCCGTTCTTCGTCGCGGTGCTCGCGGTGTTCGCGCTCCAAGATCAGACCTCGTCCGGTCTCGGTGTCGCACGCTGGGCGGCCGGCAAGAACGTCTTCCACGCCGTCCTGAAGTTCATCCTCCTGTTGGCGCTCTTCACCACCGAGCGCAGCACCTCGATCATCTCTGCGTGGGCGGTCCCCGCGATCGTGGCATCGATCTTCGTCCTGCGCGCCATCTTCAAGAACGTGCGCACCGAACAGCGGTACGCCGGCAAGCCGGATCTGCCGCCCAGACGCGAAATGTGGGCCTACTTCGGCTCGGCCTACGGCATCACCGCACTCGGTTCGCTCGCTCCACTGCTCGTGCCGATGATCGTCGTCGCCACCCTAGGAGCCGAGCAGAACGCATACTTCTCCCTCACCTGGTCGATCGTGAGCGCCCTCTACATTCTGATCAGTGTGCTGATCGGCCCGTATGTCGCCGAGGTCGCCGCACATCCCGAACAGTTCCACCGCCTGACCAAACGGTTCATGACTCTCGTGTGCATCGTTGCTGTCGGAGGGTCGATCTTCCTGGCCTTCATCGCACCGTTCGGCCTCGGCTTGATCGGCCAGGGTTACCGCGACCAGGGCACCATCATCGTGCAGCTCGCCGCGCTCACCATTCCGCTCTCGGTGGTCGGTTCCCTCTACGACGGTTTGGCTCGGGTCCGTCGACGCATGCGATTGGCCGTGATCGTGCAGGTCGTGGCCACCTCGCTCATCATCGGCGGATCGATCGGGCTGTCGTCGTCGATGGGCATCGCGGCCGTGGGCTGGGCCTACCTCGCTGCCGAGGCATTCGGCGCACTCGTGCTGATCGTGCCGCTGATTCGGTGGATCCGTGAGCTGTCGGCAGGCAGCAACGGTCAGTCCGGCACCGATGCTGGATCGCCCGACCATCCCGGTCCACGCGGGCCGATCGACGATCGTGACGGCGGCTCCCCCCGCGAGAGTCGACGGGAACCCCGACACGGTGAAACAGGAGATCGCGGACCTCGTCACAGCGAGCCACAGGACGCGCCGCGGCAACACGAAGAGCCGTCGCCGCGTCGCATTCCGGTGCACGCTCAACACAGGACGGCGCCATGACCCAGATCTATCGAGCAAGTTCGTTGGACATGCTTCGGTCCGATTCACGCATCGTGACCGTGCTGGGGCCTGCGGATTTCGGCGATCTCGCACGTGTGCAGAGCCGCGTACTCGCGTTGGCGTCCATCGGTCCGGCAGCTCGGCTGGGCCTGCGTGCCCAACAGTCGTCGGCGGCATGGGCTTTCGAGCCGGAGCGGGTTGTCGAGCACATCACCGAGAGCCCTCACGTCGACCACGAGCAGTTGGCCGAGGAGTTGACCGAGTTCTCGCACGCGTCCGCTGCCGAGGTTCCCGTTCGGATCCGGCTGGCCGGTCGGTACCTGTTCCTCGATCTCAATCACGGCCTCGGCGACGCTCTGTTGCCGGTCGACCTGTTCGCCTACTTGGCCGACGCCACCCCTGACGCTTCGCTTCCGGCCTGGGCCGGCAGTGCAGTGGAGGGCCATCCTTTGCGGAAGGCATTGCTGCACTGGGCTGTTCGCAATCCCCGGAAGGTTCTCGACACGATCTACGGCCGCGTTCGTCCCGGCATGAAGCAGGAATCGACCGAGGTATCCAGCACCGCATCGCCGACGGTATCTGTGCCCTGGACACCGTCCGCCGCGGTCGCCGTTGCCGTGACGCCGGCGGGCACCACCACCGCGATTCGTCGGTGGCGAGAATCCAATCTGCCCGGCGCGAGTGTCAGTGCTGTGATGTGCGCGGCCGTGTCCACGGCGTTCGTGCGTACATCGTTTTCGGTCGCTCGATCCGCAGGGTTTCTCTTCGACTGCCGCCGCTACCTCCCGCCGTCGACCACGGTGCTCGGCAATTTCGCCGCTGGGATCGGTTTCACGGATATCGATCCCGCCTCGCCCGGTGAGGTGAACGACGCGTTGTCCGGTGCCATCGACAAGGGCCGTCCGATCGCGTCCGCGACGATCAGCACGATCAAGTACAAGCGTGAGCATCGAGCTGTCTCCGGTGTGTTCGACGACCGCGTTCCGGTGCGGCCGAACGTCGAACTCATGTTCTCGGATGTCGGTAGAGTCAGGCAGCTGGAGCCGGTTTCCTGGATTGCCGAACCTGCCGACCGAGCGTTCTTCGTGATCGCGGCTCCCGGTAGACCGGAGTCGGTGATGATCACGATGGAGACCATCGATTCGGTCGTGTTCGTCTCGGCATCGTTCCACGACAATGTTTTCGACAGTCACACCGTGCAGGCAGCACTCGATCTCGTGGCAGCCGACCCCCTCGCCTTGCTCGCCCCTCAGGAGAAGACCGCATGACCACCGAAGCGAAATCCGAAGTGAACGCCGCGACGGCGCGGGCCGAGCCGACCGCAGCACCGAAACGATCGCGCTTCGTTGCCCATGTCGCTCGGTGGGCGGGGCTGTCGGTGGTGCAGTTCGTCCTTGTCGAGTACATCGTCTCGGCCACATGGCGTGGGCTCTACAGCTACCGCAACAATTACATCAGCGAACTCGGAATCCCCTTCTGCGGTCCTGTCGGCGATTGGCCGTGCAGCCAGCTCTACGTCCTGCTGAACGCCTCGATGGTGCTGTTCGGTGTGGCGATCGCGGCCGTGGGCGGATCGTGGTACATCGTTCGCCGGATCGATGGCAGGGCAGCCTCGTTCTTCGTCGTTGCCGGTGCGGGTGCGATCACGGCCGGCGTCGTCAACCAAGGCGTGAACTACCCGATCCACTCGTTCGGTGCCACCGTGTTCTTCATCTTCGGGAACTTCGGCCTCGTCGTCGCCGGTGGGCACCGGAGTCTGCGACGAACGATCCGCATCGTGGTCACTGCGCTGGGTGCCGTCGGTCTGGCCGGGTACTTCGCCTACATGGGTGGTCACGAATTCGGACTCGGCATCGGCTCCATGGAACGCGTCGCCACTTACTCCCTTCTGGTGGGCGTTCTGATCCTCTCGGTCTCGCAGTTCAACGCGACGCGAGTGCCGAAAACCCTCGACGAGTCCGCGTGAGCCGTCACTCCGCATCGGGCGGGGAGTCCGGCACAGGGACCGTCGAGGTCTCGCGGCTCCCCGGCTCCGGTCTGCTCGTCGAGCGTCCGCGCCGCCGTTGGCCGTCGGTGCTGGCATTTCTCGTGGTGTTGGGACTGGTCGTCACCGGCACCGTGTACGGAATTGCGCATCGCTCGAACGGATCCGAGTCCGATGGTCGATCCACTGCCGAGGGCGGCGTCGACGCCACCTCCACGACGTCGGCGTCGAACACCGCGGCAGCCAAGCCCGGATACACCGTCTACGACGACTTCTCGGGAACGGCGGGCGATGCGTTGGCGGACGACCGATGGAGCCACGACGTCGGTCGGACCGGGTGGGGTAACAACGAGAAGCAGGACTACACCGACTCGACCGAGAATTCCTCCCTCGACGGCCAGGGCCACATGGTCATCAACGCCATGCGCAACGGTGACGGCTACACCTCGGCCCGAGTGACCACAAAGGACAAGTTCGAGTTCACCTACGGCCGCGTCGAGGCTCGGATCGAGATGCCTGCCGGAGCCGGACTGCACCCGGCGTTCTGGATGCTCGGTACCGATCTGGACTCCGTCGGCTGGCCCCTCTCCGGCGAAATCGACATCATGGAGACCCTGAACCAGGCAGACCAGTACCACACCGGAATCCATGCGCCCCAGCCGAATTCGCTCACCAGCCAGAAAGTGGACGCAGGCGGTATTCCACCGGAGCCGCTGTCGGAGGGCTTCCACACCTACTGGGTCGAACGCTCACCGGGCCGCGTGACCACCGGCATCGACGACACCACCTTGGCTACCGTCACCCCGGCCGACCTCGTCGGCGGAGACGACTACTGGGTGTTCGACAAGCCGTTCTTCCTGCTGTTCAACGTCGCCGTTGCCGGCGACTGGCCCGGGCCCACCGACAATTCGACGCCGTTCCCGGCGACCATGGCGGTCGACTGGGTGCGGTATCGCACCGATTGAGACCGCAGTACCTGCCCTATGTGTGTCACCCGAAAGGATCCCCTCCCGTGTTACCTCCCGCGCTCCCCAGACTCCAGTCTCCCGAATGGGACGGTGCCGTGTGGATCGGTGACATCGACCTGGAGCAGGATCTTCCGGAGTCTCTCGCCCTCGACGATTCCGACGGCTATCGGCGTGCCCGGCTGTTGATCCGACGTGGACTGGACCCGCTCGGCTTCGTCGAACTCGATGTCGTCGACGGCGCGGTCGCGGCAGAAGACGCGCGACGAGCGGCCATGTCTCTCGCGCAGGTTCCGATGCCCGAGGCTCTGCCGGAACCCGGCCGGTCACTGCCCCCGATCACGGTGGTGATCTGCACCCGTGATCGGGTCGATCACCTGAAGGGCGCGCTCGCATCGGTGTCCGCTCTGGAATACCCGGATTTCGAGGTGGTCGTCGTCGACAACGCCTCTCCGACCGATGCGACGCAGCAGTACGTCCACGGTCTGAGCGACAAGCGCATTCGCGTCGTGTCCGAACCGACGGCAGGGCTGTCGAGGGCGAGGAACACGGGTTTGCGTGCGGCGAGAAACACCATCGTCGCGTTCACCGACGACGACGTCGCGGTGGATGCGAAGTGGTTGCAGAGCATCGCGCGCGGTTTCGCACGAGCCGACCGGGTGACGTGCGTGTCCGGGATCGTGCCGAGCGGGGAGATCAGAACCCAGGCTCAGGCGTACTTCGACCGCCGTGTCGGGTGGGCGAGTTCGGTCACGCCTCGGGTCTACGACCTGAAGAACCCCCCGGACGACGTACCGCTGTTCCCGTTCCAAGTCGGCATGTACGGAACCGGGGCCAATTTCGCCGTGGACCGCGGACGGATGTTCGATCTGGGAGGATTCGACGAGGCGTTGGGAGTCGGCTCCCCGACCAACGGCGGTGAGGACCTCGACATGTTCTTTCGAGTACTGATGGCGGGCGACAAGCTGGTGTACGAGCCCGCGGCCATCGTGTGGCACCGGCACCGCGCCGATTCGGAGGCATTGGCGGTGCAGGCCCGCGGTTACGGCCTCGGCCTCGGTGCCTGGCTGTACACCGTCGCCACGAACCGCAGATCTGCGACGCTCGCGGCCACGGTGGCGTTCCGCCGGCTCGGCAGCGCAATTCGATTGTCGGCCAAAATGAGCAAGGTCGCGTCACCTCCGGACGATCTCGCAGCCGACCTACCGGACGGCATCGGCCAAATGGAATTGTTGTCCATCGCCAAGGGCCCCGCGGCCATTCGGCGCAGCAGGCGCGAAGGTCGCGAGCGCACTCCGTTGGCGGGGGTGAGTCGTGAGCCGGTCCTCGACTGATTCCGGCCACCGGTCCCTCGGGGACCTGCGGCACAAGCTGTTCGTCCCGTCCGACTGGACCTTCGAATGGCCCGTCGGCACAACCGATACCGCTGCCGGCACGACGCGACGCGCGGGCAGTCGACTGCGCTACGCCGACATCGCCGTTCTGGCAGCGGGGTCCGGTCTGGCCTCGATGATCGCGCTGCCCACGCTCGTTCGCGTCGTGCTGCTCACCGTCCTGTTGTTCTTCGGTCCGGGTGCGGCAATTCTGTCGTGGGTTCGCATCCCCCGCACCGCGGTTCCGGCTGCCCTGCCGATTCTGAGCATCTCGGTGGTGACACTGATGGTGTCGGCGGCGATGTGGGGATACCGCTGGTCGCCCCGGATGTGGACGTTGTGGCTGTGTCTGGCCCTGATCGGCTCGTCGGTGCTGTGGTACCGCAAGCACGGTCGTCCCGACCTGCCCGAGTGGATCGTGCACACACGTGCGGTCGTCTCACCGTCGTCACGCGCCGCGGCCTTCGCGTCGACCAAGTTCGTGCTGACCGACCGAGACACACTGCGCCGCAACGTTGCCGGCCTGATTCTCGCATTGGCCTTCTTTCTGTGGCTGCCGATGCTGCCCGGTCTCGAACGAGCGACGTACTCGCAGTTCGGGTTGCTGACCGCCGGCACCGGCCCGGGGCTCGTGCTGTGCATGGTCCTGATCATCGCTGCATTCCTGATCGCACTGCGGCGGAATCAGCTGCGCACCATGATGGTCGCGGTCGGCCTCGCCATCGTGGTGCAACGATTCACCGTCACACTTATCACGTCCGCACCGATCTACGACTGGACGTACAAGCACGTCGCCGTCACCGAATTCGTCCTCGACCTGAACCGGCTGGCCCCGAGCGGGGTCGACATCTACAGCGAGTGGCCCAGCTTCTTCCTCGTCTCGGCGTGGTTCCAGCACGTCACCGGCTACGACACGCTGTCGCTGGCACACGTGTTCGCGCCGATGATCCACGTGGTGCTCGCCGCGTGCATCTACGGTTTGGCCCGAGTCATGAAGTTCACCGAGCGGGCCGCCGTCACCGCCGCGATGCTCGCCGAGGTCATCAACTGGGTGGGCCAGGACTACTACTCCCCGCAGGCCTGGGCGCTGCTGCTCGCCGTCGGCTTCCTGGCGCTGCTGATGTCCTCGCAGCTGACCCGATCCGCGGCGTTTCTGTCGATCGTTCCGTTCGCAGCGCTGGTGCCGACGCATCAGTTGACTCCGTACTGGTTGATGGCCGTCACCGGGGTACTGCTGGTGACGCGACGAGCCAAGCCGTGGTGGCTGATGATTCCGCTCGGCGTCATCCTGCTGGGGTACCTGTATCCACGGTTGCCGATCGTGGCACCGTACGGGCTCTTCCAGGGGTTCGATCCGGTTCAGAACGCGGCGAGCAACGTCCAGGAAGAGGGCGTGCTGGGCAAACAGATCACGTCACTGGTCTGCCGGGCGCTGTCCGGCGGGGTGTTCGGCCTGGCGTTCGTCTCGGCGATCTACGCCTGGCGTACCAAGAAGACGTTCTGGGCCCCGATGGTGATGGCATTCGGTTCGATCATGCTGCTCGCCGGGCAGAGCTACGGCGGCGAGGCGATCTTCCGGGTGTACCTCTACGCGATCCCCGGGTGCGTTCTGTTGATCACGCCGATGTTCCTCGCCTTGTTCGACCGTCAGCCGTCCCAGGACCGGCCGTCGCGGGCCCGCAGGCTCACCGCCCGTACCTCGGTCGCGGTCGCCACGGCCGGCGCGATCGGTTCGGCTGTCCTCGGCCTGCAGGCGTACTTCGGACTGTGGCCCATCGTGCTCGAGCATCGCGACCAGATCGACGATGCCCGCGCGGTGGCCGCACAGTCGCCCTCCGGTACCGCCGTCACGATGCTCTACTCCTCGGGCTACCCGGCTCGGTCGACATCGGACTACGGCCGCCTGACCGAGGCCAACGACTACTGGGACGTTCCTCTGTACGCTCTCGGCCCCGAGTACATGCAGGGGTTCCCGACGCCGGAGAAGCTCGGCCAGATCGACTACAACGCGTCGGTCAGCGAAACACCGACATACATGGTGCTGACTCGGCAGTCGCTGGAAGCGATGCACTACTACGGGTTCGTTCCCGACGACGCCGTGAACCGTTTCCGGCAGTGGTTGCGCACCAACTCGGCGTGGTCGGTTCGGTACCAGGATGCCGACACGATCGTCTACCAGTACCGATCTCGGTAACCGGATCACAAACTATGACGAGCGTCTCCAAACAATCTTCCAGTTGGTTTGTTTGCGGCTTGACAATCTCGTCGCATCTTTTAAGCTTGCTATCAGTCAATGGAAACAGGTTCTAACGCTTTACAACAAGCGTCAAGACACTGTCTGTGGATGCGGCGGGGGTCGTTTCACGGAGCTCGGAGACATCTGCCCATCGCACTCGACCCCTGTGGAATGGATATGTTGAATCGTCAGAATCCCCGCGTCAGTGTCGTCATCCCGACGCTCAACGAGGCCGCGAACCTTCGCCATGTCCTCCCCCTGCTCTCCCACGACTACGAGCTCGTGCTCGTCGACGGTGGATCCGTCGACGGCACCATCGATGCCGCTCGCGAGATCCGCGGCGACATCCGCATCATCAAGCAGACCCGCAAGGGCAAGGGCAATGCGCTCGCCTGTGGCTTCGAAGCTGCCACCGGGGACATCATCGTCATGTTCGACGCCGACGGTTCGGCCGATGCTGCCGAGATCCCGCGCTTCGTCGAGGCCTTGATCGCCGGCGCAGACTTCGCCAAGGGCAGCCGGTTCTGCGAAGGCGGCGGCAGCCACGACATCACGCCGTTGCGTCGCGCCGGCAACGGCGGCCTGCACCTGGTGGCGAACACGCTGTTCGGAACCCGCTTCTCCGATCTCTGCTACGGCTACAACGCCTTCTGGCGCGACCTGGTGCCGGTGCTGGATCTGCCCGTCGTCGATCAGCCCGGAGCCGAGGGCATGATGCTCTGGGGCGACGGCTTCGAGATCGAGACCATCATCAACTGCCGCTTCGCCGAGGCTTCGGTTCGCATCGAAGAGGTGCCGAGCGTCGAACTGGCCCGGATCTACGGCCAGAGCAACCTGCGCACCTTCTCCGACGGCTTCCGAGTACTGCGCACGCTGATGACCGAGCGCATGCGGGCTCGCCGCATCAAGCGCAAGTCCATCGTTCGTCCGTTGCGTGAGTCGATCGACGCTCGTACCGACATGGACCTCGAGTTCGAGGCCCTGGAGTCGTACAACGAGGTACTCGAACTGCGCGAGAGGACGGCGTGAGTCTGCCGACTTCCTCGGTCGTCATCTGCGCGTACACGTTGGCTCGGTGGTCCGAACTTCGGACCGCCGTGCGTGCCGTCCTCGATCAGGCCGTACCGGCCGATGAGTTGATCGTCGTCATCGATCACAACGCACAGCTGGCCGAGCGCGCACGCGAGGAGTTCCTGCCGCTGCACGACACCGTGAACGTGGTGGAGAACAACCACCCGCGCGGCTTGTCCGGTGCGCGCAACACCTCTCTGGATCTCGCTACCGGTGACATCGTCGTCTTCCTGGACGACGACGCGTCACCGCGCACCACAGAGTGGCTCGGAGCCATTCTGTCCCATTACTCGGACGATGCCGTGTACGCCGTTGGGGGCTCTGCATACCCGGTATGGCCGGACAAACGTCCGGCCTTCTTACCGGCCGAGGTAGTGGGTGAACCCGGCGAACTCGATTGGGTCGTCGGGTGCACCTACCGCGGGCAGCCAACGGAAACCGCTCAGGTCCGCAACCTCATGGGCGCGAACATGTCGTTCCGCCGCGAACCGGTCGTCGCACTCGGCGGATTCGTCTCCGGCATCGGCCGAATCGGTCGCGTTCCGCTCGGCTGCGAGGAAACGGAACTGTGCATCCGTCTACGCCAGACGCATCCCGATGCCCAGATCGTGTTCGATCCCTCGATCGTCGTCGATCACACGGTCAGCGCAGACCGCACTCGTCCGCGCTACCTCATCACACGCAGCTACGCCGAGGGCGTCTCGAAGGCAGCTATCGCCCGCTTGATCGGGGCCGAGGACGCCCTGTCCTCGGAGCGGGCCTACACCGCCAAGATCCTGCCTCGCGCAGTCGGTCGCGAAACCAGTGCCGCTGCCCGCGGTAATCCGGTGCGCGCCTGGGGTGCGATGGCCGTGGTGGCAAGCGTCGGCGCGGCCGGAATCGGCTATGCCCGAGGCAAACTCAGCACGAGCCGCTAGCGGCACGTGCGCGGCTTGGGCCATGGACCGACTTCGTAGTCCACTACGAAGTTCTGTTCACGACCGTCGGTGCCACCGAGGCCCGCTCCACGGAGTTCAGCGCACGCACATGCCCACGTGGTGCAGTCGCCCCACCACCGACAAGAGTCAACGTCCGGGGTTCGTTCGGTGCCAGGTGGAACCACGAGTCGGACACCTGGTAATCGTCGATGTCGACACAGACGTACTGCGCTGCCCACTCGGATCTGACTGTCAATTCCCATGTACCGGAACACTTTTCGGTGACCTCGGCCGACAGCCCCACAGTGTTCTGACGGGCCTGCGGGCCGACGAGCACGGTGGTTCGCGTCACCTCCACCCCACTGGCGTCCAGGAATGCAGCGGTGACGGCGGAGTATGTTCGGCGGCCGAAGCGGTAAGCATGATTGAGGTCGGTGAACGTGCCGACGATGGAGTCCACCGTCAGCGCCACCGAGGAGTTCGTGCCCACCTTCACCGACTGCTCGAATTCGTGACTGCCCCGAGACGCGTGCAGCACCACTCGAACGGTGCCCGTGCGCGCCGGGCCGTCGTTGGCCACTTCCACCGAGTAACCGTCGAGTCCGTTGTCGGACAACAGTAGGGCCACCGGCGTGCTCGCCCGCGCCAATGCGTAGAAGGGCGCTTTCGGTACACCGGCGCTATCGACTATGCCCCAGCCGGCACCGGGAACCGTATCCCGCAACGTGAGCACCAGGGCACCGGCGCACCCCGAGGACGCCCGACGCCAATGGCCGAATGCTTCCGTGAACGCTTCGACCGTCGCGGCCCTGCCGTAATCGAGGTACAGCTCGGCGTCGTCCCGGCGAATCAGATGCGGATCGACTCCGAAGATGCTGCGTACGTAGTGATCTCGCACGTCCTCGAAATCCCAGGACGAGCCGCGATCGCGTGGAACGGCAGCTTTCCATTCCGGGTGGTGGCCGGCAACTGCGGCGGACCCGAAGAACCTCTCCACCGACGCTCGCTCCGGAGGAACGGCAAAAGCCAGACACTCTGCCGCGAAACGTACACCGGCGGTGCGGATATCGGACAACGGGCGGAGATAGCCGCCGACCCCGAAGTAGTGGGCGATACCGTCGCCCACATGCGTGTGCAATTCCCCCTGCACACCGGACGGGCTCGATGTCACATACGCCGCCGCGGGCAGGCGACCGGCCAGAATGTCGGGAACAACGCTGTCCAGCATCTCCATTCGCTGATCGTCGGCGGCAAGCCCCAGCATCGTCGGTTGCTGCTGCGTCTCGCTTCCCCCACTGACGACCATCAGGGCGGGGTTCGCCGACACGGTATCGGCCAACGCGTCGAGCTCGCGGGTGACCGACGCCGTGAAGGTCTCGTCGGTGGGCGGGTCGACGGTGCCGAACATGACGTCCTGCCACACCATGATGCCCAGTTCTGCACACAGCGACCAGAATTCGGGCTGCTCGTACACCAGGGTGCCGACCACCCTCACCATGTTCAGACCCGCGGATCGGAGCTGTTCGAGCGCGGCACGCAGTTCCGCCTCCGAGGACCACAACCGCACCGGATTCAGCGGCGTCCACGTTCCACCTCGGCAGAACACGTCCGCTCCGTTGACCACGAGTTGCGCGCCGCCCGCGGTGCGGTCCAGCTCCACCGTACGAAACCCGACGACCCCCATGCGATGAACGGTGCCGTCGATCTCGAGCGCCACCCGGTACGTTCGCGGTCGGCCGTGCGTGTGCGGCCACCAGAGTTCGACATCCGGCAACGTCAGAGTCGAATCGATGCGCTCGACCGTGCCGAGCTCGACTGTGTGAACCGGAGACACGGTGTCGTCGATCACGATTCGCGCGTCTCGTGGCGAATCCAGCTCGGCGCGCAGAACCACGATCCCGTCCGTGCCGGACACAGCTGCCGACAGTTCGCTGCGACGAACATCGGGAATCGGCGCCATCGACACCGGACGCCATGGTCCGACGGCGATCGGAAGGGGCCCGTACACGGGTGCCCGGCCGAGCATCGTCGTGCGCACGTGCCGAAGCCCTTGCGCTGCAATCAACGACGATCGCCATCGCCCGCGTGGACGTCGGGACTTCAGTTGCGCAGCAAGCGATTCGACGTGCAGGGCAATACGAACTGTGGGGCCGCATTCGGTCAGATCGACGATCTCGGGAACGAACATCGACGTCACCGTTCGGCGGTGGCTGCCGTCGATCCAGATCTGGGCACGAGTTGCGATGCCGCCGAACGTCACTCGCACCCGACGGTGGTCGGCGGTGGAGACCTCCGCGACGAACCACCAGTCGTGATCGTCCGGGTTCACTCCGGAAAGCGACGCGCCGAGGGCCGACGCCACCGTTCCTGGCACCTCCGCATCGATCCACTCCAGATCGGCGGGTAGATCACCGGGGTCGAGAACGGAGCCGGCGTCGGTTCTGGCCAGCTGCCACCGAGCGCCGTCGAGCAGATCGATCACGTGCCCACTGCGCCTGCAACGAGATCCATGGCTGCCGCCCAGTTCTTGCTCATCTCGATCAGCGGCTCGTCGAGCACGACGTCTCGGCCACGTGCGGCGCGTGCCATTCGGAATTGCACGGCTTTGGCACCGGAGGCGGCATCGCGGAAGTGTGGTGCTGCCGCGGCAGCACCGGGCGCGCCGCGGCCGTCGAGGTATTCGACGTAATTCGCCGCGAGCTCCGCGGTGGCTCCGAATTGGCGGAGCAGTCCGAACGACCACAGGTGGAATGCGTCGGGCCCGGCGGTTTGGACGAGCGGAATGTCGGCCACGATGCGCCGAGCAAGCGCGTCGACCGGGTTTCCCGGTGCCCGCCGTGCCAGGTGCGCGCGAGCGACGTCGAGGTCTCGATCACCGAATCCGGCATCGAGTACCGCAGAGTCCACGCGGATCTGCTCGACGTAGGGCAGCAACACCTCGGCATGCGGTTCGGGAGCGAGGTTGAAGATCCCGTCGAAGTCGGCCCCGGTGAGATCGAAGTACCCGCGATTGTGGAAGTACCCCATCACCTTGTCCTCGCGGTTGACGAGGTTCGGCACGATGGTGGTCTTGGTGTGTTGGTTTCGGTAGCTGGTGCCTGCGGTGTCGGGCAGCCAGAAGCCGTCGACTTCGACGGTAACGTGGATGCCGTCGTTCAGACCCTCGACCACATGCTCGAGCACGGGCCGCCACACGTTCATCTCAGCCACGTCGATGCCGTAGAGGGTGCGCAGGTCCTCGGGCATGATCTTCACGAAGTCCCATTGCCTGCCGTCGCACCCGGCGCTGAGCACGAACGCCAGAGCGGGAGTGGGATCCGCGCCGAGAGAGTGCAGAACCTCTATCCAGAGATCGACGTAACAGTTGGTTTCGGTCCAGATGCGGTCGTGGTTGTGAATCGGGTGCGGTCGGTACGTGATGGGGTCCAGCTCGAGGACCCGTAATCCGGTTCCGAGCCTGTCCAGCACTGCATCGTTCGACATGAAGCCTCTCCTACCGGATCGAATGTCGGACGGTCCCCGAGCCGCATTTGTCCGTATTGCCTGTATCCAGGCCCCTAATCCTATCGACTGGATTTATTATTCGCACAGGATCGGACGGTAAGATTGTTTTTGTCCGGCGAACTATTTTCTGGGCCACCATCTCGACAGAAGCGGTATCGGACCCCGAAAACGAGGGCAGTCACACAGCGAACAGTTGGTTCCACGCCGGTAATGCCGGTGCGCAGCTTGTTCGTGATGGCACTTGCATATCGGCTCTGAGCTGGGCACATGCCGAGTGTAGACAACACCAGACACATCCATGCCCAACTCGGGCACGCAACAGGAGGTACCGCGGCGATGCGCCGTTTCATTCGCACCGCAGCGCAGGTCGTTGGCTGGGCTCTGGTCGCCGTGACCCTCGGAATGTTCGTCATCCGGCAAGTCGGAGTGACCGAGATCTCCTTCGTGGCGCTGGTAGTCGGAGCTCCGTATCTGGGCGTGGCCTCCCTCGCCGCAGTGATCCTCTTCGCCGCTGCCCGCGCCCGCGTCGGGTCGGCAGTCGCTGTGCTGCTCACCATCGCTGTCGTCGGAGTGCAGGTGCCGATGTTCCTGGCCGACGGGCCGGACAACTCCGGCCCCGAGCTGTCCCTGTTGACCGTCAACGTCGCGCATGGGGACGCCGACGCTGCAGCCATCGTCGACGCCGTCCGTGACCACGATGTCGACATCCTCGCCGTCCAGGAACTGACACCCGAGGAAGTGACCGATCTGCAGGCTGCGGGTATCGACGAACTACTCCCGTTCTCCTTCACCGCAGCTCTGCCGGTGGCCGACGGCACCGGCCTGTGGAGCCGCACCCCACTGACCGAGGGCACCCGTCTCGACAACTTCGGCTTCGTGCCGGTACAGGCCCACACCACCGTCGACGGGCAGGATCTGACTCTCGTCTCGTTCCATGCGATGTCGCCGGCAACACCCAGGCACACCGCCGAATGGGATGCCGACCTGGCCAGGATGCGGTCGATCATGGAGACCTACCAGGACACCGCAATTGTTGCCGGAGACTTCAACGCCACCAACGATCACCGGCAGTTCCGAACGTTGGCGTCGACTCCGTTCTCCGACGCGGCCGACGCAGCGGGCTCGGGCCTGTTCCGCACGTTCCCTTCGGAGCGCCCACTGGCCCGCCTGGATCATGTGGTGACAAGCGATTCCGTTCGTGCCCTGTCGGTCCAGCCGCTCGCGATCCCCGAGAGCGATCACCTGGCGGTTCTCGCCGAGTTGCAGCTGCCCTGATCGCGGCCTGACGCCGAAGCGGGCTAGAAGCGCGGCAGTTGGATGACCGGTGGTGCCGGCAACTGGATCTGCGGAAGCTGAATCTGAGGAAGGCCGGGGATCAGCGGTGCCGGGGCGGGTGCGGGCGCGGGTGCAGCCGGCGGATCGTATTCCGGCTCGGAATAGGTGCGCGCCGGAGCCTGGGCGGCCTCGGTCGTGGGCGGCACCGTGGTAGTGGTGGGTGGCGCCGTGGTGGGCGGAACCGTTGTTCTCGGCGTGGTGGGCACCGCCGTGATCGGAGCGGTCGTTTCCGCTGGAGCGCTCGTCGGCTGCGTCGAACCACCGCCGTACCCGAGAGACAAGCCGAGCGCGGCAACGGCAACGAGACCGCCCGCGACGAGCACCGCGCCGCGGACCTTGCGCTTGGAGTCGGCCGGCTTGTCGGTCGCGGGATCGGGGCTCAACCAATCCGGAGCTCCGGACAACGATGCGGGCTCGGACGACGACTGCCGAACGCCCGGGGCCGGAGTGGGCTGACGCGGCGCGTCGGCAACCGGAGTCGCCAGCAGTGCCGCTCCGCGGGCGGCGACGGATTCCGGATCTGCGGGGGTGATGACAGGAAGGCCGATCCACGCGCTGAGAATCGACTCCACCAGCGGAATACGCGCTCCGCCACCGATGAGGACAAGAGCGTCGACGTGCTTCGGTGACCGCCCGATGACGTCGCGCACCAACCGAGCCGAGTACTCGATCGGAACGGTGACCAGCGACTCGAACGCCTCACGAGAGATCAGAATGACGCCGCCGTCACCGGGCAGGCACACCGCGCCACTGGTCGACAGCTGCTCCTTGGCCACGCGGCACCGCGCGGTGAACTGGCTCAGTTCCTGATTGTCGGCAATGTCGACGCCTTGCTTGGCGAGCTGGTTGTCCGAGATGAGCCGATCGAAGTCGTCACCACTGATGTCGATGGTGCGCTCGGCCAGCAGCACCTGGCCGGTGCCGCGGTCGATGACGCTGATCGTCAACCCGGAGCTACCGAGGTCGTAGAGCCCGATCGTGCCGAAGTGGCCCAGTTCGCCCGATGCCTCCAGATACTGCAACGCCGCACGCGCCTCGGGCACCAGCCGGTAGTTGTAGAGCCGCTGGCTCGCCATCGCCTGCTGGATCTCACCGAACTGCTGCTGGTCGCGGTACGCCACTCCGGTTGCCTGCACGGGGCCGCCGTCACCCGGTTGCGACAGCACCACCCCGATCGACTCGGCCGCCAACTCCTCGGCGCGATCCCAGTAAGCGTCGACGGTGTCGTGGTGAAAACCCAGACGACCCGAATTCTGCGGGCGCGCGTCAGGGCGAGCCATGCGCACCGCACTGGCTCCCACCGACACACCGAGAACTTCGGTCATTACCCGCCTCTTGTCGATTTCCCCGTGAACACACGCCGAGACCCGATGTCACGAACCAGTCTCGATCCCCCCGAAGGCACACTGTAGCGCGTCCCGCGACTGCGCCCCAGTGGACGCAACATCTCGCGTCGACCACACCATTACAGTTGCCGCATGCGCGTTCTGTTCGTCTGCACCGGGAACATCTGCCGATCTCCGACGGCCGAGCGACTCGCTGCCGCATTCGCCCACGAAGGCGGCTTCGATGTGACTGCGAGCAGCGCCGGAACCCAGGGTTTGACCGGTCACGCCATGGACCCGACGGCGGCGATGGTGCTGACTCAGCTCGGCGGCGATCCGGACGGTTTTGTTGCCCGACGCCTCACCCCGGCGATCGCCGCCGACGCAGACCTGGTCCTGACGATGACGTCCGCCCATCGCGACGCCGTTCTGGCCCTCGCACCGCGGCAGATGCGTCGGACATTCACCCTCCTCGAAGCATCCGGCCTGGCCGCTGCGTCGGGTGCACAGTCGATTGCGGCTCTCGCGGATGCGCGGGCGGTGCATCGGGTCGACACTCTGGACATCGGAGATCCGTACCGCCGTGAGCCCTCGGAGTACGAGCTGGCCGGAGAACTGATCGCGGACGCGTTGCCCACCGTGCTGCGGTTGACGCCGCAATGAACGTCCACCCCTCACCGCTTCGCTCGCTGAGGTAACGTTCTCGCATCATTGCCGACCATCCGGGTTCGGCCACGGCGTTAGGGTCTGTGCATGCGCGACAAGGTCATCGCGTTGGCAGCAGTGGCAAGCGCGGGAGTGGCCATCGCCGTCGGATTGACCATCGGTGCTCTGGGCGGTGCGTTCGACGACACGAGTCAGACGGTGCGTCCACCCGCACTGAAGTCGGACAACCTGAGCTCGGTCGTGTCGTCGCCGAGCTCGACCATCGTCGTCGTGCCTCCGTCCCCCACGTGGCAGGTTGCGGTGCCCACCACGGCTCGTCCCACGACGACCACTCCGGATCGGTCCGAGACGACGACGCGGAGCTCGCGTCGCACGACCGGTGCCGACCGAACGACCACCACGTCCGAGGACGAGTCGGACGACGAGACCACCACCACGGAGTCCGGTTCCGGACGCTAGCTGGTCAACTCGGGGTCGGCAGCGCGGTGGCGTCGCCGATTCGCAACGCAGCCACCAGTTCTCGGTACAGCGAATCGGAGTTCATCAGTTCCTCGTGAGTGCCGCGAGCGCGGACCACTCCGTCCTCCATCACCAGGATCGTGTCGGCATCGAGCACGGTGGACAGCCGGTGCGCGATGGTGACGACGGCGGCTTCCGACGCAATGGCTCGAATCACCTCGTGGATGGCCGCCTCGGTGCGACCGTCGACCTGTGCCGTGGCCTCGTCCAGCAGAAGAATCTCGGGCCGACGAACGATGGCTCGTGCCAACGCGATTCGTTGACGCTGACCGCCGGAGACGGTCGAGCCGATCAGATCGGTGTCCAACCCGTCGTCCAACGCACGAATGGTCGAGTCCAGGTGCACAGACTCGAGTGCCAACCAGATGTCGGCCTCACTGGCCTCGGGGTGGCTGAACAGCAGGTTGTCTCGGATCGACCCGGGGATCACCGGTGTCTCCTGCTCCACGTAGGACAGTCGGGATCGCACCTCGTCGATGGTCAGGTTGTCGTAGGGCGTGCCACCGAGCCGAATCTCACCGCTCTCGGGCGTGAGGAAACGCAGGATCAACGAGAACACGCTCGTCTTGCCTGCACCGGACGGGCCCACGATCGCCGTGTGTCCACGTGCCGGCACCTCGAGATCGATGCCGTGCACGGCGGGTTCTCGACCGGGCGCGTAGCGTGCTGTGACGCTGCGGAATTCGAGGGCGGGTGAAACCGAGTCGGTTCTCGTCGAGTTTGCTGCGCCTTCCACGCCCACCTCGGTCACCAGATCGTCTATCTGGCGGATACGTGCAGCCGCCGCCATTCCGGCCTGCAGCGCGGTGATGTTGGTGGCCAGGGTCTGAACCGGGCCCATCACTTGAAATGCATACAGCAGGAACGCAATCAGACTCGACACCGCGAGCGCTCCGGTGCTGACTCGATAGCCGCCGAGACCGAGGATCCCGATGATTGCCAGTTGAACACCGCCACCGGCGAACGTCCACGCCAGTGCCGAGATCTTCACCGCTCGCACGCTGTGCTGAGCCGACGTGCGCGCCTCGGAGATCACCCGCTCCGATTCGCGGGTCTCGGCCCTGCTCGACTTGACGGTGCGGATTGCCCGCAGGGTGCCGTCCAGAATCCCGCCCAACCGACCCACTGCTTCCTGAGACTGCCGCTGCGCCACGGCAATCGGCGGCATCAGACGCGAGAACAGAATCGCGATCGCGATAATGGCCGTCGCGATCGCACCGAGCAGAACGAGGTCGAGAACTGCCATCAGAATCAGTGCGCCCACCAAGCCCACCACACTGTTCACGATGCCCACCAACGCATTCGACGCCGCCTCACGCAGCAAAACGGTGTCGGAGGTGACTCTGGTGACGAGCTCGCCGGTGGGCCGCGTGCCGAGACTGCCGACAGTGGCTCCGAAGTACTTGCGAACGATGGACTTGCGGGCGTCGAGAACGATGCGTTCGGCCAACACCCCCAGGACGATCCACTGGAAGTACAGCACCACCGACCCCACTACGAGCAAACCGACGAGCAGCAGAATCGGCCAGATCAGTGAGGCATCGGTGCCGAGGCCATCGAGCACTCCCTTCGCGACCATCGGCGTAGCAAGGGCGGCCCCCGTTCCGACGAGACCGAGGGTCATTCCGAGCGCAAGGGTGCGGCTGTGCGGTCGAACGAACTGCCACAGCACACGAAGGTTGGGGAGAGTTATCTTCTTCTTCTCCGCTGTAGCGATCTGCATGTCGACCATGCCACCAGTGTGCCGGAGGAATCAGGTGCTACGGATCGCATCCCAGATCATGTGAACCGTCGTGCCGTTCTGATCCGAGGTGACCGCCGCGCTGTCGGCCAATGCTCGCATCAGCGGGACTCCGCGCCCGCGATTCGGATCGGAGTTGTGCGACGCCCAATCCCCGCGGTCGACAACCTTCACATCGATCCGACCGTCCGCCACCCACAACACTCGGATATCGAGAGTCCCGCGATCGGCATGATCCCGGTACGCGTGCTCGACGCTGTTCGCTATCGCCTCGTACGTTGCCAACACCACGTCGTAAGCACGATCCGGATCGACGCCCACGCTGTCCAACCACTCACCGAGCTCACGACGAATAGCCGACGCTCGATCAGCGTCGGCAGGCTCGCCGGTGAACAGCAGTTCTTTCATTCGCGTGCCTGCCGTCGAGATCGAACTGTCGGAACGTGAGTCGTCACCTCCGGAGAGTGTCGCCATCATGAGTCCTGTCTACCCAAAAGTTCAGGATCTACCCTTACGAAGTGCAACAAAAGCTTCGTCGACCGTTGCATAGATACCGAACACCTCGTCCAGACCGACCAGAGTGAGTGGACGACCGGTGGCCGGACCCTCTGCGACCACCGCAAACCCGGCCTCGCCGCCGAGTTGCTGATGGGTGGACGCCAACAGCGACATACCGGCGGACGCGAGAAATCCCACGTTGCTGAGATCGATCACCATCGCCGTCGGCGACTTCTCGAGCACGAGAGCAACCGACTCGGACAAGTCGGGAGCGGTCACCAGATCCAGTTCACCGGACACGGCCAGAACCACATCCTGATCACGCCATTCCACGATCACATCGAAGTGCTGGGGCCCGAGGCCCATGTCGTCCACAGTCACACGGCGACTTTACCCTGGTCCACCCTGGCCGACATTCTTCCGATCGGCCGAGTTGCTCGACTCCCATTAGGCTCGCTTCGGTGATCGAGGGACTGCAGGGAACGGACCGCCGTCGATCGATCGGTGAGTACCTCGCGGCCACTGTCGGCGGTGCGGTGGGTGCGGCGATGCGGTACGAGGTGTGGACGTGGCGCTTCACGCCGCGATGGCTGTTGATGAGCACGTTCGGTGTCGATGTGTTCGGCTGCCTCGTCGTCGGAGCCGCCCTGGGTTATCTGTCGGGACGATCGGCCCCGATTGCCCGCGCCGGAGTGTTCGGACTGGCATGCGGGTTCACCACCTTCAGCCTGTACGCGCTCCAGGCGGTGACGCACCGCGGTGCCTGGAACTCGGTGGTCTACCTCGTGTCGACTCCCGTGATCGCATTGATCGCCATGGCCATCGGCGCAGCTGTAACCAGACCGAGTATCCGATGACGACCATCGTCCTCGTGGCGGTCGGGGGCGGACTGGCAGCACTCCTCCAGTTCGTGTTCTCGTTCGCGATCACGTCTCGCCGCCGGTTGTCCGCGCTGAATCTCATGGCATGCGCAGCGCTGGGGCTGGTGTTCGCGATCGATCCACCGGACGCTCTCAGGTCTGTGGTCGGCGTCGGCTTCCTGGCCTCGGTGGCTCCGATGGCGGCACTGGCATCGGTCACGATCGGACTCGCCCGACGGCGGCGGTACCGGAGCGCGGCAACCTTCTTCGCCGCGAATGTCGTGGGAGGTATCGCTGCGGCGATGTTCGGATTCCTGGCCTGGAAGTCGGGCGTCACGCTCTACTACAAGATCGTCTGAGCCCCATCGGGGTCAGTCGCCCGCCGAGTCCTGGCACGACCCCTGCACGCCGGCCTTGACGAACCCCGCAATTTGGTAGAGGTACGTGAACTCCCATTCGACGAGGGAGAAGTCGTAGGCGCGTGGCGTCGGACGCATCGTGACGGTGCCGTCGAAGCACTGGTCGAAGATGTACCGGGCGCGGGGTAGGTGGTAGCGCCACGTGACGACGATGACGTGGTTCCACCCGCGCTCGCGGGCGAGCTCCTCGGTGAACATCGCCTCTCCGCGCGTGGTCGACGGAGTCGGCGGAATACACAGCACCTCGAACTCGGCCGTGGACGCCGCGCAGGCCTTCTTCATGGTGGGGTCGCTGGATCCGTACGGGTCGGAGAGCACCACCGTCTTCGCCAGACCCTGCTGGGCGAGAGAAATGCCGTAGGCCTCGCGGCCGTCGTGCTCGCCGCCGAGTACCACGATGGCATCGGCGGTGGTCAGCGGATCGACGCGGGCTTTGGTGAACGCGACGTATCCGCCCACGCCCACCAGCGACACCAATACAACCGGGATCGCGAAGGCGAGAAGCAGCAACAAGCGTCCACGGAACACCTCACCAGGTTAAGGAAGGTGTTCCGTGTACGCGCGGTCAGAGACTCGAATCACTCACTCGGCTGCGGGACGGTCACGTTGCAATCGGTGACCTCGGGGTTGACCCCGAAGTAGTTGAGCGGTCCCGCGACAACGGTCAGGGCGATGGTGCCCGCGCCCGCGCAGTTGTCGGGTGCGCTCTCGAAATCTCCACGCTGGTACGACGCGAATGCGCCGATGATCAGCCAGACGAGAACGATCAACGTTACGAACCTCATGGTGCCCCCTTAGGCGGTCAGCCGCCGTTCGGCTGTCGAGAGTTACGTATGTCCGATTGTCGCAGTCCTCAAACCGCAGTCATTCGTTCTGTCTGGACAATGTCTGCGACAGATAGTCACTCAATGCCTGTTCCTGGACGCGATCGAGGGCGCGAGCCAGCTCTGCCTGCGCAGATTTCATCGCCAGGCTACGCATCTTCTCGAACATCTCGGTCGTCTCTGCCACCTCCCCGGACTTGGGAAGCCAACCCGGACCGTGTCTCGCGGCCAGATGGTCGGTCACACTCCCCACCATCGACTCCGCGATGGCGTTCATCTTCGACGCGGTCCGCTCGTGCTGGTCCAGCAGCTGTTCGAGAGTGAAGCCGTACTGGCTCAGATCGACGAACACCTCGAGGAGAGTTGGGTCGAGGATCTCGGCCTGATCCCCGTCGATCCTGATCAGTTTCGCGTCGATCAGTCGGGCAACGATGCTGTCGTTGTCCTCACCGAGAAACTGCGCAATCAGTTCGACGGGAATGATCGTGGTCTCGGCCGACGACCACTTGCGAGTCACGATTTCCTGCAGGCCCAGGATTTCTTCCAGGTCCTTGCCCTGCTCCCAGCCAGCGAGAAAATCGGCAATGTGCGCCGAGGTGAAACCCCGCTGGAGCAGCGAGTCGATGACCTTGAGCCGCGTCAGGTGATCGTCACCGTAAATACCGACTCGTCCTCGGAGCGTGGGCGGCGGCAGTAGTCCACGTTCCTGGTACGCCCGCACGTTGCGAGTGGTCGTCTTGGCCTCTCGAGCCAAGTCGTCGATTCGATATTCCACCGAGCTCCCTACCTCCGCCGCGCGTCGACCCACAGGATATACGTCGACGACGCGGCGGAAGGAAGTTCCGAATCGGAGTCCGAACGTCATCGCAGCGACAAGCGTGCTCGCGAGCGATTCAGGAGTGCGCGACGGCCCGTGCCGGTTCCCGCGGCAGGTCGACGCGGCGCGGAACCATGGTGAAGTCGCCTTGTTCGACACCTCTGAGTTGGTTGACGTACTGGGTGGCGAAACCGGGGAACATGGTGGCGTTGAAGCCGTCCTCGGTGAGATACCAACTGCTGCAACCGGAATTCCAGGTCGTCTTGGCCAGTTTGCGCTGCATGTCATCGTTGTAGGCATCCTGGACGTCCTGTCGCACATCGGCGCTGTGCAGATTTCCCTCGAGCACCAGGGAGATCGCCTCGACGATGTAATCGATCTGAGCCTCCATGTACACCAGTGCCGAGCTGTGTCCCGGACCGGAATTCGGACCGAAGGTGAAATACATGTTCGGGTAACCCGAGACCGCAATACTCTTGTACGCCTTGGCCCCTGCGCTCCATTCGTCGGCCAGCACGCGGCTGTCGCGCCCGGTGATCGGTATGGGCGTCCCGGTGTTGGACACGTCGAATCCGGTGGCGAACACGATGGCGTCGAACTGGTGCTCGACCCCTTCTACGGTCCGAATTCCCCTGGGCGAGAGCGTTGCAATCGGCCAGGTCACCAACGTGCAGTTCGGCTTCTGCAGTGCCGGGTAGTAGTCACTGGTCATCAACAGTCGCTTGCAGCCGGCCCGGAACCGGGGTGTCAGCTGTCGCCGCAGCCACGGATCGCGAACCTGGTGACGCAGATGGGCGCGACCGACCAGTTCGACGATGCGCGTCAACGGAGTCTTCCAGACGACACCGAGGGCAACGGACTCGTGGCCCCAGAACCACAGCGAACGCGCCAGGGTCTGCGTCTGCGGGTACCGCGCATAACGACGCTTGGTACCGGCCTGCGTCTTTCGATTGACTCGGGGCAGCGTCCAACCCGGGGTGCGTTGGAAGACCTTGACCGTATCGGCAATCTTGACCAGTTCGGGGACGATCTGCACAGCGCTCGCCCCGGTTCCGACGACGGCGATCTTCTTGCCCTCGAAGTCGTAGTCGTGATCCCACCGAGCACTGTGTATCTTGTGCCCCTCGTAGGTGTCGATGCCGCGAATGTTCGGCAGGCTGGCATTGGCGAGCGGCCCCGACGCCATCACCACCGTGCGCGCCCGAACATCGGCGCGCCCGTCGATGCTCAGGTGCCAATGTCCGGCGGCCTCGTTCCAGATGATGTCGACTACGTTGTGTCCGAATCGAATACGCGATTCGATGTCGAACTCGCCCACCATCGTGTGGATGTAGTCGAGTATCTCACCGCTACCGGAGTACGTGTGCGACCAGTTCGGATTGGGGGCAAAACTGTACGAGTACAACCTGGACGGTATGTCGCAGGCTGCGCCCGGGTAGGTGTTGTCGCGCCAGGTTCCGCCGACCGCGCTACCGCGTTCGAGAATGACGAAGTTCTCGATTCCACTGTTGCGCAGTCGGATAGCGGTACCGATTCCAGCGAATCCCGCACCGACGATCACGGCGTCGAGTACGCCTTCGCGCACGTCGAACTCGCTCATGCGACGGGCTCGTAGGTCAGTTCCTTGGCCCAGGTGGGCTCGGAATTGAGAGTCTTGGTCGGGTACCGGCGGGTGAGCTTCACCAGGCCGTCCGCAAGGCGGTGGTATGGATGCTTGCGGTTGATCACGATGCTGCTGTGCCACTGCACAAATCGATACATCGGCACGCGGAGTGCCTCGGGGCTACGCTCCCCCACACTGCGGAATCGCTTCATCGCGGTGTAGAGCCGCTCTTCGTCGACACCCATCTCCACGATGTTGTCGCGCATCTTGTTCAGCAGTGGGATGTATCGCAGCAATCCGACGATGAGGGCCGGGTTCATCCACGCACCGATGGTCTCGACCACAAGCTTGCGCATCCGGGAATGCCCGAGCAATTCGATGACGGCGAAATCGACTGCCAGATGACGAGATTCGTCGGAGTTGATCTTCTTGAACACTGCCTGACACACCGGATCGTCGATCTCGTCCATGATGAACTTCACCAGCGCGCCGTCCAGTGCCACCTCGAGCATCGGTATGACGGTGCCCAGCACGGTCAGGGACAGCCCGTCGGAATGCTTGTCCAGCCAGTCGATCACGAGCTTGACGTTGACGTTCGGCTCGGGCATCTGATCGCCGTCGAGCATTCCCCAGCGCCGCATGAGGGCGAGTTCGGCGTTGGCGTGCTTCTGCTCCTCGGCATGGAAGTAGCGATAGATCTCCGCCAGCGTCTCGTTCGGAGCCTTGAGCGCCATCGCTGCGAAACCGCGAGCGCCCACGTTCTCGATCCACATCAGATCGGACATGAAGGGCTTGAGTTTGGCGTGCAGTTCGGGGCTGATGGTCTCGGCTCCCGGGCCGTCCCAATCGATGTCGGCCAATGCCCACTGACGGTCCTTGATCTTGGTCAACATGTCTTCGAAATCCATTGCCATGTCAGGCTCCTGAGGTTGTCGAGGTGAGGGATTCGTTCTTCGCCGGCTCCTGCTCGGCGGGCATCACACGATTGAGCAATCCGAGAAAACGCACGTACACGGCGGGCAGCAGTCTCTTGAATCGCCAGACGGCTTTGGCGTCGAACTGGGGAACGACGTAGAGCCGACCCCGGTCGAAGGCGTCGAGCGTTCGGGCGGCGATCTTGTCGGGAGACCGTCCGGTCCAGCGCATCGCGAACTCGGCCAGTCGGGAAGAACTCGCGGTGATCCGGCCGTCGACGGCAACGTTGGTCTTGACGAACGTGGGGCACAGAACCGACACCCGCACCCCGGTACCCGACAGTTCCGCCGCCATCGTTTCCGACAGGCTCATCACTGCGGCTTTCCCGACGTTGTACGGACCCATCAGCGGTGCGGCAGCAAAGCCGGCGGCGGAGGCCACGTTGATGATCCCGCCCTCACCGGCGGCCCGAAGCCCAGGCGTGAACACCTCGCAGCCGTGGATCACGCCCCACAAGTTGATTCCCAGCGCCCAGTTCCAGTCCTCGAAACCGATGCTGCCGACGGGCTTTCCGCCGATGCCGACGCCTGCGTTGTTGATGAGCACCGTGGTGGGTCCGTCGAATTCGATGCCGGCACGCAGCGCCAGTTCCTCGACGTTCTCGCGGATCGACACATCGCACTCGACGGCGTATCCGGTGGCCCCGAGTGCGTTCACCATCGCGACGGTCTCCTGCGCTCGCGACAACGAGATGTCGGCGCACATGACGGCTCCTCCGCGCCGCGCCAGTTCGAGTGCGAACGCCCGGCCGATGCCGCTGCCTGCACCGGTCACCACCGCTCTCGACCCGTACGAGGGTTTTCCGGCCTTGGTTCTCATCAGCTCACCTGTTCCTTCGAATCATCTTGCACGACTTGACTGTCGAGCGTATGGGCGATGAACTCGGCGGCATGCTCGAGTGCATGCTCGGCCTCGGGTATCAACCTCGGGAGAGCTTGGAACACGTGCATCTGATCGGGCCAGATCTCGAGTTCGCTTCGTCCGCCTGCCGCCTCGATCATCGTGTGCAGGTGCCGCGCATCGCCTCGCAGCATCTCCGTTCCGCCCACCTGGATCAGCGTGGGTGGCAGATCGCGCATGCGAGCGAGATCGAGTCGGAGTCGCGGGAGGCTCGAGTCGTGACCGTCCGTGTAGAGCGCCACGAGTCCTCGCGCTGCCTTCGCCGAGATCATCGGATCCTTGCGCGTGCGCTCCATCCGCGCCGAGAGCTCGAAGTCGAGATCCACCAGCGGCGAGAACAACACCATCGCACCGGGCTGAGGCGTTCCGGTGCGGTCGTTCTCGATGAGCAGGTCGGCGGCGAGGTGGCCGCCGGCAGAATCCCCGGCGACGACGATGTTCGCCGCCTCGTATCCCTGGCCGAGCAGCCAGCGGTAGGCGGCTTCGAGGTCGTCGGCGGCGGCCGGAAACGGGTGTTCCGGGGCAAGCCGATAGTCCACCGTGAACACGGGCAGGCCGGTCGAGCCGGACAGTCGCGCGGCCAGGCCACGATGCGTACGCGCCGAGCAGACGACATATGCGCTGCCGTGGATGTAGAGAATCACGCGCGGCCCCGGAGTCAGTCCGGGCGCACGCACCCACTCGCCACGAACCGGGCCGTCGGCCACGAGGTCCACTCTCGTGCCCTTAGGGACGGGACCGAATAGGTTCATCGAGGTCGCGACCAGGCGTCGGGAGAACTCGATGCCGCCGCGGGACGTCGGGAGCAGGTTCGTCATCGGACGCAATGTCAGCCGAGTCATCAAGGCAGCCAGACGAGTTCGCCGAGACCCGGCGCTGAATGCGCCGCGAGGCAGGTGGTCGGCGTCGGTGGTCGGAGTCACGTCATCACTGTCACCCGGTATTCGCCATTTGTCAATGGCCTATTAATTAGTGGCGAAGTATGTAACAGTGAAGACCAACACCGAAAGCGCAAGGGAGCGAGCACACGTGACGATGTTCAGGAGCGGGCCACGGGCGGACCTCGATCCGTCTGCCATCGGTTCCGAGGACAGGATCTTCGAGTTGGAGATCGCCGAGGTGACCTATGAAAACGAGGATGCGATCTCTCTCGGTTTTGCGGTCCCCGAGCACCGCGAAGCCCAGTTTCGGTACGAGCCGGGGCAATTTCTCACCCTCGAGATTCCGTGCACCGACGGCGGCTCGGTGGCCCGCTGCTACTCCTTCTCGAGCTCCCCGGTCCGTGACGCGCTTCCCACCGTGACAGTGAAGCGCATCCAGAGTGGTCGAGCGTCACACTGGTTGCACGACAATGCTGTTCGCGGTATGAGACTGAAGGCCCTGAAGCCGTCGGGGATGTTCGGACCCGAGAGCTGGGACGCGGATTTTGTCCTCATGGCCGCCGGCAGCGGCATCACCCCGATCATGTCGATCATCAAAACGGCCCTGTTCCGGCACGACAACCGGATCACCCTGGTCTACGCCAACCAGAACCGCGACTCCGTGATCTTCGGGGAGCAACTGACCGAACTACAGTCTCGTTTTCCCGATCGTCTCGACGTTCAGCACTGGTACACCTCGGACTCGGGGCTACCCACCGCTGCCGGACTGGCGTCGATGAATACAACGGTTCCGGCCGAATGCGAGGCCTTCCTGTGCGGCCCTGCGCAGTACATGAACGTCGCCGAGGAGTGGCTCACCCGCACCGGCACGACGGCGCACAGAACACATCGAGAGGTGTTCTCCTCCTTCGACTCCAATCCGTTCCAGGCCGGCGACGTGACGATCTCCGACGAATCGGATGCGAACTCCGTCACCGCTCAGGTCGAGATCGACGGAATCGATACCGAGTTCACCTGGAATGCGGACACGAAGCTGCTCGACCGACTCCTCGAGCTCGGTCTCGATCCGCCGTACGTGTGCCGCGAAGGAAACTGCGGCGGGTGTGCATACACGCTCACCGAAGGCACCGTGACGATGCTCGCGAACGAGACTCTCGACGAGCACGAACTCCAGCACGGCGTCCGATTGGCGTGCCAGTCCGTGCCCGATTCCACCACGGTTCGCGCGGTGTTCGACCGCTGATGCCGCAGGCGGACGCTCAGCCGTCGAGCGTCAACGAGTGGGGCTCCGAGGCGAAAGTCGCGGCCGATCCCGCAGCGCGCGCTATCCCCGCGATTCCGCCCCAGACCATCATGGTGAGGTAGTCGACGAGTTCGTCGGCCGTCATCGTTCTATCGAAGATCCACCAATGTGACGCCAACCGGACCGCACCGATCATGGCGAACGCGATGGGCATCGAGCCGGCCGTCGAGAATTCGCGCTGTAGAAATCTGTCGGCGATGACGGTGGCCAGCAAATCTGCGATCAGCCCCTCCGCCGCAGTGATGATGTCCTGGTTGCCGCTGACAGCATTGTTGGCATGAACGTAGATGTAGATATCGGGATCGGTGGCCACCGTCGTGACGTAGGCACTGATCACCGCACGGGTGAGGTGGTACTCGTCGTGGTCCTCGGAGATCGCGTCCTGGATCCGGGGCACCAGTGCAGTCTCGACGTATCGAGCCATCGCAGCGTCGGCGAGACCCTTCTTGTCCGTGAAGTGTTTGTACAGAACGGTTTTCGAGACGCCGTTCGCCGAGGCGATGGCATCCATACCCACGTCGTGTCCGTGCTCACGAATGGCTACCAGGGTGCGATCGAGCAGTTCACGCCGCCGAGTGATTCTGTGGTCGCGCCACCGGAGGCTTCGCCCGTCGACCTTGACCGCCACGCTCATGCCGACTGCGATACCGCTCGTGATCCCCGCAGCAGAATCGACGCAACCAGCTCGGGATCGTCAGACATCGGCACGTGCCCGAGACCCGGGTACGTCGTCACTTCGGCCTGCGGAAACGTTCGACGCACCAGCGGTGCCTGATACACCGGCAGGACCAAGTCACGACGCCCCCACGCCACGGTGACGGGAACGGTCTCGTCGACCGGAATACTGAAGCGCGGCACCGCATTTCCGGCCGCATCGATCGCGCGGTTGGTGGTGATGCTGAGCGCGTCGATCGTGGCCGTCTCCGCGGGAACTCGCCACGGCTTGGCGTAGAACACGCCGTTGGCGACGGTGCGTCCGACGACCGAACGCATGATTGCGGGCGCGATGGGGCTGATGATTCGAGACAAGGCCCGCAGCAAACGAAATACCAGCAGCGCCCGCGTCTGATCCCAGTGGCCGCGGAAGAAGCCGGCCGGTGAGAGCGCTGTGGCCGAGGCAACCGACCCGCGGGCGGCCAGTTCGAGTGCAAAGTACCCACCCAGCGAATTTCCGGCAACGTGCGGTTTCTCGCCGTCCACGGCCACGTGCTCGAGAAAGCGCTCCAGTTCGGCCACGATCCAGGGACCGAGATCGAATGCCTCGGTGGGGAGTTCCGGCGAATCGCCGTGGCCGGGCAGATCCACCGTCACCACTCGCCGGTGCCGCGACAGTGTCTCGATGACACTGTCCCACGCGTGTTGCCGGTGCACGATGCCGTGGATCAGCACCAGGGTCGGGCCCTCTCCGCGGATGGTGTGCGCCAGTGCGGGACCGTCGATCTCGAAAGTCATTGCGATCCAATCTCTTCTCGTCTACCCGGTCCGAACGTCCACCGATGCGGGATCGGCCACCATCGCAGGCACGGTTCGCCCGAACGTCATCGATTCCGTCAGGTCGTCGAACCGCGCGTCGATTCTGTCGAGAATATAGTTCTGCCGCACCGACCAGGGCCGTTCGGTCCCGGATTTCGGTAGCTCGTAGAGCGAGCGGGTGACGTATCCCGATGCGAGATCGACGACCGGCCGAGATTCCACCGGCTTTCCTGCCCGGTCCGGAATCGCATGGGTATAGCCGTGAGAGCGCATGTACATGAGCAGTTTTGCCACTGCCTTGGCCGTCATGTCGGCCTTGAGCGTCCACGATGCATTCGTGTACCCGATGCACCAGGCAACGTTGGGCACATCCTCGAGCATGTGTCCCTTGTAGACGAACTTGTCGTGCGCCTCGAACGGATTTCCGTCCAGCGACAGCTCGATTCCGCCGAAGGCCTGGAGCTTGAGGCCTGTTGCGGTGACGATGATGTCGGCGGCGATCTGGTCACCGGATTCCAGCATGATGCCGTCAGCGGTCACCCTCGCGATTCGGTCGGTCACCACCGTCGCACGACCTCGGCGAATGGCCTTGAAGAGATCGCCGTCCGGCACGACACACAACCGCTGGTCCCACGGGGCATACGTCGGGTCGAAGTGCTTGTCGACGTCGTACCCACGCGGCAACTGCGCCTTCGTCATCGCCCGGAACACCCTGCGGGCCGTCTTCGGTGCGCGTCGGCAGAGTTGATACGAGCCGACCATCAACAGTGCGTTTCGCCATCGCAACGCACTGTGCGCCAGTGCGTCCGGCAGTACGCGCCGAGTGATCGTGGTGAACGGATCGGTCATCGGTAGTGATGCGATATAGGTCGGTGAACGCTGCAGCATCGTCACCGACGCGGCGTCGGCCGCGAGCGAAGGCACCAATGTGATTGCGGTTGCACCGCTCCCGATCACGACGACCCTCTTGCCGGAGTGGTCGAGCCCCTCCGGCCATTGCTGGGGATGCACCACCTGCCCGGTGAACTCGTCGAGCCCGGGAAGGTCGGGGGTGTACCCACCCGAGTAGTCGAAGTATCCGGTGCACAAGAACACGAATCGACTGCGGTAGGTCGTGGGCACGCCGTTCGTCAGGGCGTCGACCGTCCACAGGTCCGTCGACGAATCCCAGTTCGCGGCCGTGACCATGGTCGAGAAGTGTGTGTGCTCGTCGATACCGTTGGCGTAGGCGGTATCGACGATGTAGTTGCGGATGTCCTCGCCATGGGCGAGCAGAGTGTCCCCCTGCCACGGCGTGTGCGGGAACGAGAACGTGAAGATGTCGCTGTCCGATCGAATTCCGGGGTATCGGAACAGATCCCAGGTACCGCCTGCTCGCTCCCGGCCTTCGAGGATCGAGTAGCTCAGGCCCGGGGCCATCTGCTGCAGGCGAAACGCGGCTCCGATTCCCGATATGCCGGCACCGATGATGAGAACGTCCTTGAAGTTGTCTCCGAAACCGTCGACCTCTGGCCATCGACCTGCACTTGTCGTCACGTCACGCCTCGCTGTCTCCCCGAGCACCTTCGCGATTCGACCGATCGAGCAGACAACCGCGACCTACATCACACAATGTGCCATTGACGAATGGCTATGTCAATGGCACCGTTCACAACACCCCGAAGACAGGAACTCTCATGAATCACATGCCCTTCGCCAGAAGTGGAGCTCGCGGAACGACCCGTGGGCTCATCCGATGCGACGCCATCGCACTCGGGACCAGTGCCCGATGACTCCCGTGGTGGTCGGGGCCGCGGGAGTCATCGCCCTGATCTTGCTCACCTCGCGCGGTTCCGGTTTGGACTTCGACCGACGTTCGGTCTCGATGGCCTACGCGTCGGGCACAGCGCGCGCGTCCCGCCGAACGCACTGGCTCCGCTCGAGGACATAGGAGTCTGTCGGCTACCCGAGATGCCCACGGGCATGGGGGCGACGTCGGCCTCGAGCCTGCCCGCCGATAGTGACCCGAAACACGCCCCGTCGGACGTATGTTTCGGAGCGTCGATTTCGACTCATACCTATCGGCGTCGTCCGCGACGCCCCCAGCTCCGGGTTTGCCGGAGATGACCTACACGAAAGAGGTACGCACCGATGGCCGACTTCATCGACAAGGCTCAGCACAAGGCAGAGGAACTGGCCGGGACTGCGAAGGAGAAGGTCGGCGAGGCCACCGGTGACGACAGCCTCCGCGCCGAGGGTGCAACGGATCAGGCCAAGGCCAACACCCACCAGGCCGCGGACTCCGTGTCCGACGCAGCCGAGAACGTTGCCGACACCGCAGCCGATGCCGCCAAGGAGGCAAAGCACGCAGCCTCCGATGCGGCCGACAAGGCCGCCGACGTAGCAGAGGATGTCAAGAACACCGTCAAGGACAAGGTTCAGAACGTCGATGTCGACGACGTGAAGGAGAAGGCCTCCCAGGTCGCCGACAAGGCCTCCGACAAGGCCTCCGCCGTCGCGGACGACGTGAAGAACACGGTTCGCAACATAGACAGCGACGATGTCGCGCAGGCCGCGAAGGTCGGCACTCCGGTCATCGCCGCCATCGCAGCCGCAGCCGGTGCCGTCGCGTTCGTGCTGATCCGTCGACGCAACCGTCGCCGCAGCGCCGCGCACCTGTTCGTTCCGTCGAAGCGCACCACCCGCAAGCTCGCCAAGAAGGCGCGCAAGCACAGCTTCTGAAGGTGATTACACGAAAGCCCCGCCTCGTCGTTCGAGGCGGGGCTTTCGCGTCTCTAGAGCGGCTTGAGCGCGCGGCTGGGCACCCAATGCGTGACGGTTTCGCTGCGGTCGCGTGACATCAGCTCGTACGTGACTCGGCCCAGCCAGTCGCCGTCCACGGTGATGGACCACTCGACCAGATCGCCCGGCACCACGCGTCGAACATCGAATCCTTCGGGGTTGAATTTCGACGCGTGGTGTGGCGGTAGTGGGTAGAGGATGTTCAGGTCGATCCACACCTTCAGCGGCGGTCGGAGCAGCTTGAAGGGGCGCACGGCGGACGCCGGTCGAGGTTGCGCGCGCCGTGCCATCGTTCGATCATACGTTCGATTACCCACCTCGATCCACACACCCGGCAAACGAACAACGGCCCCTCGCACATGATGTGCGAGGGGCCGTTGTCGTGTTCTACGAAGATCAGATTCCGAGCGATCCCGCCAGGAACGGCCAGGACTTGTGCAGGTCGTCCTGCCAGTAGCCCCAGGAGTGGTTGCCGACCGGACGGAAGTCGACGGTGGCCGGAATTCCGAGCTGGTCGAGTCGCTTCGCCAGGTTCGACGTGCAGAAGTTGGTGGCCACCTCGATACCGCCGCCGACGATGACCTGGTTGGCGAGGGTCGCCGGATCGTTGTTCAAGCGCGGGTTGGCGTAGGTGTCGTTCGGAATGCCGGGCAGGCCGCTGCCGGTGCTCATGTAGATCTGCGTGCCGCGGAGCTTCTCAGCGTTGAGCAGTGGGTCGTTCTCGCGCCACACGGGGCCGTCGAGCGGTCCCCACATGTTCTCGACGTTGCCGCCACCGTACGTCTCGACGACGAGCTTGACGAACTGCTGTCCGATCGGGTCCGAGGTCTGTGCGCAACCGCTGTATGCCGCGACGCCGGTGAACTTGCCCGGGTACTTGATCGCGATGTTGAGGACCGAGGTACCCGTCATGGACAGCGCTGCGAGCGACTGGCGACCGTTGGTGTCGAACTGAGCATCGATCAGCGGGGGAAGCTCTTCACCGAGGAAGGTGCTCCACTTGTTGCTGCCGAGCTTCGGATCGTCCTGCAGCCAGTCGGTGTAATACGACCACTTCCCCTTCTGCGGGGTCACGATCCAGGCGTTCTTGTCGGAGAGGAAGGCCTCGGCGTCGGTCTGCGACTGCCACGAAGCAGCATCCTCGCCGCCGCCTGCACCGTTGAGCAGGTACAGCACCGGACGCGACACGCTCTCGTCGGCAGGCCGCTGCACCGTGACGGGAATGGTGCGGTTCATCGACGCGGAGAACACCTGCAACTGCACCTGGCGGTTGTCGAGAGTGCTCACCGACTCGATGCGGGATCCGTTGCTCGACTGGGTCGTCGAAGCGGGCAGCTCGTCCGCGGACGCGACGGGCGTCATCAGCGCGGTCGGAAGAATCGCCACTGCGAGGGCGACGGCCGTAGCCGAACCGATTCGCCGGAAGCCGTGTCGTCGAGATCGTGGCACGCTGTTTCACCTTTTCGTCGAGTTACACCGGTCGAGTTTCTACATCGGCCGAAGATGAGGTGACGTTACCTCGAGCAACCGACCGGGGAGTCACGGACCGGAGGAATCCGACACCCGATCGTGATGCTCCGGATTGCCGCTGCGGATTGCGAAAACACAGGCCACGACGACGATCACCGCCGTCACCACCCCGACCGGGAGCGGCGAATGCAGATGTGTTCCCACGAGACGGGTGTCTGTGGTCTATTGGGTGCCCGCCCCGCGAAGGAGTCGATCGAGATGTTTCGTCGCACAGCCGTCATTGCCAGCGTCATTGCAGGTGCCGCCGCCCTCGGAATGGGTACCGCCAACGCCGACGAGTGGCCTACTCCGCCGCCGTATCCGAGCCCGACTGCTCCTCAGGACGTCGCCGGAGTGTTCCTCACGCCTCAGGACCCTGACTACTGGAATCCCTTCGTCAGCGAGAATCGACTGACCTCGCCCTACGGCAACAGCACCCGCATCGTGTGCACCGGATTCCACGGGGTGCTGCTCGAATGCTGGCAGGCCGATTCGAACGGCAACCCGCACAAGCTGATTCAGTTGAACATGGACTACCCGGGTTCGACGGGCCACCTGCTCCCCGGCGGCGGCCCAGGGCACTTCGTCTACCCCGGCTTCATCCCCGGCATCGGCTGATCCGGTCGACGCCAGCAGCAACTGACGTCAGTGTCCACTCTTCGCCCCCGAAAGCGGGATTCCGTGTGAGGGTGCAAATAGTGGACGCTCAGGTCAGTTGTACGGCTTGCGCGCCGTTGCCGGGTCGCCGTAGGTGATGGCGCGTTCGCGTCGGGTTCCGGTGGCCAGGGTTGCGGCCCAGTTGATCAGCGTCCCGACGCGATTGCGGTTGCCCGCCAGGAACGCGATGTGGATGACGCCCCACGATACCCAGCCCAGGAATCCCGACATCTTCAGCGGCCCGGCCTGCACCAGTGCGTGTCCGCGCGCGATGTAGGCCGCGGTGCCGAGGTCTCGATACTTGAAATCCGAACGCGCAGAACCGGATACGTCGGCCGCGATCGCGGCGCCCGCAGCTCTACCGCCCTGCATCGCCACTTCTGCCACTCCGGCGAGCTTGTTCAGCGACATGATGTCGCCGACGACGAAGACGTTGCGGTGTCCCGGGATCGACAGGTCGGGCTCCACGGCGATGCGTCCCGATCGGTCCTGCTCCACGCCCATCGCGTCGGCAAGTTGCTTCACGAACGGAACGGCTTCCACGCCTGCGGTCCACAGCACTGTGTGCGTGTCGTAGCGAGTGACCGTCTTCGGTTCGGCCTTGGCCGTCACTTCGACGTCGGTGGCCGTGACATCAGTGACGTGAACCCCGAGATGGGTTTCCACACCGACGGTGTCGAGGGTCCGCTGTGCCTTCTTCGTCAACGAGTCGGGGAACGATTCGAGTACGCGGTCGCCGCCGTGAAAGAGGAGCACGCGAGCTTCCGACGGGTGGATCGAATCGAACTCCTTCGCCAGCGCCCTGCTGGCGAGTTCCCGTATCTGGCCCGCAAGTTCGACGCCCGTCGGGCCTCCCCCGGCGACGGCGAAGGTGAGCCACGGCCGACGCTCCTCGGCGGTGGGGAGGGATTCTGCCATCTCGAAGGCGGAGATCAACTTTCGGCGAATCGCGAGGGCGTCGTCGAGGGTCTTCATGCCCGGCGCCCACTGCACGTATTCGTCGTGTCCGTGATAAGCCTGCTGCATTCCGACGGCGACGACGAGGTACTCGTAGGGCAGCTCGAAGGTCGACCCGTCGAATCGACTGGCCGTCACCACTCCGCCGTCGCCGACTGCGGTGACGGACGTCGCTTCGCCCAGTGCCACATACACGTTCTTCTGTTTGCGCAGCAGGTGTCGTAGTGGGCTGGCGATCGAGCCCTCGGACACCAGACCGGTGGCGCACTGGTAGAGCAACGGCTGAAAGACGTGCGAGGTGCCGCGCTCGAGCACGGTCACATCGACGTCCTCGTTGCGGAGGCGACGCGCAGCGTGAAGTCCGCCGAATCCGCCGCCGAGGACCAAAACCCGTGGACGTGCCATCTGAACGTTCTCCCTCGGACCGAACTGCGGAGATGGATTCTCCGAGTGTTCAGCGTACTCGAGCAGGCCCATCGCAACGCCAGTGCCGCACCCCCGAGGAGAGGGCGCGGCACTCGACATCGGTTCGGATCAGCCGAGCAACGCTCTCATGGTGTCGATTTCCTGCTGTTGAGTTGTCACGATCGCGCGAGCCATCTGCTGCGCGTCCGCGTTGGAGCCGTCCGCGATTTCGGTGTTCGCCATCTCGATCGCACCGGTGTGGTGGGCGATCATCATCGTCAGCCACTGGCGGTCGAACTCCGCACCCGACAGAGCAGTCAACGCATCCATGTCCTGTTGGGACATCATGCCCATGCCCGAACCGTGGTCCATTCCGCTCATCTCACCCATGTCGGACGAGGGTGCGGGCTGGCCCCACTCGGTGAGCCACGCGGCCATTCGATCCATCTCGGGCTGCTGCGCCGCCTCGATCGCCGACGCCAACGTCAAGATCTCGGGGTTGTCGGTGCGGCCCTCGACCATCTCGGCCATGTCGACCGCCTGCGCATGATGTGGGTACATCATTCGCGCGAACATCGCATCGGCATCGTTGAACTCCTCGGACACGTTCGACGACGCCGATGACGAGGACGAACTCCCCGCCGGCACCGACTCCGACGAGCTGTCGCTACTGCAACCGGCGACGAGGAATGCGCTCACGGTGGCAACAGCCAGCGCAGCGACCAGTTTTGTACGCATGTGAATCTCCTTGCACGAGAGGTTGAAACAGGCAACTGAGATCTGTCGATCCGCCGGTGGACGCGCGTCCACCGGGCTCCCTGTCACACTCGCAAGGTCACCGATCGGTCCAACTCCCACAGAGTCCAGGGCGGTGCCCGCTCCGAGGCGAACTGGGCACGACCACCGATGCCCTCCACGGTCGTGTACGTGACGTCGATGGAGTTGCCGGCCATGGGTCCCGACAGAGCAGGCCACGACGCCGTGGTTCCCGCGCAGGGATGCATCATCTGGTGTGCACACGGGCAGTCGGGCTCAGCGGCCGCCACCTCGATCGAACTGTCGTGGTGGGACACCGACGCCATGGCGGCATGCTCGCCGCTCATCGTTGTCGTCGGTGTCACCGAGTGCATGAGGAGCACCCCGAAAATCGACACAGCGATCAGCACTGTCGTCACCACGGCACGGCCCCGGCGGCCGTGTCGATCCACTGAGTGCATGCCACGACGATAGCAGCGATACCCCCGGGGGGTAACTTGCGGGACTTCCGCCCGAAGTCGAGGGACTTCCGCCTCTGTCGGTGTCGGGTCCGATCCAGCCATACTCGAGGCGTATCGGCACACGAGAAGTCAATGGACGGGAACACATCATGAATGCATCGAGCCGAGTCGTCGTCGGAGTCGACGGATCTGCCACATCGCTGGACGCGGTCCGCTGGGCAACACGCGAGGCCGTTCGACGCCACGCCCCGCTCGAGTTGGTCACGTCGTCACTGTTCGCGCCCGGCACCTACGGCGATGCCATCAGCCTCCGCATCGGGGCCTTCGCAGATCCGGATGTCGAGGCCAAGCGGGTCCTGACCGCCGCGGTCGACGTTGCACACAAGACCGCGGCAGGCAATTCGCTGATTCTCGACACTCGTCTCGAACACGGCTCGGCTGCACGCAATCTGACGCACTTCGATGCCGCGCCGGCGCTGATCGTCGTCGGTTCGAGAGGCCTGGGCGAGTTCACCGGCGGCCTGGTCGGGTCGGTCAGTACCGCCGTCGTGTCGCACGCGAAATGCCCCGTTGCAGTGATCAAGTCGAACATCGTCAGCGACGGTCCGGTCGTCGTGGGTGTGGATTGCACGTCCAACAGCCAGCCCGCCATCGGGTTCGCTCTGCAGGAAGCGTCGATGCGAGGCGTCGATCTCGTTGCGGTACATGCCTGGAGCGACCTCGAACTCGGGAGCGTCCTGACGCGCGACGAGGAGGGGCCATGGGCCGATTCCGAACTCGCCGAGAAGACATCGCTGGCCGAGAGCCTGGCGGGGTGGTCGATCGACTACCCCGACGTCGGAATCCGGCGAGTGGTGGTTCAGGACAGGCCGGTTCGTGAACTGGTCCGCGCGTCCGAGAGCGCGCAGCTGATCGTGGTCGGTAGCCGTGGCCGGGGCGGCTTTGCCTCGATGCTTCTCGGTTCCACCTCCCGCGCGGTGCTGCACTCGGTCGATGTTCCCGTCGTCGTCGTACCCACGAACCGATGAGCGCGTCCACCACCGAAACCACCTACAGCACCGACGAACTCGACGCAGACCTACGCTACTGGGCGGCGGCGAACTACCTCACGGTGGCGCAGATCTATCTGCAGGACAATGTGTTGCTACGGCACCCTCTGACCGTGGAGCACATCAAGCCCCGGCTACTCGGACATTGGGGCACCAGCCCCGGACTGTCGATGATCTACACGCTGATCAATCGACTGATCTGTCGAACCGGTTCGGAGTGGCTCTATGTCACCGGACCTGGCCACGGCGGCCCGGCATTGGTCGCGAATACCTACCTCGAAGGTACATACAGCGAGATCTACCCGGACATTTCACTCGACAACGACGGTGTCCGTCGTCTGTGCCGCCAATTCTCCACTCCCGGAGGCATTCCGAGCCATGTGAGCGTGCAGACCCCCGGCAGTATTCACGAGGGCGGCGAACTGGGCTATGCACTGATTCACGCCGCGGGTGCGGCATTCGACAACCCCGATCTGGTGGTCGCCTGCGTCGTCGGCGACGGTGAGGCCGAAACCGGACCGCTGTCGGGCTCCTGGAAGATTCCGGCCTTTCTCAATCCAATTCGCGATGGTGGAGTGCTGCCGATCCTGCATCTCAACGACGCCAAGATCTCCGGTCCCACCGTGCTCGGGCGCAGCACCGACCAGTCGATTGCCGACTATCTCGGTGGTCAGGGCTGGGCTCCGATCTTCGTCGAGGGCGACGATCCGCGAGAGGTGTTCCCGGCGATGGAATTCGCTCTCACTCGCGCCCACGACACGATCCGCAGAATTCAGCATGCCGCCCGCGCCGGCGAACCGCACCACGGCATCGAGTGGCCCGCAATCGTGCTGCGCACCCCGAAGGGTTGGACCGGACCACACGAGGTCGACGGCAAACTGATCGAGGGAACCCACTGGGCCCATCAGGTGCCGCTGTCCGGTGTTCGTGAGAATCCGTCGCACCTTGCGCAGCTCGAGAAGTGGCTGCTCTCGTACGATCCCGGATCCCTCTTCGACGAGAACGGCACGCCGGCGACGTCCATCCGCGAACTCACTCCCACAGGAGACGCACGGCTCGGGGCCACTCCCCATGCCAACGGCGGTCTACTGCTGCAACCCTTGATCATTCGGGAGCTCGAGCAGTACGCACTCACCGTCGAATCCCCGGGGCGCACCTCGCACGAGACGACCACGGTACTCGGAGAGATGATGCGCGACATCTACCTCGACAACGCACAACCCGACGGCGGAGGTAACTTTCGGCTGTTCTGCCCCGACGAAACCGCCAGCAATCGGCTCCAGGCCGTGTTCGAGGCGACCGACCGATGCTGGCAGCTGCCGACAACCGAGTTCGACGACAACCTGGCCCCCGACGGCCGCGTCATGGAAGTCCTGAGCGAGCATCTGTGCGAGGGCTGGCTGGAGGCGTACCTGTTGTCGGGACGGCACGGATTGTTCGCCAGCTACGAGGCTTTCGCCATGGTGAGTGTGTCGATGCTGATTCAGCACACCAAGTGGCTGCAGCACGCGAGCTCTCTCCCCTGGCGAGCGCCTGTCGCGTCACTGAACGTGTTGCTCACCAGCACGTGTTGGCGCAACGATCACAACGGGTTCAGCCACCAAGGTCCCGGCCTGATCGACGCGGTGATCCCATTGGCCCCCGAGGTGGTCCGCGTATGGCTTCCGCCGGACTCGAATACGCTGCTCGCCGTCGCCGACCACTGCTTCCGCAGCCGAGGTCACGTCAACGTGTTGGTGGTCGACAAGCAGAGCCATCCCCAGTATCTGACGCTCACCGAGGCTCGCGCGCATGCAGCAGCCGGTGCATCGCGGTGGGATTGGGCCGGTACCGAGAACACCGACGCGTCAACTGATCCCGAGATCGTGTTGGCGTGCGCCGGCGATGTGCCGACCGAGGAGACCCTCGCGGCCGCAGACCTTCTGCGTACGTGGACACCAGGGCTACGGGTTCGCGTGGTCAACGTCATCGATCTCATGGCACTGCTGCCCGTCGTCGATCATCCGCACGGGTTCTCCGACGAACAGTTCGTCGATCTGTTCACCGACGCGGTCGATGTCGTCTTCGCGTTTCACGGTTACCCACGAGCAGTGCACCAGTTACTGCACGGTCGCCCGAACGCCCAGCGTTTCCATGTTCGTGGCTTCATCGAACAGGGCACCACCACAACGCCGTTCGACATGGTCGTGCTCAACAAGATCAGTCGGTACCATCTGGCCCTCGAAGCTCTCGATCGCGCATCGAGCGAACCGGACGGTGGCGCGGAACTTCGACAGTTCTGCCAAGACCAACTGACCCGACACGACACCTACATTCGAGAACATTTCGAGGATCTGCCCGAGATTCGACAGTGGCGGTGGTCGTGACGGATCGGCAGCTACCCGCGAGCGACGATCAACGGACAGTCGACACGGTGGGCCAGTGACCGGACGGTGGACCCGAGCAGTAGACCGCTGAAACCACCGCGTCCACTCGAACCGACGACGACGGCCTGGGCTCGTGATGCCACCTCGAGAATCTTGTCGGCCACGTTGCCGCGCAACACTGTTCGTTCCACCGCCACGTCGGGATACTGATGGATCCAGCCGGACAGTCTCTCGGCCAGCACGGTTCGGCCGTTGGAGACGATCGCGTCAGCCCTGTCCGCGGCGGACGCGTCGGGCGACGAGATCAGTTCGTCCGTCGACACGTGCACTGCAAGCAGTCCGGTACCTCGAAGCGAGGCTTCCTCGAAGGCCAAGCGGACGGCTTTCTGGTTGTGCGCCGACACGTCGACTCCGAGGACAACAGGGCCTCCTGCCGGATGCAGTTCCACACTTCCAGGAACGATGACCACAGGGCAGTGCGCTTGAACGGCCACTGCGGTGCTCACCGAGCCGAGCAGTTCAGCGAAGTAATCGCCGTTGCCGCGCGAGCCCACCACCATCATCGAAGCATCGGAGGACTGCTCCAACATGGCCTGAATCGTCGGTCCCACAATCGATTCACTCATGATGCGGAGCGCGTCCGGGTCCCTCACCGAACGTCGAGCAACCAGCGACGCCCAGGCCAGGATCGACTCAGCGGCCGTGTGCTCTTCGGAGCCGATGCGAGGTGGCAGTGCCACGAAACTCGTATACAAGGCCTTGACCTGGTAGGCGGACACCAGCTTCAACGGTGCCCCGCGCAGCTCTGCCGCACGTGCAGCCCAGCCGACCGCATCGAGTGACGAACTCGAGCCATCGACACCGACGACTATCGCTTTCGAGCCGAAGGTGCTCATGCGTGCGGGACGACGAGGACGGGGCACTCGGCGTGCCGCAGGACGGTGGTCAACGTACTTCCCGGCACGCGATCGCGCTCGTGACCGAGCACCAGCAGCTGTGCGGTGTCGGACACCGCGATCAACTCCGATCCCGAGTCTGCTTCGGCGTAGACCGACGCCACACGCACCGACGGGTAGTCCGCACCGAACGGTTCCAACCGGACGTCCATTGCCGATTCAGGGTGTAGATGGTCGACCGGTCCGCTGATGGCGCTCACCAGAATGGACGTGATTGCCTGGGTGTGTACGGCGAGCACACTGGCCCCGCGCATCGCCGCTTCCTGAAATGCCTGTGCCACGACGACATCTGTCTCCGAGACCTTCGCGTCTCCCAACGCGGCGACGACTGCGCCGGCGCGTTCGACGTCGAAGGTACGGACGATCGCCACGGGATGGGCCGAGCATTCGACTACCGTATGCACCACGGATCCGAGAACCCATGCAGCAAAAGAGTTTTCGGTAGTAGTGCCCAACACCGTCAGGCACGCCGATGCCGCTTCGGACAACATCACCGTCTCCGGTCGGCCCTGCAGCACGACGGCTTCTACGATGACGGCCGGATCGCTCGTCTTCGCCGCGATCGCGGCACGGTCCAAAACGATGCGGGCGTAGTCACCGTCCACGTCGGGTGCGCCGTACACCGTTTCGCGCTGCAGATGGGGTTGGATCACGTGCACCAGACGCACTGATGTCCCGCGACCGCGAGCCTCGCGGACGGCGAAGCGCACTGCATCGAGCGCAGCCGTCGATCCGTCGATTCCGACTACAACGGGTCCGGTGGTGTCTGCGATGTTCATCGGGTTCCTCTCGGTGGTGCGACGATAGGTTCTGCAGCTTCATCGAGAACGCTACGAGCGCACACCCACTCGATGCAGCGGTCGGAGGTCACCGAAACAGGTGACCAACGACTGCACCCGTCAGGGCAGCGGTACCGACCAGGTCACCTCGGTGCCGCTGCCGGAAGGGCCGGGGCCGATGTTCATCGACCCACCGCACTCGACGGCACGGGCACCGAGGTTGGACAGTCCGCTGGCGGTGGTGTCCTCGGGCATTCCGATCCCGTTGTCCGACACAATGATCTGCATGTCATCGCCGACCGACAGGGTGACGGTCACCGTGTCGCCCTTCGCATGATGAACAACGTTGCTGACCGTCTCGCGGACGACGGCAACGGCATGATCGGCGAGTTTGGTGTCGACGACCGACAGTGGTCCGAACATCCGGACGACAGCACGGATATCGACGTTCTCGGTGAGTTCGAGTACCGCGCTGTTGACGCGTTGGCGCAATCGTGTTGCCGAGTGGGATGTGCTCTGCAGGTCGAAGATCGTCGTTCGGATGTCCTGCACAGTGTCCTGCAGATCGTCGATCGTTCGCGACAACCGCTTCCTGATGTCCTCGGATTCGGCGCGCTGCAAGGTGCTCTGTAAAGCCAAGCCGGCAGCGAAGATTCGTTGAATCACGTGATCGTGCAGGTCGCGGGCGATACGGTCACGGTCGGACAACACTTCGAGTTCGTGCATCCGACGGGTGGCATCGGCCATCTGCATCACCAATGCGGCCTGGTTCGCGAAGTTCGATACCATGTCGAGCTGCGTATCGTCGAACAGCCCATTACCTTCCTTGCGAAGCACCACCAACACACCGCTGACTCCATCGGAAACGCGAAACGGTGAAATCAGTGCGGGACCGAAGACAGCGTCCACACCGCTCACCTTGTATTCGAGACGTCCCTTTCTCAACGCTGTTCTGCGCCGAAACGCCACTCCCGTGCTCGACCCCTCGATGGGGATGACAGCACCCACCATTCGATCCGCTCCGACTCCTTCGCTGACCGTGACGACGAGTTCGGTGACATCCTCGAACGGTTGGTCGGTGTCCTCGGGAACCGCAATGAACGCCGCATCGGAACCGGTCAGGTGCAATGCCTTCCGAGACACCATCTGCAAAACCTCGTCGAGATCGGTCCCGGCGAGGAGTTCGGTGCCGATGTCCCGAGTTGCTTCCATCCATGCTTGGCGTGTGCGCGAGTCCTCGTACAGCCGGGAATTCTCGATGGCGATGCCGGCGGCGGACGCCAACGCCTTGGTGACGACCTCGTCGTCCTCGGTGAACTGCTTGCCGTCCTTCTTCTCGGTGAGATAGAGGTTGCCGAATATCTCGTCACGAACCCGAATAGGCACGCCCAGAAACGTTTTCATCGGAGGATGGTTCGGTGGGAATCCCACCGACTCCGGGTGCGCACTGAGATCTTCCAAGCGCAACACGTTCGGCCGGTCGACGAGCAGTCCCAGCACCCCACGGCCGGTGGGGAGCGGGCCGATCGCGACGCGGGTGTCCTCGTCCATGCCGTAGTTGATGAACGCACTCAACCCGTGGCCTTCGCCCCGCACACCGAGGGCTCCGTATCGAGCGTCGACGAGTTCGACAGCCGATTCCACGATCGACCGCAACGTCACCTCCAGATCGAGACCGGAGGTGATGACGAGCATGGCGTCGAGCAGACCGTCGGCTTGGACTCTGGCATCGGCGATTCGGCCGATGCGGTCTTGCACCTCGGCCAACAATTCACCGAGTCGCAGTTGGGGCAACGACGATCCGGTGTCACCGTGCTTGTCATCCATCCCGCGACCCCGGGTGACGCCCCGTCGGCGGAGCGGTGTCGGCAAGTTTCGACGCGTACACCGCAGCTTGAGTACGCCGCTCCATCCCGAGCTTGGCGAGCAGCCGGGATACGTAGTTCTTCACCGTCTTCTCCGCCAGAAACATCCGGGCGGCAATCTGCCTGTTGGTGAGGCCTTCGCCCAGTAGATCCAGCAACGTGCGTTCCTGGCTGGTGAGGTGGTCGATCGGTCCGGGGGTCGCCGTTCCGGACCGCAGTTTGTCCATCAACGCCGCGGCCGCACGATTGTCGAGCAGCGACCTACCGGAACCCACGTCCTTGATCGCTCGGGTCAGTTCCATGCCAGTGATGTCCTTGACGACATAACCGCTCGCGCCCGCGAGTATCGCGTCGAGCATGGCCTGGTCCTCGGTGAACGAGGTCAGCATCATGGTCTTGAGGTTCGGCAGGCGATCGAGAAGTTCGCGGCACAGTTCGATTCCGTTGCCGTCGGGCAGTCGCACGTCGAGCACCGCGACATCGGGTTGCAGGGCCGGGATACGAGCGAGCGCCTGTGCACAGCTGCCTGCCTCGCCGACGACCTCGAGGTCGGGATCGGAGTCGATGAGGTCGATCAGACCACGCCGCACGATCTCGTGATCGTCCACCAAGAAAACCGTGACCACGTCGACACACCTCACCTGCGTCCACGCTGGGCGCCTCGACTTCCGAGCCTACGGGTCACGGGTGCGTACAACGTGATCTTTCGTCACCGAAACAGGTGACCGAAGTCCTTCGTGTCGGTGTTGTTGTCCTGCCGCGCCTGGGTCCGTGCGCGGCGTCTGATGAGTGTTCCGACACCACGACCGAGGAGGTCACACGATGGGCTCACTACCGACCGTCGTCGGAGTCGACGGATCAGCTGCAGCCTTGGATGCGGTGCGCTGGGCAGTTCTCGACGCACACTTACACCTGTCCGATCTGATTCTCGTCTCGGCGAGGTCGTTACCGAGAGCGCTGACGGGGATGGGCGTTCTTCCCGAACCCGTTGTGGAGCAATCGCGATCGGAGATCAGGACAATCCTCGACGAGGCCCGAATGATGGCGGCGCGCGAGAGCGCGACGGCCGGTGCGATCGCCGTGGACACCGTTTCGTCCGAGAACCCCGCAGTCGCCACGCTTCTCGAACTGTCGGCTACCGCCCGCATGGTGGTCATCGCCACCCGGGGCATCGGCGGGGCCGAACAACGATCGCTCGGGTCCATCGGTTTTGCCGTCACCACCCATGCTCGATGCGCCGTCACGGTCGTGCGTGGCTGGTCGGGCGACGGCGTGGACGCGACGCACCCGGTGGTAGTCGGGGTGGACGGAACGAAGGCGAGCGCAGCCGCAGTGGCACTGGCTTTCGAAGAGGCCTTCGCACGGTCGGCTCCGCTCACGGCGGTGCACAGCTGGTCCGACGCGGATCTGTCGGTCGGGTTTCCGATTCGAGGATTGGAATGGCCCGAGAACCGCCCGGCTGCCGCCGGTCAGCTGGCCCGGATGCTCGAGCCGCACACCCGGCGTCATCCGACGGTGTCGGTGCGAACCGTGGTGGTCAAGGACCGGCCGGTGCAGGCACTCCTCGATCATGCACAGGGCGCTCAGCTTCTCGTGATCGGAAGTCACGGGCGCGGCGGCTACGGAGAGATGATGCTCGGCTCGACCAGCCGGTCGTTGCTGGCACGCGCGCATTGCCCGGTCACCGTCGTCCCGTCGCCCGGTCGCCGACTCGCGCGAATCACCGGGTCCGGATACCTCGATGGGAGCCTTCGCCATGTCGAGCAGTTCGGCGACCGGTCCGGGTCCTAAGTCCCTGTTGCTCGATGCTTAGGCCCGGCAACGTGGTCTGGGAACGTGACCGGCCCCTGGAAACTCGAGAAAGAAAGGCCACCATGCGCATCCTGATCGCGACGGCAAGCCGTCATGGTTCCACCCGTGAACTCGGGCAATGGCTGGGCTCGTCGCTCACCGCAAGACTCGCGGACTCCGCGGTATCGGTGACGGTCGATGTCCGTGACGCCGCCGATGTGGACAGCATCGCCGAGTACGACGCCGTGGTCATCGGAAGTGGCGTCTACATGGGCCGTTGGCTCGGCGATGCCCGATCCCTGGTTGCCCGTGAGCAAGCCGTACTCGAGACCATGCCGGTGTGGCTGTTCTCCAGTGGTCCCATCGGTGCCGGCCTGCAGCCCACGCCGAAATCGGAACGGAGCGAGGCAACTTGGGCGATGGAGCACAAGCTGTTCGGCGGCAAGTTGGACCGATCCACGTTGTCGAGGTTCGAGCGAGTGGTGGTTCGGATGATCGAGGCCGGCGACGGTGACGACAGGTCACGCGCCGAGGTCGACGAGTGGGCCGGCACCATCTGCCGAGCTCTGACGACAACTGCGCCGCGGTCCGTCTGACCGCATCGATGAGCACGCCGATCGCCTGATCCACCTCGCTCGTTTGTGGTGAATCAGGCGTCGAACGTGCTAGAACTCGAAGACCTGGCGTGCGGTGACGCGTCCGGCCATGAGGTCGTCGAAGCATTCGTTGACCTCGTCGAGTTTGCGGGAGACCGCCGACACCGTCGTCCGACCGGCCTCGTGCAGAGCAAACACCTCACGTAGATCTTTCCTGGTACCGACTATCGAACCGAGTACCGAAATTCCGCCGACCACCGTTTCGAAGATCGGCACCGGGAACACACCGTGGGCCGGCATCGACACACATACCAGCCGACCACCGCGGCGCAGTGACCGGAAGGCCTGATCGAAGACGCTGGGGATGACGGCCAGAACGATCGCGACGTCGGCACCACCGAGCGCCTGGATGGCGTCCACCGGGTCGGTCGTCGTCGAATTGACGGTGTGGTCTGCGCCGAGTTCACGCGCGAGTTCGAGTTTCTCGTCTTCGATGTCGACAGCGCTGACGAACCCGCCCGCGATCTTGGCGTACTGCACCGCCATGTGACCGAGCCCTCCGACGCCGAAAATGGCCACCCGCTGAGCCGGAGCAACTCCGCCGACCTTGACTGCCTTGTAGGTGGTGACGCCGGCGCAAGTCAAAGGAGCCGCGTCGAACGAGGAGATGCTGTCAGGAACGCGGACGACGTACCGCGCATGGGCCACAGCGTATTCGGCGTAGGCCCCATCGACGGAGTAGCCGCTGTTCTGCTGCTTCTCGCACAGAGTCTCCCAGCCCGATACACAGTGATCGCATTCGCCGCACGCCGAACCGAGCCACGCGATGGCGACCCGCTCACCGATTCGATCCTTCGACACCTGCGACCCGACCGCCTCGATCACTCCGATGCCTTCGTGCCCGGGGACAAACGGCAAGGTCGGCTTTGCTGGCCAATCCCCCTGCGCAGCATGAATATCGGTGTGACAGACCCCGCACGTCTCCATCTTCACCAGCACCTGCTCGGGCGCGGGCTCCGGAATCGGGATGTCCTTGACGACCAGGGGTTTGCCGAACTCGGTGACAACAGCAGCTTTCATCGTGGACTACCTCCAACTATCCGAACCAATGCCGTTCTCGACCATCGAGCAATGCACACTGTCGATGGTCGGCGCTGCCGCGATCGACATGTAGGGCCGGAAGTCACCGCCGGATCGGGACGTATCCCGAGGCCGGGTCGGGAGCCGAAGGGCTCGGAGAACAGGGGCTTTCGTCCCTGGCACAGCACGGGCACGCCGAACACACTGGGCAGCATGGATTCTGCTGCACACTCCCGATCGAAGACCTGCGAGCGATGAACCTGTGGAGGAGACATCCGGGCGTCCGAACCGGTGACGCACTGACCACCGGCGAACGAGCAGCGGACTACGTCCGGAACGGAATGGGCTCCTGGCCCTTCGTCTTCCTGTTTCTCGGTGTGATGGCACTGTGGGCCGCCTACAACCAGAACGACGGATTCGACCCGTACCCCTTCATCCTACTGAACCTGTTCCTCTCGATGATCGCAGGACTTCAGGGCGCAATCCTGTTGATCTCGGCGAAACGCGCGGATTCGGTGAGCAGCGAGGTTGCGGTACATACACTTTCGAACACGGCCCTGCTGCAGGACATGATCGAGGCAAATACCGTCCTCACCGAATCGGTGGCGCAGCTGGCCGCCGAGATACATACACACGTCTGCCCCTCGGCACATCGTTCCGATGCGAATACCGGTCCGCCGCCTCGATGACTTCTCTCCACTTCGCGATTCAGCGGCGAAAGAACGACCGCACAGTTCGACGTTCCTGGCGAGGCGGCGTCGCTTTCTCACGGCAGGTACAGCGGTCGGATGCCGGCACCGATCGCATGACGGCGTCGACATGTCGACCGCAACCACCCCATCCGGTCTTGTGGCACTTCGCGCAGGCAACGGGATAACACATGATTTTCTCCTCTACTGGTCTGTCGTGCGTCAGGCCGGAACGTGGGCGTCGGCCCAGGCGTCGTACCCACCCAGCAAGTCCGAGACGCCCTCGAATCCCTGCGCTCGAAGCAGTGACGCCGCCACGCTCGAACGCCATCCGCCGGCACAATGCACCACGACGGACTTACCGGTAGGAACTTGATCGAGCCGAGTCCTCAACTGGGCCAGCGGGATCGGGATCGCTCCCGGTATAGTGCCGAGATCGCGTTCACCTGGGTTACGAATGTCGATGAGCGTCACCTCACCCGCTGCGAGCATCGCGTCCAGTTGCTCGACGGTGGTACGAGGCGCGGCCTCGACCAGCTCGGTCAGCCCCGCAGCAAATGCTCCGTCCCCACCGACTCCCAGATAGCCGATCACGTTGTCCGATCCGATTCTGGCCAAGCGTACTGCGGCCTCCTGCTCGTCACCCGGATACGCGAGGAGAACGATGCGCCCGCCGATCTCCGCGACCATTCCGCCGGTTTCGGCAAAGCGGCCGTCGAAGCCCACGTTGACCGACCCGCGGAGATGACCGGCCGCAAAGTCGTCCACACTTCGTGCGTCGAGCACTCGTGTTCCCGCAGCCAGCTCGTCTCGAACCTGGTCGGGCGTCAGAGCGGGGATCGTGCGGCTTCGTGAGAGCAGTGGGTGGACTCGTTTGTTCATCGCGGCGTCGGCGGAGAAGTAGGAGGGCGCCGCAGGCTGCCCCTCGGTGACGAGCGCGACGAAGGCATCCTCGGTCATCGGTTGCACCGACGGGTTCGTCGCCCGCTGTTCACCGATGGTGGAGGTGAGCTCGGTGGACAGGTTCTTGCCGCAGGACGAGCCTGCACCGTGGGCGGGCATGACCACGACTTCGTCAGGCAGCGTCAGCAGCTTCTCGTGGATCGTCGAGTACATCGCACGGGCCAGGTCTGTGGTGGAGCCATCTCCGAGATTGACCAAGTCCGGACGTCCGACATCTCCGATGAAGAGGGAATCACCGGTCAGCACCGCGGTGGGTGTCGCGCCGGGGCATTGCCGAATCAGCACCGAGATCGACTCCCAGGTGTGACCGGGCGTCGAGAGGATTTCGAGTTCGACGTCACCGAGGGACAACCGCTCCCCGTCGCGCAGTCGCCGGATGGGGTAGTCGGTCTCGGCGGATTCACCGAAGCCGATCCATGCACCGGTCGCGTCGACCAGCTCGAGGTGACCCGAGACGAAGTCGGCGTGGAAGTGGGTATTGACGACGCCTTCGAACACGAGTCCGTACTTTGCCGCATCGTCCAGGTACTCGGCGATGTCGCGACGCGGGTCCACGACGATCGCACGTCCGGTGGTCTCGTCACCGATCAGATACGAAGCGTGGGAAAGACATTCGAGGTAGTACTGCTCGAGGATCACGGTTTCCTCCATCTTGCTGTCGCCAGGCGCGATTCACGGGGCGATAGACACAGTGTGTAATACCCCCTAGGGTATGTCAAGTACCCCCTGGGGTATGGCAACGACTCTACGAAACGAAGTGATTGCACGATGACAGTGGCTCCGGCGCTCGGGTTCGGCGCCCTGATCGGGATTCTGCTCGGCCTCCTCGGCGGAGGCGGATCGATTCTTGCGGTACCGGTGTTGGTGTTCGCCCTGGGTCTCGGGGTAGCGGAGGCGATCCCGGTCTCGTTGCTCGTCGTCGGTTCCGCCTCGGCCGTTGGCGTGATTCCGAAGCTTCGGGCCCGCCGAGTCGAATGGCGACTTGCGGCCGTCTTCGCTGCGACCGGCATTCCCGCGACCTTCGCCGGCAGCGCAGTCGGCCGGTTGTTGCCGGACAGGCTACTGCTGCTCGGCTTCGCCGCCGTGATGGTTGCTGCCGGAGCCCGCATGCTCGCCGAGCGGGGGGATATCGGAACAGCCTGTAAGACATCGGGATCGGGCATCAACTGGAGACGCTGTGCGCCACGCTCGATTCCAGCGGGCCTGGCCGTCGGTTTCATGACCGGACTGTTCGGCGTCGGCGGGGGCTTCCTCATCATCCCGGTGCTGGTGCTGATGCTGGGTATCGAGATGTCGGTCGCGGTCGGCACCTCGCTGGTCATCATCGTCGCCAACTCCGTTGCCGGTCTCGTCTCGCACCTGGCCGGCACGAGCATCGACTGGTCCATCACCCTCGCGTTCGCAGGGACGGCAATCGTCGGCTCCCTCTTGGCCGCACACCTCGGAACTCGAGTCGATACTGCGCGGCTGCAACGCCTCTTCGCCTACCTGGTCTTCGCAGTAGCCGGATACGTCGTCATCGACGCGGTATTTCTGAACTGATCCAACGTCCGATCGAGCAATTCGCGGTCCACCGCCCTCGGCGTATCGGGACCTTGTGCCCTTACGCAACCAGTGCACAGCGGCGCAGACTCGTAGTCGATGCCGAACACACGGCCGGCGGGAGTAGGTGACGGGCATGTTCACAGAACACGTGCGCCGTTGGTGGCGACGGAGTCCATGGATCTCCAATCCCCTGATGCGACTGCCCGACAGAATCGAACGAACGGTGTTCGTCGTCGGGGTCGCGATGCTTCTGTTGCTCGTACCCGTCGCCGCGACGGTCGGTTCGGTGACCTACAGTGACCTGTCGCGCCGATCGCAACAGCAACGCGCAGAATATCTTCGGGTCGATGCTCGAATCATCGACTATCCGAAGCCGATCCAGTCCGACGACTACGTCAGCACGAATGCGACCGGTACCGCGACGGTGCGATGGACTGCACCGGACGGCACTACGCGCACGGGTTCGGCCCAGGTGCCATCACCCGTCTCGATCGGTGACACCACGCCACTGTGGCTCGATGCGCGCGGGAACCTCACGCATACACCCGCTACTGCTGCCGGTGCCGTCGTCAACGGAACTGCCACAGCCGTGTTCGTGTGGTTTCTCGGCGCAATCGTCATCGGCGGTCTGGTCCACCTCATTACCGTGGCCGGCGACCGTTCACGCATGCGGCAGTGGGACGAAGACTGGCAACGCTTCGTGCGGTCGCGCGATCATCCTTCGTGCTAGTGCCGTCGATCATTCGCTGTTCCGACACCGCTCGAAGGATGCACGATAACGGCAGCAGCGGATTGCGACCCTACGGCGCGGTCGCATGACCTTCGAGACGCTTGCCCTGTGTGCCGCAGTGGGATTGTTCGGCCCACTGCTGGCGCTGCCGCGCGGGCTTCGGATACCCGTCGTCATCGGAGAACTCGTCGCCGGAATTGCCATCGGCCACACCGGCTTCGGCGTCATCGATCCGAGTGAACAGACACTGAGCTTCCTGGCGCAGGTGGGGTTTGCGCTCGTCATGTTCGTGGCCGGCAGCCAGGTTCCCATTCGTGACCCGCGACTACGGGTCGGCCTCCGGGTAGGCGCTGTGCGGGCTGTGGCCGTCGGGCTGCTGGCCACCGCGCTCGGCTGGGCCGTCTCCGCCGCATTCGATTCACCACACCTCGGTCTCTACGCGGTGCTGATGGCTTCGTCCTCGGCCGCGGTCATCATGCCGATCGTCGAGTCCAGCAAGACGGCCACACCCGGGCTGATGTCCCTTCTGCCTCAGATCGCGCTTGCCGACGCAGTCTGTATCGTCGCGCTGCCCCTCGTGATCGATCCACCGCGCGCCGTCCCCGCCGCGCTCGGATCGGCGGCGGTCATCGCAACTGCCGGCCTGATCTTCGTTGTCCTGCGCCACTTCGACCTCACCGGACTGCGCCGCCGAATCCACCACGCCTCTGCCCAGCGCAAGCTCGCGCTCGAATTGCGCCTCAACCTGGTTCTGCTGTTCGGCCTCGCGGCCCTTGCGGTCCACACTCACGCGTCGGTGATGCTCGCCGGCTTCGGTTTCGGTCTGGCCGTCGCCGCAATCGGAGAACCGAGACGTCTGACGAAACAACTGTTCGCCATCACCGAAGGTTTTCTGGGGCCACTGTATTTCGTCTGGCTCGGAGCGTCCCTCGATCTGCGTGCCTTGGGCAGTCATCCGGGCATGATCGTGCTGGGGCTCGTATTGGGAGGCGGTGCCGTGGCAGTGCACGTTGCCATGCGCCTGACCGGCCAACCCGCCGGACTCGGGATACTCGCGGCAGCCCAACTCGGCGTTCCGGTTTCGGCAGTGACACTCGGCGCGCAAAGCGGCGTCCTGGCTCCCGGTGAGGGCCCGGCCATCGTGCTCGGAGCCCTGGTGACCATCGCGGCGGCGGGCGCAGCCGCGCGGGTATCGGCCCGTCGCGCAGTCTGACTCCTACGGTCCGCGGCGCCGCAAGGCATTTGGGTGTTTCGAGTTACCCGAGGTGGGGAATGTGGGTCGTGGAACGATCGGCACGACGCGAAACGGATCACGACGATGACAGATGACCAGGTCTGGCGCCTCAAGGGTGCGTGCATCGACGACATGGATGCCTACGACTCGCAGCAACTCCCCCGCCATGGACGCAAGCGCGCAGAAAAGGCATGGCGACTGTGCGCCGATTGCCCGGTGTTGCGTAACTGCGCGGAGCAAACGGCGCGCGATATCGAGTCGGGTCGCATTCCGGTCGGCGTTGTCGTCGCCGGTGCCGCTTACCACGACAATGCGAGCAACGGTCGCCGGACCGATGCGTACCGCACTCTCGAATTCTTGATCGGACGACCGCTGTCCAACCCTGCCGCCTGATCACCCAGTCGTTCGATAACACTGCGGTCACGAAAAGCTACGAATTCGGTAACGCCAACAGCTCTGTTCGACGCGAATTCGGTGTGTCTTATCATGCCTGACCTGCGTCGGAACAAGTTGCGCAACAATGCTTCCATGACCGCAGCGCACGTAACCCACTTCGGGCTGCCGGACGATGTTCAGAGGGCACTCTCGCAGCGAGCACCGATAGAACAGGCGAAGGGAATGTTGATGGCAATACATCGCATTTCTGCCGACGCGGCGTTCGCTCTGCTCGTCGACCGATCGCAGGACAGCAATCGAAAGCTTCGCGATATCGCGCAGGAATTGGTGGACAGAGCCTCGACCGAACGGTAATAGCTGAGTCGACCCCGTACGCTGCTTCTTCAACGTACGGGGCCTGAGCAATGCGGCAGTCCGGACTACTTCATTACCTGCTGACCGGTATGCCCTGCCCGGGCTGCCCGAAACATCCCTTCCGGCAGCGCCGTCACGGGTATGTCAGAAACGCGCGAGAATTGCACGCGCACAACGGACTACGGTCGCTCGGTCGTACGACATCACGTAGTCGAATTCACGGTCTGCGTCGACCTCACCACGGTGCAGGTCGATGGCAGCGAGCACTCCGCAGAAGTGTGGTCCGAGCACCACCACGTTCCACTCCTCGACGAGCGAGTCCGTCGGATCGAGAGGCGCATGCACGATGCCGCCCTCTTGCACGTATCCCATCCCGACCCCGTAGACGCCGGCATACGAGATCTGCTCGGCCATCGACACCCAGCGTGCACGGCTGGTGGGAGTGAAGTGTTCGGCCCTCTGAAAAGTGCCGAGTACCAACGTTTCCGGTCCTGCCGATGCAGCCTGCATCTCGAGCGACGTGCTCATCGCGACCAACAGGCGCTTGGTGCTTCGCGTGGCGTTCTTTCCCGCGGATGCGATGGCGTACGGCGATTCCAGAGCGACCGCGGGCGTGCTCCAGGTGGGGAACGGAGGCATCACCTCGGCGGCGTCGGCCGGAAGCTCTTCGGTCGACTGCGCGGCCGGGTACAGCTCGCCCACCCCGTACGTCGCACCGAGTCCGAGCGCGCGGCTTCGATGCAGCGCCGTGTCGACGCCGCTGGCGACGACAACCGCTCCCGTTCGTTCCACCTGAGCAGACACGGCGTGGGCGGTTCGCGCGGTGGACAGGTCGGGACGTGCGGACACCATCGTTCCCGCCAGGATGATCACGTCCGGTTCGATGAGCGGGAGGAGCGTCATCGACTGTGGCCGACGACCGACATCGTCTACGGCGACGACCTTGCCGTCGCGCCGGGCCTTGTCGATCGCCGCGAGAGTACGAGCCGGGCTGTCCACGAGCGCCGCTTCGGTGACGACGACGATGTCGCGGCGAAGTTGCTCTTCGGTGGCGGAGTCGATGGCGGCGAGCGAATCGACATCCATCGAGACGAGCATCGGCAGTCGCACCGACTGCTCGAGTCGAGCGACCCCCCATGCCAGGGCGTCGAGCTCACGCTTGGCGTCCATGGCCCTGGCCGCACGCTTGAGGGCGTCGGCGGAGGCAAGTGGACCGTTCTCGGGCCCATGCAACTGCACTTCGATCGCTGCGAGCGCGCCGTTGTCCAGCCGACAGACCGGGGCGAAATACGGCTGCACCGTCAACTCTCCCGTGTCCGTGTCGACTGCGGATCCTGCTTCGGCCAGCGCGAACGTCACACCACAGTTTGACACGAAAAATCGACCCCCGTCCGGCGGGGGTGGATACGTGTTTCAAACCCGACTTTCGTCGGTTTCTTTTCGCACTCACGATCGTGGACGACAGAGGTGTCGCGAACGACGTCGCAACTATCTCGTTTCGGTAACTTTGCATAACGTTCCGATAACGGGCACCGTACCCGGCGGCCATGCCTCCCCCGGGCCCGTCGACGACCATAAACCGGGCCGAAAACCCATGACGGAGTGGACTTTCGAGATTCGAGCCAGTTTCATTACTATTGCGTACAACAAACGTACCGACCGTATTGTGACTTGTCACAGAGTTGAAATGAAACAATTCCGACATACGTTTCGTCGCCCTAACGTCCCTCCTGGCTACCGGAGCTCCGGTGCCACCGGCTGCCCCGAGAGGGCTCCGGAGCCGCTTCTGGACTTGGAGGATCGATCGATGACGCTCAACCCGCCGACCCGCTCTCGTACACTCGCCGCCGTACTCGCCGCCGTTGCCATCACCGGAGCGACGGTCGGTGCCGCCAGCGCCGGTGCCGCCACCATCTCGCCTGCCGGCACCGCCTTCACTGCACCCGGAACAATCGTCGTGAGCACACCGGCCTCGTTCGGAGTGCCGGTGAGTTGCTCCATCAACCTCATCGGTACCACCAGCGCCGACGGCTCCTCGGCTTCGATCACCGACGCCAAGATCAGCGGTTCCAATCGTCTGTGCAATCTGCCGCAGCTCAAGAACCTGCCCTGGACCCTCACCCCCACCAGCGCCACCACCGGCGAAGTGTCCAACGTGGGCTTCTCGCTGGTCGGGTACAACTGCGGACCGGCAACCCTGGCCGGTTCGTTCGACAACATGACCAACACTCTGACGTCGACCAACCAGCCGATGTCCGGTAACTGCACGGTCAACAGCCTGTCGGTCCAGCCGAATCCGGCCTTCACCCTGTCCTGACGCTCGACCTCGTCCGAGAAACAACCCATCCTCGAAAAGGAAACTACGTGAAGATCCGCAACAAGACTGTCGTCACCATGGCGGCACTGGCATCGTCCGTCGCACTCGCAACGATGGTGGCCGCCCCGGCCAACGCTGCCGACACGCTTCCCATCACGTTCCAGGCAGACACGACGACCACCATCGCCAAGACCGGTCAGCCGGTGGTGTTCCCGACGACCGACCTGGTCACCGACGTCGACCTCGTCGGCGGCACGGTCACCGGTTCGCTCGCCCTCCCGCAAGCGTCCGCCAACCTCAAGCTCGGCCCGGCGACGCTGGCGAAGTTCACAATCTCCATCGTCGACGCGACCCCGGTGTCCGGCACCCTCGTCCAGGGCGGACCCGCCGAGGCACCCACCTTGGATCTCGATGTTCAGCAGAGCTTCAAGATCCGAATCGATTCGGTGAAGCCGCTGGGTATCGACACCGGATCGGCAGGGTCGGCCTCACTCGATCTGATCCCCGCGGGTGCCAATTGCGTCACCGCGGAAACCACCGCCAACCTCACCGGTTCGCTCGATGCCATCGATCTGATCCAGAACAACCAGACCGACTCACATGTCAAGGGCACCTACACGATTCCGCAGTTCCAGAACTGTGGCGCGTTCACCTCGGTGCTCAATGCCATCATCGCCGGCCCCGGCAACACCCTCGACGTGCACCTGACCAACCCGGTCTTCGACGTCGGCACGCAGTCCGCGATCGCAGCCGAGGTTGCCCGCTAGAGGTAATAGCAGACACTCGCGGCGTCGACCGGATCCGGATTCGGAATCGGTCGACGCCGTCACTGCCGTTCGTCCACGGCTCCACTCGGCAGTGAATGGTCCACGTACAGCGCGACGCGATCGCCGCCCAACCTTTTCGCCTGGTACATCGCCTGATCGGCACGGCTCAGCAGATCGTTGATGTCGGCCTCGATGTCCCGCGCCTCGACAACCGCCTCCGCGACGCCCAACGAAGCGGTCAGCGGAGATCGATCCGTCTTGTCACACAGTCGGATTCGCAGTAATTCGGATCGTTCGATCACCGAATCGCGGTCGTCCACGCAAACGACCGCGAACTCTTCGCCGCCGAGTCGAACGGTGATCGCAGGCGCGGGGAAAGCCTCGAGAATTCGAGTCGCGGTCGTTCGTATGACGGAATCACCGTGCTCGTGCCCGTACCTGTCGTTGACTGCTTTGAAATTGTCGATGTCGATCACCACTGCGGTGACCGAAGCGTCCGAACCGGATCGAAACTCCAGATTTCCGATCGCCGCATCGAATCCCCGCCGGTTCCGCATTCCGGTCAAGGGGTCGTAGAACGCGCCGGTGGCGTCGCGGCGCAGCAGCATGAGGAGCGGGTGGCAGATCAGAGGTGCCGAGAACATCACCAGGATCAGCATGATCAGGTAGAGGTTGGTCTGCAGACGCTGCTCCCGGCCGTCCACCAGGGCAGAGACGTAGAGTGCGGCCGTGGTCACCAGCGCGAACACGTGATGTGCGGTGAACAGTTTCGGGCCGTGAAATCCCACGACGTAGCTGCCCATGACGGTGAACAAAGCCGCCATGGGCAGAATCTCCGACGGCCCGTCCACGCTGAGCAGAACCGCGGCGAGCACGATATCGGCGTACAGCACGAATGCGATCGACATCTGCCATTTCGGCCAGCCGCCGATCAACCAGGCCGAACCCACCGGAAATGTCGTGATGACGGTGAACCACAAGGCCCAGCGACCGAGAGTGCCGTCTCCGAGCCCCGGAATGGTCAGGGCGATCGCCGCGGCAGTGCCGTACAGCCAGCAGAAGATCCCGATGAGAACCCTGGTGATGGACAATCCACGTTGCGACCGCGCGTACGCGACGTTCCACCCGTAGTCGACCGGGAGCGACCACCATTGGCGAAGACTGTTCACTGTGAAGAGCGGCTTTCCTCGTATCCGGACCTGGATCGACAAGTCAACCACAGACGAAACCACCCGGTCTGCGAAGTCGTGACTTCCCGACGTAGGGCTAACCGCGCATACCGTCGGCCAACTCGAGCACCCTGCCCGCGTACGTGACCACAAACGCGTCGAGCGCTTGCTGGGACAGTTCGGGGCACCCGGCTCTCCGGAAGAAGTGCTCGAGATCCACCAGCCGATCCCCCAGTCCGACGCGCCGATGATCCAACGCCTCGAGCTCGATCACCACCGCCTCGAGTTCCTTCGCTTTGCGCATTACGTCGTCCATCGGATCACCGTCCACTTCACGGGAGCTGTGCACAGATTGGGCGGCGGAGCCGGGCTTCCCTCCCAGCCCCGCCGACCGCAACACTACGCTTTATCGAACACGTGTGCGAGTCGATTCGCGGCGGCGGTTTGTACCACTCATCCTGTGCACAATCCGAGAAGGTGGCCTACAGTCTGTGACATGCTCCAGATGAGGGGTCCGAACGGGGTTCGACCGCCAGGCTCGACACATCCAATCCACGTGGCGCTCTTAGCAATCCTCACGATTGCTGTGGTCGTTCTGGTCATCCTGGCAATCCATGAGGGCCGCCTCTGATCGCGGATCTCGTTGTCCGTTATCGACGCCTATCGGCGGGATCCCGCGTCCGACGGACGATCCTGAACCTCCCGGTCCGTCACTCCGGCGTCATCACCACTCGCGCGCCCGGGTCCGCAGCGAGCACCGCCGTTCGCAGCGTGCGCAGATAGGCGAGGTAGACCGGGTATCCGCGCAGTTGTCGCGGGCCGATGGGCCCCACCGTTCCCATGCCACGTTGCGATCACGAGCAGTCAGGGAAATCCACTTCTGTCGGTACCGGAACCGATTGCGGCTGAACCGGTGCCGAGGCCTCGCCGTCGACGTTCGGTTCGACGAGGTTGTACTCGATGGTCTCGGTCCTACCCGGTTCGATGACGACCGGAACGTAGAACACCGGGTGGCCGCGTTCGGCGGCGGTCAGCAGGAACAGGGGCGTGCCGTTGATCGTCGCGTTCGTCAACGTTGCACCCTGAGTTGCGTACAGCGCTACCACCGATCGATTGGTTCCCGGCGGCCCGTCGTATCGAGTCGAATCGTTCTGTCTGCCTGCGATATACGTGGTGTAGTCCTGCAGGGGCGCATTGTTGGTGAGCTCTGCGACCACATGGGTGGTCCGCGTCGCGCCGTCACAGGTCTGCGCGGAGTAGGTGACCTTGCGCTGTAAGTAGTAGTCGAGCTTGCCGCCCGCACCGTTGTTCACCACCAGTGCGGCGTACGGGTCGGGGCTGTCCGGTACTTCGTGGCCGATCTTGGTGGGACCCAGAATCGATTGCAGTGCCGCGTCGGCGCTCCATACGGCGATGTGGCCTTCGCTGGCCGCTTTTCCGAGTGCTTCGAGAATTGCGCGCGGCGACGCGATGTTGCCCTGCATCTTCGCGACGACCCTGGCGGCGATGTCCTGGAGGTACGCCTTGCGTGCGGAGTTGTCGTTCTCGAAGCGGAAGTAGGCGTCGGACTGCGTGACTCGTACGACGTTGGATCCATCGATCACTTCACCGTCGCTCATCGTGATCGGACCGACGACGTCGAGGATGTACCCGAGCGCAACCGGGTCGGTTGCCAGCGCCCCGTCGACACGCTCCCCGGTCTCCTGCTCCCACATCGACTGCCAGATCTGCCCGGCGTACGGGAAATGCGGGCTGACGTTGCTGTTCTGCCAATTCTGTGTCGGTTGGAAGCGAGTCTCGTAGGCATCGAAGAAGTCCGGACCGAGATCGATCGGGTCGTAGGGAATCCGGAGCTCGGCATTGCTGGCGAGCGAATCGACCGTCACCGTGCCGTCGACGGCACGCACGATCCCGAATCCGCCGATCAGTCCGCCGGTCCCTCGGGATTCCGACAGTGTCTGAAAAGCCATGAAGTAACTGCGCGGGCCGTCCGCCCCGAGCATCGCCGGAAGCACCTCGGCCGCGATGTCGGTGTTCGCCAACAGAGAGTTCAGCTCGTGCGTTCGATCCTGCAGCCGAGTCCGAGCGTCGGAGATCTGCGCGATGAACGTCGGTTCCCCGATCGCCTGCGACTGCGCATCGAGCTCGGCGGCCGCGGCGGCGGCCCGAGACAGCGCCGGCGAGGCGTCGCGCAGAGCACCGATGTCGATGGCCCCGTCGGGTCCGCGCAGCTGACTCGGGTCGAGAGCGGTGCCCACCGCGACCGCCGGCGTCAGCACGTCGACTGTCAGACCGTGCACGACGTCGGCAATCCGAGAAACGACGTCCAGCGGTTGCCCCACATACGGAATTGCCGCAGCAGCAGTCCAGATCAGCGAGTCGGTGGCGTCCTTCGCGCGGGTCGAGGTCCGCACCGCATCGTCGACGGAGTCCTCGGCCTTGCTCGTATCTCCTGCCAGCAGTGCAGTTTTCGCTGCTTGGGCGTATTCGTTGGTCTGGTTCAAGTTGGTGTACGCGGCGTTGACTGTGTATGCCAACCACGCACCGAGGCCGAGAGCGACGACGACCAGCAGGCCGAAGCCCCCGAGGATGCGTCGATTCGTCTTCTTGGGCCGTCGGTGCCTGCTGCGACCGCGAGAGTTACGGCTGTCACCGTGCGGGTCATCGTTGTCATTGCTCATGGCGCGGTGGCGGTCTCCCTGTCTCGCGGCCAAGAGTACAAACGAGTCCCCCTCACCGCGACTCGACTCTCGGGCAGGCTGCGCCGGTATCGCACCGGCGCAGCCCCCGTCGTCAGGAACCGAGGAATGCGCTCACTGCAGTGCTGCCGCTCTCGGCGCTTCCGCTGCCGATGAGCCCGAGGATGACGTCGACGATGATCTTGGCGATGAATGCGTCCATAGCTACTCCTGTTGTGAAGTACCCCCGACGGGATACAGACGGACCTACGAATGTCACGGCCGACTGTTACCGGCCACAACGAATCGGAAGGTAGCAGCTGGATCTGACCGAAAAGTGTCGCTGTGGGCGTGGCCACACCCACATCGGCAGTTTGTACAAATTTCGAGATTTGTCCATCAGGCTGACAAATTCGGTGTATTGTCCAATCCATAGTGATCGGACTTACACGAGGAGTAACGATGACCGCATCGAACATCGACGATCAGGCACAGACGCCGGTCGACGAGTGGCACGACCGCAAGCGACATCTCTGGCTGATGGGCCTGATTCCGCCCACGGCGGTGTTCCTGGCCACCGGTCTGGTGTGGGCCTTCAACCAGCTCGGCTGGAATGCGGTGGCCCCGGTCTGGTGGTGGATCGGCGCGCTGCTCGTCTATGGATTGCTCCCGATTCTCGACCGCTTCTTCGGTCCCGACGGCGACAATCCACCCGACGAGGTGATGAAGGCGCTCGAGGAAGACAAGTACTACCGATACTGCACCTATGCCTACATTCCGTTCCAGCTCGCGAGCCTGGTGTTCGCCTGCTACCTCTGGTCCACCGACAACCTCTCGTGGCTCGGCATCGACGGCGGATTGGGTCTCGTCTCGAAGATCGGCCTGGCCATCAGCATCGGCGTCATGGGCGGTGTGGGCATCAACACCGCTCACGAACTCGGCCACAAGAAGGACGAGCTCGAGCGCTGGCTGTCGAAAATCACTCTGGCACAGACGTTCTACGGCCACTTCTACATCGAACACAATCGCGGCCACCATGTTCGCGTCGCCACTCCCGAGGATCCGGCGAGCTCGAAGTTCGGTGAGAGTTTCTGGGCCTTCCTCCCCCGTAGCGTGTGGGGAAGTCTGCGGTCGTCCTGGGAGCTCGAGAAGACTCGCATGGAGCGTCTGGGCAAGAGCACGTGGAGTATTCACAACGATGTGCTCAACGCATGGCTGATGTCCGTCGTCCTCTACGCCGTTCTCGTTGCCGTGTTCGGTCCGATCGTGCTGCCGTTCTTGGTCATTCAGGCAATCTATGGCTTCTCACTGCTGGAGACGGTCAACTACCTCGAACACTATGGCTTGCAGCGTCAGAAGAAGGACAACGGCCGTTACGAACGATGCACCCCCGAGCACAGCTGGAACTCCGATCACATCGTGACCAACATCTTTCTGTATCACCTTCAGCGACACAGTGATCACCACGCCAACCCCACTCGGCGCTACCAGACGCTGCGAAGCATGGACGGAGCACCCAACTTGCCGAGCGGTTACGCGAGCATGATCTCTCTGGCCTATTTCCCGCCCGTCTGGCGCAAGGTGATGGACCACCGCGTTCTCGATCACTACGACGGCGACATCACTCGCGTCAACATCCAGCCGTCCAAGCGGGAGAAGATCCTCGCTGCCTACGGAGCGAAGTGATGGCTGCCTTCGAGTGCCCGGTGTGCGAGTTCGTGTACGACGAGTCCAACGGCGCACCGCGCGAGGGCTTTCCGGCCGGCACCGCATGGTCCGAGGTACCGGACGACTGGCCGTGCCCCGACTGTGGTGTCCGCGAGAAAATCGACTTCAGGAGTAAGGCATGAAGCTCTACCGCTGCGTTCAGTGTGGATTCGAGTACGACGAAGAACTGGGCTGGCCCGAGGACGGCATCGAGCCAGGCACGCGCTGGGACGATATTCCCGACGACTGGTCGTGCCCCGATTGTGGCGCTGCCAAGGCCGATTTCGAGATGGTCGAGGTCGAACGCGGGTGAATACTCGGCAACCCGGCCGCGTCGTGATCGTCGGCACCGGTGCCACCGGGTACACCGCCGCCAAAGTGCTACGAGCCGAGGGCTTCACCGGGTCCGTCACGCTGATCGGCAACGAGCAGGAGGCTACCTATCGTCGTCCGGCGGTCTCCAAGGAGCTGCTGCTGGGTACCAAATCGGTCGATCAGGTTCAGCTGGGTGCAGCCATCGACGGTGTCGACGTTCGCACCGGCGTCACTGCTACCGCGGTCAGCGATTCGGCCGTGCAACTGGACGACGGCGATCAGGTCCCGTACGACGCCCTGCTGCTGGCAACGGGTTCTCGTGCACGGCAACTCGATCGGTTGGGTTCGGGTCACGTGTTCACGCTCCGCAGCGCCGCCGACGTCGCCCCGCTGCACGCCGACATTCTCCGAACAGGATCACTGCTGGTGATCGGTGGCGGCCTGATCGGGTGCGAGGCGGCGGCAGCGGCCCGGTCACTCGGTGCCGAGGTCACGGTGTTGGAGGCAGCCTCGACTCCGCTGAGCCGGATCGCACCGGCCGAGATCTCGCAGATGTATCGAGACCTACACGGCGACAACGGCATAACGATTCACACCGACGTCTCCGTGACCGAGCTGGAAAAGCTGCCCGACGGCACGCTCCGTGCCACCGCTCAGGACGGACGCTCATGGTCTGCCGGCACAGTTCTGGTGTCCGTCGGCTCGGTCGCCAACATCGAGCTCGGAGCGGATATGGGCCTCGAGACCGCGTCGGGAATCCTGGTGGATGCGGAGATGAGAACATCGGCGGCCGGCATCTACGCGGCGGGTGACGTCGCCGAGGTGCCCAACACCATCCTCGGCGGCTCCTATCGGAGTGAGCACTGGAACGGGGCCGTCGATCAAGCGACCCGGGCCGCCCGGTCCATCCTCGGTCTCGACGTCGGCGATCTCGACGTTCCGTGGGGGTGGTCCACTCAGCACGGAGTCAACCTGCAGTTCGCGGGGTGGACCAGCGCCGACGACGAGTACGTCGTGGTTCGCGGCTCCATCGAGGACCGCCGCTTCACCGCCTGTGCGCTGCGCGGCGATACGCTCGTCGGAGCTATCGGAGTGGGGTATCCCAAGGACATCCGGCAGATCAGATCCCTCATCTCGAGCGGAGACCGCGTCGATCGGGATCTCCTCGGAGAGGATTGGCTGGATCAGCCGCATGCGGTCGTTCGATAGAGTCGTGTTCATGCCCGCAGCCGAACAGACGTCGACCCCCGGTCGATACCGTGAAGCCGCGTCGACCCTTGCCCGCGATACCGCACTCGACGCGCTGCGCGAGTTGTTGCACGAGCGCAACTGGCGCAACGTGACGATGAGTCACATCGCCAAGGCTGCCGGCCTGAGCAGACAGAGCCTGTACAACGAATTCGGTTCACGACGCGGTGTCGCACAGGGGTACGCCATCAGATTGACGGACATTTTCGTCGACCTGTGCGAAACCGCTCTGTACGAGCATCCCGACGATGCCGGCGCTGCCCTGCGACAGGGTTTCTCGTCGTTCTTCCAGCTGAGTGCACTGGATCCTCTCGTGCGATCACTGCACGGTGGCGACGCCCCCGAGGATCTGCTCCGCCTGATCACCACCGACAGTGCCGTACTGATCGAGCGCGCGGGAGACCGACTCGCGAACACCTTCCAACGCGGATGGGTCGGTGCGAGCCCACGGCAGGCAGACGTCATCAGCAGGGCGATCGTGCGTCTGGCATTGAGCTACATCCCCGAGCCCCCGCACGATATTGCGGCTGCTGCAAATGATTTCGCGCTGCTGCTGACTCCGTTCGTCGACTCGATCACTGCCGGTCGGTCGGTCGAACACTGACGCGTCAGGACTCGCCGACAGGTGCGAGCACGATGTCGAAGTCGGCTCTGGCCCAGGTCTTGTCGCCGACGTCGCGACCGTCGGGAGTCGGTGTTCCCGACGGCTGCTCGACGAAGTCCTTGATCAGGGACTCCTTCACTCCGAACACGGTGTCGCTGCCCAGCAGTTCGTCGCCGCTGACGAAGATGTGCGTCACCAACGTGCGCATCCCCGGTGCCGTCACCATGAAGTGCAGGTGCGACGCCCGCATCGGCGAGCGACCGGTCGCAGCCAGCATTCGTCCGACCGGCCCGTCGTGGGGAATCGGATACGGAGTCGGAGTCAGCGCCCAGAATCGGTAGTGCCCGTCGTCGTCGCTGTAGAGATGCGCTCGACCGCCGACGCGCGCATCGTCGTACTGAACGTCGTAGAACCCGTCCTCGTCGGCTTCCCAGATTTCGATGCGTGCACCGGGAATCGGTGAGCCGTCGGTGTCGCGTACGGTTCCCTCGACCCAGCACGGTTGTCCTGCAGCACCTCCCGATGCATCACCACCGTTCTCGATACGCGGTGCGTCGTCGACGAAGAACGGGCCGAACACGGTCGCTTCGGTCGCGTCCTCGTAGGCGGGGTTGTTCACGTTGATCGTCTGCATCGATGCGCCGAGGACGTCGGAGAGCAAGATGAATTCCTGTCGGCGGTCGTCGGTGATGTGTCCGACCTCGGTCAGAAATCCGATGGCGTTGTTCCACTCCGCTTCGGTCAGTCGCACGTCGCGAATGAATCCGTGCAGATGCTGCACCAACGAGGTCATCACTTGCTTCAACCGGGGGTCGGTGCAGTCGTCGAACGAGCGAAGTACGTTCTCCACCAACCGCTCTTCGACGGCATCCTGTGCTTGTCCGGTCATGGTCTGCTCGGTCATGGTCTCTCTCACTGTCCGATGTCGGTCGGCTGGTCGCCGGCCCACGCTGCTCGCAGAATGGCTGTGGCGGCCTCACGGGTGACGGGCCGCGGGTTTCCGTACGATCTGCTCGTCACGTCGTCGGCGATTCGGTCGATGTCTTTCTCCTTCATACCCAATTCGGCCAGAGAGCGTGGCGCTCCGAGTCCGCGACACAGGTCCCACAACCGGGTTGCCGGGTCCCCGGAACCGGGAAGAGCACGCGAGAGCGCCGACACTGCACTGGGTGCAGCCGACTGATTGAAGGCCAACACGTGCGGCAACACCACCGTGTGGGTCGGAGCGTGCGGCAGGTTCAAGGTGCCGCCGAGCGAATGACACAGCTTGTGGTGCAACGACATCGTGGTGGCACCGAGAGTGGCGCCGCACAACCAGGCACCGTAGAGCGCGTCGCTGCGCGCCTGCGAATTGAGGTGATCGGCCACGATCGCCGGGAGCGCCGACGCGAGCGCGCGCACCCCGTCCTCGGCCATCAGTGCAACGATCGGGCTGATGTCGGGTGCATACAGCGCTTCGACGGCGTGCGCCACGGCGTTGATTCCACTCGTGACGGAGATGTCGACCGGAAGGCCGCTCGTCAGCTCGGGGTCGTAGAGGACGCTGCGTGGCAGCACCCTGATGTCGCGACCGGTTTCCTTGCGCCCGTCGGTCGTCAGACCCCACACCGGGGTCATCTCCGATCCGGCGTACGTGGTGGGAACGGCCACGATCGGCAGCCCGTGCACGAGGGCGATGGCCTTGCCGAGGCCGATCGAGGAGCCGCCGCCGACGGTGATGCAGCCGTCGGCCCCGAGGGAAAGGGCTTCGGCGCTGGATCTTTTCGCCACCTCCGACGGCACGTGCATGACGGCGTCGGCCCGCACGCCCACACATCGGTCTCCGAGCATCGAGGCAATACGTTCTGCTGTGCCCTTCTGGCTCGGCGAGCAGAGAACGAGGACGCGCCGCAGGCCGAGATGATCGAGCTCGTCGGCCAGAGCCGACAGCGAGCCCGCGCCGAATCGCACCCGCATCGGGTTCGCCTCGTAGGCGAAGTCGTAGGTCATCGCGACAGGACCGCCGTCAATGCCTGCCGCAGGGCGTCCTCGGGGTCTGCCGCGAGTTCGTGTGCACGCCAGCAGATGTGCTTGTCGGGCCGGACCAACAATGCACCGCTCTCGGTCACCTCACGGAGCCGAGACCAGTCGAAGTACAGGTCGGTGACATCGCGTCCGGGCCCGATGACGACGACCTCGACGGCCACACCCAGTTCGTGACCGATCTTGTCCGCCGCCGACTCCCAATCCGATCCGGCCACTCCCGTGATGAGCGTGAATCGGTCGTAGGGCGCGAGATCCATCATCGCGAACTTGTGCATGTTGTCGCCCACCCAGGCGTGAGGCAGGTGCGATCCCGGCACGGTCGAGACCTGGTAGTACAGGTCCGGGTCTCGTACCGCCTCGGGCAGAATCCCGTCGGGCACAACGGCCGAGGACGTGTAGAACTGGCCCAATTCGACTCCGTGGGCGTTGAACTCGTAGTTCTTGATCTCCATCGCCTTCACCAGCGCGGCCCGCTTCGCCGCGCCCGCAGGCGTGTTGGCCTTGCGCTCTTCGATGCGTTCGACCATCTCCTCCTCGGTCTTGGCGTCGGTGACCCCGAGGGCGTGGAACAGGTCTGCGAACTCACGACCGGAGCGGTTGGCACGCTTGACGATTCGCTCGGCCACCGGGGCACGCTCGGCGGTATAGGTATCGAGCAACGCTTCGCCTGCCTGACCCTTCAGCACCGCGGCGATCTTCCACGCGAGATTGTAGGAGTCCTGGATCGAGGTGTTCGAGCCGAGCCCGTTGCTCGGCGGATGTCGGTGGATGGCGTCGCCCGCGCAGAACACCCGCCCCTTCTGCAGATGCGTGGCGTACATTTCGTTGTTGCCCCACAACGATGTTCCGGTGATCTCGACGTCGAGGTCCGGCATGCCCAGCAGGCTCCGAACGATCTCGATGGCGGCCGCCTCGTTCACCACCGGCGGTGGCTGCGCGATGTCGAATCCCCAGACCACGAGCCACTCGTTCCACGGCCGGACCATGCGAACCAACCCGGCACCGATACCGCCGACGTTGGATCCGGGCTGAATCACCCAGTACAGCACCGACGGTCGGTGTCCGACGTACTCGGCGATGTCGGCCTTGAAGGTGATGTTCATCGACCCGGCGATGTCCATCGCGCCCTCGAGCGGAAGGTCGATGTCCGCGGCCACCTTGGAACGCGCCCCGTCCGCGCCGATCAGGTACTTGGCACGGATCGTGTAGCGGTGTCCGGTGAGTCGATCGACCACCGAGACGCTGACCCCGTCGGCGTCCTGGACGTGCGAGAGGTACTCGGTGGAGAACTGGGCCTGGGTTCCCCGCATCGTCGCGTTCTTCACCAGGATGGGCTCGAGGTACGTCTGGGGAATGTCGACGGTCAGGCACGGCGAGGCGAGCTGGTAGTCCGCTTCGCGGTCGGCCCCGGTACCCCACGTGCGGATGCGGCCGATCTCCTCGCCCGCGATCGAGGTGCAGAACACGGTGTCTCCGACGAGCCCGTGCTCGGTGGCGTCGGCCAGCACCTGGTCTGCGATACCGACGTCGCGGAAGACCTCCATGGTGCGCTGGTTGGTGATGTGAGCGCGTGGAGTGTTGGCCGTCCAGCGGTACTTGGTGATCATGATGTTGGGGATTCCGAGAGTGGACAGCAGCAGTGCTGCGGATCCACCGGCCGGCCCCGAGCCGACGATGAGAACGTCGGTCTCGACCACCGAGGAATCGGGCAGCTCTGTGGCCTTCTGGCCGTCGTCGAACACCGGCATGGAACACACCCTTCGTTGCGCCCGACTCTCGTCTCGGGCTCTGCAATCGAGTGTCCTGCATCACTCTGCGGTGTTGTCCTCAATCGTGCCGAGCTCGGCGCAAACCGACACACATGGCCGATTTCGTGAGTGTCACCCCGCCGATCGCATGATCACCGCGTCGCGTCGGACATCGGTTGCACGGTGGCCGAATCTGGCCACGAACGATTTCGAGAAGTATGTGGCGGACGAGAACCCGCACGATCGAGCGATGTCGGCAGTGGTCACCGACGCATCGAGGGGTGCGGTGAGCAGCGCGTGGGCACGTGCGAGCCGCCGCTCGAGGATGTACTTGGGCACGCTGATTCCGTCGTCGGCAAACACCCGCGACAGGTGCCGGGCACTGATCCCTACCGCGCGTGCCACCTGTGCGGCAGACAGCGATGCGTCGGGCAGGCGTTGCTCGATGAACGAACGCGCCGCAGCTCGATGCGCCGAGTTCAGGTTCGCGCGGGCACCGGTGGTCAGCACCGAGACGAGTTCGAGGATCGCGTGCTCGTCCGGTGGAGCCGCGTCGCGACCGGTTGCTCGTCCCACTTGCCGAGCGAGCGCCGCCGCGTACACATTGCCGCTCGGGGAGAAGTCGAACATCGTGGGCCCCACGAGAGACGCCGCACCCGAAACGTCCGCGAACAGCGAGCGGGGCATCTTCACCACCAGCTCCTCCAGGCCGTTGGAGAAGCCCCGCATGAAGGCTGTGTCGGCGTCGAGCAACAACCCTTGACCCGGGCCGACAGCACGAATGCCGTCCTCCGAGTAGAAGAATGCATCTCCCACGAGGCTGAAGTACAGCATGACGGAGTCCGACGGGTGTTGCCGAATCAACTCCGCGTCTCGTTCCACCACGTGCGAAGTTCCGACGACGCGCGCCAGGTCCATCGATTCGAGCCGAAGGTTCGTTCCGGTGGCTTCGAGCTGCTTCACCTCCAGCATGCGGCAGCGCAGCCCGATCAGAACGTCCGCATTGTGCCCCTCCCAGCGTTCGATCCGTTCCTCGAGCGGCAGATCGAGGGTTGAGAATTCGACGGGAGCAGGCATGGATTCGATTGTCCTCCGCGACTCCGGATTGCGTCTGCGATCCGTGGACAACTACATCAGTCTGCCTGCACCCGACTGCGCGGAGGCCCCGTGGGGGCACTTCTCCCACCGTCGCGCAATGCGACCACAGTCCACCCTGCTCCGATGATGGATAGGGCCACAACAGCTCCAATTGCGATCATGAGACAACAATGGACTGGTTTTATGCCAAATATTGCAGTCCAGTGTGCAAGAGTGGCCTGTATGGATCCTTTCGACGCAACGGCGATCTCGGCCCCGGAGTTGGCAGCACGGATCGGCCCGTCGACGCTGCGGAACAGATCCGGCGGTCCGCTCTACCTCGAGATCGCCGACGAGTTACGGCGGTTGATCGAGAACGGCGAGGTATCGGCTCAGACGCGGTTGCCCGCCGAGCGGGCGCTGTCGATCAGTCTCGATGTCAGTCGGGTCACGGTCGCGTCGGCCTACAAGCATCTTCGTGACGGCGGGTGGATCAGTGCCCAACGCGGGTCGGGCACCTACGTTTCGCCTACCGGTTCGCTGCCGTCGTGGGGTTCGCTCGCCGGCGATCGGGAGACTGCAAACCTGGAGTTCGTCAACGCGTCCCCCTCTGCGTCGCCCATGCTGTCCGATGCGTACGGCGTTGCGGCGGAGAAGATTCGAGATCGTTTCACCTTGGGCGGCTATGCTCCGTCCGGTCTGTTCGAGCTCCGCGAATCCATTGCCGCGTACTACCGAGGGCGGGGGGTCGCGACCACCGCCGACAACATTCTCGTCACCTCCGGTGCCACCGACGCCATTCATGCGGTGCTGGCAACGTTCACAGAGCCCGGTGCCCGAGTGTTGGTCGAGCATCCGACGTATCCGGGTGTCGTCGAGCTCGTTCATTCGCTCGGCGGCCGATGCATCCCGGTATCCATCGACCCGGATGACACCGACGAATTCGTGGCATCAGCAGATCGGGCCGCTCGACAGAGCGCCCCCACGCTGGCGTACGTCATGCCCGACTTCTCCAATCCATCCGGTGCGCGACTCCCCCTCCGCACCCGCCGGCAGCTGTCCGCCACCATGCACCGCCACGCAATACTGACCATCGTCGACGAGGTAGCAGCGGACCTGTCCCTCGACGGGTCACCCGACATCGAACCTTTCGGGGCGGCAACCCCGGATGTTGCGACGGTGACGATCGGGTCGACGAGCAAGACGGTGTGGGGAGGGCTGCGAGTCGGCTGGGTTCGAGCCGAAGCAGGCCTGTTGGCGAGAATCGCCGCAACCTATGCGCGACGCCAACTTTCGGTGTCCGTCATCGATCAGCTGGCTGCGGTCGAGTTGATGGGCAAGTACGACGAGGTTCGTCGGGTGCGCGCGGAGGCATCGAGAGTTGCTCGTGACCACACCGTCGCGTTGATGCGTGATCATCTGCCGGACTGGCACTTTCGAGTACCGGACGGAGGCTTGGCGTTGTGGTGTTCCCTTCCCGACGGCATCCGATCGAGTGCACTCGTAGCCGAAGCCCACTCTCACGGTGTGCTGCTGGCACCCGGACTGCGATTCGGAACCGGATACGCCTTCGACGATCATCAGCGCATTCCGTTCACTCGCTCACTTCCCGACATCACCTCGGCTGTAGGCATTATCGCTGGCCTGTCCTCGGGGATCGGCCCGGCGGCGGCCATCGCGTCGAGCACGCCTGCTGCGGTGGTCTGATGAGGCAGCTGGATTACGTCGAGGGCTGGGTCCACGGTTGGGCCCACTCGCGAGTCACATCGGCACCCGTCGAAATCGAGGGCGGCTGGGTGATCGAGACCGGTACGACGCGAGAGTCTCGTCGATACGTCTTGCACACACCGACCGCCGAGCTGGTCGAATCGATTGTCGAGAGATCACAACCGTGGAATGCCTGCATCAAGTACGCGGGTGGACCAGCATTGGAATCACGGTTTTCGACAGGATGGGTCAGGACCGATCCTGCGTGGTTCATGCTGCGGGGGATCGCTGAGGCCCCCACGGTGCCGGCACCCGACGGCTATGACGTGCGAACCGTTCAGGCGTCGGATACGTTGCTGACGACGGAGATTCGTACCACTGCAGGAGAGTTGGCTGCGCGCGGGCAGATCGGCTTGGGTCAAGTGTTCGTTGTGCCGGATCAGATTGTGACCGAAGATTCACATCGCCGCCGTGGCCTGGGCTCGATCGTGATGAATCACCTCGAGCAGGGTGCACTTCGAGCCGGCAGATCGCGTGCAGTTCTCGGTGCTACGTCGGACGGACGAGCGCTCTACACCAGACTAGGTTGGACAACCGCTGCGGAATTGACCGGCTACTACCATCGACCCGGGTAGCGGAGGCTACGACCACTGGCCTCAGGGTGCAGTAGGTCTCAGCACACCGACTTCTTCTCGTAGATTGCCATCGACCAGACGTATCCCGTAGCTGCGATCACCGCGCACCAGGCAAGTGCCAGTGGCAGATTCGTGCCCAGTGGCTCCCCCGACAGCAGTCCGCGCAGGGTTTCGACGAACGACGTGAACGGTTGGTAGTCGGCGAACCATCGCAGCCCCGATGGCATCGTGTCGGTCGGAACGAACCCACTTCCCAGAAACGGCAACAGCAGCAACAGCATCGGTAGGTTGCTCGCGGTCTCCACCGACTTCGACGCCATACCCATCGCCACCGCGAGCCAACTAATCGCGAAGGCGATGAGCAGCACCATTCCCAGAATCGAGAACCATTGCAGAGGATTGGCATTCGGTCGAAAGCCGACGGCAATTCCCACTGCCAGCACAACCACCACTCCGAGAACGGCTTGCACCGTGTTGCCGAGAACGTGGCCCGCGAGAACCGCTGCACGCGAGATCGCCATCGTTCGGAAGCGCGCGGTGATGCCTTCCGTCATGTCCATGGCAACGGTGGTCGCCGTTCCACCGGCGGTACCGGCAATCGTCATGGCGAGGATGCCCGGCATCACGTACGGCAGATATGCAGACCGTCCGGCGTCTGGGTCCACACCGGGCAAACCTGCGCCCAGGGTTCCTCCGAATACGAAGACGAACAACATCAGGAACACCACTGGCGCGCCGATGACGAACATCGTCAAGCCCGGATATCGCCGAATGTGCAGAAGACTGCGGCGGAGCATGGTGATCGAGTCACTCATCGCGAATGTCGTTGCAGCTGTCATGATTCGACCTTGCTGTCGGTCCGGCCGGTCAATGCCATGAACACGTCATCGAGGTCCGGAGTGTGGATACTGAGGTCGTCGGCCGCAACGCCCGCCGCATCCAGCCGACTCAACACGGCCTGCAGGGTGCGGACGCTTCCGTCGGTCGGTACCGACAGCGCCAGACCGTCGGCGTCGACGACCGCATCGCCGAATGCGCGGGTTGCGTCGTCGAGCGTCATGATGTCGGCGAAGCGCAATCGAATGTGGCCGCCAGGTATGCGACGTTTCAGTTCGTCCGGGGTACCGTCGGCGACGATCCGGCCGCCGTCGAGAACTGCGACACGATCTGCGAGTTCGTCTGCCTCGTCGAGATATTGGGTGGTGAGCAGCACGGTGGTGCCGTCGGCGACGAGGGATCGCACGATATCCCACATGGTGCGTCGGCTGCGGGGGTCGAGGCCGGTGGTCGGCTCGTCGAGGAAGATGACGCGCGGTGGGGCGACGAGGGTCATGGCAAGATCGAGCCGTCGCCGCATGCCACCCGAGTACGTGGACAACGGCTTTCGAGCGGCCTCGACCAGATCGAACTGCTCGAGCAGGTCTGCGACGCGCGGCTTGGATCGCTTCGGTCCCAGATGCCGGAGTCTCGCCATCAGCATCAGGTTTTCCTCGCCGGTCAAGAGGTTGTCGACCGCCGAGAACTGACCGGTGAGACCGATCGCTGCACGAACGCCGTCAGGATTGCCGACGACGTCGCAGCCCGCGACTGTTGCCGTACCACCATCCGGCCCAACGAGGGTGGACAGGATATGGACGGTTGTGGTCTTGCCTGCCCCGTTGGACCCGAGCAGAGCGGTGACGGTGCCGGCGTCGACGGTGAGGTCGACACCGTCGAGTACACGTTTGTCGCCGTAGGACTTTCGCAGACCACGGGCGTGAATTGCGGGTGTTTCCATGTCCGATCCTTGCCTGTCAACTGTGCTGTGCATGCCGGACGGCAATGTCGCCGTATCGCGTTCGAGCGCGAATCGACACGCTCCCTTCTGTCTCGTCGGGTGCGCTTTCGGGCGTGAGTTCGTTGCGAACGTGTCCGTCTTTCGACGACAGATCGAGCCACGCGGGCACACCGCGCCGCACACCGACGGTGACCTGGCCGTATCCGCTCTCGACTTGGATTGCGCCACCGGTTACTTCGTGGAGAGTGATACTGCCGTACGCGGTCTTCGCGCTCACTCCGCCGAGCGACTTCTCGACATCGAGATCGCCGTAGGAGAGCTTGGCATCGAGTTCGGTGCCAGATTCCCGCACCATGATCGAGCCGTGCGACGCCTTGAGCACTGCATCACCGACGACCGTTCCGAGTCGAATCTGGCCGTGGTCGGCAGTGATGTCGATATCGCCCTGTGCCGTACCCACTGTCGCGTTACCGTGCCCAGCGCGCACCCACAGGTCCTCTGCCGAATCCACTTCCACCGAGCCCATCGAACTCTTGATGCGCACGGCACCGAGATCGCCCACGGTGCGTAGGCTGCCGACTGCAACCTCCGCAGTGAGTCGAGATCCCTGCGGTAGCTCGACTTTCACCTCGACGGACTCAGTCGGACCGAAGAAGCTGATGCGGGCCTTGGGACCGATGACGGTGAGGCGCTCGCCGTCGAAGTCGACCTTGGTGTTCTCGGCCCCCTTACGATCGACGGCTTTGGACGGGTTGGTGGGAGTGACGGTCACGACGGTGTCGGCACGTTCTGTCGCAACGACGTCGATGCTCCCGACCTGCAGATCGATGGCCAGGTCGATCGGCGTCGGAGTAGCGAATTCGGGCATGGCGATGCCTCCTATGGGCATGGTTGTGACACTCTGCTCGGCGCAGAGTTACTGAAAAGCTTTGTTGGAGCGGACGATCAGCGCGCCCAGCCGGCAAAGTTGTCCCCGGTACGAACCGTTCGTTGCGCGGCACGGCGCTGTTTGGGTTGAAGAGCGGTGGCGACGGCTCGCACCAACCAGGTGTTCACCGACATACCGTCCGACGCCGCGGCCTCGTCCACTCGCGATTTGAGCGCGTCCGGCAGTCGAAGAGTGGTGCGGGATGTGCTCGTGTCGTCGAGTTCGATGCTGGGAGGGGTTTGTTCGTCGTCTTCCGGTTCCGAGACAGGCGCCGCCACGACGAATTCGATCTCACGTCCACGGAGCCTGATGTCCACGGAACCAGGGGCAAGGTCGCGGTTGATGTCTCCTACCGCGGCCGACAGCACGTCGAGCATCACCAGACGCGTCGCCGCATCCATGCCGTCGACGAGTCGTTCAGCAGCAGCACGAGTGTTCTCGTCCCCGGTTGCTGCCGACTCGACCAACCGACGTTGGAGGTCGTTGACGTACTGCCCAAGTTCCATGCATCAAGAGTGACACCACAATGGTGTCACGTCAAGCCCTAGTGGTGTCACGCTGAGTTCGCACCGCTGCCTGTGGCGCTCTCCCGGCAGGCAGCAGGTCGCTTCAGGGCCGAAGGGATTGGACGATTGCCGTGATACGCCGCTCGCGGGTGTCGTCGCGTTTCGCGTCGGCGACGGAGCGGGCGTGTTCTTTTCGCGTCGACGGTGCGAGCGCATCGAACGCTGCTCGGACGGCGGGATCCGCGTCCAGAGCTGTCGCCAGCGCCGGCGGTACCTCGATCACCTGCGGCTGGTCGTCCAATTCGATCGTCACGTCGACGGTGTCGCCGGCTTCCACGCCGAGTGTGGCGCGAACGCTCTTGTTGAGTCCGAGCAGATTCTCGCCGCCCATGCGTCCGATGCGACCGCGCACCGTCCGACCACCGATCGTGAACCGAACCGGCGGAGTCTTGGTGGAACCGAGCGACGCGACTTGTTCGTCACTGAGCACTATTGCTGCTGCAGGGCCCCGTGATTCGAGGACCGTGGACACCCGCAGAACCGTTGCTGCCATGCGGACAGGCTATCCGTCGGTGGTGCTCTCAGTGTCCACAATTCGCGTCGAAAGGCGGGATTCCGTCATAGGCCTCGAATAGTGGACAGTCAGCGCACCCGACCGGCAGCAATCAGGCCTCGGCTTCCACGATTCGCTTGATTGCCGCCAGGGTGCGCGGGATGCCGTCCAGTGCCGCTCGGCTTCGAGTGTCGATTTCCTGCTGCGCGTCGTCGCCGAACTTGCGGTGAAAGTGGGCGATGCCGCCAGGCAGGAAGTTCCAGTTCTCCGTCAGGCGTGTGCCACCGTCCACCGACTCGAGGGTGTAACCCCAACGGACGAAGTTGTCGCCCACCACCCAGGCGAATTCGCGGCCGGGTTCGGCTGCAGCCACTGTCGAGACCGTTTCCCATGTGCGACCCGGCACCACGTTGCGGCCGGTGAACGTAGATCCGACGCCACCGCCATCGGATTCGTTCCACCAGCACTCCTGGCAGATCGGACTCCATTCACCCGTACGGGTGACGTCGGAGACAACGGCGTACACGTCGTCGACCGACGCAGCGACGGCGATGGATTCGGAGAACTCGAGTGCAGTCATCTCACCATTGTCCCTCGGCGGCCGACGCAGCTGAGAGCAGAGTCGCTGCCCACAGCAGAACAACTGGTGTGCAAGCGAATTCGGATTCACACTCGACTCATGAGCGAATCGCCTCGAATGTTCCCGCCCGAACTCCGCAACCAACTCCTACGGCACCGAGTCCTGGTGCTCGACGGCCCCCTCGACGACGACAACGGCACCGTCCTCACCACTCATCTGCTGACGTTGGCCGCCGAGAATTCCTCGGCCGACATCGCCCTGTGGATTCATTCTCCAGGCGGATCGGTTCCCGCAATGCTTGCCATCCGCGATGTGATGCGCCTCGTCCCGTGCGACGTCTCGACCCTCGCGCTCGGATTGGCCTGCAGCGCTGGTCAATTCCTGCTGTCGTCGGGCACGCGAGGAAAGCGGTACGCCCTGCCGCATTCACGGATTCTGATGCATCAGGGCTCGGCGGGCATCGGAGGGTCGGCCGTCGAAGTGGAGGTGCAGGCCAACGATCTGCGTCATACCCGAGATACGGTGCTCGGCCTGATCGCCGACGACACGGGACAAACACGTGAGCAGATCTTCGACGACTCTCTGCACGATCGCTGGTTCACTGCTGAGGCTGCCCGTGATTACGGGTTCGTCGATGCGATCGTCGACTCGTTCGATCAGGTCATGCCTGCGCGACGGGTGTCCTTCGGAATGGAGCTGGCACGATGAGCACGTACACGATTCCCAATGTGATCACGCGAGATTCGCGCGGAGAACGCGTCGTCGACGTCTATTCGCATTTGCTCAGTGAGCGCATCGTCTACCTCGGAACCGGAATCGATGCAGGTGTTGCGAACGCGATGATCGCGCAACTTCTGCACTTGGAGGCCGACTCCCCCGATCAGGAGATTTCGATGTACATCAACTGCGAGGGCGGTGACACGGCCGCCATGCTGGCCGTCTACGACACCATGCAGTTCATCGGATCACCGGTTGCCACAACGTGTGTGGGCCAAGCCGTTGCAGCTGGTGCAGTGCTACTCGCTGCCGGGGCACCGGGGCGACGCTCTGCGCTGACCCACAGTCGGGTCGTGTTGCACCAACCTGCGGCGCAGGGACGCGGCACCATTCCCGACCTGATTCTGGCGGCAGACGAGGTGGTCCGAGTCCGGGCCGAGATGGAATCGATCCTCGCGAAACACACGGGACGCGACGTCGAGAGGCTTCGCCATGACACCGACCGCGATCTGGTGTTGACGGCCTCGGCCGCCCGCGAGTACGGCGTCGTCGACCAGGTTCTCGAGGGGCGTCAAGCAGCCATCAACGTCGCATCTCCTCGCGACAGGTCGTGATGCGCTAGGCGTGAGATGTCCGCCATCGATGTGCCCAACGCACCGACGACGGCCGCAAGGATTTCGCTCGACGGGTCCTTGCGGCCACGTTCGACCTCCGACAAGTACTGCGGCGCAATGCCTGCGCGGGCAGCGGTCTCGGCCAGAGTGTCGCCGCGGGCGTGCCTGCGCTCGCGTAACCTCCGGCCGACCACTTCACGCCACAACGGTTCCACTGCGCGCGCTGCTCGGCGCTCATCGATTCGTATGACCTCGCCCATGATCGGAGCCTAGGCCTCGTTTCCATGAGGTGTCGGGGATTCTGCTCAGAGCAGAGAACCCGGTTTCACGAACGTCTTCGCAAAGCGCTTCTGCCAGGGCGTTTCCATGGCCCGTTGCGAGTAGTGTCGCCGGACGTAGTCGACGGCTGCACTGCCGGGCACACCGTCGAGTGCAACAAGACACGCCAGTGCTGTGCCAGTTCTCCCCGTCCCACCGGTGCAGGCGATCTCGACCCTCTCGGTTGCGCAGCGTCGCAATGCTTCTCGCAGTACAACACCGAGCTCCGTCGAGTCGGACGGGAGCCAGAAGTCGGGCCAACGAACCCATCGGCTGTCCCAGTCGAATCCGCCGGGATCCCTGCCCTGCAGGTAGACCCCGAGATCCGGCCGTGGGCCGCCGGGCATCGGATCGCGCAAGGCGCGTCCACGAACGAGATTGCCCGACGGCAACTGGAGCACGCCCGGACTACGCGCATCCCACACTCAGCTCGTCCTCTCGCAGCATCCAAGTTCCTCACATACTGCATTGCTCGGCCTCGAAGGGGAAGGAATAGCGCAGGGGCATACTCGGACGATGCACCCATTCCTCGAGCACCGTGAGCGTGTGTTGACCGGTAGCTGGACCCCACTGGACGGAGCCCGAGTCACATCGTCGACCTTGCCCGAACCGTGGCTGAGTGCGTTGGAACGACTCGGCCATGACCTGCAGGTGCGTCAACACGGTTTGCGCATCGAGCACATCGAATGGGCAGCCATGTACGACCCCGATGGGGGTGCGGTGTGGCTCGAGAGTGCCGTCACCGTGGAGGGGAGCGATCCAGGTGGCCTCGGCGGCAATGGTTACGGTGCGCAGGTCGACGCCAACGTCGACGAGGCGCTGGTGTCCATGGCAGATTTGGTTCAACTGCAAGTGGCCGAAGAGCACACCGCCTGGCCGTGGGGTGACGAGGGCGGCTTCATGAGTCCTAGCCTCCTCGATGGTGTCGCGGTGTGGATCGACCGAACTGGAAGTTCGACACCGATCGGCACACTCGCAGAACCGCACTAGCTGTCCGGGTATCGGCCTACCCGGAGGCCACTGACCTCAGCGTCCACTATTCGGCTCCGGAAGCGAATTGCCGTCGCTGGATGCGAATTGTGGGCGCTGAGGTCAGTCGATCCAGACACGTATCCGCATACAGGAGGACTCTCGTGGCGTGGACAGTTGGGGTACCGTTGCCGAATATCCATCCACGCACAACTCCTCGGCCCGCCTCCGATATGGCGCATACAGTGAAACTTTCAAACGAAAGGGCCACGACCCTTTCCTCTTGGTGAACCCACACAGGCCGCGTACGACGCGGACCGAGGGTTGGGCACTCCAATATCTGGCGCAGTGGCGTCGGCGAGTCGAGTATCTCGAAGCGCGCGTCGACCAGAAGCCCAGAGCGTTGTTCGACAATCGGGTGTCGATCTTGGCCGGATTCACGGGTTGTCCCGGATGCGACGGCCACTTCTTCGGCGACGGGCCGCGCGACGCACTGGAACGACTCATGCGACGCGACGGGCGTCGTGCCCACCGATTACGCGTCGCGGTAGCTCGATTGGATCAGCGGTACCGCGACGTGACCGTAGAGCTCGACCGGTCCAGAACGATGCCGTGGTGGGAACGTCGAGCACCGTGGGTGTGACTACCCACCCGGCTTGGTCCACTCGATTGTGTGCCGAAACCCTATGCGGTGTCGCATGATCGCGCTCGGGAGCCGCTTCTTCACGATGTGACCGATCTCGTCGAAGCTCAGCACCGGGTCCTTCACCGGGAACGGTGCCGGCGGTGCCGTAACCGGGCTAGGCCACGGGCGGTGCAGAAATCCGATGAGCGGATTAGTGACGATGGAGACGGAGTCCCACAGCAGATCTCGTGCGCTTCGCGGTGGCGCGAGCCCGACGATGAGCACGCGTCCGCCCGGCGCAAGAATTCGTTTGACATGACGCAATGCGTCGTCCATGTCGAGGTGATGCAGGACGGCGACCATGGTCACAAGATCGATCGAATCGTCTGCCCAGGAATCGAGTTGGCGATCTGTGATCGACACATTGCTCACGTCGGCAGAGGTGATCTCGGCGATTCGGCGCATCTCCGAGTCCCGGTCTGCCCCGGTGACCTGATCGAAATGGGGAGCCAGGGCACGCACCAGGCCACCTCGTCCGCAACCGAAGTCGACCGCAGTACCGCGCGTCTGGGGCAAGTTCGCCAGAATCCAACTGTGGAAGTAGTCGTTGTGACTCCATGGGTGTCGCTCGTTCAGCTCGCGAACCCACTGGGCCCCTCTGCCTCCGATAAGGGACGTCCCCATTCGTCTCAGCACCACGGAACCCAGTATCCACGAGGCGCGGCCACCCCACCTCGGAGAACGATGTCAACCCAACCATGTGTCCAAGGCTTGTTGCACGAGTGATGGAGCTTCCAGCGGTGCCAGGTGCCCCACACCCGGAAGAGTGATCACATTCGATTGTCCCGGCAACAACTGTTTCAGTCTAAATGCCTGGTCGACGGGAATCCAGGGGTCCTGTTGACCCCATCCGATGGAGCTATCGCAGCGGACTCGGGGAAGTGCGTCGACGATCGGTCGCGTGTCCTCGGGCCGCAGTTCGGCAATCTGTCGGTAGAACGCAGGCTGACCCTCGTCGGATATCCAGGGTTCGGTCAACATCGCCACGATGTCTGGGTCCAGCCGCTGATGTGATGCTCCTGCAACGTATTCGGAGACCAACGCCTTGTGTAGGGAGGCCGGCAAGGCAGCGAAAACGTCACTGTTGTCCGCGACGAGCCGGAAGAATTCGGACCCCACGGGTCCAGGGTCACCACGTCCCACAAGTACAAACGGCCGTAGTCGCGTCCGTGTATCAGATGGGCACCCAGGGCGACGGCACCGCCGATGTCGTGTGCGACGACGAAGGGCCGCTCCAACCGCCAGTGGTCGAGCAACATCGCGAAACGCAGCATCTGGGTGGGTAGGTCGGTCCGCACATCGGATCCCTGTGCGGACCTTCCGTATCCGGGCATGTCCCACAGGTAGACGCAATGCCCAGCGCTGAGGTGGCAAGCGGCCTTCGCCCACACCTGGGCCGACCAGGGTGTTCCATGGCAGAACACCACATCGGCGGATGGTTTCGCTGGGTCGGGTTTCAGCTCGTAGGTCGCGACGGTCGTGCCGCCAACAGACACGTAGATGGGCTCCGGTAGATCGAGTCTGCTTGCGTCCATACGATTGGACCCTAGAACCTCAGGTCGACCTGAAGTCAATGTGCAATCATCGGCACGGTGAAGATCGGAGAGGTCGCCCTGGAGCTCGACGTTCCTACCCATGTCCTGAGACACTGGGACGACGTGGGTGTTGTTGTGCCCGAACGCCTACCGTCGGGCCACCGCGATTACAGCGCGGAACATGTGCGACGACTACGGGTGTTGCAAGCATGCCAGGGCGTCGGGATCAGCTTGGCCGATATTCGCCTGATACTTCATCGAGACGAGCTCGGACGAACCGCAGTCATCGAGGAACAACTGGCTCGGATACGACGGCAACAAGCTCAACTCGACCATGCCGAGCGCTTTCTGACGCACGTCGTCTCGTGCACACATGATCTGCTCACCCGATGCGCGCAGTGCAGCGAGTATTCGATCGCGTCGACCCCACCGCCATGATGAGACCCACTCAGGAGGACTGAGCTTCCAACACCTCCGCGAGTCTCTTCAGGTCTTCGGCGACCATGTCGAGATCGCGTTCGAATTCTTCATCGCTGAGTTCGATCTGGCGGACCGTGAACAGAATCTCCGCGCCGTTCGGATGGCTCAGTACTCGAACGGGATTGTTCACCACCGTCCCTGACGGCAACGTCACGTCATGATCGAGGACACCGAGGTCGTTGTGTGGCACGAATCGGACTGTCACCTGCCCCATCGGCGATTCAGCAATGAGTCGATCGCCGTCGATGGTCACGGGACTGTTCGCCAATCCTGCTGCCCATCTGGGTAAGTTCGCGGGATTGACTGCGAACTCGTACACCTCCTCGGGTGTGCGCCCTATGACTCGACTGACGTGTCGACTTGCCACAACGAGTTCTGGATTCATAGCAGCGACACTACGACGACGGGCCGCGACGTTCTGCCGGAAATCGGACCTGTGCCGAAGTTGTGAGTGCACGAACCTAGCCACACACGTGGGACTTGAACATGTTCAAACACCGGTCTATGGTCAAATTTGAACACGTTCAGAAATGAGGCGAACCCATGGCTCGCACGTCCGAGACTCGCGACAAGGTGGTCGAGGTAGCTCTACGCCTCTTTCGCGAGGAGGGGTTTCAAGCAACCACGATGCGTCGCATTGCCGACGAAGCGGGTGTGTCACTCGGCAATGCCTACTACTACTTCGCCGGCAAGGATGAGCTCGTCAACGAGCTGTACATGGTGATTCAGCGCGATCATCGCGAGCGCGCGCTCAGCGTTCTCGTCGACGGCGGATCGCTCTCCGAAAATCTGGCCGCCGTAGTGCATTCCGGCCTGGACGTGATGGAGCCCTATCACGCGTTCGGTGGATCCTTCCTGCATTTGGCGCTGCCGACGAGCACAAGTTCCAGTCCGTTCTCGGAAGAATCGTCCGACGCCAGATCCATGGCTATCGATCTCATGCGAATCACCCTGAGCGCGTCGAAACAGAAGGTTCCGGCGTCACTGAAAGACGCTCTCCCGACACTGCTCTGGATGATCTATATGGGAGTCACTCTGCACTGGGTAACCGACTCCTCGAACAACCAGCGACGCACTCGCGCACTGGTCGACGGGCTCGTGCCCGTCGTATCCAAGGCCGTGCGCCTTGCTCGTCTCCCCGTGGCGCGGGGGTTGGTCACCGACGTGGCCGGTCTCCTGAAACGAATGACCTCTTCGGAAGGGTTGGACCAGTGAACGATTCACCAGCGACTGTCGTCATCTGCGGTGCCTCCGGCTACATCGGCCGGTATCTGCGTCGCCACTACGAAGAACGCGATATCCAAGTCAAGACCATCGGGCGCGGAACATCCAGCGATGCAACGTGGTCCGACCATCGCAGCATTGTCGATGTTCTCGACGGTGCCGATCTGGTCGTCAATCTCGCAGGCCGCTCGGTGAGCTGTCGCTACAACAAGAAGAACGCAGACGAGATCATGTCGTCGCGTATCCAGACGACGGCCCAACTCGGCCGTGCCCTGGCCGACGTCAACACCGCACCCGAGTTGTGGGTCAACGCGAGCACCGGAACGATCTATCGCGATTCCCGTGATCGGCCGATGGACGAACGATCCGGCGAGCTGGGGTCGGGCTTCTCGGTCGAGGTAGCTCGCGCGTGGGAACGTGAATTGTTCGACGCTGATGTAGCCATTCGGAAAGTAGCGCTTCGTATGTCGATCGTGCTGGGCGCAGGTGGCGGAGCCATCAATCCGATCATCGACCTGGCACGAGTCGGACTCGGCGGCACGATGGGCGACGGCGGTCAGATGTTCAGCTGGGTGCACGTCGCAGACGTTGCACAGGTTCTCGATCATCTCTACGACAACCGAGGAATTTCCGGCCCCGTCAACGTCGCCACTCCGTTTCCGGTGACAAACACAGAGCTGATGCATCAGGTCCGGAATGCACTGGGCCGCAGTCACGGTCTACCGACACCGGCGTGGCTGCTTCGGTTCGGTGCACGGGTGATTCGCACCGAGGCCGAACTGGTCTTGAAGAGTCGCTGGGTGGATCCACAAGTGTTGACAGACAGCGGTTTCGAGTTTCGATATCCGAGGCTGGACGACGCGCTGGCGAACATTGCATCCGAGACGCCCCGAGGGTTGCTCCCCGTCGCCCTGGGATGACGGAGAGCTCCTCGATCTCTACACCAGCGACGCAGACAACCCGCCGTCCAGGATGTAGTGGCTACCGGTGATCCACGACGCCCGGTCGGATGCGAGGAACAATGTCACTTCCGCGATGTCCTCCGGTGTTCCGAGCCGTCCTTGTTTTGCGGCGACCAGGTCACCGAATGGAATCTGGGTCGCAGCCTCGAAGTCCGGGACCAAGCGGTCGACCATTGCGGTATCGGCGAATCCGGGACACACGGCGTTCACGCGCACTCCCGATGCTCGCATCTCGATGGCCGCGACCCGGGTGAGCTGGATGACCGCAGCCTTTGTGGCGCAATAGGAACCGAGCAACGCCGTTCCGCCGACGCCGGCCAGCGACGCGATGTTGACGATGTTCCCCTTCGATTCGATCAGCGCGCCGATCGCGGCCTTCATCACCAAGAATGTGCCCTTGACGTTGACGGCGTAGATCTTGTCGAAGCTTTCCGTCGACTGCTGCAGCAGCGGTGACGATACTTCGATGCCGGCGTTGTTGATGACGATGTCGAGTCCACCCAGAATCTCGACAGCCTGTGCCACCGCACTCTGCACCTGACTCTCGTCGGATACGTCGCAGTTGGCGATACCTGCAGCTCCGATCTCCTCGGCCGTCTTCGCTGCTGCGCCTTCGTCGATGTCGCTGACGACAACGCGTGCACCGCGCTCGATGAACATCGTGGAGATGGCTTTTCCGATACCGGCTCCGGACCCGGTGACGAACACTCGCTTGCCCTCGAACTCGGTCATGGTGTGCTTCCCTTCGATAGTGAGTGAGACATGGTGCTGCGCACTTCGGTCTTGAGGATCTTTCCCACTTTCGAGCGGGGAAGGTCGGTCCATATCTGAATCTGTTTGGGTGTCTTGATGCTTCCGATCTTTGCCTTCACATGGGCGATCAGGTCCGTGTCGGATGCATCCCGACCAGGACGTAGAAGTACTGCGGCGGTGACGCGTTCGCCCCACTTGTCGTCGGGCAGCCCGACGACGGCGCATTCCTTCACCGCCGGATGCGACAGCAGAGCCTGTTCCACTTCGGCCGAGTAGACGTTGAACCCGCCGGTGATGATCATGTCCTTGGCACGATCGACGACGTACAGATAGCCGTCGCCGTCGAGATACCCGATGTCACCGGTGTGGTGCCAGCCATGTGCACCGACTTCGGCTGTGGCGTCGGGATTCTCGTGATAGCCCTGCATCACCAAAGGCCCGCGAACCACGATCTCGCCGCGCTCGCCACCATCGACCAACCCACCGTCGTCGTTCATGATCGCCACTGTCGTCAGGGGCGTCGGCTTACCGGCCGAGCTGAGTCGTTCGATAGCGATGGAACCGTCGCTACGGAAGTGTTCGGCCGGAGCAAGAGTGGCGATCATGTTCGGTGCCTCGGTCTGCCCGAAGAGCTGTCCGAGAACCGGGCCGATACGGGTCAGCGCCTCTTCCAGTCGAGTCGGCGACATGGGCGCGGCCCCGTACCAGAGGCACCGCAGCGAGGACAGGTCGGTGATGTCGAGATCCGGATGATCGAGCACACCGTAGATCACGGTCGGCGGAAGAAACGCGTGGGTGATTCCGTGTTGCTCGATGAGGGAGAGGAACTTTCCGACGTCCGGAGCGCCCATGACAACGACGTGTCCACCCAGACTGAGGATGGGAAACGTCAGTACTCCGGCAGAGTGCGTCAGTGGCGCGAGAGCCAGGTACCGAGGCCGGTCACCGAAGGGGTAGCTCATGAGTGCGATTGCCGTGGAGGTCATCATGTTCTCCTCGGTCAGTCTCACTCCCTTGGGTTTTCCGGTCGTGCCACCTGTGCCGGCGATCATGCACAGGCCGTCCGCCGGTCGTCTGTCGATCACAGAATCGGAGCCGTGTTCGACGAGCCATCGCTCGTAGGAGAATGCTCCCGGCACGTCGCCGTCCAGACAGACGAGCCATTCCAACCGAGGGAGCTGGTCGCGAATGCGACCGACCAGGTCTGCAAAGGCTTTCTGGAAGAACAGGAATCGACAACCGAACAGATCGAACAGTTGCCGATTCTCGTCGGCTTCGTTGCGTGGGTTGATCGGGCACCACACTGCCCCTGCTCGCGAAATCGCAAACACGCAGGTCAGTGCCAGCGGGTCGTTGGCGGAGAGCACCGCGACCCGATCGCCGACCTCGATTCCGTTGTGCTGCAACGCAGCGGCGATGGTCACCGTGTCGTCGTACACCTGGCCGTAGTTTCGAGTGGTGTCACCGATGGTGAGACAGGGGGCATCTCTGCCCAGCGACACCCCTTTGTCGAGGTAGTCCGACAACCGCATCGGCCCAGTCCTCAGCTGTGCGCGGTGACGATGGGTTCGAGCACCAGCCCGAAGGCGCGGAGCACGCCGAGCAGTTCCCGATGCCCAAATGCCTGGCAGCTGGACGCAAAGCCCACCTTCTTCGGCGGTCCCTGCAGCAGATGCGCCGCGGCGAACGCGTTGAGTAGTGCGGTCTGCTTGTAGTTGCAGTTGCCGTGAATCACCGTGTGCACGCGTCCGAGGGGTCCCGACGCGTAGACCGAGTCGAGTGAGGTGTTGATGCGCGGATTCTCCCGGGGAGGTGTCTCGCTTCGTACCGAGGCAGAGACCGTGTCGATGATCTGGTACTTCTCTGCATCCGACTTGCCCTCCATCTGAGCCATTGCGGCGGAGATGATTTGGGGTACCGCCAGCATGAGGGGCTTGTTGATCACGCCGCCGAGGGCGCGAGCGTTCGCTACTCGAGGGTCGTTCTTGAACCACACCGGATGGGATGTCCCGCCCCACGGAAGCGCCAGGCCCAGGTCGTGCTGGCCGGGCACCACTACCTGCATGACTCCGTCGTCCGGCCACTCCACGTATTCGTTCTGTTCGAGGTAGTAGGCCTTGGAGAACGCGGCGTTCGTCAGAATCGTATTGGTCGACGCGACCGTCGGATGTCCCTTCCAGAAGACCTCGATGTCGAGGGTGTCCAGGCCCGGTGTCTCGAGGCAGATGTTCGCGGCGATCTCGCCGATGCTGTACATCTGCGCCAAACCTGGAGTGAGCACCAGGTTTCGGGAGGCGAACTCGGCACCGTATTTGGTTTCGGCGTCGATCATCCAGTCCTGCTCACCGGTGGTGTCGGTGTAGTGCGCCCCGATCTCGATGCAGGCCTGGGCCACCTCGTGACCGAATCGAGAGAACGGCCCGACCGTGTTGAGGACGATCTCGGCCCCACGAAACGCCTCGGCCAGGGCCGCGGCCGTGTGTTCGACCTCGACGACGTCGTGTTCGACGGTCTCGATGCCGGGCACCGCGTCGAGAATGCCTTTGACGCGGCCTTCGTCGCGTCCGGCTGCGAGGAACGGAATGTTGTACTCGCGCAGGTACTCACAGATGAGTCGGCCGGTATATCCCGATGCACCGTAGACGACGACGCGCTTGTCCGTTGGCATGGAAAGTCCTCTCATGGATGGCCCGTCCGCACGGCGGACCGAGTTGGGTGTCGAGTTCGAGCACCGGAGGGGACGCATCTGCATCCACCGTTCCGGCATGTGCTGTGGGTCACAGTAAACTAGAATTTGAACAGCCGTCAAGCTTTTTCTTGACAACTGTCCAGGACGGACGAAATGCAGTGGTTCGCGAACTCGCCGTCGGGCATACACTGGGAGACCTACGCGCGGAAAGGACCCGGACCATGACACAGACGGTCGATCCGCGCGCGCGTATCGAAGAGCGCGCTCGCAACAAGTTCGAGTCCAAACGAACCGAACTGGCGCAGGCGACGCTGCACACGCTGGCCGAACTGGGTTATGCGCGCACCTCACTCCGCGAGATCGCACAGAATTCCGAGTTCTCGCATGGCGTCCTGCACTACTACTTCACCGACAAACTCGACCTCATCACGCACGCAGTTCGCCAGTACGAGGCCATCTGTGTCACCCGCTACGACGAGGTGGTGGCCAACGCGGTCGACGCCACGGGCCTCTACGCGGACTTCGAGGCCAAGTACTTCGCCACTCTCGCTGCGGACGCCGGCATCCATCGACTCTGGTACGACCTGCGGAATCAAGCCCTGTTCGACGATTCGTTCCGTACCGAGGTGCTGGAGATCGAAGAGCGTCGGGTGGACATGATCTGGCGCGTCGTCGCTCGTTACTGCGAGCTTCGCGGAACCACACCTTCTCTCGATCGGGCGTCGGCGTACGTGCTTCTCGACGGCATATTTCAACGGGCCCTTCTACACCACCTCGCAGGAAAGCCGGCCGAGATCGACGCCGCGCGAGCACAATTGCGCTCCGCTTTCACGATGGTGGATTGCTCGACGCCTCAGTAGGTCCCCGGCCGGGTCCCCGTGTAGATGCCCGGCACTCGAAAACGCAGAGGTGCCTCCTCGTATTCTTCGAGCGCGTGTGCCGTCCAACCCACGATTCGGGCGAGTGCGAACACCATCTCCGGTGTGTCCGCTTTGAGTCCGTAGGCAAGGGCGAACGTGGCAAGAGCAAAGTCCGAATTCGGAAAAGTATCGAACCGATCGCTCACCTCGTCGATGACGACATCCGCGGCAGCGATCACCGAGGAATCGGCACCGTGTGCAGGATCTCGGAGCAACCGAAGCAGTTCCTCCGCACGTGGATCTCGGTCGGTGTAGACGACGTGACCGAACCCTGAGATACGCGTTCCGGACCTCAATTGTGTTGCGAGAGCTGCTACCGGATCATCGATCGCCGTCGCCAAGAACCTGTACACGGGGTCGGCAGCCGAACCGTGCAGGGGGCCGTCGATGCACCCGAGTCCCGCCGCGAGAACCGAATACAGATTGGCACGGGTGCTCGCCGCCACTCGAACTCCGAGGGTCGAGGCCGCCAGACCGTGATCGGCCATCAACACCAGCGCTGCCTGCAGCGGGACTCGTCCACGTGGATCCGATACATCGGACTTCACTGCCGCCCAAACAGATTCCGTCACCGATACTTCCGAGGGTTGCCCACCGAGGGCCGCGCCCACCGTGGCCAGCAGCTGCCCCGCTTCGCGCACCACCGAGGAGGAGCCGATATCGAATCGCAGCGGGCGGTAGGTGGCCGCTACATCGACGGCTATGCGTATCCGATCGATCGAGCGGCAGTCCGGTGCCATAGCCGCCAGTGCTTGCCGACATCGTTGCACCACTGCGGAATCGGCATGAAATCGCACGTCTTCCAGCAGCTCACCGGTCCAGACGAAGTGTGCAACCGACTCGAACGAGAGAGAACTGAGTTGAACGGCATCACGCCCCCGGTAGTACAGATGCCCGTCGTCGATCAGTGTGGTCTGGGTCCGAATACGTTCCACTGCACCGATATCGGTGCGACGGGCTGTGTCACGGCCGGCGAGCGCTTCCACCTCGTCGACGTCGAACACACTCCCCCGCACCCCGGGCAGTCGAGTGCTGGTCAGTAGCCCGCGGCTGACATACGCGTACACCGTCTCAGGCTTGACGCCCAGTCGCGCTGCGGCCTGGGCCGTGGTGAGCAGATTTCGGCCGTCGTTCGACGTCATGCTCGTCCTTCGTATTGACTGGATCAACATTGACAAAAATCAACAGTAACGCGGATCGTAGGGGTTGACCAGGACAAAGGAGATCAGTCATGACCGTTCTCGAAGCCCCACGCGGGCTGCACAACGTCGTCGTCACCACCACCTCGATCGGAGACGTGCGAGGTGACGAGGGGTTCTATCACTACCGCCAGTACTCGGCCATCGACCTGGCTCTGACGGGCACGTTCGAGGATGCCTGGTTCCTGATGGTCGAAGGCCGGTTGCCAAGCGAGACCGAACGCGCCGAGTTCCTGCACGCGGTGGCACCTCTGCGAGTGCTGCCGGACGACGTCGCCGCCGCCGTGACAACGGTCGCGCAATCAGGACCCGCGCAGCCCCTCTTGGCGTTGCGGACGGTACTGTCCGGCCTCGCGGGCGCGGTACCGCTGTACGAGTCGTCGGAGGCGGACAAGCGGACCACGGCTCTACGCCTGTGCGCGATGACGCCGACCATTTTGGCTGCCGTGCACAGGATTCGGTCCGGCAAGCAACCCGTCGAGCCGCGCGAAGACCTGACAATGGCACAGAACTGGCTGTTCATGATCACCGGTGAAGTGCCCGACGCCGACCGCGCCCGAGCCGTCGACCGCTACCTCACTGCCACGATCGATCACGGATTCAACGCCTCGACGTTCACCGCACGGGTTGTCGCGTCGACGGGGTCGGACATCGCGTCCGCGGTGTGCGCAGCGATCGGGGCGTTCGCCGGTCCATTGCACGGAGGCGCGCCGGATCGCGCCCTCGACGGGCTCGACGAGATTGTCGACATAGAATCCGCGGATGTGTGGGCACGCTCGAAAATCACGGCAGGCGAACGAATCATGGGATTCGGGCACCCGGTGTATCGAACCGACGACCCCCGATCGGTGATGCTGCGCGAGACTGCGCAGGAGATGGGCGGAGAGCTCATCGACAAGGCTGTGCAGGTCGAGAAGGTCATCGCCGCTGCGCTCGCAGATCTGAAGCCGGATCGAAAGCTGTACGCCAACGTGGAGTACTACGCCGGCGTCGTGATGGAACTGTGCGGGATTCCGCGATCGATGTTCACCCCCACGTTCGCGTGCAGCCGCATGGTCGGGTGGTGCGCCAACATCGTCGAACAGTCACACGACAGCAAGATCATTCGCCCGATCGCCCGCTACGACGGTCCAGTGCCTTCGGCAGTGGTGCGGATAGGTGCCGCCCAGGGCACTTGACCGCGCCACTGCGGCGAAGCCGCACCGAGGTGTGCCATGATGAAAAACGCGCCCCGGTGCGCAGCGGCGGTGGGGCTCGCCGTAACCGAACCTCGGTCTTCGGACCGACAACAGTCCCTGTCTCGGCAGTCGCATGTCCGCAGATAGGGAGAAGTTCGATGAACGAATTCGACGAGACGCAGAGCGGTACCTCCGCCGACCGATCCATGCCGGTGGACCCCGACAGCCCGGGTTCGTCACGCCCACTGCACCTCCAACCACAAGCGATCGCGGCGGTAGCTCTCGGCGGCGTGGTGGGTACGGGTATTCGCTACGGCGCGGAGTCCGCGTACCCGGCCGTCGCCGGCTCGTTCCCCTTCACCACACTCGTCATCAACCTCACCGGTGCGTTCATCCTCGGAATGCTGCTGGAGCGCCTCGCACTGGCCGGCCCCGACCAGGGATGGCGACGCCGAATCCGGCTGTGCATCGGCACCGGGGTGCTCGGCTCGTACACCACGTACAGCTCGTTCGCCCTCGAGACCGTGGAGCTGCTACGAGATCATCGTGTGGTCGCTGCCGCGGTGTACATGACCGTCAGCGTGGTCATCGGAACGTTCGCGGCCGGAGCGGGCATCGTTCTCGCGCAACGGTTCGGCACCCGGGCGGAGGAGAAGCGATGATCGCGCTGTGGGTCGTTCTCGCCGGAAGTGCAGGGGCGGTCAGCAGATTCGTGCTCGACGGCGTCATCCGATCACGACTGAAGACCCAGTTTCCGTACGCCACAGTGCTGATCAACGTCACCGGTTCGGCCGCACTGGGCATCGTAGCGGGATTGGTCGCGTTCAGATCGGCTCCGGAACAGGTGCAGGCCATAGTCGGCGTCGGATTCTGCGGTGGCTACACCACTTTCAGCACGGCAAGTGTGGAGACCGTGCGCCTGCTCGAACGGCGACGTTACGGCCTCGCGGCATACAACGCTATCGGTACGGCACTGAGTACCACCGCGGTCGTCGGCGTGGCCATGATCGCCACGGCGTACATGTAATGACGGGTCGTTCGATCTCCGCGTTCGCTCACGCAACGCACAAGGAGCGATGACATGGCTCAGTACTGGAGTACCTTCCAGACAGCGGACCCCGACGGCGAGATTCCCGACGGTCTGCCCGACGGGCGATACGTTGCGGTCATCCCGAGTGGACATGGTGCGCTGACTGCGTGGGTCGCCGGACCCAGACGGTGCTACCGAACTCCCTACCCCGCGGCCGCGCACCCTCCTATCAGGGTGACTCGCGGTCATCCCGGCAGAACGCCGACGGAAGTGTGGTTCGAGCCCTACACAGAAGCCGACTTGAAGGACGAGAACGACGACATCAATTCCTACCTGGCCGAGGCCGGTGTCCGCTTGCAACCCCATGGATACCGTTGGCACGTATTGGTTCCCGAACACATCGAGGACGGTGAGGCGCTGGAAAGCGCACTGCGTGAGAAGAACAAATACGTCGATCCCGTGGAGGTGCACGCGGCCATCAAGGTGCTGTACGAAATGATGCAGAAGGGGATACCACCGACTCTGTCACACTACGACCATGAGTAGCGACGGCGACAAGCACAACCGTGCGCAGCGACAACCGGCGAGCTTTCGGCGTGAGTCGGCAGTGTGGTTTCCGATCTCGCTGGCTTTTGCACTCACCGTTACCTTCATCGGTGTCGATCTTCGAGCGATCGTGTCGAATCCAGCCGTGGTTCTCGTCGGCACGGTCTTCGTTGTTCTGTCCCTCATCCCGGGAGCGATCGTGAGCTTCTTCGCGGTTGCCGCAACAAGAGTTGCCGATCGATTGATGAGGGAAACGCTCTCGAAGGAAAACACGCATTCGGTCGCTTCGCTTCACGGCACCGTGGCCGGACTCGTGTCCGGCCTTCTCACTTGGTGTTGGTTACCGTTGAACGGCTCGAACGCTGATACAGCATCAGTCATCATCGCCGTAGCTATTGTCGCGTTGGTCGCTGCGATTTCCGCCGCTCGCGGTTTGATAGCAAGACGATCGAGTTTCTGATCATCTGCAGACAGCCCCTACCATCGGCTGGTCGGTCACAGGGACTTGACCTTCTCGAACGGGTAGCCGCCGAATATTACGACGACGAAGACGTAGGCTGCCAGCCCGGCCAACTCCGACGTTGATCTGCGATTCAAATCTGAGAATAGCCAAACCAGCGGAACCAGAACGAACAACCTGTTCGCCAGTGCACCCAGGTGCGGGGGGGTCTTCACTCGGTGCGGTACGTCGCGGCCGTAGAAGTCGGGATGCCGCGCCTTTCCTCGCAACCCGCCTGACGAGGCGTAGCTGAACGCAATGACGCCCGCGATCAGCTCGAGCGCTAGGGCGTATTCACAATTACCCTGCTGCCGGTGCTCGTCCGGACAACGTGAATGACCGGTAGATCCGAAGTGTGTTCACGCACGCCCACCCCGCGACAATCGGGGCCAATATCCCGAGCCATGGGAGGGTACCGGCGAAGGCAAGTGCGAGAACCAAGAATGCGATCGCAGTCGCGCCGAACGACTCGACCTTCCGCCCGACGGAGGAACCTGGGGTTGCCACTATTCCGGGAAACCTCGGGGAGGCGGCGAGCATCGACACCGCCGACACGCATGCAGCAAGACCGGCAATAACCATGAACGAGAACACAAATGCTCCGCCCAACCCGATTTCGGCCCAGTTCATCCGAGACTCGAACAACCCGTGAACAAGAGACGTGATCACTGCGATCGAAGCGAAAAAGCCCAAGTACAGCAGCACAATCGGCCCCGCCAGCCCTGCCGTCGCCCGATTACCCATACCGAACGGTATCAAATTCAATCGAGTCAACCCTAGAGTAAATCGGCCGTCGTAACCACTGTTGCGAATTCACCATGCAGGTTTGTTGCCGTGATTGCCGACAATGTCGCGGCAGGCACCGTGGTTCCATCGAGTGCGATGCGATCGAACGTATGGGTCGCGTCGATGACGAAATAGGTGTCATAGCCGAGGTTTCCCGCCATCCGTGCGGTTGTCTCGCAGCAGTGATTGGTGGTGATTCCGCAGATCACCACCTGATCGATGCCTTCATTGCGAAGCCAGGCGTGTAGATCCGGCGTGCCGTAGAAGCTCGAGTTGACTCGCTTGCTGATCAACAGATCAGGTGTCCCCTCGAGGATGTCCTTGAAGGCGTGCCCCGCACCCGACGGCGACAGCGGTGACTGCGCGTTGTCGGAGTCGTGTCGAACGAACACGATCGGCCACGCCTTCGATCTCCACAAGCCAACGAGTGCAGCGATATTGCTCTCGCACAGCGGATTGTCACGTGGACCCCAGAAGTCGGAATCATCGAACCCAGCCTGCACGTCGACGACGATCAGAGCGGGCCGTTCCAGTGATATCGATGGAGCCTTCATACCGTTCAGACTAGCCGCCAACAGCCTCGGAGACCATGGTGCCGGGTGGCCCCTTACCCACCCTCGTCTTCGTTCGATCAGCACACGGTAGTGCGTTGTGTTATGTGCGCCGTAGTCCGTGAATCGTACTGAGCTGCACTGTGATCGGGCAATGCCCGTGACGCCGCTCATCGCGCAGGAGAAGGACCGGAGAACCGCCGGCCACGGCACGTGCTCGCCTCGAACGAAGACTACCTACTACCCGGCATGTGGTGCGCTACTCGATCAGGTCGAACTCCCAGTTGACGCGTTGGATCTCCAGGTCCACCAACCGAATCCGTTGGGCGATATCGTCCGCAGCAGAGCGCAATTCGGCAACCGGAAGAGCTGCAACGTAGACCAACTCCGATCGCAGTTGACGCGGGCCGTACCTGCGCTCCTGATCACGTCCCGACGCCGCGTCCGCCGCGGCGGAGATCGCCCTGTGCCGCATACGCAGCACGTCGCGGGACGCGAGCGCATCGGTGATGGTTCCGTCCCGCATCCTCGCGGTGCTGTTGGTCCGGTTGATCCTGCGTATGAGTTCTTCGAGCCGATCGAGTGCAGATCCGTACTCCAACAACAGAATCGAAGCATCTTCGGCCGGTGATTCACCGTCCTGGTGGCGGGCATTCGCCAGAATCCGAACCTTCAGACGTTCGGAGCGCTTGATCAGTTCCCCTCGTTCAGCGAGGGCCTCGGCAAGCTTCATGATCTGCACCTCGGTGCACTGGAACCGGAGGTGGGGTGACTACGGGCGCTCATGCGCCTTTCGACGCGTCGAATGTGTTCATAGAACAACAAGTACCACAGTTCGTCGCGATACGGAAGGCCTTGTGCGAGTGACCGATCGCCACACCTTCACCGAAGGTCCAGGAGAAGTCTTTTCAACAAGCCTGCAAGTTGGCTTCGCTCATCCGGATTCAGTGACCTGAGCAGAGCTTCCTCGTTGGCCACGTGCGCGGGTAGCGCGGCATCCACTGCGGCAATTCCGGCCGGCGTCAATTGCACGATGACCACCCGACGGTTGGTGGGATCGATTTCTCGCTCGATCAGCCCCTTGCCGGTCAGCCGGTTCAGACGGTGCGTAACAGCGCCCGACGTCACCATCGCGCTGTCCAACAACTGTCCGACGGTAAGACGATGCGGAGCCCCGGCGCGTCGGAGCGTCGCAATCAGGTCGAATTCACCTGACTGCAAACCGAATTCGACCAACACAGCCTGCGTGCGCTTGTCCAGAACGGATGCTGCTCGGCTGATGCGGCCGATAACGGCCATAGGGCTGACATCCACATCGGGCCGCTCGGCCTGCCATTGCTCGACTATCCGGTCCACTGCGTCGAGTGCCTCGTTCGCCATCGACCAACCACCCTTCAAAACTTCAGCGCTCAATTGTTGACATTCTGACACGGCAGTCCTACCGTTCAACACTAGATAGTTGAGCGTTAAGATGTTCAAGGACCCGGTCCCGGAGATGAGCCAACAATGCGGACACCTCGCACGCAGACACAACCAACCGATGGTCGACGCCTCCCGCGTGACATCGCCTCCTCGACTCTCGGATTGACGGCCGCTGCTGCCCTTGCTCCCATCCCCTGGGGCACGACATATCTGGTGACCACCGAACTTCTTCCTCCGGATCGGCCGATGACGGCCAGCGTCCTGCGTGCGGTGCCCGCCGGACTACTTCTGCTGCTCGTCGCGCCAGGCATACCCAGCAAGGGTTGGCGACTGAAGACCGCAACCCTCGGCGTATTGAACATCGGCGTGTTCTTTCCGATGCTGTTCGTGGCGGCCTACCGACTACCCGGAGGGGTCGCCGCAGTCGTCGGGTCTGCGCAACCACTCATCATCATCGCGATATCCACGGGGTTCGACTGGGGACGCACACGCCCAGTGCAGATCGGATGGGCCATCGTCGCCGTCGCCGGGGTCGCACTGACGGCCACATCGGGCACAATCCGACTCGACGCAATCGGTCTCGCCGCTGCAGTAGTCGGAACGGTCAGCATGGCCACCGGTGTCACTTTCACGAGACGCTGGGGCGTGCCACCCATCACCAACCCGCTCAATTCCACTGCGTGGCAATTACTCGTCGGCGGCATTGTCATTTCTCCGTTGATTCCGATCGTCGACGACGGTCCATGGGCAATCGATACCGAGGCTGTAGTCGGCTATGCCTGGCTCGCAGTGATAGGCGGTGCCTTGGCCTATTCACTGTGGTTTCGCGGTGCCCGCGCTCTTCCTCCCGCCAACATCACACTCCTCGGCGTACTGAGCCCTCTGACTGCGGCAGTCGTCGGATGGATCGCACTGGGACAGAACATGACCGGACTTCAATGTCTGGGGTTCGGTATCGCACTCATCGGTTCGATAGCCGGGCAGTTCGTGCGACGCGGACCCGAAGCCGATTCGGCTGGCAAGAAACACGGCTCGTCGAACCATCCTCGATACCAACTGAATTCCTTGTTCCCGTCCAGAAACAAGTAGTGCATCTGGATCGCGGCGTCGATTCAGGGACTGGACCCGGTGCGTTGTGACGACTGCTCCATAAAACGACCGGTCAGTCCGTGTCGCGTCCCTGGTCACAGCCACAACGTTCTATCGTGTCTTTCATGACGTCGTCCAGCTACATGCCGTTACGAACCGAAACTGGATCGCGTACGCATGCTGGGCAAGAGTCGTTCGTCGAAGGCACACGCGCGCAGTCCGTTCCGATTCAACCTGGACACACGACGCCGGATCGCTTCGGTCCTCGATGGCTGGCGGGATCGACCCTTGCAGCGTGCATCGCCATCGCAGCACATGCGTACTTCCTGGGATGGAAAGTGCCGTTCGGCCTCTTCGGCAACGGAATAGACACCATCGTCTACCGACACGGCGGCGAGGTGGTCCTGAATGGTCAGCCGCTGTACGAGTTCGCACTGTTCGATATCGGATTGCCCTTTACCTACCCGCCGTTCGCGGCATTGGCCTTCACCCCGCTCGCGCTGCTCACCGTGACGACTGCCGTGACACTGCTGCAGGCGATCAATGTGCTGCTGGTCTACGCGACGGTAGTCCTGAGCTGGCGGTCGCTCGGATATCGCAGCGGCGGAATGTATCTCGTCAGCGCGCCGATGGCGATCGCGTTCACCTGGCTCGAGCCCGTGCGCATGACCATCTGGCTCGGACAGATCAACCTGCTACTGCTCGTGTTGGTTCTGTTCGATCTCAACCGAGTTGAGGGCAGTCGTCTCCGCGGTGTCGGTGTGGGAATTGCTGCAGGGCTCAAGCTGACTCCCGCGTTCTTCGTCCTCCATCTGCTGGCCGTCAGACAATGGCGCGCGGCGCTCACCGCGGGTGCCGCCTTCGTGGTCACGGTTGCAGCAGGATTCCTGATCATCCCTTCCGATTCGTGGAAGTTCTGGACCGCAACGATGGTCGACTCCGAACGGATCGGGGCACTCGCGTCACCGGCGAATCAGTCGATTCACGGAGCTCTGGCTCGCCTGTGGCCGGGCAACACACCGCCGTTCATGGTCTGGTTTGTCATTGCTGCCGCCGTTGCCGTCCTCGCTCTCTTGACAGCTGCACGCGCGCACAAAGCAGGTAAGACGTTGCTGGCATTGGTGATCTGCGGCCTCGCGACGCCGATGGTGTCTCCTTTCGCATGGGGTCACCACTGGGTGTGGTGCATACCGCTGGCCATCGTCGCCATCGACTACGCCATTCGCCGTCGCACCTGGTGGAGCTGGCTGGCACCGGTAGCGGTCACCGCACCGATGATCGCCTGGTACTTCACCGATTACCGCGGAATCAAAGCAATCGGAATCTTCATGTTCGAGGGATCGCCCGCTTTCGAGGCTGCCGTTCAATTCACCTACCCAGCAGTCTTTCTGGCCATGATCGCCGTCACCCTGCTCTCATCGTTCCACCGTGCCGGACGAAGAACAGGTGCCCAGTACGCAAAGCGATGCTGAGTTGCCTGCAGTATGCGTAGATCCACTTGGGCGATTCCAGTGATCACACTGTGCGGACTGCTGACATCCTGCGGCCACATACTGCCGTTCGTCGGAATCGAGACCGAGTCGTACCGACCACTCACCGCCAGCACCACGCGGACTCCGAACTGCATGGCCGACGACATCGTCTCCGCACTGGGCGGCTCTGTGTGGGATCCGAACGTCACTGTCGACGCCCCTACGCCGGGCTATCCCCCGCGATATTCGAGCCGGTCGAAGTGCTCACTTGCGAACGGGCACTCAGTGACGACAACGTGCTGACGTTGGATTCGGTCCGTCTCCGCGGGGACGTCGAGGCCACGATGGGCGAGTTCGCAGTCCCCTCGACACGTTTTGCCAGCGGCATCATGGCGAGCTGTGCCTACTCGGTCGAAGCACCCGTCGGACTGTGGTTCGTCGACGCATCGGGTCGAGCATTTCGTCCCGCCTGGCCTGCCGAACCGTGCGGACTACGAGACGAGCCGCTTCAGTTGTTGAACGAACTGGACGAAGTTTCTCGGACCGTCTACTCCACGGGCTACGACTACGACTACGCGACTGTGTGTTCGGGCCCAGCTATGAGCGGGGAATTCTACGAGACCTCCGACGCCGACGTTGCCAGTGCAGTCGAGCGTCGACGCACAGGCGATTCGATGCTTCCTCCGGCTTTGGTGGCACCCACAGACGACGTCGGATTCTTGCAGGTCTGCACGTACGCCGGATCCGAAGACGCGGATGCCTTGCCTGCCGAATACGAGACCGTGATGGGAACGTCCTTCACCGTTGACCGGCCGGACAGCATCGAATTGCTCGGCCACATCGCCCACGCACCCGTCGCGCAGCCGTGCTCGACTCCGGCTACACGGTTCGCCTGGGCCGACCTGCGTCGGCCCGATGGTTCCGGAACTGCCCGCATCACAGTCGAATTGGACGAGTGTCGACGCGTCGCAGGATTGGGGTTCCTCCGAGAGCTACCGATTTCCGCATACGGCATCCTCACCCGAGATCGGTGATGACATGATTAGTTCGCGGAAGGCAGCGCTTGCCTTGCTGGTCCTTCTCACCACCTCGTGTGGTTCCTTCGAGCCCGGAAAACCCATGTCCATGGACGACGACGATGCCTTGCGTGAGGTGGAGAAGATCGCCTTCACAATCCCGGATGGCTTCCAGTTCACTCAGGGCGTCATGTATGCGGAGTTCGTGGGCCAACCCGCATGGGCAGCTCGATTCGACGCATCGAAGGAACTGGACGGGCCGGCTGTCACTGCGGCCAACCCGGCGCATCCCCCGCTGCAACCGGCTACGTGCGGCACCGTAACGACGACCAGTTGGACCTCACTGGGTTTCAGTTGTGAAGCCGAGATGCTGTCCACGTCGCGCCCCGCTCAGGGATCGGGAGACCCTGTCTCCGTTGTGTTCACCAGGGGCGCGCGGGGATCGTCCCTGTTCATCTACTGCGCTGGTCACTGATCGACCCGACCTCGCGCAACTACTTCAGATGCCGGTCGAAGAATCTGTTTCCATCGTCGCCCTCGAAGTGCGGGACGCCGGTGTGCCCACCCATGTTGGCGTGCAACGTTTTTTGGGTCGAGCCGAAAGCGTCGAACAAATTCAACGCCATGTTCCTGTCGTTTCCTTCGTCGTCCCATTGCAGAAGAACCTGCAGCGGAATGCCCACCTGCTTTGCCTCGTCGAACGTGGCGCGGGGGACATAGCTACCGGCGAACAGCAGCGCAGCCGCGACTCGTGGCTCGACGGCTGCGAGTCGAACACCGATGGCCGTCACACCTCCCGAATAGCCCACAGGTCCAATAACTTCCGGAAGAGTGAGCAACAAATCCAGGGCAGCCTGCAACTCCGGTACCGCCTTCTCGACCAGCGGAAGGACGAGCCGGTCGATGATGTCGTCGGTGACCGGCTCGCCGGCTCCGACTGCTCGGCGTAGGTCTGCTCGAGCCTGCTCGGCGACGACAGATCGCGGACGCGTCCCACTACCCGGTAGTTCGAGGGTTGCTGCGGCGTAACCTGCGGCCACCGCGTGGCGCGCCCGAGCGGCAAGGCGCGAATACATCATATCGAGACCACCGGGATGGCCGATGAGAATCAAAGGTGTTGGAGCGGTGCGGAATACCGAGGTCCACAGGATTCCGGGAATGTCGCCGAGTGTGAACTTGCGTTCGAGGACATGATCATCGATACGTTGTTCGGGCGTGAAATGCATGGTCGTGCCTTTCGGGAGAGCTGATCAACGGCGCTCCCGGACCGACCTGCTGTCAGACCGTGTCACATCGAAGGAGCACCCATGTCGGTACTGCACTCACGGCTACCACCTCCTCGGTCTCGTACGTCGCACAGAAGGTAGCAGGGGACGACGCACTCGGCCAGCGATTACTTTTCGGCCCGGGCCCGTGCTCTTCCACTGTCGAATTCACGATTCTCCCGCTACGATCCTCGATACAACAGACCGGATGGTCTCGAGCGTGGAGGATCGAATGCCGTACGTCGGTTTGCTGGTGATGCTGCTGTGGGTGTTCTGCCTGATCGACGTGATCACTGCCGATGACGGCGGGGTCCGGTATCTCCCCAAGATCGTCTGGCTGCTGCTCGTGGTGTTTCTACCGTTTGCAGGATCGCTGGCCTGGCTGTTCGCGGGACGCCCGATTGGGGGTGGAATCTGGGGAGGTCCAGGCGGCGGCTCCGGCTACCGGAGGGCAACCAACTCCGAGTTCCCGGAATACGAGACGCGGCCCGGCCGACAAGCAGCACAGAATCCTGAAGCCGACGCCGAGTTTCTGCGTCGCTGCCGAGAACGGGCCGAAGAACAGCGTCGCATCGAGCGTGAGCGTCGCAACCGCGATCTCGGGTTCTGATCAGCGTTGCTGCATCGACGGCGAATCGATGGTTCCCCAGCGCGAGGGTGGCAACACGATCAGACGCGCCTTTCCGATGACATCGTCGACCGGAACGGTGCCACCCAATTCATCCCTGGCATGAGATCTGGAATCTGCTGAGCCGCTTCGATTGTCGCCCATCATCCAGAGATTGCCAGACGGTACGGTCACCGGGCCGAAGCAGCGACCGGATTGCGGCGTGGTCTCGCACGTGAGCGTGTTCGAGACGAACGGGAAATCCATGACGACGTACGGCTCGTCGAGTGGCTTCCCGTCTACTTCGACGCGACCCTGGGAGTCGCAACACTGGACGGTTTGCCCGCCGGTTGCGATGACTCGTTTCACCAGATCGTTCTCGTCGGGCGCGACCAGTCCGGCCCACGAACCCACGTCTTGCAGTGCCTTGGCGATCGGGTTGGTCGATCGCGTCGAGGTGTAGCCGACGTTCCACGACGAGGTCGGTGCCTTGAACACCACCACATCACCGGGCTGCGGATCACCAAAGCGAAAAGCGATCTTGTCCACCACGATTCGATCACCTGTACACCCCGGACACCCATGAAGCGTGGGCTCCATGGACTGGGACGGGATCAAGTACACCCGACCGACGAACGTCTGAAGCAGAACACTCAGCACCAGCGCGACGACAACGAGGACTGCTGTCTCACGCAACCAGGACGGGGCTTTACGTCGCTGACTGTCGAGCGCTTTCGTCATCCTGGAAGTCTAAAGCCCTCCGTCGCGTATCGTACCGAGCATGCTGTTTGTCGGTCTTCTGGTCGCTGCGCTCGGTGCGGCGATGATGACGATCGCGACCAGGCAACTGGCGCACGTGAACGAAGGCCACTATTTGCCGGTGATCATCGGAAAATTCGCAGTCGCTTCCCCTTTGAAGGTCACAGCGCTGCGGGTTGCGGCCCAGGCCGTCTCCGTGATCGGTGCGTGGACCGTTGCGACGGCGCTCTGGGACGTCACAAACGCCACGCCTGCGGTGGTAGTCGGATTGATCGCTCTTGTTGCTCCAGTGGCAGTTCCAGTCATCGTCATCACCTCCGGACACAACAGTCGTCTACCGGATTCGCGTCGCCCCACCTCGTGAGCACCTCGGTCGCACCGAAAGGAGAACAACCTCGATGAAGTGGTTCGTGTCGGCCCGGAGTGCCGAGACCATCAGCAGCACTATTCGTACTGGCGAATCAGTAGATTGGGACACTGCTGCCACCCAGGCGATACAGACCGGTCGCGAATTGACGCACGCGGACGACGGCACTCAGCTCGGCCCCGCGCGGAACTATCGAATCGGCGACGGTGAGGTGGTATCGACCGCCGACGGCAGCCGTACCGCGAGCGACGATGATCTACGTCGACGCATACAGCAGCAGACTGAGTACGACGCCGGAGTCGCCAACGCAGCTCCGACTCCACCGAAATCGGTTGCCGAACAATGGGACCGAATTGCACAGTGGCTCGCGGACAACATCTCGTCCGTCTCGATCGCCGGTGCCACAGACGAACAGATTCAGGACGCAATGCGCTCAACCGGCGGCCTGTGGCCCGAGGAATTGACGTCGTTCTTCCGTCTGGTCAATGGCTTCCCCCGCGAAAGCTGGGTTTCGATCTTTCCAATGCACGAGCTGTTCGATGTCGACCGCACCGTCAGCGAACGTCAGCTCGAGCTCGACATCTGGGGTGAGATCGACGCCGAGATGGGTGCCGAACCTCAGGTCGGAACGGCAGCTGGAGAGTACGTCGGAACCTACTTGCCTGAATTCATTCCGTTCGCGGGAGCAGACGGCTACCTGCTGTTCGTCGACGCTCGGTGGGGCCCTCTCCATGGTTGCGTCACAGAGTTCCAGAAGGTCGACGCCGACAGTGCAGGCCCCAAGTGGCCATCGTTGAGCGCGATGTTGACGGACTTGGCCGATAGCCTCGAGAACGGCACAGTCTTCGATGGACATACTCACTCCGTTGTCGACGGCCAATTGCGTTGGGAGTAGGCAGTGGTGGCTCGACAACCGGTACATGCTGAGCCGATGAGAAGTGCTGGAATGGCCGTCATCGCTCTCGTGATGCTTGTCTGCGCCTGCACGCCTGCCGAAGTCGATGAACCTCGAATTCCCACCGCTTCGGTTCGTTCGACTCAGTTCTCCCCTCCCCCTCCGCCGGTCACCGACACCGTTCCCACCGCAGAGCAACTCACCGAGCTCCTCGCTGCAAGCCTGAATTACGGTATGCGGGAGGACGATCGGGCTCGTCTGTTCGACGGACCCGTCGAACGCAACGTGTCACTCGCACGCGCGTGGGGTGCCCAACCCGATCCACAACACATCGAATTCACGACGGTCGAGCCTGTCGGACCGGACGCGGTCCAAGCGAATGGGCAAGGGCATCTGGGAAATATCGAGCCCTATCCGGTCGGTCCGATTCCCTTCGTCCGTTGGGAAGACGAATGGAAGGTCTCCCGCACCTTCGCTTGCGGATTCGTGGACGCTTTCGACGGGCCCGATGCGTGCGCGTGAGCTGACAGCATCCAGCCTCGTTTCCTCGCATCACCACCTCTTTTTGGGGCATGCACCTCGAATTGGGCGATGCGGCCGCGTACCCACCCCGCAAACGCGAGCGCATTCGCGTGAAATCCCCTGAATCCGATCACTATTCCGAACGCGGATGACAAGTGCGCGCGCGTTTGCGAACGACCCGACCCGCAACCGGAACCCGGATCGGAACCGTCATACTTCCGATCTGTACGACCCATCGAGTCGACTTCTGATGCGGCGGATGGCCCTCCAGCCCGCGGGTGTTGCGATCGTACTCACGATCGCTCCGAAGGCGGTGCCTTGCGACAGCGCCGACCATTCACCAGGACTGTCTCCGAACAGCGGCCACGTGTACACAACACCCAGTACCAACAGGAAGATCACCGCGCGCATAGCGTCCCCGTCTCTCGCTCGAATCGGACAAAGTCGACCGCTCGGTATATTGTTACGGTACCGACTGCACCACAGAAGGATCGACGTGTCGAACCAGCGAACGTTTCGCGAGTATGTGATGACCGGCCCGATGAGCAAGAAGGGCGGGGCTACTCGCAGCGACTACATCAACGCTCTCGCATTGGTTCCCGCGGTGGCGGTCGGATTTCTCCTGGCTCGACTGGTAGCGAGTTTCGGATCGATTCCCCTCGACATCGCGGTCGGATGCCTTGGCGGCGCGATCACCGGAGTTCTGTACCTCTATCTCGCATATCGGGTCGACTGCCGGCGGACCTAGGTCGACTCGACGTCTGCATTGGCGTAGTCAACCGGCGCGAGTAGGTAAGCGAACAAGTAGCTGACGGCCCCCAAAACTGCCAGCGCGATCAACGACTCCGGGAAGCCCGAGTCCCCGGCCGATGCGGCTACTCCCCAGGCGAAGAGGGTGCCGACCAGCAACACCACCGAAGCCGCAGAGCACAAACCGAATCGATGACGCCATCGGTTGCGAGTACGAGGTGGCCAGAACACCGCGGTCCGCATCGCGTAGCGCCCGCCGGCAACCGCGACGAGTCCGACCAGCACCCCGCAGAGCCCGCCGATGATGACGAAAGATGTCAGATTCCACCAACGGCCGTCGACGACGACCGGCAGCATCATCACTGCGGCTGTACACGCGCCGCTTACCGCGGCCACACACAGCTCCTTCGCGATCCATCCCACACGAGTAACTCAAACTTATGCCGCACGGTCTGGCTGCTCGTTCGTCCCAGGTGGCCGAAGCGCCATAGCCATCGACCGATCTAGACTCCACCTCGTGTATCCAGATGGTGAATCTCCAGGCGGCATCATTGCTCAGACGTTGCGTGAGGAGATTCTGTCCGGTCGTCGCGTCGGCGGCGAGCGGTTGGTCGAGGAGTCGATTGCCAAGGCTTTCGGCGTCTCTCGGGTACCGGTGCGAGAAGCGCTCGCTCAGCTCCAGGCCGAAGGTTTCGTCACCATCGTTCGCTATCGAGGTGCGACGGTCTCGACAACGCTGCACAAGGAGAACAAGGAACTCCTCGAAGTTCGGCACGGGCTGGAGGTGTTGGCCGCTCAGCTCGCCGCCAAGAACAGGGGCGGCTCGGTGGCGGACGAACTCACGGCAGTAGTCGAGCAGGCCCGGGCACAGTCCCCCACCGCGGAGACGGCCCGACCGTTTCACGACCTGGTCGCGATCGCGGCAGGCAACGATCAACTGCGCGAGATGCTGGCCGGGGTCAATCGCCGGGTGGCCTGGGGTCTCGGCCACGATCCGGGCGCGTCCGTCCACGATCACGCGGCCCTGGCCGCGGCAATCCTCAACGGTTCGCCCGTACAGGCCGGTTTCCTGATGGACGAACATCTCCGACGCGACGAAACCGACGCCCCAGGCGAGGCTTGAACCCCAAAGTCGTATACGATTCAATGGATATATCCAGTCCTTAACATGTTCGTAGCGGGAGATAACTGAAATGACACACATTTTGTATACAAATTAGGCAGTCGTTTCGGAGAGTTACGAGAGGCGACTCACCGGAAACATCCGTTGCCGGTGCCTGCCAGCCCGCTGGAGCACACCATGTCTGCCTCTACCTCGGAATCCGTCCCACCTACCCCCATCTCCCCGAACGAACCCACACCGCCACCCGCATCAGGACTGACCAATGCGCTCGATCGCATCGGCTTCACCCGAGTGCAAGGCGCAGTGATCCTGCTGCTGATGGCCGGTCTGTTCTTCGACAGCCTGGAGCAGAACTCGACCGGCGCGATGGGACCGCTCATCAAGGAATCTCTCGGAATCGGTAACGCCCAATTGACACTCATCAACACAGCCACCGTGATCGGCGGTCTCGTGGGACGCCTCGTCGGCGGATACATCGCAGACCGCTGGGGTCGCCGAACTGCGTTGAGCCTCAACCTTCTCGTCTACACGCTCGGTGGCCTGATCAGCGCGGCGGCCGTGAGCTACGAGATGTTGCTCGCCAGCCGCTTCATCGTCGGCATAGGCCTCGGCGGTGAATTCACTGTCGGCTTGGCCATTCTCGCCGAACTCGTTGCAACCCGACACCGCGGCTCATTGCTGGCGACGCTCAACATCTCGTCCGGCGGCATCGGCAATATCGCCTCGTTCGGCTTCTTCATGCTGGTACTCGGCCCGCTCGGTGGAGTGCTCGGCGGCGACGACACCTCGTGGCGCTGGACCTACGTCATCCTCGCGTTGCCGGCCGTATTGGTGGTCTTCTTCCGTCGCTATCTGCCCGAGTCTCCTCGGTTCCTGATGTCCAAGGGCAAGGTCGACGAGGCCAACCGCAGCCTGACCCGGCTGGCCAGCGGCTCCATCTCCGGTCTCCGAAACCCCGGACCGACAAAGCAATTCGTCACCGCCGAGGACATTCTCCCCAGCACCGAGAAGACCTCGTACGCCGAGGTCTTCAAGGGACAGAACTTGCGCCGCACTGCCGCCGTCGGAGCCGCGTCGTGGATGTCCTTCGGGGCTCAGGTCACGCTGCTGTTCCTGATGCCCATCCTGTTGGTCTCCCGCGGTTATTCCCTCACCGACTCACTGTTGTTCACGATGATCATGAATATCGGCAGCCTGTTCGGTGCCTGCGCAGCATGCTATTTGGCCGGACGCGTCCGTCGACGCCCCACCGTCATGACCGCTGCGGCTCTCGGTTGCATCTCCGCCATCGCCTTCGCAACCCTGGCGAACAGCGTCGCCACCATCTTGATCCTCGGCGCAATCTTCCAGTTCTTCACGATGATGCTCAACACGATGCTCTCGGTATGGACACCCGAACTGTTCCCCACGTCCATCCGCGGCATGGGCACCTCGGTGGTCAACGGAATCGGCAATGTCGCCGGAGCCGTCATGCCGTTCGCCGCACTGTTCTTCTTCGATATCGCCGGTGTTGCTGGGGTATTCATGATGATCGCCGGCATGTACGTCCTCCTCGTCGTCGCCGCGAAGTTCGGCCCGGAGACCTTCGGCCGGTCGCTGGAGGCGGTGAACGAAAAGGAACTCGTAGCAGCGTAACTCAGAGCCCTATCACGAAAGAAAGAAGAGAACACCATGACCGACTTCCTGTCCATCTCCGCTACCGCGCACGGACTGAACTACCTTCCCGAGTACTACGCCGATCACGCAGGACTTTTCGCAGACAACGGTCTGTCCGTCCACGCGAAGGCCTGCGATCCGTGGACCGGCGTGCTCGACGACCTCGCCAGCGGCGAAGCCGACATCGCTCTCGGCGGTCTGTGGGTCCCCGGAATGTACTGGGGCACTTCACGACAGCTCACCGTCTTTGCGCAGCTCAATCACCAGTTCCCCAAAGCCCTCGTCATGCGGGAACCGACACCGGATGGATTCGACTGGTCGATGCTGACCGGAAAGACCGTGCTGGCTCCGGGAATCGGCGGAAGTGCACCGTACGCGATCACCGCAGGCATGATGCGCGAGAGTGGAGTCGACTCGTCTCGCACCACCTTCTTGCGAGATTTGTCGACGCCGATGTTCGTCGAACTGTTCGAGGACGGCCTGGGCGATGCGATCATTCTCGACATCACGACCGCCCAGATCATGTCCGATCGCGGCACCGGGCACATCGTCGTCGAATACGCTGAGGTCGGCGGACTCGGACCGAACAGCGTGTACTACTGCCGCACAGACCGTTTCGAAGAACTCGAAGAGCGTCTGGTGAAGTTTGCGACGGGTCTCGACGCCGCTATGGCGACAGTCAAGGCCACCCCGGTGACTGAGCTGGAACCGCTGCTGGCCGAGCACTGGCCGAACATCGCAATGCCGACGCTCTCTGCGGCATGCACCAGAATTCAGCAGTCGCAAACCTGGGACACCGTCCGTATCGAAGGCGATGCCAGTGACCGCTGGATGCGAATACTGCAGGAAGAAGGCATGGTTCGCTCGGCACCGGCGTTCGCAGACCTGGTCACTTCTCGCGTCGTCGACGCAGCCGAGCTCACGTCTGTCGGCTGACCATGACACTGGTACTGCGCCATTCGGAGATATCGGCGCTCCTCGACCGCAGTGAGGTGTTCACCGCGGTCGAGCGCGCCTTGACCGACCTGTCCGCGGGTAGCGCTCAGAATCCGGCCCCGCCGTCGATGAACGGCACCGATGACGGTCGGATCATCCCTATGGTGGCGCAGTCAGGCACCGCTGAGCTCGCAGTGGTGAAGGTGTTGTCGGACCTGCCGGGGAACCGCGCACGCGGCCTTCCCCGGCAGCGCTCGACCATGTTGGTGACCTCGACTCGCACCGGCGAGTGCGTCGCGGTACTCGACGGCCGGGCGATCACGGCGATTCGTACGGCTGCCGCCAGTGCCGTGGCCACCGCGCACCTCGCACGTGCCGACAGCTCCGTCGTGGGCGTCGTCGGCGCCGGTAACTTGGCCGTCGAACACGTACGTGCGCTACACGGCGTACGCGAGCTCGAGAGCGTCGTCGTCTGGTCTCGATCCGCGGATACCGTGGAACGGTTTCGTGACAGCATTGCGGGCCTGGATCTGAAGATCGAACATGCCGTGTCGGTCGAAGATGTTGTGCGGCGATCCCATATCGTCTGCACGCTCACCCCATCGATCACTCCGATCCTGCTCGGCGCTTGGTTGAATGCCGGCACTCACCTCAACGTCGTTGGAGCCGCGCCGCGTCCGAACGAACGCGAGGTCGACGGCGACGCCATGGCGCGGTCGAGGGTGGTGGTGGACAGCACCGCCACAGCCCTGACGAAGTCCGGCGACGCGCTGCTGGCGATCGCCGAGGGGGCCGTCGACGAGAGCCACTTCGATACCGAACTCGGCGACGTCATCACCGGCCGGAAGACCGGACGATCGACCGACGCGGAGATCACGCTCTTCGACTCCACCGGGATCGGACTCGAGGATCTTGCGGTCGCAGAATTGGTGATCGGACGCGCCCGTGCCGACGGAGTGGGGACCGAGATCGATCTGACGTCGTGATCGCCTCCGCAAACGCGCGCGCATTTGCGAAAGAACCCACCCACCACCCCGCAC
>NZ_NPFM01000037.1:0-144927 GCF_002258645.1 Rhodococcus sp. 15-649-2-2
GGGCTGGGGCTGGGCGCTGCGCGCCCGCCGCTGCAGGCGAAACGGCAAGCCGTTCCGAAGAACTCGCGGACTCGGTCGAAGCGCTGCGCGCCTTCGCGGTTGCATCTGTTATTCGATCGCGCTCAATTTGCAATTTGCAATCGAGAATTTTTCGAGGGCGGTCGAACCGAAACCGGCTCGCCGATGCATGGTGTATTCAGCGAAACCGGTTTCGGATCAATCGCATTCAAGTCATTCGTTACGGGATCGCTCGGATTCTGCATCGAGCGCAGCGGGCCGAATCTGCTCCCACAGCGCCGGGTTGATTCCCGCGTTGTATGCGCGTTCGAGCAGCTGCCCCAAGGAATGATCGGGGGCGAGCCCACGGGCAACGTTCATTGCCTCCCGCGCCGGCACCGCCTCCCGTCCGATCCAGTAACTCAGCGAAGCGAGGACGAAGGCGGGGCCTGCCTCGCTGGCGGGCAACACCGCGCCAACCTGCCGCCACAGTTCGCCGAGGACTGCGGCGTTGGCTTCGGTGAAGTGAACGAACAGCACATCGCGCACGCGCACGTCAGAGGCGGCGGCTGCGAGCATCGCAGCGTGGTAATCCGATATCTCGATTCCGCGGTTGCCTGAATCGAGATACCCGGCGAGTACCTCGCGGTGGATGGTCTCTGCGGCCGAGATCGGCCCTACTGCCGGGAACGCCCCGCGTGCAGCCCGCATCATGTCCACCACACTCGCGGCGCGTTCGGCACCGAACTGTTCGGCAACGAAGCCCGCGCGGATTTGGGCGCGAGAGGCCAGACGTACCTGCCCCTCGAGCAACGCTCCGACCACGTAGGGGTGAGCCGTCAGGTCGACCGCCTCGCCGACCTCGTGCGGTCCCGCCAGTACCCCGTTCATCAAGTAGCGGCGCGCACGTCCCTCGTGGAACTGGAACACAGCAACGTCATCGCCCGAGAACTCGTGGAGAACGGCCATCGATGCCGCATCGGCGTGTGTGTCACTGCCGAACACGACCACCACGCGCGGTCCGGATAGATCACGCACGGGGTGACCGCTGGGCACCAGCAACGGGGCACCACCGATCGGCGCTTCCTCCCCCAGCGGGCAGGCCATGACGGCCCCGCCTGTCGAGTTTGGGGTGAACACCACCATTTCGTTCTCGGGAACGTAGCGGACCAGCATCACGGCCACGGCAACAGCATCAGCGGGTGAGGAGATACGAAAAACAGAGGACATCGGACAAACCCCTTTCAGGGCACAGGGGCAGATGGTCAGTCCGCCCGATCAACAGAACACCCACAATCTAGCCGAGACCACCGACAAGAACGGCTCACGCGCAACACATTTGGTCCCCGGCGCACTCGGTGCCGGGGACCGCACCGAGTGCGCCGGGGCTCGGTGGGGAAAGACAACAGGCCCGCCCATGTGTTTCGCTGGGCGAGCCTGTTGTCGAACGTCTAGGGAGAAGCGAAAGGATCAGAGCGACAAAGGCTCTCGCTCTAACTCCTCGGGAGCGGAGTCGGCTTCCGAGGCCCATCTAGGGCTCACGTCCATACCCGACCACACTTTCGGATCGGTGTCGAGCCGATCAGGAGACGTTCGGATCAGCACACACGCCAGCAGCCGACATTGCAAGACGCGCCACACCGTCGATGATCAACGTATGGCATCCGTTCGACGCTGCGGAGGTGACCGGCCCTGGTACCGCGTACACCGCCCGCCCGAGCCTGTGCACTTCCCTGGCCACAGACAGTGCACGTCCGCGTGACCCGGCCTCGGGCACCACTACCGCATCGGAGAGAGCCGCCAGCAGCGCGCCACTCCCGTTGAATCGTTCTCGTCGAGGCTCTGCACCGAACGAGTACTCGCTCACCACCACACCCTGTTCCGCGACGCGCTCGAGCAACCGAGCGTGACCGGACGGATACGCCCGATCCAAGCCGCACGGCATTACCGCTACCGGTCCTGCACCGACCCCCAACGCTGCCCGCAACACCGCTCCCTCGATCCCGAACCCGCTGCCCGACAGGACCGCCACCCCACGCATCGCCAGATCCCCGGCAAATTCCGACGCGACATGCTCGCCGTAAGCGGTCGCAGCCCGGGTGCCGGTGAGCGCCACCGCCGACACATCAGCACCGGGCAGCGCGCCCTGTCCACGAACCCACAGAGCGACCGGAGTCGATCCCTCCAGCCATCCGGCCATCCGCAGCCGCTGCGGCCACTCAGCGTCCGCAGGAGTGACCAATCGTGCTCCCAGCGTTGCCGCCGTCTCGAGGTCTGCCTCGGCACCTGAGTAGTCCCACGAGCGAGCCGTCGCACGCAACAAGTCCTCCGACACCTCCCGATGCCGCACAGCCTCGGCTGCAGCCTCCACGCCCGATAAGGACACCGCCAGATGCACCAACGAGCCCTGCCCCCGCGCCACGTGAGCGAGATACGCCCACGCAACACGCTCACGCCACACCATCTCGCTACCCGACACCGCGTTCTCGCTCGACACACCGCTCACGACGAAACCCTCCCAGGGCTAACACAAGGGCAGATGGTCAGTCCGCCCGATCAACAGAACAACTCGAACCTACCCCGACACACCGACAAAAACAGCACCTGACAAGCGAAAATGTCCCCGGCGCACCCGGTGCCGGGGACAGCGGGTGCGCCGGGCGGTAAGTTCACGAAGCGGCCAAAAGAGCAGACCGAAGTGTCCTGTTCGAGTGATACAAATACCGGAGCAGATCTCACGGGCCGCCGACGAAAAACGCACCAACCGCGACGTTCGAGAGGGAAGCTGCACACATGACCGAGCCCGAGCCATGGCGTCGAAGCAAGACGCCGGCCCCGCTCCCCTCGAATTCCGCCGACGCCCGAGCGATCAGCGAACTGACGGACCCGGAACTGGCTGCGATCATTCGTGACAACCTCCTGCCGCGCTCGAACACCGCCGGCGATACAGCCAATTGGCGTGCATTCTGGAACACCCTCACTTTCGATCCGCAGCTCAACGATCGCGCAAACGCGATCATCGATGTCTACGTCGAGCAAGCAGCAGCAGCGCTCGATACCGGCGAACTCGACGACGCCCAATACAAACGTGCCGGCAAGTTCCACGACCTGTGTATCCACGCCCTCGACAGGCTCGACAAGGTGGTCGACGACCCCCTGGCCTGGGCTGGTGCGCGAGCTGCCGGATTCAATCCACGCTCTCGTGAGGTCATCAACACCCTCGTGCAGGCCATCGCCGATCACCGAGACGACGGCGACGACGCCAAGCTCTGGGCGATTCTCGCCGAAGTTCGTTTGGATCCAGGCCATCGACGCCGGTAAGCGCTCCGCTCAACATGGCCGCCCGCGGAGCCTCTGACCGATGAGCTTCTGGGATTCACTTGCGGCCGGCCTCTCGGAGGAGCCGCCGCGACGGGTGATCGTGTCGACCAGAACGCTCAGGTCGGCGATCGAGGACACCTTGATCTATGGGTTCTCGCGAGCCGCCCTCGAAGTGGTCCTACCCGACGAACTCGACCTGACGTGGGCAGGTACAGGTACCCCGGTTGAGGCCGACACCAAGCGGTCGCTGATCGATGGTTACCTCGTAGGATTCGAGATCCCCCAGCTCGTCGCACTGGCGCGTCGCGTGCTTGCAGAATGCGACGTCGCGGACCACGGGCTCGCGGTGCTGATCGCAGAGTACGAAAAGGGCTCCAGCGGTGTCGATTCTCCCGCAAAGAACCTCATTTTCGCGGCCAATGGTCCCAAACCGGAGATGGTGCTCCGCGACGCGGTCAGCAACGACATCCTGATCACCAAGAATGCTGAGTTCTGCCTGGTCTACGACAGACCGATAACCGAGGCCGGCCTGTCCTTTCAGGAGCTGATTCAGTGGTGGCGTGAGCACCAAGCAATGGCAGACACGGACGATCGCGATGTCGGGCGGTCACTGTACAAACGGCTGCGAGAGAGCCTCGGTAAGAACGAACCCGAGCGGATGGTCTTGGACGTCTACTCACGTCGATACGGAGAGCACGGCTTCGGTATTCCCGCTCTGATCCCGCAGGTCTACCTCCACTACGACCCGTACACCAAGTATCAACGCAAGGGCAGCAGTCCCCTCGAACGCCAACGCATGGACTTCTTGCTGCTCTTCAGTGCAAGAAAACGCGTCGTCATCGAGGTCGACGGTCGTCAGCACTACGCCAACGAAGACGGCCGCGCCAGCACGCAGCTGTACGCCGAGATGGTCACCGAAGACCGACGTCTCCGGCTAGCGGGATACGAGGTCTATCGGTTCGGGGGCAAAGAGTTCGAGAGCCCCGACGCGCCGTCGATGCTCGCAGCATTCTTCGACGAACTGAGCTCGCGAATGAAGTAGACCGACGGGGAACTCATGCCGGGGCGAGGTATCGATCCTCCTCAGAGCCGATCTGGAGTTCGTCCTCGGCGGCTGCGATGACTGCGTCGACGACCTCAATGGGTAGCCCGGTCTTGGTGGCCACTGCAGCGTGCTCGTGGCCTTCGCTGGCCAGTTTCAGGACGTGGACACACAGAACGGCTGTTTCGGCCTCTGTGGAGCTGTTCGGGGCCGAGTGACGCTGGTCGGTGCTGTCGTCTACAGCTGATGCTTCGAGTCGGACCAGCTGGATCATCAGGTGCGTGGTGACCAGCAGCACCAGCGGCGGCGCAGCAGCGGCCAGCGCGGCCACGGTGAAGGTCGAGCTGTAGTCCACCATCGAGACGTGCACGATGTTGCCGGCCGTCGATGCGATCGACCCGAGAATCAGCAAGGCCCACGCGAACCAGCGGTGTGAGGCGTCGACGACGAGCATGAGTGTTGCGAGGATTACCATTCCGTCGAGCACCAGTGGCAGAACCCATCCCAGTGTTGCCGGGTATCCGCTGGCAGTAGCGAGCTGCCACAACGATATTCCGCTCTTTGTGAAGGCGCTGATACCGATCACCGCATTGCCGATCACCGCGCAACGTTTGATGGTTGTCAGATTCCTCATCAATGTCCTTCGCTGGTGGTGATCGAAAAGTGGCCGGCCGCTGCCGTCGGGCGTGCTAGATCGGCGTGCTTGAGGGTGGGTGTGTTCGACAGTCGGTAAATCGACCACAGGGCGGTGAATGCGATACACCCGCCGATCACTATCTGAGCCGCGGTGTAGTCACCATTGTTCGCAATGACGAATGCATTCCAAGCTGTATGGGCCAGAACGAGTCCCGTGAGACTGCGGAGTCGATAGTAGACGTAGACGGCCACAGCGCCCCATACGAACGCCGACAACGCTTGCCCTGTTCCCTGGTACAGATGGATGGAGGCTCGAAACAGAGCTGAGCTCGCGATGACGATGCCGAGCATCCACGGCTGGACGCGCCAGACCAGTCCGACGACCCCGAAGAGCAACAAGACCGGAAGCGCACTGAAGAACGGTTCCTCGGCCAAGCCGGCGACGAGAAGGTGCGCACTGTTCCACCATTGTGCCGGGTTGCCGTAGTCACTGGTGCGCGAAAGGTTTTCGGCATCCTCGGGGGACAGCAACGAGGCCATGCACAGGCCGATGGGGAACAATCCTGCACTCATCAGCGTCCGCGCTCGCCACGTCCCAGGGAAGCTGTTCGGTTCGGTCTCGTTCGGTTCGATGAACCGGCGCACCGCCGCGACGAGAGCGAGACCGGCAACTGCGGCGAAGAAGAGAATTAGGAAGCCAATTTGAGCGCCGGGCATCGTCGGCGGGGTCGACTCGGTGACTACCTCGGATCCGGTACCGAGATGCCTCTGAACCGAGACTAATGCCTCGAAAGGCCAACACACGACTAGGTAGGCGGCAGCAAGCCCGAGCGGAACAGCAGCGATATACAGGCTTGAGTTCCAGTTGTTGTTGCGATTCATCGCGATTCACTCTTTCTTTGACATTCTCTCGTCGCGGCGACACAGGACAGTCATGGGTGCGGATACGAGTACTGAGCGTGGGTACGGCGGTCGAGGCTGATCAGTTGTCGAGTAGGCCCGCACCGCGGGCAATAGCGGGTAGGTCGATCGGTGGTGCCCATGCGGCCCACACGCGGGTTCGGCCGAGCTCGACGACACGGTCGTCCGGATAGAGCCGCCATGGGCCGACGCGGTCGAGCAGTTCACCGACGAGGGCGTCGGCGTGGAAACGGGTGGGAACGGTGACGAAGTCATCGAGCGGGCCCCGCTTATGTAGTGCCGCGACGGGGCGTGGTGCGCCTCTGGCGATCGCTACCTGCCGCAGGTCCGGAGAGCCGTGGGGACGGAGGATCGCCACGACATGGGGGTCCAGCCATCGTCGCTCTCGCCATTCCTTGCGGACACCGCGGCCACGGGGAAGATCGAGCCCGGTCAAGACAGTTCGTGCATTGTCGAGGGTCTGCTGTTCGACACGTCGGATTTCAGGAAGGGGAAATTGAAGTTGCTGCAACCGGCGGACGGGAACGGCCGCTCGAGCGCGAGGTGAGCCCTGCAGCCAACGCTGAACGGTACGGCGAGTCACCCCGAATGCCGCTGCGACATAGTCGATATCGACACCACCGTTGACCAAGGGGCCGTAGCACGCGGTGAATGCGACCTCGAGCTGTCGTTTGGTCCACCGCGGCCGCTTCGGGTTCATGTCGCTCTAATGGAGTGGTCCGAGAAAGACGCCGTATCCCATTTTGGCCTGCACAGCCATGCTGACGAGGATCAGACCCGCCAACGCAGAAACGACGCGGGTCTTCCACTGCTGAGACTTGGTCTCGAACATGTCTTTCTGATCCCTCCTGCAGAGCGCTGCCGTGCGCGATTCCACCGATACCGTAGCGGTTGCACCGGACACTCCGAACACCTGAACTCGCAGACTCTTATGGTCAGACCGGGTCGATGGAGATGTTGTCGATGCTCTCGAAGGTCCATCCGTCGACGTACCGATCGCTGGCGTAGCCGCTGAGCCACTTCGAGAGCGCTTTGTCGCCGCCGCGTTCGTACGCCGACCACATCGACTCGACATCGGATGGCGACATACCACTCTGATCCGGGGGGATCTGGATGGAACGATTGCGAATGTAGAACCCTCCCCCACCGGCGACGCCTTGTCGGCCCTTGATCTGTACGCGCGCACCGTATTTGGCGATCGACTTGCCCTGTTTGCTCTCTCGGACAGCTTTGATGGCGGCGCGCCGGCCCTGTTGCGTCGTCGCTGCCTGCCGCGACTTGGTGGTGAGCTTGCTCAGAGTCTCGGCCTTCGGCTTCGAGATTCGCTGGCGTCCCTCGGCGGCAACCCAGCGTTCCACCGTACGACGTGAGACTCCGAGATCGCGCGCAGCTGCGGCAGTGTTCACCCCGCCCCGAGTGCCCGGGCCGTACGCGGCGAGGAGCATCCCACGCATGTCAGGGGTGGTGCCGGCCTTGCCGGAGACATCGGCACCACGCCTGCCCGTCAAGCCCTGGAACAGTGAGCTGCGTCGGCGTTCGTCTGCTTCCAGGTTCTCTTTGAAGCCAGCATGCTTGCGCCCGGCCATTGGCTATTCCCCCTTGCCTGTCGTGGCATCCCAGTTCATCGTCAGCGCTTCCTTGCCCTTGTAGCGGCCACCGACGAGGAACTCGAGATGATCGCCGAGTCGAGCGGAGCCCTCCCACTTGTATTGGCCGAACCCTCGACCGAGCTGCTTGTCCTCCCCAGGCCAGGACGCGATCGGATCCGGATCGTTGCTGGTGTAGAGAACCGTGTCGTTCGTGATGGCCACCGGCCACCGGTCGGAGACGGTGCCGATCTTGACGATGCGACGAGTGATGTTCGCCCGCGCTTTGGCGATGATGTGATGGCGTCGCTCAGGCGAGAAACCTGCTCGTCCGGTCATATGAACCGAGGACCCCATCTGGCCGATCGTGCGCGTGTAGACGCCCTTGAGCAGATCTCTGGCCAACTGAGCGTCGACGTCGTCGACGTCCAAAGCTGTTCGTGCGTCCCGGATTCGCTCGTACCACGGATCGAGTACTCGGCCATGTTCGTTCCACACGTAGGCCTCGACAGGTTCGAGCTCGTAGCCGAGTTCTCCGGCGACCTGCAGACTCGGTGTGGTCACCCACAGCAGGCCCGGCCGGCCGCCGAGAGGCATCAATGGATGTGGGATGCGCCAGTCCCCTGCCTCGGGAACCTCTACCCGCCAATAGCCCGGCAGCTTCTTGTCGAACGCTCGCCCGTCTGGATGATGAGTGGCCGATCCGATCGGCATCTCCAAACCGGCGATTCCCGCAGCATGCGAGCCTCCTCGGTCGTACGCGTGGACGTAGATCATCGATGTCTCGTCGCTGGTCGGTTTGCGGGACCATGCGTAATCGTCCTCGAGGGAGCTGATGGTGGCCGGGCCGACGGGAGTCTGTGCCCCGAACATCCGCTCGCGGTCCTTGAATCGAGTCGAGATCATCAGGTCGAAACCTGTGGACTGCGGGGTGATCACCCACGGCATCTTCAACGCGCTGGCGAACAGCGACAATCGACGCGCGAGTTTGCTCGGGGACGGTCGGTCTCCGAGAATAGGGATATCGCGTGGATCGGCGTTCATGCCGGCAGCCAGGACGACCCACACACCGCGGTGCTCGCCCTGGGTGCGCCACACACGGGTCCACGCACCGAGCCGGTCACCGGGCTTGCCCAGGGTCCAACCGTCGGCGATTGCATCTGTGACGAACGCTGTGCCGGCAGTGGCCTCGCCGACGTCTTTGCGTCGCTGCGACGGATCGTCGCTCAGCGTGCTCAGATCCACCCCGAACTTCTCGGTCATCGCCGCGGTCACCCAGATCTGTCCCGGTTCGCTCTGCCACGACGAAGTCTGAGTGCCCAGACGCAGCTCCTGCACCAGCGCGGCGACATGACCGACGTGAGAGATGTTCTGTGGCAAATTGATTCGACTTCCGTCGGGCATCCAAATGCCATCGACGTCCAGGACGGCGGCAGGGGCAGCGAACGGGTTGGCCGCGGTCTTCGCGGGAGCTGAACGCCGAGGCTGCGTGGTCTCGAGCGGCGCACTGGGTTGCGCAACCGTAGGAGCACTCGACTCGGCGGCCTCGGAAGCAGCTCGACGAGCAGGTTCGTTCGACGGCCGCGGGCCAGTGGAGGCGGGTGCAGGCGGCTTCGCTGCGGCTGCGGTATCGGCAACCAGTGCAGCGCGGGAGGCAGCTGTGCTTCCGAACCAGCACTGCGCGTGCAGAACGTGGCCATCGAAGCGAAGGCCCGAGCCCACTCCGCACTTCACGCACGGGACGCTCGGCGAAATATGTTCTGCCACAGCGATATGGCCCTCGGCATCGGGGTAGCTTCCCACTGGAATGTCCTCCTGTTCGGAGTTGTCAGACGTAGCTTCCGCGTCGTTGGCACGAGAGCTGCCCGTCGTCGATGAGGTGTCGCTGTTCGATACCGAGAACAACGTCGCGAGGTCGGCCACTGCGGAGGTCGAACCCGGAACGTCGCTCGGTGTCGTACCGTCCGGTGCATCGTCGGGTCCGCCATCAGCGTCGAAGATGCCGATCTGACCGTCGTCGGGGCCGTCGCCGAGGATCGCCCACAGACGGAGAGCGGTCATCCGCTGCCGCCGTTCCTCACAATGGATGGTGCGTTGGACGGTGTAACGGGGTGTCTTGCCTGCGCGTTCCTCGGCGATCAGAACTCCCTCGTCGTAGAGGGCCCGCAGCGCCGTGCCTCGATCGATCTGTGGAGCATCGGACATCGTCGATGCCGCGGCTTTCAGAACCTGTTCGAGGGCAGTCGATTCGATCAACAGCTGCGCTTCACCGTCGCGTGGTCCGGGGTCGGTGAGCACGTACCCCAACCGGATCCCGCGTGCGTCTTCGCGGTACTTCTTGACGTCCTGATAGTCCGAGACCAACGTCCGTCGCCACCCCAACCGGCCGGCGAGCGGGCGGTCGGGTGCTTCACCGGTACGAACGTCGTCGACGTAGGCCAACCCGGTACGCAGTGCGTGCGCAAGGAGCTCGCGCACCCGCGCCCCGGTACGTGAAGGCAGATCGGGATCGGCCGCAGCGACGACCGCGTCGTGCAATCCGCCGTCGACGACGTCGAGAACTTGCTCGACCTCATCGGCATCGAGCGCGCCGACATCGAGCAGAAAAGCGGTGAACGCCTGCCACCCTGCCCACACTGCACCGACCGCTTCGGCCTGGCGCACGGTCTCACCCTGCTCACGTAAGCCCTCGGCGTAGTGCGCGCCCTCGTTGAAGACCTTTTCCCGCAGTTCCTCGAGGCGGGGGCACAACCACTGCAGGAACGAGGCCATCAGCAGGGCGCGTCCATGTCGAGACTGCTCACTGTCGAGTCGAATCAGCTCGTCGAGTTCGATCTCGTCGGACTGCAACGGCACCACCAACATGCGCTGAGCGCCGGACCCTGGTCGAGGCATGACCTCGGAGGTCACCATCGCGGACGATCGGGGGGCGGTGCCGTCGAGGATGCTCAACCCGTCGCGACTGGAACGGCTCCGTTGTTCGCCGTTGTGGACCATGCGCGCGAACTCTTCGAGCGCTTTCTGTGCAGCCCCCCAGTCTCGTGTGGGAGCGACATCATCGGCCCAGTACAGCGCATCTTTCGACGAATTCAGTTTGATGCGAAGCGCATTGAGAGTGTCACCGTTACCTGACATCGACGATGCCGGCCGCCGACGATCCCACAGCTCACCGAAGTGATGCATCGCGATCGACGCGATCGAGGTCTTGTACGAACCGGGCGAACCAATGAGCGAAAGAACCCAGGGGTTGGGTCCCAAGGCCGCGCGAAAGACGTGCCCGAGCAACGGAGCAGCGATTCGCACCGGCAGACGCGTCAGCATCGATCCCGAATCGACCATGAAGGCATCACGCAATCGAGGTGCATCGGCGATCGGGCACGGCAGGTCGTAACGCGAGAGCGGTCCACTGAGCAGAACCGGCGCAACACGGGCACCGGCAGCACTGATAGCGCCACCCGCGTGCACGTAGAACCACTCGTCGTTTCGGTCCTTACGCCAACCGGTGGAACGGAATCGAACCGTCCGGGCAATCGTCACTCCACCCGCCACTTTCAGGGCGTCGCGAAGTTTGGCGATTCCAGAGGGTTTGGAGTCGTACGTCGGCGGCCCGGGAAGAGAATCCGCCCAGGTGCAGTCCCGATAGTCCTGTGCGTCCACCCGCATACGCATGAACTCGCCCGTATCGGGATGGGTGTACCCGATGACGACAGCGGAAAGCTGTTCGGGCGACGGCGGATTGGCTTCCCGCTGCCCGACGATATCTTCGCGTCCGAGCAGGGTCGGTGCGTCGACGTCGAGGCCGTCGTCCTGCGATTCGAGGTATTCCATCTCCACGATCCGAGCATCGATGCTGAGCACCATTTTGGCGGTCTGCTCGCCATCTCGGTTGGTGACGATTTCGACGAGGCTTCCCTCTACGACCCGATACGTCGGTGCAGATATCTGAGCGCCGCGGGTGGCCGCCCCGACCAGGTGCAGTCGGGGTCCGTCAGGGAGCGGATGTGTCGATTCACCGGCGTCGATGTGGCTGGATCCGGTCGCCGGCGGCACCGCGTCGTGCTCGTCCTCGTCGTGCAGCAGCGGTGGAATCGGAGTGCGCGAAATATCGTGTGCGGCACGGGCAGCCGTGCGGGCAGTACGCCACACAGCGGTAGCGGCATCGACCGCTTCTTGCGACCACTTCGTGCCCTCAGCGGCAGCGAAACTACGCACCGCATCGACGGCTTCGCTCAACGGCTCGAACAGGCGCTCCGCCTCGACGGCCCAGCGCCCAGCGAGGCGGATCTCGTCTGCGCACTCATCCTGGTGACCTGATACTCGCCCGCGCTCGGCACGCGCAGCCGCTTCCTGAGCCGCCTTTTCGACCTCGGCGGCCTTGCCGCGCAGCTTGGCCAGCGCAGCATGTGCCGCAACCTCACCGACATGGACGGGAATCAACCCGTTCCACATATCGTCCGGATCCCACAGCTGGGCCTCGACGTGATCTGTGAAGTCTGATTTGTCATCTGTTGTGCCGGGTAGCAGCAGTTGTACCTCGGCATCAACTGCGCCGAGCAGCGACGCCAGTTCGATGCCGCGCTCGTATCCTGCGGCGTCACGATCGAGCACAACGCGCACTGCGGCACCGGCGAACACCTCGGCGAGCTGTGGCGGAAAGTTCAGGCCACCCTGGGCATTCGTGGTCGCGCACAGACCGAGACGCATCGCGGTCTCGACATCCTTTTCGCCCTCGAGCAGCCACACCGGCTGGCCGGCCGACAGCGCCGCTTGCAGCTGCGGCATCGCGAACAGGACCGGAGTGAACACCGCAGGCTTACGTTTGACGTACGTGCGATTCGGACCGACGAACAACTGCCGGAATCGTTTGTGTTTGACGCCGCACGAGGTGCACTCCTCGCGGATGACCTCCTGCACCAATACGCTGTCGGCATCGGTGTAGGGATAGCGCGCAACTTCCGACCAAGAGTGCTCGACCTCGGGCTCCGGCATCGGACCGGCAATCCGAGCAGGCAGACGCCCCAGACGCCCACGTCGTTTGCCCGCTGCCCGTTGCTGCGGGGATCTACCGACACGCGGTGCGCTCGGATCCCGACTCGGCAAGGGTTCGTCGAACAGATCGGACACACCGATATCGAGACGCTCGGCGATTTCTGCGGCCGTCGCTGAGCAGCCATGGCACCGCAGCAGCACCATTCCAGAACCGTGGTGGCCCGGAGTCCAGGTGACAGACAGCGAAGCGTGACGGTCGTCGTGAACGGGGCATCTCGCCTGAAACTGGGTACTCGATGTGGCTTTGAAGCCGCCGAGCTGCTCGAGGCGTGGACGGATGTTGTCCATCGACCACATGTGGCCGCGGTTGGGAGTCGGTGACGTCACGACTCACCGCCGACACGTAGATGTACGACGCGCGCTGGGTTCGGAGCGCAAATCACGGCGAGGCAGGGGTACTGAGCTATGATGTCAATACACCTCCTGTCGTGTTCGTGGTTGTTCCCGGTGGGTGGTTGGAGCGGAGCGATTCGCTCACTTGTGAATCCGGAAGACCCCCCTTCTCGCCGCCAAGCACGAGGGGGGTTTTTCACTGTCTAGGGGTAGGTCATCACGCGCCCAGCTTGTACTGTGCGGGATCGATTCGATCTTGGATGTAATGCGGCATGGGTAGATCATGGTGCAGCGCCATGACATAGACGTAGTAGTCGCTGAGGTCGAGGCCAAGGGCGTCGGCCTCGTTTTTGTAATGCGCATACTGCGTGTCGGGCGTGCGCACCATTGCGGGTATGCGAGGGCCCTTCGACTCTCTCCCAGGTTTGCTTCCAGCCATGCGATCACATTAAACGGATTCGGTAACAGAAACAGGGAGGCCGCGACATCCGGTGTGTCGCCTGCCTGTCGTGCCACGTTCACATGTTCCTCCGCACCTCGTCCGTACCCGCCCTCGCACCACACATGACAGGTAGATCCGTCTCGATCTACCTCTGTGACAGAAGTGGCGAAATCTCTCGACATTGTCTCTGCGGCACCGGACACGACGAACACCCCAGCTCGTCGAACCGACCCGCTGCGCAAGCCCCTTCATCGATATACGCGTGACCTTGGCTCTTTTATGTGGGGAGCATGGGGAGCATGGAGATAAGGGCAGCTCAAAGGCAAAAAAACGCTCCCCACCGGAGTGGGGAGCATGGTGGGGAGCACGGTGGGGAGCCAGGAGCAAGACGCTCTGGCCCGGCGGATCAAGAGATCAGATAGTCCTCAACGACCGCAGCAATCAGCGCGCTTCGTGAGGGGATGAGCGGACTTGCTTCTACCTGCTCGTCTATCCATCGGGTCTGGGCTACCCACAGATGTGGACGCACCTCCACTCCCCCGCTCGCGACCTTCGGGCGGGCCAGACGCGGCATGCCACCGCGTGGCGATTCGACGGCGCGAGGGGCGAAGAGGCGAACCAAGGTTTCCGGGGTGTGCGCGGCGAAGGCATCCTCGACGATCTCGCCGTAGGACTTCTTCTCCCGCTGAGATCGCGTCTTCCAGGCCTCTTTGACCGTCGCGGGAACGTAGACCGCGATCGGGCGCACATCTTCATCACCGACAATCGCAGCCAACGGCTCCGCTGTAGCGGTGTCGGCCCCGGTTTCGGGTGTGGTGGCTACGTCCTCGGTTGCGGCAGTGCTGCCCCCGGAGGGCGAGGCAGATGTAGCAACCTCGGTCGGAGGCTCTGGTGCAGGTGCTGCAGGAGCATCCGGTGCAGATGTCACGTCCGGAGCCTGTACGTGCGGCTCGTCGACGGCTCTTTCGGCAGCCACGTCGGTCGAGCGTGGTTCCACTGCGGCAGGCCTGGCGAGGGAACCCGTTCCATTGCGAGGGAAAATGTTGGCGAGGCCAGATCCACGGGGAGCGGGCTTGTCGAATTGGTCCGCCAGGCTGGGTCGCTTCTTGCGATCAGTGGTGCTCATGCGGGTGCTACCTCTTCTGCGTGATCGGCTTCGGCAGCAAGCTCGGCCAAGCGTTGCAAGACCTCAGCTGCTAGGGCCTCGTAGTCATCCGCCAACCCGGTTGCATCCCGAGAGAGCAGAAGGCTGGGTGGTTTCACCTTGTCCCTCAGCGCTTTCAACCGAGCCTTCTTTGCGCTAGCAGTAGCGCCTTCGAGTTCGTGAGCTAGGAGCCCATGCCGCCGCGCGTCGGCAGCGGCGCTCTCCATGTAGCGGATTGTCGTGCCGAAGATGGGGGCAATGGTGTCAGGAATGGCTTGCGTAATACTTTCCCTCACCTGGTCCTGGAGCCGTTGTGACCTACTGCCGACCGCAAACAGAAGCATGCCAGCCAATCTCAGTTGCGGATTGTGCTCCCGGGCACGCGCGAAGCGCTCGGCGACGCGGTCGAGGCCGTCGAGGCTGCCATCGTCGGCGCGAGTAGGGATGAGAACGGACGACGTGCAGTACAGCACCGCATCACCGATGATCACGTCGCCTGGCGGGGTATCGAAGAGAACAATGTCGTAGTCGGGAACGATCGGGGCAAGGACTTTGTGGAGGATCTGCCCCAGCGATTCGCCCCCGCGGCTGAGCCTGGAGAGCATCATGCCAGCAACGTCGACGAGCGCAGGACCAGCGGGAATGACGTCTAGACCGGGTCGGACGTCTTTGATGATCGGGGGTTGTCCGCCTGACATCAACGACATCAGAAGTTCTTCACCGGACTGCTTTTCGTAACCGAAATCGCGGGCCAGGTTGCCCTGAGGGTCGAACTCCCCGACGAGAACACGGTAGCCGGCAGCGGCGAACAGGCCTGCGAGGTTGGCAACAACCGTCGTCTTGCCCACTCCCCCTTTACCTTGGGTGACTGCGAGGGAATTTGATATTGCCATCGATAGAACCTTCCTTCCAGAGTCCTGGATCCGCGTGCATCTATTCGAGCGCTGCCGTGGAGAAGCGTGACCGGGAGGCGTTCACGGTGCCGAATCGGTACGTGCGAGCGGCTCGACTTGTCCCGCACGCTCTTGTGCGGGCGGATGCGCAGGTTGTCGTGCGTGGTTGTGTGCGCGAGAGTACGCCCAGTCACGCACGTCAGTCAACACGGTCTAAGTCGCGTAACACCATGCGTATCAATGCTCGCACTCTTACGCGGCAAAACACGCGCAATAAAACATGTAGTGCTGCGCCCTAGTAACAGCGTACCAATACGCACGTTAAGTCGCATATCAACACCCTTGTTAACACGTGAAGAAACACGGGCATTGATGTGCTGACCAAAACGGTATTTAACCCGCGTGTTGACGTGCGGAGTTCTACCCGGTATTGCATGCGTAGTATTACGCGTATTAACCAACGGTGTAACAAGCGTATTTGTACGCCCTCAAACACGCGGTTTAGTACGCGATGAAACTAACGCTTTACTGTGCGAGGAGTACTACGAAGTGCTACGCCCATTGTGTTGGGATGATTGCCCGGTAGACGGTAACGGAGGTAGGGGAGCAGAGCACTGGGATGATGAACGGGATCGAGAGTGGGTAGTTATGTCGGATCAACAAAGCGTCGATATGTGCGAATCAGCGTGCGATTCGAGCTGCGATCATGGCCGCGACTCCCAATCCGCAGGCTCTGCTGGCTTCGCGAAGGCTCAAGCGAAGTGTTGAGGGGAGAGGTATCGGTAGGGGAGTGCGAGGATTGCTACGTAGTTCGACGCGAGCCTGGCACGAATTTCACATAAGACGCCAGGTCAACGGGGGACTGTTCGCGTTCCAATCAGCGTAGATCCGAATAGCTCTGACGCAGTCGGCGGCGGGGATCGCCAGGCTCTCCGCGGGTCGTTCGCTGTTCGGCTATCCGTTGTTCCAGACCGATCTTCGACGCCATTTGGGTGGCCCACAGCAGGGTGGCGTCAGGGACTGATTCTGAGAGTTCAACGGTGAGATCTACAAGGGTGTCTTCGAGCAGTGTCTCGGCGGCTCGGTAGAGGCTCCACAGGTGGCTCAATTCCCAACTAAGAATGAGGGGATTTCCGAACATCATGCGCTCACAGGAACGTTGAATGCGCCGGACTTGAGGGTTGCTCAGAGCTGTCGGATCGTGCGGGTCGGCCCAGGTCGCAAGGTAGCTGCTCTGCTCGCATGTCCACGGCAACAGCAGGAGCGCATCAGTCGCGAAAGTCCAGCTCTGCGTGTCGAGAACGTGTTGTGACTGTTTGAGGGCGCGGCCCAGGGCTCGCTGGCAGGTCGTGGTGTAGTCGGCGAGCGCTAGCCGACATCGCTCCAGTTGTGCCAGGTCGTGCACTGTGTGGAACTGGTCCTGTCCACGAGTGAATTCGGTGGCAACGAGCGCGGCCTCGGTGTCCCACCAGCGAAACTGGGACTGACGATGGAACTCGCGGTGCCATCGTAGGTCGTCGAGCGTTCGGGCTGCGACGCCGCTGCCTGGCGCGGTGGCGGTGTCGGAGAAGCTCATCGTTCAATGGTTGCAGGTAAATGGTGGTGTGTCACCACCCCTCTGGCATCAGTTCTATGACTGTGCCCACGGCCGAAGAGGTAGATGTGGTGGTTTTCCTGGTGAGCTCTGCATGGCGATCGGTTCAAGATCGTCGGTGAACGACGCTGCGTTGAAGAAACATTGGCGGCAGATTGTGGACACACATGAAAGCCATCAAATCAAATAGCACTGAGTCACGAGAACCACATCAGTCCGACATGAGTGTCAAACGATAACAAAATCGTGTTGTGATCACGTGGCAGTGATCATAATCCAACTTGTCTTGGAGTCAAGAGGCAGCGCCGAGTGCAGTTCGGTTGAGAGTCAGTCAACGGCCCGTAGAAGTTGCAGAGGACATTGCTTGCGGCACGGACCGTCAGGGGTCGGTGCCGCGCCGCGTTTGCTTCGGAACTGAACGAGTGCGCGATCGACTACCTTGTTACTGAAATGTTATGTACCGCGTGTTGATCACCACTGTTGTTGAGGTGGAGATAGCCTTTGTCCTGGTGGGGAGGGGATGGGGTCCTCTTGCGGGACGAACACGGGGTTCGTTTTGCAGGGTTCGGTTCGGATCGACGCTGTTCGCGGTGTCCGGGAGACCCGGTATATCTCGTACGTCGCACTCAAGCCTGCGACTCAGGTACACGGGGACATCGGAAGGATCGTGAGTGAGGACCGACAGCGCTGAGAGTGCGAACGTGCCGACATCTCCGCCTGCGCGACAGTCGCTCGGGGCAGCCTTCATGCCACCGCCGCCGGCCGGATCGATAAGTGCTATGTCAGCGGAGGTGGTGCAGTTGAGTTCAAACGAGGAGGAGACATCCTCTGGTGCAGCTGAATTGGGGCACGACGACACGATTGTGCCGTCGACGGTTCATCTTGCTGTCGGGGTTGCACACGGTCTGGCGAAGGAGAGCAAACGGACAGGGAGAACCCACGGCGAGGTGGTCATCACTGCTATCGAGGATGTCCACAGCGATCTCGAAAGCCTTCTGTTTCCGGGAGGCAAGGTCGGCGGAGGTCTGTTCCGCGCCAGGGGAGTAGGTGGGAAGCCGTCTGAGGGTAAGGCGGAGAAGAAGGGAGTCACGGTCGGGTTGTACGCCGATGACTGGGTGATCATCGATCAACTGAAAGACCAGTTCAAGGCCCGTTCCCGCAGCCACCTCATCGGAACTGCCCTCAAAGCACATCTCGGCCTCGACGCCACGACACAAACGGAAAGTGACTGAGCTATGCCCATGTTCGGCAATCTCAAAGAAAAGACATCGACCGCCACAGTGGGGGAGCCGCGCAGCGCAAGAGAGGCATCTCCTAAGCCGGGCCATGACTTCACCGAAGTCGTATCCACCACCAAAGTGCGCCGTCGACGGTCGTACTGGATCGCGGGAGTCGCCTTGATGACCGTCGCAATCGTAGGAGCGGTCTTTTTGGTGAACGCCATGCGCGCCACCACGACAATTCTGGTGCTCGCCCGCGACGTGCCACAGGGGGAGACGATCACCACCGACGACCTCAAAACCGCAGAGGTCAACAGCGATGCGACCATCGCGACCGTTCCTGCCACAGACAAAGCATCGGTCGTGGGCCAGAGCGCAGCAGTTCCGCTCCTGAGCGGATCGGCACTGAACCCATCGTCGTTCACCAACGCCGTAATCCCCAGCGGGGACAACACTTTGGTCGGCATCACCGTCGCAATCGGCAAACTTCCCGCAGAGCCACTGCTCGCAGGCGACAACGTCCGGATCGTCGACACTCCCCGAGATCAAGACGATTCCCCGGTGCAGGGTCCGGTCACCGCGAACGCACAGGTCGTTGCCGTGAAGGACATCCCCGAGACCGGACAGACGACAGTGGACGTTCTGGTCAAGAAAGACGAGGCCAGCTGGATCGCCGCCCGAGCCGCCACCAACCGCGTCGCCATCGTCCTCGACTCCCGGGAGCGCTGAGCCATGCTCGTCACCCTGACCTCGATCTCCGGCTCGCCAGGCGTCTCGACGACCGGCCTGGGCATCGCTCTCACCGCAGACTCCCGCAAGCTGCTGTACATCGAGGCCGATCCGATCGGATCGTCCCCGACGCTGGCCGGGTACTTTCACGCGCGCCGCCGGCACGACCGATCGATCATCCAACTGGTCGAGCCGAACAGGCACGGCCGAATAGGCCCAGCCTTCCAGCACCAAATAGTTAGAATCGGGCCGTTCGATCCAGAGGAGCCGACCAAGGCGCAAGGATGGTTCGTCCCCGGCCTGGTCAATGCAGCTCAAACGGAATCGATGAAGTCGACGTGGGGCCCGTTGGGGGCACATCTGGCGTTGTTGTCGAAACAGGGCGGCGGTGACCTGCTCGTCGACGCCGGTCGCCTCAATCTACGGTCCGGACATCAAGACCTGATCCGTCACAGTGACGTTATCGCCATAATGCTCAGACCGACCAGGACCGCAGTGGCAGCGGTTCGTGCTGGCTTGGGCCCACTACAGCAGCATCTGGAGAATACGAAGTCGCCGGCCAGCATCGGCCTCATTGTCAGGGGTACCGAGCCCTACAGCGCAGCCGAGACCGCCGCGGCGACCGGCCTCGACGTCATCGCAGTCCTTCCCGAATCACCGGTACACGCGCAAGTTTTTTCCGAAGGTGCCTCGCTCAGTAATTGGCGGCGACGTCGATCAAGCTATCTACGCGCAATCGACGGAACCTGGCAAAAGATCGAGCGCTTCCACGAAACGCACCAGCCCGTATGGATCGCCAACTCGCCATACAGCTCACAGCCCGCGTAACGAGCCGACAAGGCCAAAGGGAGAACACCCGCATGACCAACAACGCCCCCGACTTCGACTACGACGAGCGACCAGCCCTACCCGACCTACCGATGTTTGCCGCCGATCCGATCATCCTCGACGATGGCGACAACGAGATAACTCGTTACAGGAGCGGGCAATACGGCTCCTCATCTGCAGGTCTGCTCGCCGCAGCCGGCAAGGACGGTCGCCACTCCCACCCGGAACCCGAGCGACTCGAGACGGTCCCGTTCACATCGCCATCACCATTTCCAGCTGAGCGGTCGGACGTCGCGAGGACCAACCACCAATTGGTCAAGCAACTGACCAAAGAAGCATCCGAAATCCTCTCTCTCCGTAAGACCCAACGAGCAGATCAGGCCCTCAACCCTGAGCTGGGCGTCACTGCCATGACCCCGGACGAGGAGCGTGAGTCGGGCAGGCAGATCGTCATAGATCTCGTCAGCAAAGAAGTGCAGTCCGCGATCGACACCGGTCACGAACAGCTGAGCGTCCAAGAGGAACAGACGCTGGTCAAAGCGGTCTTCGACACGCTGTTCGGACTCGGCCCACTTCAGCCGCTCGTCGACGACCCGAACGTCGAGAACATCCTCATCAACGGCGACAGCGTCATTGTGATGTACCCCGACGGGAGTCTGCAGGCACGACCGCCGATCGCGGACAGCGACGAAGAGCTCTACGACTGGCTCACCAACCTCGCGCAGCGCGCACCCGGTGGTGGACGACCGTTCTCGCAGGTCAACCCCAACCTCCGCCTCAATCTGCCCGGCGACATCCGCTTGTCCGCGATGGGCTACTCGGTCCGCCATCCCAGTATCGCCATCCGCATGCACCGCCACAAGGATGTGACCATCGACAAGATGGTCGAAATGGGTGTTATGCCCCAACTGTTGTCCGAGATCCTCAGCGCCGCAGTCATCGGTGGTGCCTCCATCGTGATCTCCGGGCCCATGGGATCAGGTAAAACAACCAACCTTCGTGCGCTCGCCAACTGCCTTCCCCTGCAAACACGGATCGGCACAGCAGAGACAGAGTACGAACTGTTCCTCGACAAACTCGACGGTCGCAGACCGTATGTTGTTGCAGCCGAGGCAATCACCGGCGGCGGCGAACGAAACGAGCTGACCGGAGCGCTACGCGGCGCGACGACGCTGTCCGACATCCTTTACCAGTTCGTGCGAATGCAGCTCGACCGTGTCATCGTCGGAGAGGTAGCCGGCGGCGAGATCATCGACATGTTCAAAGCAATGCAGATGGCCAAAGGCTCCCTGAGTACCACGCACGCCGAGCATGCCGCCGGCGCGATCGACCGCCTCGTCACCTGCGCCCTCGAAGCAGGAGTGCCGGTCGAGTACGCCTACCGCCAAGTGGCACACCACATCAATCTGATCATTCAGCTGCAGACGGACTACGAATTTACCGACACCGGCGAGAGGCGTCAGGTCCGATTCGTCAGCGAGGTCATCCATATCGAGGCCGGCGAAAACGCCATGCCCGCAGTAACCAAAATTTACGAAGGAAAGCCGGGCGGGACCGGCGAATACGGAACTTTGCCCCCAGCTTTGCTCCGCAAGCTCTACGCAGGCGGTTTCAGTCCGAACCAAATCCCCATCAACACGATCACAGGTGGTGGGCTCTGATGTACACGTTCACGGCCGTCGGTATCGTCCTTGTCTTTGCCGCCGGGATGTGGTTTTTTGCCAACGGAATTCGCGATCGCCGCGACCCGACTGCGCCGACACGCCACCGCACCTCACGTGCGCGGATTGCCCGGCGGACAAAATTACTCCTCGCCATCGGAACTGCCGTCGGCCTTGCTGCATGGCTCCTCAGTGGATGGTTCGTACTCTTCCCCATCATTCCGATCGCAGCAGTAGGCGTCCCCTACCTACTCGGATCGTCAGCCGCCGCCGACGACATCGAACGCCTCAATGCCCTCGAAGAATGGGTGCGCAACCTGACTGGAGTGCTCGCAGCAGGATCCGGCCTCGAACAGGCCATCATCGCAACGCACAGGGGAATGCCTCAAGCATTGCGTCCGGAAATTACGAGCCTCATCACGCGCCTGCGTGGCAATGTGTCGATCGACGAAGCGTTGCTTCGGTTCGCAGACGATCTCGACGATTCCACCGGCGACTACGTGGTCGGTGCACTGCGGCAGGCAGCTCGCCTGCGCGGCTCCGGACTCACCGCAGCCTTGAAGCGACTTTCAGAATCGGTGGCAGAGAACGTGCGCAACCGCAGAACGGCCGAAGCGGAACGGCAAGGGCCCCGCACGACCGCTCGCGGGGTCACCGTCATCACCGTCGTTGTCATCGTTGGGTTGTTCCTGTTCACCAACTACATGGACCCGTACAAACAGCCCCTCCTCCAGCCCGTTCTGTTCCTCGAATTCATCGGTTTCGGCCTGGTGCTCGGGTGGATGAAGCGATACACCTTGCCAGTGAAATACCCCAGGTTCATCGGCACCAAGGACCGCGACGCAGCAAACACCGCACGTGAGAGGAGCGCAGTATGAACAACTTCGAGCTCTGGGCGATCGCCCTTGCCGCTCTCGCCGCTCTCGGCTTGATCCTCCTCGTTCTCCGCATACTGCCGGCCGACCCAGCACTCGGCGATGCCATGGAACGACTGTCCGGTGCAGCCCCGGACCCGTACACCGTCGACACCCGCGGCGGTGACGACCTCACCGGTTCGGATGCCCTGTCCTACAAGGTCGGTGCCCGCTTCTACCCGCGGCTGCGATCGCAGGCGTGGTTCAGGATCCCGACCGCGGACCTGGCGATCCTCCGAGAAACTCCACAAAAGTTCATCGGAGACAAAATCCTTTCCGCTGCAATAGGTCTGATCATCGCGCCGATTTCGATCGCACTCCTGGCGCTGTTCGGCATGGCAGTGCCCCTGACTTTTCCCGTAGCCGGTTCCCTCGTCCTGGCGCTGGTGGGATTCTTCGCGCCCGACGCCGACGTCAAGACTCGCGCCGCTAGTGCCCGACTCGAATTCACCCGAGCATTGGCGGCGTTCATCGACTTCGTTTCGTTGAACCGAAGTGGCGGCGTCGCTGCATTCCAAAGTCTCGAACGCGCTGCCGCAGTGGGCGATAGCTGGGTGTTTCTACGTCTGGATGCCGAGCTTCAGAAAGCGTCCCTCGCCGGACAGGCACCATGGGCTGCTCTGTCCAATCTTGCAGCCGAACTGGCGCTGCCGGAGTTGGGAGATCTCGCGGACATCATGACCTATACCGGCGACCAGGGAGCGAGCGTGGCCGACACTCTTGCCGCGCGGGCCGGAGCGCTCCGCAGTGCCCTGCTCTCGAAAGAACAAGGCGAAGCAGGAGCCAAAACGAAGAAGATGGACGCACCTCTCGGCACCTTGGCCGTGCTGTTCATGATCATGCTGATCGTGCCGGCCGGAGTGAACATCATGGGCGGCGTCTAGACCGAACAACCCGAATGCGTTGTCATTCAACGATCAACTACCAAGTTTGAGCTGTGCAAACACCGATCCGTGCACTTCACCTGCTCGAAGTGTCCGGTCTTGGCGATAGTCTGACCGGCATCCAGAACCGTCATAACCAGGGCTTTTACATATCGAAGGGAAACGTCACATGGCAGCATCGCGCACAATCGCAAACCGGATCGCAGCAACCACCGCAACACTGTTCGCATTGGCACTGTTCTCCTATACCCGGATGACCGAGCGCGCCGGCGGACGCAAAAGCGACAAGGGCTACAGCATGGAGACCGTCGTCATCACCGCCGGCCTCGTCATCCTCGCCATCGCTATCGTCGCCGGAATCACCGTGGTTGCACAGCGCTACCTCAACCGAATCCAGTAACCCCACCACTCGCCCAACGAGACAGGGGAGGACCAGCGTTGCTCACCGACACACATGTACCACTACGCGAATGGCTCACCCGCATACGTCGAGACGACCGCGGCGCAGCCCTCGAAACAGTCGTGGTATTCGGCGTCGTCCTACTGCTCTTCCTCATCGCAATCCAGGCAGCTCTCTACGCTCACGCACGGACCGTAGCGATTTCGACCGGTGAAGAAGCTCTACGACAAGCGCGATCGCAATTCGGCAGCGCTGCGGCCGGAACAGCGGCGGGCTACGCCTTCGCATCCACCGCCGGCCCGACGACCCTTCGAGCACCCGTCATTGTCGTCAACCGAGGCTTGCGAGAAGCAACTGTCCAGATCACCGGACAACCCATCCGCCTCATCCCCTTCTTCTCCCTCGACATCAATGTCAGCGAGACGCTTCCCGTTGAACGAGTCACTGCCCCAGGAACCAGATGAACACCGCGAACAAACTGCGCCAGCTGGCAGCCGCAGCCAGAGCCGACGACCGAGGATCGGCCCTGCAGACTGTCATCGTCGCCCCCGCCACACTGTTCCTGATCGCACTGATCGTCACCTTCGGCGTTCTCGCGCAAGCGCACCAGAAAGTAGTCCACGCCGCGAACGAGGCCGCGCGTACCGCCTCCATCGCGCGAACGGCGTTCTCCGCAGCCCCCGATGCGCAAGCAGCCGCGCGAAACGACCTGGCAGCACGAGGGCTCACCTGTTCCGCTCTCAACGTCAACACCGACCTCGGCGGATTCAGAACTCGCCCCGGCGTCACGGCTTCCGTCTCGGCCACCGTCACGTGCGTCATCTCCCTCGACGCACTCGGATTCCCGCAAGTCATGGGCTCACGGACCATCACAGCAACCGCGACTTCACCCGTCGACACCTACCGGGAGCGCGCCTGATGACCGAAGCACTACGCCGGGCGGTGGCCGCCTGCACACGGCGAGACGCGCACAACGACGCCGGAACCATCGCCATGTGGAGCGTCATCACAGCCATGGCGTTGCTGATCATGATGGGTCTCGTCGTCGACGGCGGCGGCAAAGTTTACGCCAAGCAGCGCGCCGAGCAAGTCGCTGAAGAAGCAGCCCGCGGGGCAGGACAAGCCATCATCGAACCACTCGCAGTCCGCGGTACCAACGTCGTCGTCAACCCGCTGACAGCCCAAGCCAAAGCCACCAAATACCTTGCCGCAGCAGGAATCCCCGGCGTCGTCGTGCAGACCGGACCGACAACACTGCTGATCACCACCACAACGACCTACCAACCCCGTGTCCTCGGTTTGATCGGCGTCGGGCCACAGCAGATCATCGGAACAGCCACCGTCAACCTGAACCGCACCAACCTCGGAATCCCCGGCACACCATGACCAATCGACCGCAGAGCAGACGAGTCGCAGAACTCCACGAGAAGACGGAGGACGTGATTCGACAGCTCGCGGCGCAACGCTGCACGACCCCGGCCACCCTGCAGCCATCGGAAAGGACACCCGCATGACCACCATCCGACGGCGCTTGACTGGTTTGCTCTACCTGATCGTCCTACTCGTCCTCGTCGTCGGAATTCCGCTCGCACTGTGGACATTCCGCGGCAACCCAATACCGACGACGCTGCCCGATCTCGACCAGATCAAAACAGCTCTGACCACCCAAGACGACGGATCACTCTTCCTCGGATTCGTGACCTGGATCGGCTGGCTCGCCTGGGCCACCTTCACCTTCAGCACCGTCATCGAACTCGTCGCAGCACTACGCGGCATCAAAGCACCTCAACTCCGAGGCCTCGGCTTCCAGCAGCGAAGCGCCTCCGTTCTCATAGGCGGAGCGCTCATGCTGGTAACAGCGGGCACCGCCACAGCCCAACCCCTCACCGCCACAGCACTACCGCTCTTCGACGCCCCTGCCCACTCGGCACCGATCCAAGTAACGCAACAAAGCCAACCGCATCCAGCAGAAGCCCCCGCCCGCCCCATCAACGGGGAAACCATCACGGTGCAGCAGGGCGACAGCCTATGGAAACTCGCAGAACGCCACCTTGGCGATGGCTTTCGATACACCGAGATCAAGCAACTCAACGCCGACGTCCTGACCGTCGACGGATGGCTGCAACCAGGATGGAAACTTCAGCTCCCCGCCGCCGCACCCACAACCGTCGACGGGGCCTACACAGTTCGAGAAGGCGACAGTCTCTGGAGCATCGCCGAGCAACATCTGGGTGACGGACACCGCTACAAAGAAATCATCAACGCCGACGGAACTGCACCGTCGACAATCATCCACGTCGGCCAGCAGCTCACCGTCAACGATCAAACCGCCGAGACCGTCACGCCCGAACCGGGTCCGGTTGCTTCCCCCGACCCGGCCCCGGTTGCTGCCGCTCCTGTACCTGCTGCTGTGCCCGAACCGACCGTCGCTCCTGAACCGGCCCCGGTCGCTGCCGCTCCCGAACCGGCTCCGGCTGCCGCTCCTGAACCGGCCCCCGCAGCAGCGCCTGAACTGTCCTCCGCTGCACCTCTCCTGGGTGGCACCGACGTTCCGGAACAAGCGGAGATGGTTCCGGGCGGTGACGAACAGGCTCAGGCAGAAGCGCAGGCCGCTGCCGCCGCCGCTGCGAAGATTTTCGGCATCGAACTCAACAGCGCTTCGTCACAGCTACCTGCTCCGACAGCGGCGGCTCCTGAGCCAGCGCCTGCTCCAGCAGCCCCTGAGCAGGCAGAGGCCCCCGCCCCGTCGGCGGTTCCTGAGCCAGCGCCTGCTCCGGTGGCCGCCCCTGAGCCAGCAGAGGCTCCCGCCCCGGTGGCAGCTTCCGAACCTGCTGCTGAGTCCGCGGGCGCAGATGTTGTGGCACCCGGGCCGGCACCCGCTCAAATGCCTGCTCCAGCGCAGACGTCGTCACCCAGTCCTGCTGCAGCTCCCGCCCCGACTCAGCCAGCCACCCAGATCCCACTGAATACATCGACGACAGACCCGGTATATATCGCCGCCACTGCGCAGCCAAGCGATGTCTCCGAGGATCAGAACAGCACATTGTGGCTCGGTATCTCAGCCCTAGCGGCCATCGGACTGGCTGGGGCCTTCGGGCTGCGCCGGCACCGTCAACAGCACGATCGCCGCAGAGGCGAGACCCTCCCTCAAACCTGGGGCGCTGCAGCAGTTGTGGAAGAACAGATTCATTCTGCAGCGGACAACAACGTCCTCACGCGGCTCGACGAAGCACTGAGGACTATCGCCGAACACGCTCGGACACAGGGCAACGCACTGCCGGCATTACTCGGCGCATTCATCGGTCCCGATGCGGTGGAGCTAGTAATCCTTGATGACTCCGTACTGCCGGACCAGTGGCTCAGATCAGAGACCGGCACCTGGACCCTCCCCGCCGACGTCCGGATCGCCCCAGCACCCACCACAATCAGCCCGTACCCCACGCTCGTGACACTCGGTTCCACAGACGACCGAACCCAAGTTCTTCTCAACCTGGAAGAACTCGGCTACCTCGGCGTCTCAGCTTCACCAGAGCACGCCCGCGGCACTCTCCAGGCCCTGGCCCTCGAACTCGTCGAATCCCCGCTCGCCGACAATCTGCACCTGACGCTGATCGGTTTCGGACAGGAGCTCCCCGAACTGTTCGGCAACGGTCGAATCGAGCACACCGACCAACCAGGCGAAGTGCTGGCCAGACTCGCCCGACAAGCCGAACGTGACCAAGACACCCTCGTCGAACAACACATCGACAGCATTGCAGCGGCCCGTTCGATCTACGACACAAGCGAAATGACCGCCCCCGAAGTAGTTCTCATCGCGAGTCAGTTGACGGCCGACCAACAGCAATCACTCGATCAGATCCTGGCCGCCACACCGCGCGTGGCGTTCGCTGCCGCCAGCACCGCCAGCACCGCCAGCGAGAACACCCAGGCCGCGTGGACACTCGACATCGTCGACCGCAACACCGCAAGCCTTGTCAAACGAGACACCGACGGCGGCTTCGCATTCCAGCCAGCATTTCTCGAGCCGGACCAATATGAAGGCATTACCGCCTACCTCGCGACCGCCACACAGCCAGCTATCCCCACAGAGTCGTCCATGCACGACCCCTGGGCTGCAGCCGAAATCGACGCACACCTCACCGACGCCGAAAGCGCTGAGACCTTCCTCGACTCCGTCACCACGATCGACCCCACCGACCAGCTGCTGCTGAACGGAACTACCGCATCGGAGACCGCCCCCGACGTCACAAACGTTCCGACCTACAGCCCGGACGCCGCGCAGTGGACATCCCCAGAAGCGATCAGGTACGACGACCAGGCCCCACCCATCGCTCCTGTCGCTGGTGACGTACCGGCCCCGGGACATCTCTGGCTCCATCTTCTCGGGAAACCAGCAGTCACCACCCCGACCGGGGAGCCACCCAAGGACGGCCGTGAAGTACTCCTAACCGAGATCGCCGCTCTTCTCTCCATCCACCCGGGAATCAAACACGACTCCATCGACAAAAAGATCTGGCCTGCAGACAATTTCGACAAACTCCCTCTGGAGGATCAGCCGAAAAAGAAGGCGACACGACGCCAGAACTACCTCTCGAGACTGCGAAATTGGTTGGGAGAGACAGAGAACGGTGAGCAGGCATTTCCGAAGCACGGCGACCGCACCGGCCGCACCGGCTACCGACTGCACCCCGATGTCCGATCGGACTGGGACTACTGGCAACAACTGATCGACACCACTCCGGCCGCCGCCACCGATGCGGAATTGCGGACGGCTGCAGAACTGGTAAACGATCAACCATTCGCCGGGACACGGTCAGACCGTTACGGGTGGGCACGAAACCTACAGCAGCACATGATCTCGACCCTCGCGGATGCCCTCGAAGAGCTCGCCACCAGACAAATAAAGACCGGAGATCTTTCCGCCGCGCTCACCACCGCAAACCGCGGCGTCACCGTCGAACCGTTCCGAGAAGGTCTCTGGAGACTGGCGATCATCGCTACCCACGGGAGCGACGAGATCAGCAAGACCCAGGAGCTGATCGACCAACTGCTCGCGAACCTCGCCGACATCGATGTCGACCCAGAACCCGAAACCGACGAACTCTTGCGCGCCCTCGCGCAATTCCACAATGGCGGCAACGCCCTCTACCGGATCGGAGCAATAGCCAGTTGATAGCAGTCGCGTCAATCGAGGTGTCTGAAGTGTCCGGTAAGCACGTTACGGTCCAAACAGCCGCACCATTATCGTTATCGCAGTACAACGCACAGAACAACGTAGGGGGTCCACGATGATCAGCACACGACGTCGCACAGGCGCGGCAATCCTCGCAGTAGCAGCCGCTGCAAGCATCAGCGTCGCATGCGGGAGCGGTGACATTGAGGCGACCCCCGTAACGACCACCACGCAGCCGGTCCTCACGGGACCAGAGGGCGTCGAAAAGTCCCCGGAACAACAGGCGACCGAGCAGGCAACAGCAAAGGTGAATGAGTTCTTCGCCGTTCTCGCGAAGGTCGAGAGCGATCCTGCTGTAGACATCAACATGCTGGACTCTGTTGCGAGTGGAAAGATCCTCGATCAGTTGAAGGCAAACGTGAACCTGCGCCGATCTCAAGGAATTGTCTCCACGGGTGCTGCGACTGTCGCAGATGCATTCGTGACGGAACTGCAGGCACCAAAGGATGCTGACGGGAACCCAATTAAGGAAGAAGCGTCGGCAACATTGCGAGTCTGCATCGACAGCTCGAACTATGACCAGATCCGTCCGGACGGCACGAGTGTGCTCCCTCCTGACCGAGTCCGGCGGGAGCTGGGCAAGCCGACTCTGGAGAACGTGGCGTGGCCAGATTCATCAGGCTGGCGCATTGTTTCCGATGCAGTGACTTCTTCGGGTACCCCATGCGACGCACCATGATCGACGGTTTGGCAAGTAGGCAACTGGAATCCATAAGGGCGGTGGGTCATGCGTAAGCCGCTTGGGGTTATCGCATCAGTGCTTCTAGTTGGAGTGTTCAACGCGAACCCAGTATTTGCGCAGCCGGGGATCGGCACCGGAACTGGCGGTGCCTTCGGCGGAGGCTTGGGTGGTTCGACAGTTGTGGTCGAAGGTACGTACACGAGTGTGCCGTCAGGGGGTGGAACGACTGGATCCGCGCCAGCTGCTGTGGGCGGGGGAGGTGGTGGGAGCGCCGCGCCGTCCGGACCGCCGCTCGAGTTCGTTCCGTCGACTGACGCCGCCAATATGACGCTTGTTCGAAATGCTGATAGTGGTGCCCCGATGGCAGTGAACGTCGTTAATGATGACGGCACAACATGGTCCTGCGAAGCGGCCGGTCCGTGTGTTCAAATTCCGGACGTTGGGGTGCCGGCTACGCCTCCGGTGGTCGACGTTATGACCGTTGTCGGCCAAGCGGTTACGGCAATGCAGTTGGATCCGCCCGGAATAGGCATCACCCCGAACCCCGCAAACACAGGTGCTGTCGGCCTGGTTGGTCTACCCGGCTGGTTCTGGGTCGCTGACCCACGGGAATCGACAGTCGGCCCCGTGACCAGAACTGCAGCAGGACCGGGTGTCATAGTTTCTGCTACAGGGGTCAATACGTCCGTGGTCGTCAATTGGGGGGACGGATCCGTGCCGTCGGTGTGCCCAGGTGCGTTACTGCCCTTCACGCCGTATACCGATGTTGCACAAGGGCTTCCAAGTCCGACGTGCGGCAATATCGTTTATCACAAGACGTCCACTACCGAGCCCGGTGGGACATTCAAGGTCTCCGCGACATCGAATTGGCTCGTCACGTGGACAGCGACGACACCCAACGGGACGGTCGGTGGAGTCATACCCACGCCGCTGACTTCGCGTACTGAAGTTCGGATTGGTGAACTGCAGGTCCTGGTCACAAATTAGAGCCGTGCGCCCCCGCTCCTCGGGTGCGAAATTGAGTCACTCCAGGCTTACCGGTTTGTAGGCTGGTGGAATGCCTGAACGGTTGACTGTCAACGTCACGATGCCACCGGAATTGGCTGGGGGGCAAGTGCAGGCCTACCTGGAAGAGTTGGGGTTCGAGGTCGCCCACACGTCCGCGCCCGATGTGTGGGCGTTAACCGAGCCGGCTGCCAGCATGGACTGTGTCGATTTTATGACCGTTCGCACCCTGTCGGGTTCGGAAGCGGACGTCGATGACGAGCTCGTCGACCTCCCGCAAGACCCTTACGTCTCCAGGCTGGACCATGGGCGAGTCGTTGAGGAGCGCCTTCGCGCGATCAGACAGATGAGCGCGGGTGCGGTGGGATCGTTCCTGTACGGACTCCAGCTACCTGTCATCACCGCCAGCGATCGAGCCTTGTCCGCGGCAGTACAGGACGCGAGTAGGGAGTTGGCCGGAACTTCGGACGACGATGACGAGCATCCGTTCGACCGGCATGCTGTCCACGTTGTTCGCTATGGCAACGCCACGCACCGTCGGATCAGGTTTCCTGGTTTCGTGTTACGTCTGAATCAGGACCCCGAACTTCTCGACGACATACGACGCGGGCCGATCGACGTCGATGAGACCATTTTCGCGTCGGGATCGTCGATCCTGAGCAGTGTCTTGATTCCCGCGAGCCATCTCGGTCCGTTGTTGGCCGCACGGTCTCCATGGGTATGGGCGTTTCAAGCGAACAGGGTGTCGGGTGCGGTGATTTTCACTCTCGGCACAGATATTGTCGGGAGGTCTCCTGTTCCGTACGAAGCGCATCAGGTACTTCCCCGATCACCAGTGGGTCGCCTTCCCCAGCGGCAGGAGCCGCCGGCACCGGAGGCGTGGGGTGCGGCCGTCGCTTGGTGGGTTGCTCAGATGAACTCTGTTCTCGGGCATCTCCTGAACCCATGCCTGTTCGCAGATGCTGACGGTGACTACCTCCCCTATGCGCAGCAGAACCGGTTGATGGAATTTGCGGATCTTCTGCAACGAGTTACCTCGACGCTGCTATCGCTGCACGACGACTACGCAGCCGGAGTTCTGATGTGGTCAGCAATGGACCTGATCGAGGCGACCTGGCTTTCATGGGATCTCACGGCACTGTGCAAGCCCTCGGTTGCGGCGAAAGCGCTGCAGCAAGTTCGAGAACGTATGCCTGCTGATGTTCAGTCCGTCCTGCTTCCGTACGCGGCTTTTGGTGTGGAAGCGTTGACCGAAGTGGGGGACGGGTTCTTCATCAAGAATTACCGTAGGTCGGAGAAGGTAATTCTGAAGCTGCCCGGTGGAGCGGACAAATCCCTGTCACTCGATGACGCAGTGAGTCAGTTCATGCGTTTGCGCAGGAACACTACACACGGGTTCGACAAACCTGATCCCGTCCGTGACCGACTTTTCGCGCAACACAACGGCCGGCTGCCGGCGACACTGATGTACCTGCCGCTGCTGTACTTGATGTACATCATGTCCGATCCTGATGACCTGAGACGTCGTCTGCTCCGTCGATCCGCTCGAAGACGCAGGACGCAGTGAGAGGTGTTCACACACGTTGCCGGTGGTGTGCTGAGACAATATTGCGGTGAGTGTCATGGTGCGCCGGCTGATGGGTGCGGTGTGGCCGACGAGGTTCGGCGCAGCCGAAATTGATGTCGAAAAGGGGGCGCTAGCAGTGGAATCGAACGACCGGGGTGGGCGCGAAAATGCTTCACCGGACTCCGCTGCTGGCGAAGAGATGGCGTCCGAGCTCAACCCGGTGAGTGTCGAGCTGAATCCGGCGGCAATCGAGATGGTGCACGCGAGCATCGAACGGACGCTGGATTCTCAGGAACGCCGAGTGACGAGCATCGATCAGCGCGGGGGTGTGCTGCTGGGATTCGCGGGCATTCTGGTGGGGATCGTGTTGCGCAATCCCGCGGGGATCGGTGTGTGGGAGGTTGCGGGTGCTGCCCTGGCCGGTGCGGCGGCAATCATGGCGGCATTCGTGATTGCACCCAATACCGCGTCGGGGCTCAATCCGGAAGTGGTGTTGGAGGAGTATTCGACAGTCGATGAGACGACGGGCCGGTTCGAGATCGCGTCGACACTGGTGTCGATTTATCAGGTGACAGAGATGCGGCTTCGGAGCAAGCTGATGCGGTTGCGGATCACGACGGGTCTGTTGGCTGGATCTGTGCTGGTGTTGCTCGTGACGGCTATCATTCGGATGTAGGAGGACATCATGGCTACGGTGAACGAGCAGCAGAAACCTGATCGACCGGTGGGCTCGGCGAGCCCGGCGACGGCGTCGCGGCGTCGCAAGGTGGCCTTGCGTCCCAATCCTCGGCTGGTGGGCAACTACGAGGGCAGTTCCCGCACGATCGACGAAGTGCGACGCCAGATAGAGAAGCAGCAGGGGGCGTCGGCGTGACGGCCTCGAAAGATCAGAATCCGCCGGCGGGGTCGTCGGCTCCACGTGCCAGCGCGCGCCCTGTGGTGGTGGTCCCGACATCGGCTGCGGGTGATCGCACCATTGTTCGGGCAGCACCCAACGAGAGAGCTATCCGCAGCATCACTGCGGGGGCTGCACCTCAAAATGTGCGGTCCGCTGTCCGCCGCGAGCACTAATTTCGCGCGCACGCCTTTGCGCTGTGTCGTAGATGATCCAAAATTGGGCTAGCAGACGGTGCCAAACGTGTTCGTCCAGGTCGCCGATCTGCAGCGTCGACTGTGTCTGCTCCCGATCACGCTTGGCCGTTACCTGGGCAGCTGTGGTGATCGATGCAGCAGCGGGGGAGGGCTTACGATGCGGCCACCGACCCGCGTCGAGTGCTCGATGTAGTAGTCGAGCATCGGGTGAAACTCGGCAGGGTAATCCCTTAGCCAAAAGCTTGCACGGTGTTCGACGAATTTCGACGCAAACCCCGCGACACTCAGACAGCGGTGGTGTGGGCAACCGGACCGCATGTATGGATCTCATAGCGATACTCCATTGCCGCGTGTCCGAACGGCGAGGACCAAACGTGGCACAACCAGCCATTGCTTACGACTTTGCGACGGACTCCTGTCACGGGCGGCGAAGTAGCCCTGCAGGTGTGGAAGCGTACGCGGGGTCGTTGAACACGGCGCTGTCTTCGCCGACATGCTCCGCAACGCCAGCGGGGGGTGGCCCGAGGATTTCAGTTTTGATGCAGCCTTTGGTCGAGTCGAGCCAGGTACGGGAATCGGCCCCAAGTCGAAATGGATGGGCCATGTCGTTGGAAATGATGTTGCGCATGATGTTGTACACCGCCGAATTGGGTTGCCGGGCCAGGAGCTGATTCATCAGCGATTGCCGGGTGGGCACCAGGTATTGCGGTTTCTTTCCTGTTGGGGACATGCACTCGAGCATCACGTTGGTCGATGCAATCAACTTCACGAGCTGGATAGCCGTTGCTCGCTTTTCCTGGGCGATGGCCACATTGACGGAAAGTGCGTCGGTATAAAGCGGTATCCCCACTTTTTCGATAGGTTCGGAGCTCAGCGGCATGACTGAATAGGTCGAGGCGTCGACGTTGTCGATGAAGTGGAAGATTTCGGTCAAGCCTACGAAGGCTCGACCGATCCGCTGGTTCCATTTCGTGATTCGGTCGTAGCCCGAGTCGGGATATGTCGCCTGGGCGTACCCGGCGATGTTTCGCAGCACCTGCATGTCGGCGAGGCCTTGCTGATCGAGTCCTGGACAGGGGGGAAGGGCGGGAGTGAGCGGAAACTGGCCCGACTCCTCCATGACGGCCTGCTCGTACATGCACGCGACGGTCGTTCCCCCAGTAAAATCCAACAGCATGCCTTGACCCTGCGCGGGCCAGACTGCTTTCGGATCCCCGTCGCCGAGGATTTTGTGTAATTCTTCGACAGTCATCCCCGGCGCACCCAGTGCTGCGTCAGTGAGACGGCGAATCAAAATTTGCATGCACCCTAAATACGGTATTCCTTGATACTCCGAGGATTCCGTTTTCAGCGATGCGAGAGACCACGGGTAAAAGTCTGCGGTGCCGTCGATATCGAACTCGACACAGAACTGACGCATGTGATCAGCGAAGATGCAGTCGTAGGCAAAAACGTCCACAGTGGACGGCGGATCGCCTTTGTAACAGTCGTAGGTGTAGACGAAATTGAGAGCGACATCCGGTTGGACGCTGTGCCACGCGGCTCTGATGGTGGACTCGAACCATTTCGGTTCGGGCGTGTACGGGTACAAGGCGACGTTCAACGTGGATGCGTCGCTGGCTGGAGGTGGCTGGTTGGTGGGGCCGGAATCCTTGTTCAAACTGCGTCCGAACTCGGTACTGGTCACTGCACACTTCCCGTCATCACACTGTCTGCAGGGGAACGGCGATTGCCTCATACAGTCGCATGATTTTCCGAAAGTGGCAAGGATCACATTTACTTACCCTCGATCCACGGACTGAGGTGACCCACTGTGGTCGATGACCGAATTGTGGGGTCGGGACTGGTTGGGCGTGTTTCGTCCGCTGGTCTACCCAGCATTTCCACGATTGTCGTTGCTCGGGCCGAGTCGGCGGGTCGGGTGAGGATCAGGCGGGTGTGGGTGGGCTGATGCCAATGATGTTGCGCCATAATTGAAGCCACGCATCGAGCCACGGCCAGTGTCGCGGCAGGTGCAGTGTGGGTGTGCGTTGTGGCCGCACGAAACGCGCGGCAATGTTGACGATTTGCGCCGTAGCGTTATTCCGCGAGCTTTCGCGTGACGCCCGCCGGAGACGGTTCCGGCGGCGCGCAGCAGGTTGTGGGCGATCGCTGCGCACTGCACCCAGGCAGAGCTCGCGCCAAACGATCCTGACGGCATGTGCGCGAGCGGTCCGTCGATCAGATCCGAGAACACAGTCTCGATGACCGCGTGTGCACGGTGGACGACATCTGCGGTCGTCGTCGGCAGGGTGCTGTTGGTAAAAAACGGGTGATACCGCCACACCGGAAACAATGCATCGCGGTAGCGGGCGTCTTTGACCCGCCGCACGATCAACCGTGCAGAAACAGGATACGCGGTGGAAGAGAAAGCGGTGAACGATGTTTCGGCGACCTCGGCGTCGGAGATCCAGCCGTCGGTGTCGGGGTCGCGGACCGCTCCCGGGTAGCGCACGGGCGTCCACGCGGTGTCAGGGATGGAGGCGATCGCTCGTTGGACGATTCGGTTCTTGATCAGTACGAACGAGAACTTGATGCAGGCGCGTACGACGCGGCTGTTGCCGTAGGCGGAGTCGCCGCGGACCATGATTTTCCCGCTGGCGAGACTGGATGTCGCAGCTCAGCCCTAGTCATCCGGGCGAGCACGGGTGGCCCATTCTAAGTCGACTCTCAGCCCGGTCGCCTGCCCTCCGTACGATCAAGGGGGTGCTGACCGATCCACTGCCGAATTCCGGCTCACTTGAGCGCTATGAGGCTTTGCCCACGATTCTCCAGCTGAGGAGCTACCTCTCGGAGATCCAGGCGGAGCCGACCGAGTGGATCTCGGTTCTACGGAATCGAGGGAGCGGAATCAAGTACAGCTCGCTTCAACCTCTTCTGGTGGCGACATCGGACCAGCGCAAATTCCTCGCCACTACCGATTGGTCCATCAACGACCTCGGCGAGCCCAGTTACAGCTCTGATCGCCTCCCGGCCTTCCGCGACGGCTTGACCTCCAACCCTGATGGCTACGACCTTCATCTGTTCGTCAACGTGTCCTGGGTGCCATCGGCAACCACAGAACCCGTTATCGAATTCACGCCGTCGTTCGTATGGTGGTTGGGCCTGATCACGCGATCGAACGAGACAATGTATCGAACTAATCACGCGGGCCGCGATGAGGAGGTCGTCGAGATCGTCAGACCGAATCCTGGTGAATACGAGGTTCGAGTCAATGCACGGCACCTCCGAAAGTATCTCGCGGCCCGGAGCATGAGCCTGGTGATCCAGCACGCCCATTCTCGGGCTGACGACAGCGTGCATGAAGCTCGGATCGACCTTGAGATTCGCACCAAAGACGCAGCGTTCGCCTACACGGCGTGGGACGCGTATCGGGGGCCTGGTTTCGTAGCGCAGTTGGTTGGGAAACAGGCAGTTTTGCCGTTCGCGTCCGCTGGCGAGCACCCCGACGATCTGCAAAGGCCTGAGCGGTTTCAATCGTTCATCGTTGACATCGACCCCTCGACCGGCGACGAGGTTCGTTTGAGTTGCGAGCGCGATGAAGCGAACTACCTCACCCCAGTCTTCTTCGACACGGATGTTCTGACCCGATACCGCGACAACCCAGACCGCTACACGGTGCTGCGGACCGATGTCTCGTGCCACGGTCGGTGGGCCATCGATGTCGACATCAACGGTGCCAACCTCGTCCAGGTGTGGCTGGGACACCTCATCCGGCTACCCGAGACCGAGCGAGAGCACTGGCTCACACACAACGTCCCGCCGAACGGTGGAATAACCATCACACGTAGCGTGCGGGACCTAGCGGGCCAGTGGGTAGAGGACGAACGCCCTGACCCTGCTCGGCTGAGACGAGCTAAGGCAGAACTCATCGAGGCGTTCACTGGCTACTTCGGTGAGTCGTTGTACAAGCAACTCGGCCCGGCTGACCTCCGTGCGTTCGATGCCTTGGCATTGTGTACCAATCCAACCGAAGGCCAAAGCGACAACGGTGTCATGGTTCTGTCGAAAGGGATCGTGGATGCACTCGATGTCAAGACTCTTCGAGAGTCCTCGGGCGCGGACACGAATAGTCCTTCGCTTGCCTGCCTACAGCTACTCGTCGAGAACTTGGGTGCCGACCCGAATGGTCTCGTCGGACCCCTACGCCAGCTTCAGGGAATCCGATCGGCAGGCTCGGCCCACATGAAGGGCACGAAATTTACGACTGCGCTGTCGGCCGCAGGACTGAATTCTCTTCAGCCGGACAAACAATTCGAGACAATCGTAGATCGGGTTACGATGGCTCTGCAGGGCTTGTCCGAGCTGTTCCGAAGGACGCCCCCGCAAGTGTGATGGTGCCGGTCATTTTGTTCCAGTCTCGCTCTGATCATGGGTTCGCATTGATCTCACCCCACGCGTCTAACGCGTGTTGGTAGGTCGCCACAGCACCCGATTCAGTCGGAGCATCGCAGAGCGCGATCGCAGCCCTGGCAAGCGACGCGAGCGCAAGATCTCCCAGATCCAAGATCGCGTCGTCGCCATGACTGAGCAGAGTAAGCATCGTGGTAGCCATCATCTTCGGATGTTCCAGGACTTCAGCGGGCTGAGGCTGGCCCAACTCGATCAAGGCCAGCGCTTCGAGAAACATCGGTACAGCGAACGCCACCCTCGGATTGATTGCGCTCATAGCGTGAAGGTTAGCAATCGGCCGAATACCGGATGTTCTGGAGAATCTCTGAGACGGTGGAGGTATGACATCGAAACGTACCTCCGCCGGCGACAAACGCGCCCGCAAGGTCCAGCAACGTCGAAAGCGACTTGCACAGCAAGGGGTCTCACGTGAGCAGCACGCTGCGCTGGTGCTCGAGCGCAGCGGTGATCCCTCGTTCGTGCAACGGCGCACCAACGCCGACGGTGGGCGCACTCTGTCGTGGAGCAAGGACATGGTGGGTGGTGCGGAGCTCAACGACTCTCTCGAAGAGCAGCGACAGGCGTTTCGGGACAAGTTCGGCCGAGATCTCGGGCCGAACGATCCATTGTTCTTCGACCCAGCTGCTGACACGCCGCAGGAGATCAGTGAGGAGAACTTGTTGGCGGACGTGGACTCCCTGATCGACAAGGCCCGCGAAGCAGGGGAGAACCCCGCCTACTTCCAAGCATGGCGCGACACCGGGTTCTTGCTCACCGAACACAACATGCATCTGTTCTCCGCGTCGGATATCGACGAATGGAACGCGGCGCTCGAACGGCATTGGGACGAAGCGGCATTCGGGCCGTTCGACGATGCATCTTAGGACCTACGGCATGTTCGGGCGGCTGCAGCGAGTCCGAGAGCGGTGGTGAAATTCCCACGCCGCTGACCGCGCGCACTGAAGTCGGATGGGCGAACTTCGGGTTTTGGTCACCAGTTAGTGCTGTGTCGCGTCGAACGGCAATTGCACCCTCGCACTATTTGCGCTCTAATTATGTACATGACTACTTTGCCGGTCGCGGATGCGCGTGCGCGTCTGTCCAAGATTGTGGACGATGCAGAACAAACCCACGCCCGGTATGAGATCACCCGTAATGGGCACCGGGCTGCTGTGTTGCTCGCTGCCGACGATTTCGATGCGCTGCAGGAGACCATTGCAGTGCTATCGGATCAGGAACTGCTGACATCTCATCTTCGGGGCGTGGCGGAGCTGCCTGAGGGTGACAGTCTCGATGCGAAGGAGTTGGCCGAGGTCATGCGGGTCGCTGGCCGGTCTACCCGCGCGTGAGTGAGCCTGAAGCGCCGTATCGGCTTGTGATTGCTCGATCAGCGTCTCGCGCTATCAGTCACACTCTTCCCGAGAAGGTCGCCGCTGCGGTGTACGAGTTCATCACCGGAGCATTGCTGGAGAATCCGCAGCGGGTCGGGAAGCCCCTGGCCCCGCCGCTTTCGCCCGCCTACAGCGCCCGCAGAGGCACCTACCGGGTTCTCTATCTGATCGACGCCGGGCAGCGCATCGTGCAGGTCACCGCGATCTCACACCGGTCAGATGCCTACCGCTGAGAAGATTGCGTAGCTACCGGATTATGTTGCGGAGATCAAGCCTCGTAGGCGTAAGGCTTCCACCAATGGTGGGTGGGTCGCGGTCTCCATCCAACCAGATTTTCGGTCCGCCTTGCTGCCGAGTGAGTCGGATACTGCGCTTCGCAGAATTCGGAGGGCATCTTCGATCGCCTCGCGATCGGCGTGATCGCGATCGAACCAACTCATGTCCGCGCCGATGACTCGTTCGTACTGCACCAGGGCACCATCCTTGTTCACTCCCGCTGTCTCCATCAGATCTAGTGAACCGATCGAGAAGACCAGAGCCCGAGTGATCGTTGTCGGCATTCCGCGCCGGTTTGCTTGGTAGACGGTCGGATCGACAATCCGGCCCATTGCCGGAATCCACAACACTAGGTGTCCTGTCCACCATGTGTCCGACTCCCATTTCGGTGTGCGGCTTCCCAGCTCCACCCACTGCTCGTCCGACCACGCCACCTGCCCGTACACGACCAACGGCTCAGCCTCGATCCCGTAGTCACGCAATGCCGGAATCAGGCAACGCACCGCAGCAATGCAGGTGCCGGAAAAACCGCCCTCGGTGTAGGCCTGCCAAATCTGGCAATGCCGGTCGATGATCTGCACTTCTGCCGGTGCAGTCACGCCAGGATTCGCAGGGGGACGGATCCCCGCTACCGGTGGTGTGACGTACCCGGCCCGCTGCGCCCATTCTGGCAATGCAGCGGCTCCCGGACCGCTACGCGATCGCCCTGACCCCTTGCCTGCACCCTTGCGTTTCTTGCTCACCGGTGACATTTAGACGCTCCCAACCCACCTCGACTCTCTGCCCCGTCGCAGGAGTTTCGCGTCCCGACCGTACCGGCCAGGTACGACACTTCCCGCACGCTAACGATCACATCCCTGTATTCAGGTTGACATGGTTGACATGACGCGAACAGCCGGGGATGATCAGGGTATGTCCACTGTCGAGAAGGATTTCGAGGTCATGGCGCACCGGCTGGTCGAGGCCAGTGGCGCGCCGGACGAGCGTGATCTGGCGTATGCAATAGCGGGCCTCGGCGGCATCGTCAACGGCCTCAAGGCGCGTCGCGCGTGGAGTGAGCACGTAGGGGAAATCTTGACCCCCAGTCAGGCCCTCGACGTTGCGGGTTGGACGCGTGCTGCCTTGAGCAAGGCTGTGAAAGAGAACCGCGTTCTTCGGTTGACCGGCAGCAACGGCAAATACGGCTACGCCGCCGCAGGCTTCACCGATGCCCAACCGGCGAAGCCGATTCTCGGCATCCAAGAGGTGCTGCGTGTGTGGGCGGGGCAGGACCCGCGTGGATGGTTGGCGGTCGCGTGGCTGACTACCGAACAGCCAGAGCTCGACGGCCGTACACCTCGGCAAGCACTTCTCGACGGGGACGTTCCTACGGCTGCTCGCGCTGCCCGGGCTGCGGTCAGTCGGCTTGCGGCGTGAGCGCTGAACGCGCCGTCGTTCATCTGTTCGAGCCCAAGCCCGTCGGTGAATTGGCGGAGCGATTTCCGTCGTGCGTCTACCCGGCTGGGGCCGAGCTGTTTCGATCGCATCAGGCCAGTCTGGGACCGTGGTGGTACTCATCGAATGGCGGCGGCAGGTTCGACCTCGAAGCCCCTGATGGGACTTGCTACCTGGCCGAAGACGAAGTGGTCACTCTCCTGGAGATTTTCGGTGGCCAACAGGTCGTGCCGAGATACGAGGTCGATGCGCGTGCAGCGTCGACGATCACGTTGGATGCTGATATCAGGCTCGCTGATCTGACTGCGAACACCGGTGTCGCGCTCGGAGTCACGGCAGAAATCTTTACTACCGCCGACTATCCGCTGACGCAGCGGTGGGCGGCCGCGTTACGGGAGGCCGGGTTCGAGGGTCTGCGGTACTGGGCCCGCCACGACCTCGAACATGCCCGGCGGTGCATTGCACTGTTCGGGCAAGCGGGGGTGGCAGGCGAGGAGCATCGTCATACCGTCCAGGCCACGGTCACCCTGTCTGAGCGAGCGGACCTGCTGGAGCGGTGGCGTGAAGAAACTGGTGTCGCGATCTTGGACGTACCAGATCTGTTGTAGCGATCGTGGTCAACCGCCCGCAAGGTATTGCTAACGAAACTTACAGTAAGTACTGTAAGTCTCATGAAGATCAGCGCACGTCCTCTGCTCGACAATTCCGTCGACGCCGAACTGTTCGTCGGCCGGCGAGACGAACTCGCCGCGATATGGGACGGATTGAACGCTGAGCTCAACGTTCTGGTGACGGGGGACCGCGGCACAGGCCGAACGTCGCTGCTTAGACAGCTGCAGCTCGACAGCCGAGAGCCGTTCACCGGTGCCCGCCGCGAAGGCGACTTCCCGATGAGCTTCGTTCGGGTCGAGGGGATCTCGGACGGCCGTGACGTGCTCGCCCGCGTCGTAGAACAGGTCACCGGCGAACCGGCAGTCGACAGTGACGGGCCCGACGTCTTGCTGCGGCGATTGAGTGACTTTCGCCTGCAGTTCATCGACGCCACGCTTCGGAGGTGGGCAGCAGAAAGCGACGACGGCACTGCTCCGCTTGGGACGCGGCTGTATCCGGTGATCATCGTCGACGACGTCACCGCATCGGCCGGGCACGCACTGTTCGGGCGGTACCGCGATGAGGTGTGGGCGACGGGATACCTGTGGGCGGTGTCGGTGCGTGAAAGTGACCGTCAAGGTCTCCTGACTCCGCCTGCAGATGCATTCTTCGAGAAGATCGTCGACGTACCCCCGCTCTCGAGAACGGAAAGCATCAAGTTGATCACTCGCCGCGCGGGAATCGACATGGAACCGCAAGCCAGCACCCTCGCTGATGCGGTAGGGCGAAACCCCCGAGATCTGGTAAGTGCTCTGCGGGGATTCCTGCAGGACCCCGGGTCGTACGAGGACAACTACCTGGCCCTCGCCGATAGAGACAATGCGCTCTGGGCTTTGGGTCGCCCAGCGTCGATGCTGGCGGCCGAAATGAAGGTGCGGGGCCCGGTCAGCGCATCGGATGAAGACTTGCTGGCCGCGTTGGGGTGGACGCGTCCTCGTGCTGTACAAGTCTTCAAGCAACTTTACGAGAAGGGGCTGGTCCGGAGCAGCGAAGTCTCGTCAGGTCCCGGGCGGCCGCGGCGGGTGTACGAGTTGACTCCGCCGGCGGAATGGCTGCGGACCGAACACGCTGATCCGGAGGACCAGAAATGAGTGACGCCCTACTGCGTCAATTGCGGGACTCGAAGGCCTTCGACCCGTCGCCGGATCCGGATCGTATGTGGCAGGTCCATGTGCCGTTCGACGTCCTCACTGGCCCCGTGAGTGGTGACTACGAGCAGCGCTTCATGGACGCTGTTCGGCGGCGTGAGCGTGTGGCTCTGATCGGTGCCAGTGGCTCGGGTAAGTCCTCGATCACCGAGTACGTGATGGACGCTCTTCACTCCGAAAACGTTGCAGCACTGAGGATCAGGATGGGATTTCAGACCGACTCCCTCGTCTCCGATCCGGCTGAATTCCCGCGTCTGTTGGTCAACACCATCGCCAAACAGCTCGACGAGAACCGGGCAGTCCAGAAGATTGCTCGGGAAATGCGTGGAGGTTCCCCACATCGACCGGTCAAATTCTCGGTTGGTCTCCCATGGTTGGCCGGCAATCTCGCGATCGAGCTCGGCAGCGTGGTGAACGAACCATCGCAAGGTGAGGATGTCGTGGATCAGGCCATCAGGGTCCTGGAACTGATTTCGCGCAGTGGCTTGATTCCGACGCTCGTGCTCGATGACACGGACCAGTGGATACGTCGTCCAGGTATCGGCGTCGATCCGGAGCCGCGGATCGCAATGTTCTTCGGCTTGACTCTGAGGATGATCGCCGAGCGACTTCCGGCAGCATGTGTCGTCGCCGTCCATAACGACTACATCGACAGCCCCCACTACAAACAGGCTCGCGAATACCTGAACACGCGAATCACCCTGCCCGCCTTAGCTAATTCAGCCGCGCTGGGGTCGATCATCGGTAGGCGGGCCCGCCAGGCCGCGGGAAATCCGAATCTCGGCGCGGTCGACGTCATCGACGCTGACGCCCTCCAGCATCTCTTCGACCACTACGGGGCCGGTCGCAGTGTCCGCCGGGAGCTGGTCGTATTGCAGGATGCGTTGGTACGAGCGTGTTCTGCAGTAAGTGAGACCATCGCCGCAGCTCACGTCGTCGCTGCGATCGCTGCAGGCTAGGACACGACTACCGGCGTAGGTAGTTCGCAAAATGCATCGCCTGAACTGCAATTCGGGTTTACCAACCCCTTTGCAGCTTCAGTAGTAGGTGTGAAACTGCTTGGCCCTGTCCACCGCATCGAGGACCTCAGCGTCGAGGCCTTGAGCTTCTCGTTCGATCGCGTTTACCCGTCGCTTCATGCCTGCTCTGGCGAGCCACGGCGACCACATCAGTCGACTGAGCTGCGCTGCTGACAAGCGCACACATCGCCCCAGCGCAGTGTTGATTCCCCCGGCTTCTTCCTGACCGTCTTTCTGCTTTACGTCGTCGTCGCTCGTCAGGCGCGCCACAGTGGCCAGTTGGATGTACAAACGCAGTGGCCGTCGCGGAACCCGTGCAATGATCGCGGCCGTCTCAAGCTCGCGGACACTGTCCTTGAAGTGCTGAAACGACGGATCAGTGGACGACGACCCTGCCCATCGGGTGCGTTCGGTGCTCGCCAAGTGCCGGAGAACCTCGCTACGCAGTTGACGGCGTTGCTGACTGCCGATCAGGTACTGGCCCGCAAAGGATCCGATACCGAGAGCTCCGATAATCGAGGCCACACCACTGATATCCATTTCGTAACAGTATTCGGATCCAGAACTTGGGGTCGGTTGACGCAACGTGAGTGGTGAAAAAGGAGAGATTTTTCCGTACCTATTGCGCCTCACGCGGCAGCAGATGTTCCGACTCCCGAATATTTGCCGGTGCTCGAAGTGTCCACCTCCGCAGGCATAATCGTGGACTGTTGGAGCCGATCGACTTTGGAATGGCGAAATTCCTCGCCTAGGGACGGTAGTGCTTCGGTCGCCGACAGATGGTCGGATCCGCGCGTGCGAATCGGAGTAGAAGGCAGTCCTATGTGGCGATGGACCGGAGAGAGTGTGACATGACGGTTGCCGATCAGAAGGTTTCGGAGCGGGAGAATGCCGAGCATCGCGCGCGTCCTCCGCAGAAACGTGCGCAACGGACCCGTGACGCGTTGATTACCGGTGCGGCTCGAACCATCGCATGTGGGGGAAGCGGCGTCACGGTCAACGACCTGATACAGGCTGCAGGGGTGACCAAAGGGGGCATGTACTTCCACTTCCCATCGAAGGACGCTGTTGTTCATGCAGTGGTCGACCAGGCTGCTCGACAATGCGAGTTCCTCCGGGCGCATCGCCCGTCTACAGGAGACACTGTGGCCGATGTTCAGGACTTGCTCGGCGGCTACTTCACTCATGCGAAACGGTATTGGTCTCTGAGGGCAGCAGCGGTGTTGTGGACCGACCTCCACTACGAGGACGTCGCACGGGCCGCGACCTACCACCCTCTCAGGGCCGCGGTCCTGGCCCTTCTGACCAGCAACGGCAGGCTGCCGACGATATCGGTGGACACTGCCGATGCTGTCATGGCCATCGTGTGCGGCGTGACGACCACCGCCGGGCCGGGGGGCTTCGGTGACGGCGGCGATCTCGACACCGTCCTGCGGTTGACGGGGCCCGTGATCGCGGCTGCCGGTGCAGTGGCGGTATGAACAGCGGTGGCGGGGACTCCGGGAAGCCTTGATCTCCGCCGGTTACCCGCGGCCGGTAGTGGGCGACGAGCCGGGCCAGCTCACGTTGTCGTGGGGCACCGGTGTCGGCGTACGAGAGATGTGTGTGAGCCCTTCAGGGGTGGTCGCCCGGACACCGGACGCGGTCTTTGCCTTGGGCCTGTTACGTCAGTCGGCAGCAGACTGGGTATCGCCGCTGCACCCGCTGATCGCAGAGCCGATCGTGCGCACATCCGAATCGCCCTTTCGGGTAGTCGAGCCGGTGACCAACATCGTTCGGAGCGCGTCGGTGATCCGGCGTTCGATGACGTGCCAGGTGAGTTTCCTGGGCTGTCAGTGTGCGGCGTTGTACGCCTCTTCGATGTCGGTGGGGATGCGGCCTCGATCGCCGATCTCGTGACCGTTGTCCGCCGCCCACTGCCGAATTGCGCGAGTCTGCGCCGGGTCACGCTTGGCCGGTGTCCCGGCTGTCGAAGGCGTCGACGCGGTTGCGGGGAAGGGTTTACGTTTGCGTCCGCCAACCCGCGCGGCGTGCTTGATGTAGTAGTCGAGCTTTCTGTGAAACTCGCTGGCGTTCTTTGCTTTCAAGTCGATCACGTACTCGACGCCCTGGACCGCGAACTCGATCGTTTCACCGGAGTCGTCGATGACCGATCCGTCGATGTCGTCGACCAATTGAATCGTTTCTAGCTTGGCCACAGTGAAGAAACCCTCTCGCAAAAATGTATGGAAGACAGCTAAGTGAGCGTATAACGGGTCTGCGTGGTCGTGACAACTGTGGGTGCGGCGCGCGTGGTTCGGATGCAGGATCGAGAGAGTGCGATTATGGGCAGCGCTCCATTCGTGGTCGGCGATGAAGCCCAAGTTACTAGTCGGGCGATGACGTCGACGCCGTCGAATGTCTGGTTGTGCTGTTCTGACGACCGTTCGATCAGGGAAATGAGGCGGACCAGCCCTTCCGCGTATCGGGCCAGGGTCCGCGGCGAGAGGTCGTAAAATCGGTACACCCATATCGTCCCGGAAGTGGCCTCGTTGAGAACGCGCGCGGCCGTGCGCGGATCGATGACAACGCTGCCGCCTACATCAGAGGGGTCGTATTCGCCCGTGTCGGCGGGTCCTTCGACATTCTGCGCGTAGTAGCCCACAACGTTGGTCGCGTCTGTGTAGCGGTACCTCTTCGCTTTCAGTGCGCGGAGCAGGAAGCCCTCGTAGATGTAGTTGTCACCACGCTTGGTGGGGTAGACCGTGCCGTCGTTGTATCCCTGATACGCACTACGCTGATCATCAGCGACATCGACGCCGCCGAACCCCCTGATCAGGATTAACGGTCGGCATTTTATTTCGCCCATCTGAACCTCCACGAGTGTTCGTCGCAGCAGGCACATGCCCCCGCTGTAACTCGTCGTCCTTGACTCAAATCGACGGGTGGAGATACCTGAGGTGCAACCGCGAACCCGCTGAGCTGGTCGTTGCGGCCAGGCCGCTTCTGATGGTCCTCGTGTTGGGGGGCGATGTCACTGGTAGTTAGGGCTGACAACCGTTTGAACGGCAGACCCGTTGGCCTGCGGATGAGAATTCGAGCTGTTCGTGGTGTCCGGTCCTGACGCTAGTGTGCATCGACAGAGACAGCCAACAGGGGCCTTGGCCTATCGGTGGGGGTGAATGATCATGCGAGACAAGAGCGGTGGAGATGTGAACGTCGACGGAAGCGGGGACGCCGTAGGACACGTCGTGGACAGGTTCGCCGCGGTGATGACCGAATTCGACGTCGATACTGCCGGCGTGGGTGTGCCGTGTATCGATTCGGTGTGGCAGGGGGAGTTGCGGGGATGAGGGGCCGGCAGCTCGTCGTTGTTGACGTCCACACCACGGGGCCGTCGTTCGAGGCTCACGAGGCCTTCGAGCTCGCCGCGATCGACGGTGCATCCGGGAGGGTGTGGGATCTCGCGCTGCCTTTGACATCGGCACAGCTCGAACGGGCGGATTCAACATTCCTGCAGCTCAGCGGATACCACCGTCGACGGCTGGTGGAAAAGGCGCAGCATGACGCGTTGACCATTGGAACGGAGCTCGCGGCGCTCAGTGATGTGTTGGCTGGAAACACGCTCGGCGGCGCAGATCCGGAGATCCATGCGGCATTTTTGAGCAAGGTCTTTCACCGGCATGGTGTCCGGTCGCGTTGGCACCACCTGCCCGCAGATATCGCGGCGTTGACCGCCGGTGCCCATGGGATCCCCGCAACCAACATTCCGCGGCTGGAGGTGTGCTGCGAATTGTGGAATGTGCAGCTCGCGGAATTTCCTTCGGCGCTGGATCGGGCGCACGCTGTCGCCGATTGCTTCGCGGCGTTCGACCGCAGAAGCGGACGGGAATCGGTGTCGGCAACGCTCAGAGGCGAGTAGGTGTTGAAGCAGCCGCTTATTGCGCTGGGCCACACCTGAGCCCCGCAGTTCTGTCTCGGTAGTCACGCTATCGCAGGCGGCGAATCCAGACGAATGGTATTCTACGAGTTAATACTCGTATTTGATGGCAGCGGCCGTCACCGTTGGACGTGGGGATCTGATGGATCTGTTCATCGATGTCATAGCCTCAATCGCTTCCTGGTGTGCTCCGATGGTTCTGCTCGTGGCTGCCGCAATCCTCTTGGTGGAATCCGGCTTGCTCGTCGGGTTTCTCCTCCCGGGTACTGGCACGGTTCTGGCGGTCGGTGCTCTCGTGGGGCTGGGCGAACTTGATCCCGTCGTGACGGCGATCGTCCTGATCGCTTCGTCGACAGCAGGGGCTCAGCTGGCCTTTCGGTCCATCAGGCGTGGATCGTGTCGCGCTGATATCGCCGGCGCAGGCCGCTTTGCGCGCCTGATCAACAGGGTGCTTGCTCGGGCACGTCAGTTGTTTTCGGGGGATGCGCGCGTCGGGACAGTGACCACGCATTTCGTCGGAGGCGCGAGGACCTTGGGGCCACGTCTCGCTGCGGGTTCCTCGTTGTCGTTCTCGAGGTTCGCGGTGTTGAATATCGTCGCCGCAACCGTGTGGGTCACTCTTCTGTTGACCACGGGAAGCGTGTTGGGAGCCAACCCCGCGTGGATCCCCTGGGCCACTGGCGCTTTCGTCGTGGCCGTAGTTGGAGTCATCGCAATTCGGGCATTTCGGCGCAGTGACGCTCCGGTTCCCGGCGGCACAATTCCCGCCCGTCGATCTGATCGACGGGGCGGGAATGCGGCTGTGCCGTGCAGTTGTGCCCGTGTCATTCGCGGCCGGCTGATACCCAACTCATGTCGGGTGCTCGGGTTCCGGTGACGGCGTCGGCGAGGGTGTCGAGGACGGCGAGCTGGTCCGCGGTGAGTTCGATGTGCACCGAGCCCGCGTTTTCGGTGACCCGATCCGCATTCCGAGTGCCGGGTATCGGAACGACGGGCAGCGCGAACTGTGTACCTTTCACCCGTAGCCACGCCAATGCGATCTGGGCGGGCGTGGATCCGTGCTGTGACGCGATGTCTGTCAATGGGGCGAGGGCGTCGGTGTTCGTTTCGAATGCGTCGAGTTGAAAGCGGGGTAGATACCGCCGAAAGTCGTTGTCGCCGAGCTGTTCCTGTTTCACTTTTCCGGTGAGCATTCCGCGTCCCAGTGGGGAGTAGGGAACGAATCCGATGCCGAGTCGAGCTGCGGTCGGGACGATGGCGTTCTCGACGTCGCGGCTGAACAAGCTCCATTCGGACTGGACCGCGGCGAGCGGATGGGTCCGGTGCGCTCGTTCTAGTTCGGGGGCGGTTACTTCCGATACTCCGATGTGCCGGACTTTTCCGTCGGCGATGAGCTCGGCCATCGCTCCGATGGTGTCGTCGATCGGGATGTGTGGGTCGACCCGGTGAAGGTAGTAGAGGTCGACGACGTCCACGTCGAGGCGACGCAGGCTGTTGTCGATGCACTGGCGGACGTAAGCCCTGTCTCCGCGGCTTCTGCGGCCGGGTTCGGTTACGGAGGTATCGATACCGAATTTGGTGGCGACGGTGACCTCGTCGCGACGGTCGGCGAGGAGTCTGCCGATCAGTTCCTCGTTGGTCCCGAGGCCGTACACATCTGCGGTGTCGATGAAGTCGATGCCGAGGTTGACGGCGTGATGCAGGGTCTTCAGTGCTTGGTCGGGGTCGGATTCGCCGTACATCGAGGTCAATGCCATGCCGCCGAATCCGAGTGCGGATACTTCGAGGCCTGTTCCGAGGTTCACGTGTGGGAAGTCGGTCATGATGCTGTCTCCTTGGAGGCGCTCGTTTCGGGTCGACCGCGTTCGACTGCCTGTGTGTCCGCGGGTCCGGCCACTGCGGTGAGGTAGGTCCGTATGGCTGCAGGGTTCTGCAGCGAGCCGGTCATGCCCACTATGCGGTCGGGACGCACGACAGCGACACCGCCCTGTCCGAGCTCGCTCGAAACGATCTCGTGGGTGTCGATCACGGTGGGAGTTGCGCTCAGAAGTGTGGTGGGGGAGTGGACCACGACCACGACGTGCAGCCGCGACCCCCACGAGTCGAGGATGGCATGTAAGGCCCGGAGTTCGTCGATACTGGTGATGGTGGCCAGCGCCAGGACTCGTCGGTCATCGAGGAGGTCGGGCAGCAACTTGTCGACCTCTCCGTCGAACTGGACGGGATGCGGGGGCAGGAACTTGCCCGGCGAGATGGTTCGACCGCGCCCGCCCCCGCGGGCCACTGACGGGCCGTAGGCCGTATCGATCTGCGCCAGTTGAGGAACGACACGCCGGGTGAGGAGCCCTGTCGCCGAGAGGATTCCGAGGATTCGGTCGCGGATCCACCGCGAAACGGCAGCACGAGTTGTCCACAGTTTCGTCTGAAGATCGGTCATCGCGGCGACCGATTCTGCGACGGGTCGTCGTTCGAGTTCATATGTTTCGAGTAGTGCTGCATCGGCTCCGTCGACCGCTACTGCTGCAAGTTTCCACGCGAGATTCGCCGCGTCCTGTATTCCGGTGTTCATACCTTGACCTCCCGCAGGACTGTGAATATGTGCAGCGTCGCCGGCAAGGATGAATCGGCCCGACACGTAGCGCGAGGACAGTCTCCGGTGTACTCGAAAGTCGCTCTGCCAAAGCACATTACTGACCCGGAAGCGGCCGAGGCCGCGTTGGCCGAGCATGATGTTGGCGCGATCGGTGATCTGAGTCGGCGGTATGAGCGCAGGGGAAGCGGACTGACGGTGTCCGAGAAATACCCGGTGTCCACCACCTGGGAGCGGGACGACGACCGTCACCCCGTCCGGGTGGAGATGGTACTGAGCCTCCCCGACCGACCCATCGGTTTCTAGGGTGCCGTCCACCAGCAGAAAAGCGTCGTCGTAGCTGTCGCCGTCGAAGTCGATGGCCGCTGTTTTCCGCACGGTGCTGTGTGCACCGTCGGTGCCCACGATCCACTCTGCTGTTGTGGTGAAGCGGATTCCGCTCGGACCGACCAATGACGCCCTCGCCCCGTCGCTGGGCCCGGCAGGGTCCGGATCGAGGGCACCGAGGAACTTGTGCCGCCAGCGGACCGTACCTCCCAGCGCCTGGTAGAGCTCGAGGAGAGCTGCCTCGACGAGGGGCTGCGGAAGGGACAGTGGTTTGTGCAGGCCGGGCTGGTCGAGGCCGGTGAAGTCGACGTGGCCGATCTGTGACCCTTTCGACCAGTACGACGCTCGGTCGAGAGTGACGCCGGCATCGAATACCGCGGGATCGACACCGAGGATGCGCAGGCTCTCCTGGGCGGCACTCCAGAGTACGAGGGCTTTCGGTTCGGTCGAGGGCCCCGACTTGCCGTCGATAATCATGTGGTCGACGTTCCTGCGGGCGAGCTCGCAAGCAAGCGTCAGACCTGTGGGGCCCGCGCCGACGATGAGGACGGTGTGCTCGGTCATGTCCGGACTCCTGACGGGCGAGGCGGGGCGAGGCTGGATTGTTCGGCCGAGATCACGTCCTCGTATCCGGTGGACGGCGCGTCGCGGGGTAGGGGAGAGGCCGCTGCGTGCGGGTCTGCTGCCGCGGGGTCGACGAGGAAGTCCTTGCGTCTGATGAGGGTGAATGCCGCGATCGCACCGATGAGGGTGACGATTCCCGCGATCGTCGTGACCTGATGCAGCGCCGAGATGAACGCGATTTCTGCTGCCACCCCAACGTCCTGCCCGGTCTCTTGCAGCGCCGCGACGGCCCCGGAGGCCACGGCGTCGACGGTGGCGTCGAGCTGGGCCGGAGTCAGGGCGGATCCGTACGCGGTGTCGAGTTCGGATTCGATGGTGCGATGAGCCAAAGCTCCGAGTACCGCCACGCCCAATGCCGCACCGACCTGCTGGAATGTCTCGTTGATCCCAGCTCCCATCCCTGAGTCTTCGGCCCGAACGAGAGCCACTGCCGCGCTCGCACGGGGTGGATTGTGTAGTCCCATACCGAGTCCCGCGATCACAAACCCCGGTAACAACGCCGTCCAGCTGTCACCGACGTCCGCGAATCGAAACAACAGAAACCCGATTCCTGTGCACAACAGCGAGATTCCGATCAGAATCGATGTCGAGATCCGGGCGCTCAGTATTCCGCCCACGGCACCGGATATCAGCAGGACGCCGGTAAGCGGCAGGAACCTCAATCCGGTCTCGATAGCCGAGTAGCCCAGCACGCCTTGCATCCACAGCACCGAGAACAAGATGGTGGCCGTGACGGCGAAGTTGATCGCAAACGTTGCCGCGGACAGGCCGTTGAAGGAACGGTTTCCGAACAGGACCATGTCGAGCATGGGATTGCGGACGCGGCGCTCGACCACAGCGAAGCCGAGGAGGGCGAGCACACCGACCGCCAACGCTACCGCGGTACGTGGGTCGGTCCATCCCACGACGGGTGCCCGGATGATTGCAAAGATCAACGCGAACAGACCTGCGGAGAACAGTGCCAGACCGAGGGGGTCGAGACCGCGGCGCGCGGTCGATGTCTGGTGGTCCCGGACTTTCAGAGCGACGACGGCCAGAATGATCAGTCCCACAGGGATATTGAGGTAGAACACCCATCGCCAGTCCACTTCGGTGAGGATGCCTCCGATCAACGGTCCCGCAGCGATGGCGATGCCCGAGGTGGCCCCGAAGATGCCGAAGGCGGTTCCTCGTTGGCGGCCGTGGAACGTCGCTGCGATCATCGCTGGGCCGACGGCGTACATGATGGCCGCGCCGAGGCCTTGAACTCCACGTGCTGCGTTGAGCAGAGTTGCTGACCCAGCGAGACCGCAAGCCACGGACGCGAGGGTGAAGGCCAGCGCGCCGACGGCGAAGATCCGGGTGCGGCCCAGTCTGTCCGCGATCGAGCCGGCGGTGAGCAGAAACGCGGCCAGTGCCAGGGCGTAGGCGTCGATCACCCATTGCAACTGCTCGAAGCTGGCCGAGAGGTCTCGTTGTATCGCGGGCAGTGCGACGTTGACGACGGTGAGGTCCAAGAACAGCATGAATGTTCCGAGGCAGACCGCTGTCAGCGTCCACCAGCGTTCGGGGGCCGACTGCAGCGGTTCGGGGGTGCTCATGCGGACTCCTCGAGGAGCGCGTCCGCGGTGGGTTGCGCGGCCGGCTGCTGGCGTCCGAACCAGGCGTCGATTGCCTCGATGGCTCCCGCGGTGTCGGTGAAGTGATGTATCTGCATTCCGTGCGCTCGGGCGGCTTGGCAATTGCGTAGGTCGTCGTCGACGAACAGGCATCGAGCGGCAGGGACGCCGAGTCGTTCGGTCGTCCGGCGGTAGATTTCGGGTTCGGGTTTGCGGACACCTTCGTTCGCGGAGACGACCTCGACGCTGAACAGGCCTGTGGGGACGATTCCTCGCCACTCGGGTTCCCATTCTCGGACGTTGTTGGTCAACAGTCCCAGAGTTCGTCCTTCGGATTTCAGCGTGTGCAAGTAGTCGAGAAGTTCCGAGTTGGGGACCCGGCCGGAGAACCATGCCGGCCGGAACTGTGACAGGTCGATAGCGCGTCCGGTCATGGTTTCCAGTGCCGATCCGACTCGGTCGAGGAAGGCCGCTTCGGTGATTTCGCCGCGTTCGAGCGGGGCCATGATCGTTTCGTCCGGGTCATCGTGCGCGGTGAACAGGGCACCCATCAGGTCCTCCGGTTGCACGGACATGTACTCGGTGAACGCCGCGATGGTGTCGGCGATGGGGTTGGTCAGGACGCCGCCGTAGTCGACGACGAGAACGAGGGGACCGGTGTCGATACTGTTGTCGGACATCGTCATCCCACCTCGACCTGCGAGCGGACGATGACGACGTCACCCTGGACGAGTTCGAAAGATGCGACGATCCCAGTCCCGGACTCGGTGGGTGCGGTGTCGATCAAGCGGCAGTAGACAGGAAGCTCGTGTTCGGCGAAGTCGAGGAACTGGATGTCGTAGCGCACCGGGGAACCGACCGACGATTCCGGCAGTGAGTGGGTGTCGAGGACGGCGCACACCGATGCCTGCCTGCACGCTTCGGTCAAGAGCATCCCCGAGACGTGGTCGACCTTGTGATCGGAGAGCGACGGGTGGTTGTTGTCGACGACGACCTCGTACGTCGTGTCGGGGTGTTCGGTGCCGGTGGAGGCGATGACGACGTTCTTCGAGTCCCGCCGGGCAACGCGTGCAGGCGGAAGCGGAACGGCGGCAGAGGTATACGGCTGATCGGGGGTGTTCTTCGCTGCCCGCCCGGCCGCGCGCATCTCGGCGAACATCTGCTTGGGCATGAAGCTCAGGGATCCGACGAATTCGCCGACAGGCACGCCGTCGAGAACGGTCTGGTACCTACCGACTGCCCCGGTCAGGTACCCCTCGACGTGGAACCGCTTCTCGAATTCGACTCGGATGACCAACCGGCCCGGTGTTTCCCCGACCTGGAGGGCAGCGAGGTCGGTCACCGACACCGAGGCCTTGCGGAAGACGAACGCCCAGTCCTTGGGTACTCCGTAGAACTGGTGACTGATCAGGATCGAGGCCTGCCTGCATGCCTCCACGAGGATCATGGGGTCGTACCGGTCGTCGAGTCGGTCGCTGTAGAGGGCATGCCCTCGCGGTAGCTGCGCGGCGACGACGAATCGGTTCTCGCCCGTCGCAGCAGCGTCGGTGAGGAAGACCTCGCTGACAGCTGCGCGGTGGACGAGGCTTCGCGGCACAGTGCGATCGAATGTCAGTTCACTGGCGATATCGAACGGTGGTGTGGTGACAGTCATTTCTTCCCCCAGGAAGGTGGTCGCAGATTTTCTGCTTTGTGCGAAACGCACCGATCGGTACGTGGTTTCAAGTACAGCGCCACGTTTTCGATAAGTCAATTCTTTTCACGTTAATTCCAAATGTTCGGAAAGTGATTCCCGTAACAATATAATTTCAGTTCGAGCGCAGATATACCGCCAGTAATTCGAGCACTATTGTGAGCCTGTGCACACGGTTAAGTGCACAGGCTCGCAATAGTGCGTTCAGCTATTTGATGCCGATCTGATGCGGTCAGTGGGGTTGTCGGGCGTCGAGCCACTGGTCGAGCGAGTCGAAGACGATGGCGGCGTTCCGTGCGTGGCCCATGTAATGGCCTGCGTGAGGAATCGTGATCGCCTTTCTGTCCGATGTTCCGGTGAACGATGCAATATGTTCGTCACCGAATTGCACGCGTGCGTCGTCCTGTCCGTAGAGGCCGAGAACTGGAATGTCTATGCTCGACATTTTGGCCAGGTCGAGAAGAATTCCGGGGCCTTGTGAAAGCATGTCGCCGCACGGGTGTTGGTTCTGATAGGGCGCTGCTGTATCGATTACTTGTTGTTCGGTATCGGCATAGTTTCCTGTCACGAATTCAGTGGTTCCTTGGTCGTAAAAGGTGTAGCCCTTGGCGGCGGGATTGTTTTCCGATGCCGAGCCTCCGGTGAGGCAGCGTGGTGTGGCGGCGAAGAATCTGACGTAGGCCTCGGGTGTCAGTCCGCGATCGGCCCAGTCCATGACGACGAGAGCGTCGACGTCGTCGAAGGTGTAGGCCTCGATCTGGACGATCTGCCCGCCGTTCGACTGGCCGGCGAGGGTGATGTGCCCGAAGGTGGGGGCCGTTCCGGATGCATCCCATTGATAGGTGCCGGTACGCAGCGCTTGGACGATCTGATGGGCCATCGTTGCTTGGGACCCCACGCACATGGCCCCGCCTGCCGGAGCGTCGCTCGTGTCGTATCCGAGTCTGTCGATCGTCAGTGAGGTCTGTCCGCGAGCGGCCATTTCGTAGGTGTGGTGGTATCCCTCGACTGGAAGACGCCAGTACCATTCGCCGGCTGCGATGCCGTGTTCGTAGAGGGTGATGGCGTTGCCGAAACCCTCTGCGGGAGCGGTGAGATGGCCACGGATGGTGTAGGTTCCGCCGTCGGCGGTGCACGGGACGGCTGTGTCGTTGGTGTTGCGGACTGTGAAGGACACCGGTACGTCGATCACGTCCGATCGGGTCGGCTGCGCGGAGGCGATGGCCGTTCCACCGAGAAAGATGGCGGTCGACGCGACGGTTATCGCAATCGCGGCGAGGAGCCGTGAGAGGGGGTGATGGCGGCTGTCGAGCATGGGGTACTCCGATCGGGGCGGGGATGTGGTGGCTGGGAGCGTGCGAGTGCAGTGCTCATACAGGGGTTTTGGGTCTTCCAGGGTCGACTTCGGTACCAGGTGTATCGACGCGTGGAGCATCGGTGATGCCGATGAGCTGGTGCAGGCGTGCCAGTGGGCGCGGTGCCCACCAGTTCCAGCGGCCGGTCAGGGCCATGATGGAGGGGACGAGGATCGCTCGGATGACGGTGGCGTCGATCAGGACCGCCAGTGCCATGCCGATTCCGAGTTGCTGAAGGAAGGTCACCCCGGAAGTGGCGTAGGTGGCGAAGGATGCGGCCAGGATGAGAGCTGCTGCGGTGACGACGGGTGCGGAGCGTGAGATGCCATCGATGATGGATTGGCGATTGTCTCCGGTACGGTCGAATTCTTCTTTGATGCGCGAGAGCAGGAAGACTTCGTAGTCCATCGACAGGCCGTAGGCGATGCAGAACATCAGGATGGGGATGCTCGGCTCGATGGCACCGGTAGGGGTGAAACCCAGCAGCCCAGCAAGATTGCCGTTCTGAAAACCCCACACCAGGACACCGAACATGACCGTCAGTGACAGCAGATTCAGAATGGTGGCTTTGATGGGGGCGATGATCGATCCGGTCATCACGAACAGAATGGCGAAGGTGATCAGTGCAATGAGCACGGCCACGAGCGGGAGCCGGGCGGTGACGCCGTCGGTGTAGTCGTCGAGCATCGCGGGTGAGCCGCCGACGAGTACCTGGCCGGGAGGCTCCACCGACCGTACCGCGGAGACGAATCCGGCTCTGTCGTCCAGTGATTCGCGAGTCGGTACCACCGAGAGGTAGCTGCCTGCGGTGTCGGGAGTGAAACGGACGGCGCCGTTCGGTGGAGCAGTGAGCGCCCTGTCGGGTTCGACGGTGCCCAGTGCGCTGTCCACTCGTAGCACCTGGGGCAGTGCTGCGAGATCGGAGGCGTACCGAGCGAGGCCGTCCGGTGCGATGGTCGGTGCGACGAGCAGAATTGCGTCTGCATCCTCGCTGGCGTAGTCGTCGCGGATGGTGTCGTACAGGGCGCGGACCGGAACCGACTGCGGCAGGATGCGATCGTCCGGTGCGCCGAACCGAACGCCTAGTACCGGCGCTCCGAGCAGTATCAAGATCACCACACCGGCGATCGCGAACACTGCAGGTCGGCCGGTCGTGGCCACGGTGATCCGCCGCCACACGGTACTTCCGTCGGTGTCCGGTTCCTTGCGCCGTAAGGCGCGGTGCCCGAGCAGCACCAATGCGGCCGGGAGTACGACCGTAGCGGCGAGCACGGCGGTGGCGACGACGGCTATCCCGGCGTAGGCGAACGAGGCCAGGAACGGGAACGGGAAGACCAGCAGAACGGCCAGTGACGCGGCGACGGTGGCGCCGGAGAACATGATGGTGCGTCCGGCTGCCTGCGCTGCTCGCTGCACGGCCAACGTCAGGTCAGCGGTGCGGCGGGCTTCCTCTCGGAAGCGGTAGATCAGGAACAGTCCGTAATCGACGCCGAGTGCAATGCCCATCACCAGCGCGATGTTCGCCGCGAAGGTCGATACTTCGGTGAAGGCTGCCACCACGCGCATGATGGCCAGGGTGCCGACGACGGAGAACAGTCCGGTTGCGAAGACCACTGCGGCGAGACGGAGCCGCCGTAGGACGGCCCACAACAGTGCGATCACCAGCGGGGCGATGATCAGCTCTGCTCGGAGAAAGTCGGTCCTGGATTGTTCTGCGACGGAGCGGAACACCTCGTCGCTGCCGCCGAGAGCGATGTCGATGTTCGAGGTAGCCGACCGGCTGAGTGCCTCGTCGAGAGCGGGAAGGACCTGTTGCCGGATTTCGGTGGCGTCGCCCGGTGCCCACGCCTGGATCAGCGCCGAGCTGCCGTCCCCGGCGGCGAGGGTCGGAACCTCTTCGGTCCAGTAGGACCATGTGTCGTCGATGCCGGGGAAGGTGTCGACGAACTCGGTCAGACGTAACCCGTCCGCGGCGACGGCCGAGCTGTCGACGTCGCCGGTCTTCGCGGTGACGAGGATGGTGATGTTGGGTGTGCCGGTCTGAAAGGTGTCGTTGAGCAGCGCCTCGGCTGCCGCAGACGGGGCGTTGGTCGCCTCGAACCTGTTCAGGGACAGTGCATTCATCGCACCGGCAGCGACTGCTGCGAGCACGAGGAAGAGGACGCCGGCCACTACGAGGGTGAGGCCGGGTCGAGTTGTGGCGAATCGGGTGGGCATCGCGGGTCCCCCTGCTACCGTGGATACGAGCGATTGCTCGTGATTTGCGAGAATACGAGCGAAAGCTCGTCTTGTCTACCGGAAAGCCTGGAGTTCACATGCCGAATACCTCGACGCCAACTACCTCTCCTGCACCCAAGCGTCAGGATCGCGGACTCAAGCGCATCGCTGCGATCCTCGACGGTGCGGAGGAGTTGTTCGGAGAAGTCGGGTTCGACGCAGCGACCACGAACGCTATCGCCAGCAAATCGGGCATGTCACCGGGTTCGCTGTACCAGTTCTTCAGAAACAAGGAAGACATCGCCGCAGCATTGGCGGAACGCTACGTCGTGGAGTTGACCGACGCCCAATCGGCCGCGGTCGATCCGCGACCGGACGGCTTCGTGGAATCTCTACCGCAGTTCATCGACCGGGCCGTCGACAATATGGTCGCCTTCAATGCGGCCAATCCGGCTTTCCTGCAACTGTTCTCGCGAGCAGATACCCAGCCTGCCCTGTATACCGCAGTCGTACCATTGCAGAGCGAACTCTCCCAGAGGGTCGCCCAGACCTTGGCCGCACTCGCACCGACCCTGTCCAGCGAACGCATCGACCTCCACGCGCTGGTGGCCTTGCAGATCACCCGCGGAATGATGCCCGTCATCGCCGCAGAAAAAACTAACAAGAAGGACCAGCTCGTGACCGAGCTCAAGGCGGCACTGATTCGTTACCTGTCCGAGGCACTCGCCTCACCCTGACGGAACAGAGACCCGCGCCGCCGCAGGCCGTGCGTACTCCCAGTCTGAAAAAAGCTGCAGCAGTAGCTGTTTTGACGTTTTTCAGTTGTGCTGCCAGCAATCACTGCTTTTCGTACACTATGGGATCCGCGCCGATCGATACTTCGATGCGTGGTGGAGCATTCGGTCGAGGCTCAACGCCCCGCGTCGTATGCTCGGTCAGCGATCGGCGACCTTAGGCGCGCACCCGGCGGCGGACCATGCGACCGGCGTGCATCGCCGCAACTTTGGTCCAATCAGGGTGTGCAATTAGCCGTCACAGCTGGACCGATGACCGCCGGACTCACGCAGGTTCCGGTGTTGCCGCGCCGGTCACCGCATGACCTGGGGGACGGTTCGCTGTTTTTCGTTCTTTGGGTGTGTCGATCAATGCGTTATGTGCAGCATCGCGTACCCAGCCTGTGATTCTGTCGAGGGTTTCGGATGGCAGGTGCCATCGTTGCCAATACAGGGGAATGGTGACGTTGTGGTCGGGGTCGAGGTGAACGAGTGTCCCGTCGGCGAGGTCGCGTGCGATTTGTCCTTCCGGTAGCACGCCCCACCCGAGTCCGAGTCGAGCTGCAGTCAGGAATTCGCGGTTCGATGGGAGGTAGTGGATCGGGGGCTCACGGTGCGCCTTGATCTTGCGTAGATAGGCGTGTTGCAGGTCGTCCTTTTTGTCGAATCGCAGCATCGGGAGGCGGCTGGGATCGCAACCGTCGGAGTCGGCGTCGCGAATGAGTGAGGGTGCGCACGCGGGCCAATAGACCATGGCTCCGAGCGGTTCGACCGTACAGCCAGGTGCTGCGGTGCGTGAGGTCGTCACGGCGGCCATGACCGCGCCTTGACGCAGTAGAGCGTCTGTATGGTCCTGATCTTCGATGTGGAGGTCCAGTAGTATCCGTCGGTCGACGGCTATCGCTTTCATCACCGGTTGGAACCACGTCGAGACCGAATCGGCATTGATAGCAAGTGAAAAGCGCAGCGGTGCAGCAGTATTCGTTGTCGTTGAGCCGCCGCGTAGCTCAGCGTCGGCGTCGACGGTGAGGACTTCGATCTGCCGCGCGAGTCGGAGCAGGGCTTGCCCGTTTCTGGTGGGTAGTACCGGCCTGGTTCGCTGTAGCAGCGCGGCCCCCGACGCTCGTTCGAGCGCGGTAATGCGTTGGCTGACTGCAGAAGACGAGATGTGCAACGCCGTTGCAGCTCCCTCGAACGACCCTGAATCGCAGATCGCGGCAAGTGTGGCGAGCTGATCGTGGTTGTACATCCACAAATACTAAACCTAGATCAGCGATACTTAGGAAACGTGCATCGATGCTGGAGCGGTCGTACCGTTCTTGCCGTGAACAACCCCGTTCTGGCCTATCTCCCCGTCGCTATCGTCTTCGGAATAATCCCAGGTCCTGACGTCATGTTGGCGGTCAAGCACTCGCTTACCGGCGGTGTGCGTCACGGCATCGCCGTAGCTTTGGGTGCGGCGACGGGGTCGATGGCCTGGGGCATCGCTGCGGCCGTGGGGTTGGCGTCCTTGCTCACCAGCGTCCCCGGGGCATTCGACGCGGTACGTATCGCAGGTGCCGCCTACCTGGTGTTTCTAGGAATTCAGAGTATCTGGCAGCGCAAGGGCAGCTTCACCGACGTCGATGCCGCGACTTACAACGCGCACCAGCCGAAGTGGTCGCGAGCGTTCATGACCGGTTTCGTCGCGGACCTGTTGAATCCGAAAATGGGTGCGTTCTACCTGGCGGTGCTGCCGCAGTTCATTCCGCGCGACGGGAACGTTTTCGTTTGGTCCATGCTGCTCATGTCGATCGAGTTCGTGGTGGCGCTGATATGTCTGTCCTCGTACGCACTTCTTGCCTCGTCCGCTCGCCGGTTCTTGGAGAAGGGCCGCTTGGGGGCGTGGCTCGAGCGTGGACTGGGTGTTGTTCTGGTGGGATTCGGCGTCCGGCTGGCCTTCGAGTAAACACCCCCGCCGTCCGAGCCCTTCTCCCTTCGCTCTTTCAACTACTCGACCCGAGCCCGACCTGACTTGATTGTGTAACGACGCCTTGGCCCGGGTCCGCGCCCCGGGCCGTCCAATCCCGCCAGGTCTTGGCTTTGCCGTGCCCTAACCCGAACTTTCCTGTACCGAAACCGAACCATCACGCACACAGAGGGGTACCGATCAATGAGCGAAAAGCTCTGGGGTGGAAGATTCTCCACCGATATCACCGACGATGTACTTCGCTACACAGAGACAGCATCGGTAGACAGCAGAATGCTCGAACACGACCTGTGGCAGAACATCGCTCATGTTCTGATGCTCGGTCGCGCGGGAATCAACACCGAACCCGACACCAAAGCGCTTCTCGCTGGGCTGCTCGACATGGAGAGCAGCCGAGCCGACGGTGGATTGCAGCTCGACGTCCGACAAGAAGATGTGCACCTCAACACCGAATTCATGCTCATCGAACGGATCGGACCCGTCGGCGGCCGCATGCACACCGCACGGTCCCGAAACGATCAGGTGCAGACCGACGCACGCATGGTCACCCGCGAGTGGCTGCTCGATGCCAGCGAAGAACTGCTCATGTTCGTGCAGGATCTGCTCGGGTGCCCCGAGTCGGAACGAGAAGCAGTTCTACCCGGCTACACGCATTCGCAGGCAGCGCAACCGATTTCGGTAGCATTTTGGAAGGCTGCGCACGCACAGGCCTTGCTGCGTGATGCCTCCCGACTGATGGATGCCTGGAAGCGCATCAACATCAATCCGCTCGGCGCGTGTGCGCTCGCCGGAACTACATTCGCCCTGGACCGCGATTACACCTCCCGGCTTCTCGGGTTCGATGCACCGATGGTCAATGCGCTCGATGCGACGTCGACGAGGGACTGGACAGTCGAAGTAGCGGGCGCAGCTGCCAGCGGTGCTGTGAATCTATCTCGCATGCAGGAAGAGATCGTCACCTGGAGCTCGAACGAATACGCTCTCGCCGAAGTGCACGATTCGTTCGCGACCGGTAGCTCGATCATGCCGCAGAAGAAGAATCCGGTGGTTGCAGAACTGGCGCGAGGGAAGTCCGGTCGCGCGGTGGGTGCGCTGGTGCAACTGCTGGTGATGGAGAAGTCGGTCGGTCTCGGGTACAGCTGCGACCTGCAGGAGGACAAACCGGTTTACTGGGGCGCCCTCGATACGTACCTCGACACCATTCGCCTGTGCCGACGCCAGAACCTGCACACCGCGTTCGACGGTGCTCGCGGCAGAGCCCTGTGCTGGGACAACTTCTCGACCGCGACAGAGATCGCCAACATCTTGGTCTCTCGGTTCGACGTTCCTTTCCGCACAGCCCACCGCATCACCGGTGACCTCGTCAACGCCGCCCTCGCAGCCGGTCACACCCTGCGCAACGTCGCGTTCACCACCACTTTCCTCCGCGAGGAACACGACATCGACATCAGTGAGGTCGACATGAAGCAGATATGCGATCCGCTCCACACACTGCGCAGCTACATCTCTGCCGGATCCACCGGACCGACGCGGGTCTCCGAACAGCAGGAGCAAGGCCTGGCCGACGTGACCGACAGACTCGCCGAAATCCGGCAAGCCAGAACCCGCCTCTGGGAGGCGAAGGCGGAATGCCTACGAGCAGCGCGATCCGTCGTCGGCGGCGTGAGCGTGCCCGAACTCGCGATGGAGGTCGGGGTATGAGCATCGTCCTGGCATATTCCGGCGGATTGGACACATCCGTTGCCGTGCACTGGCTCAAAGAGCGCTATCAGACCGAGGTCATCGCGTACTGCGCGAACCTCGGCCAAATCGAGGACCTCGAGGCCGTCTCGAAGCGCGCAACCGCGGCCGGCGCGTCGGAAGTTATCGTCGAAGACGTCCGAGACCTGTTCCTCCACGACTATGCAATCCCGGCTCTCGCCGCCGGCGCTGCATACGAGGGAAAATATCTTCTGGCTGCACCGTTGTCTCGACCGTTGATCGCCGAGCGGCTGGTCAGCATCGCTCGCGAACGCGGTGCATCCGCAGTCGCTCACGGTGCCACGGGCAAGGGAAACGATCAGGTCCGGTTCTACACCTCCGTGCGGGCGTTGGCTCCCGAGCTCGACATCCTCGCACCTGTCATCGATTGGGAAATGACCTCCCGCGGTAGCGAAATTGCCTACGCCGATCGTCACGGTATCGATGTGGGTGTCAGCAAGACGACGCCGTACAGCATCGACACCAATATCTGGGGCACCAGCATCGAGTGCGGGGATCTCGACCTCATCGACCACGCTCCACCGCCCGATGCATGGCAGATCACGACCGCGCCGGTGCAGGCACCGGATCGTCCAACAACGATCACGATCGAGTTCGAAGCAGGCATCCCCGTCGCTCTCGACGGCCGCAAGCTCGACCTGATCGACCTGGTCAGCGAACTCGGGGACACAGCGGCCGCGAACGGTATCGGGCGTACCGAAATTCTCGAGAGCCGCATCGTCGGATTCAAGAGCCGCGGAATCTACGAAGCACCCGCTGCAACAGTTCTTCTCGCTGCACGAACCGATCTCGAAGCACTCGTACTGGACCGAGAGACGCTCCACCACAAGCGGTCCATCGCCGACCAGTACGCAGAGTTGGTCTACTACGGCTACTGGTTCACCGATCTGCGTGCAGCACTCGATGCTTACTGCGCCCGTCTGGCTCACCGCGTGACGGGCACAGTGACCGTCGAGCTGTACAAGGGCTCCGCTCGATGCATCGGCCGGACGTCCCCGAAATACGGCCGATACAGCTCGGCTCTGGCCGATTACGAAGAGGCAGACACCTTTCTACACGAAGCAGGTGCCGGATTCGCGTACTGCTGGGCTCTCCCACTCACCGAAGGAGTTGTCACTCGATGAAAGACACCCGCTCTGTTCTGCTCATCTCCGACGGATCACGGTGGGGCGAACTCGCCCACGACTTTCTCCGCCGCAGATTCGCCGACGTCGACTGGTTTGCCTGGGACTACGGCGATCCAGTAACTCGATCGTTCGATCAGTGGCACGGGTGCGACCTGCTTCTGTCCTTCAAATCGGACTTCATCCTGTCCGAGGCCACACTCGATCGAGTGCGGGAACTGGCCGTGAACTTCCACCCGGCGACCCCGAACTACCGAGGGATCGGCGGATATCGCTACGCGATCGACGACAACCAGACGCAATTCGGGGCCACCTGCCACATCATCACCCCGAAGGTAGATGGCGGTCCGATCATCGCAGTCGACCGATTCGACATCGTCCCAGGCGAATCCGAGACGAGCTTGAGCGAACGCACCGCCGCCGCCGCACTGGCTCAATTCCATCGAATCGTCACCACAATATGCAACGGCACCGCTATCAGCGCCGATCACAGCGAACAATGGGGACAACGTCTCTACACACGCCGCGCCCTCGACGCAGACCGCCGAAAGCGTGGGGAGCTGGTCGAAGCGTGAGAACACTGCACTCACCCTCCGCCACCCACGAGCCCCACGATCGGCCCAGGTCGCCCGAAGCCCATGGCGGTACTGCAGTTCGCAACGGCCCCTTGGCGATCATCGAATTCGACGGTGAAGGACACAACACGTTCTCCACAGACAAGATGCGCGGCATCACCGAGTTGGTCTGGCAGCTAGGGGACACCCCGGATGTCGAGGGGCTGGTTCTGTACGGGGGAGACGGTCGATCCTTCGGTGTCGGCGGTGACTTCAACGAAGTCAAGGACTTCACGGGAGGCTCCGAGGTCAACCGATGGATCGACGCCTGCGTGGACATGTATCGAGCAGTTCTGTCGATCTCGAAACCGACCGTGGCAGTCATCGACAAATACTGCATCGGCATCGGTCTTCAGTTGGCACTGTGCGCCGACTGGCGCATCGGAACGTCGACGTCGGACCTCCGTATGCCCGAGCTCAAGTTGGGTATCTCCTGCATACTCGGAGCTCCGCTCCTGCAACGCCGAGTAGGGCCTGCCGTGGCGAATCGAATGATCATCGGGTGCGATCGATGGCTCGGTACCACCGCACTCTCCGACGGCCTCCTCGATGAACTCGTTGCAGCCCATAGTGACCCGCTCGCTGCAGGATGCACCCGAGCACAGGCACTGGCCGAGTACCAATCGGTGCCGTTTGCCCGCACCAAGGCGTTCGTCAACCACGATCTGCTGCTCGACATGGAACGAGCCCGTATTGCAGCAATAGCCGGCCACCGAGCGGGGTTCGCTGCAGGCGATGCGGCCCAACAGAAGATGCGCACAATTGTCGGAGACAACCCATGACCCCAACCGATCATGGGTGGGTCGTCTTTTCGCACAGCGGCCGCATCCGCCGTGTTGGCGGACATACCGGCCCCGTTCTGAACCGCAACGACGGAACAGTCATGATCACGACGCCGCTGCACGGCGAATGCCGAGTCTTTCTCTCCCGCACCGATGATGCACGGACATGGGCGGTGGGAGCGCAATTCGCGGCGACCGCCGCGAGTGTCGGTCACCGCGCAGGAACCACCACGGCACTTCGCCCCGGGACGACTCTGGTCTGCTCCGCCGACGGAGAGTTGTCGGTGCACCGCGCTGTCCCCCGATCGTCGCCGTCGGGCGGTGTCCCAGGGTGTTCGCTCGAACAGGCCATGGGGTGGCTCGACCATGGATTACGCACTGCAGCAACGGAAATCGCATCGTCGGGTCGTCCCATTCGCTTACTGCTCTCCGGTGGTGTCGACTCCGGACTCCTCGCCTCCTACTTGTGGAGGGCCGGTGCCGACGTCCGTGCACTGACCCTCCGCACACCCTGGGGTGACGAAATCGACGGTGCCTCTCGAACAGCGCGCCACGTCGGTCTGCCGCTCGACGTCATCGACGTCACCGCACAGGAATCGACAGCGGCGATCTACCCGTGCATGCAGCACACTCAATCCGATGATGCAGAAGTCATCACCGTGCATCTGCTGGTGACAGTGGCCTTCGAGTTGGCGCGAGCATGTGGTGCCGACCTCGTGACCGGACTCGGCAGCGATCTGCTCAACGCCGGAAGCGATTTCGGTATGGGCGCAGTCGCCGGCGATCTGAACGAACGTATCGACGACGCCAGCGCATCAGGAATGATGGTGACCGGCCAATTCACCCCAGGGCCGCGCATGTACCACCCGTACTGGAGTCCTGCTCTACTGCACCTTCAACAGAGTGTCCCCGCTCAGCTGAAGACCGTCGACGGCATCGAAAAGTACTACCTCCGCGAGCTCGCGGCCTACCAACTGCCCCGTGAGACTGCGTTCGGGAGAAAAGTCGCAATCCACCAAGGGGCGGGTTTGTCAGCAGGGTTGGACGGCGCGCTCGGAGAACAACTGGCTGCCGTCTGTGCCCAAATCCGGGCACAGACCCTCGATGAGGTCCCTCTGGGAAACCACGATGTTGCGGTCGGCGGTGAGCAGCGGTGACGGCCACCGATCCCGGAGATCTCGCGGCAGTGGCCACCCGGGATGGATTCGCTCTGGTCGGCGACGTCGACTTCGGCAGAAGCGACTTCGAGGTCTTCGTGCAGGGGCTCGGGACTCTCGCCACACATCGGTTCGGCACCGGAAGCGCAGGTCTGCTCGATCTCGACGCAAGCCCGCTACCGGACCGCGTCGTCACCGGGCGCAGTGCCCTGCCTCTGCACACCGACGGCACACTTGTCGGGACCTGTCCCAAATACATTGCGCTGTATTGCAATGCAGTCGATCAGCCCACAGGATCCGGACGCACAGAACTCTGTCTGCAATCGGATCTACTCGATGCAACACTCCCACCGGACCTGAGCACGGTGACCGACGTGGATTGGGAGTACTACGTCACCGACCAATCCCACTTTCCCGACGTCGCGCACCGCTGGCTGTCGATTCCACCTGCAGTGCGATCAGCAACGGGGACAACGCGGTTGAACGTGGCACTCCCGTTCACCGAGGAACGGACCACCCCCGCAGGATGGTCGGTCCGTCTGGCGGGCTCGACCGAAGAAGACAGCCGGGCCGTCTTCGCACGGCTCGACTCCTACCTGCGGGGCAGTACCAGCTTCTACTCGCACGACTGGGCCCCGGGTGATCTTCTCGTCCTCGACAACGAACAGGTTCTGCACTGGCGGACAACGATCGAACCGGGCAGCGTCAGACACTTGTTCCGAGGACAGATCAATGTCTGACGCGCGAGGGTTCCTCGCCGCACTGAACAGCATGCCCCAACAGGATCAGGACGCACTTCACCAGGGACGACGCCATACGACGTTCGGGGAGCTGTCGGCCGCGGCGATGGCATGGCGTGATGCACTGGCACCGGTGATCGACGAAGGCGACGTGGTCGTCGTCGATCATCACCCCGGGGCCGCAGACTTCGTTGCAGCACTACTGGGAACGATGGCCGCCGGCGGCGTGCACCTGGCGAGCCGGACGCGGCATCCAGCATGGGACCGACTGAGCGCACTGGGCCGCCGCTGGCACGCCATTACCGACCACGACATCGACCCCGACCTGCCCGAACTGGCCTCCGTGTTCGATGCAGCAACCCGAAAGCTCCGATACTGCAACCCAACGCGTCAATGCGACGTGACCGAGCACGACACCGTGCGAGGAAGAATCCTCGAAACATCCGGATCGAGTGGTGAGCCGAAATGGGTGTACTGGACCGAGGAATCGCTGTTCGCCGACCGCACCGACTGGTGCCAGCAGCTCGGTCTGACAGCCGACGATGTGATCATCAACATCCACCCCCTCGATTTCGCGCACGGGATGGACGTTCACGTTCTCGCGGGCTTGCTCTCGGGAGCACCCACGGTGCACCTCGACGCCGGTCTCCCGGCCTCTGCCCACGCGAGAGCGATTTGCGACTGGAACGGTACCTATATGAGCGCCCTTCCCTCGCACTACGACGCGATCGCAGCGTCACCGGCGGCATCGGAGCGAATGGGTGAACACCTGACCACCGCACTGACGGGCGGGGCTCTCCTGACGCCGACCACTGCGCGACTGATCCACCAGCGGTGCGGGGTCCACCTACGCAGGCTCTACGGGGCCACCGAGTGCGGCATCATGTGCGCAGATCTGCGGCCACAGTTGCAGAGCGCGGCCGAACTGCGGCCCCTACCCGGGGTGGAGATGCGAGTGCGCCCCATCCACGGAATCGACGCAGATACCTATCGAGTGGGCGAGCCCGAATTCCGCCGAGCGCACCGAGCCGAAGGCTACTGGGGACACCCGGACCGTACACAGAGCGCATTCACGGACGGCTGGTATCGAAGCGGGGACGCGGTGATGGTCCACGACAACGGTGCCATCAACGTCCTGGGCCGCATCGATGACGTATGGACAAACAACCACGGTCAACTCTGTTCGGCAGGCGTCCTGGTCGACGAGATCACCGCACTCGACGAGGTCGACGAGGTCGTCGTCTTCGCCCCAACGGCCACAGGAGCAGACACACCGACGACAGTACTGTGCCGCCTGGCACCCACCGGGGCAGACCTCGGACGAATCCACCTTCGCGTCACCGAAGTGATGAACAGCTGCGGTCTCATCGGAAAGATCACTCTGATGTCCGACTGGCCGAAAACGTCTGTCGGCAAGCCCGACCGGCGCGCATTGCTGGCATGGTGCAGAGCGTCCTGAGTTCGACATCACACGGATCAGAAAGGGCAGACATGAGCGCCGCGTCCCCACAAGGGTTTCACTGCTGGACAACCCATTTAGGACTGGCAGACGAAGGTAAAGACGACTTCTCCATGGTCATCTCCGACAGGCCGTGCACCTCGTCGGTCGTTTTCACGAAGTCACTGTTCGCGGGCCCCTGCGTCACCTTGAGCAAGACCTCGATCGAGCAGACCAGTCCGCGCGGGGTCCTCGTGTTGGCGAAGAACGCCAACGTCGCGACCGGCGCGGAAGGGCTCCGCAACGCCAGCGAGATACGCGCATCCGTCGCACGAACCGTAGGAATCGAACCCGATGCCCTGATAATGGCCTCCACCGGAGTCATCGGAGTGCAATATCCGATGGACACCATCCGCGCCGGACTCGACGGGCTCGGCCAGGGAACACCACTCGACGCGCACGCGGTGGCCCGAGCGATCATGACCACCGACACCCGCGCCAAGGTCTCCGAACGAGCCGTCGGCACCAGCACCATCGTTGGAATCGCGAAGGGCGTCGGGATGATAGAACCGGACATGGCGACCATGCTGTCGTTTGTCTTCACCGACGCCGACGTCCCCCAGGACACGCTCAACCGAATCTTTCGTGACGTTGTCGACCGCACCTACAACTCGGTCTCGATCGACACCGACACCTCCACCAGCGACACAGCGGCGGTCTTCGCCAATGGTGCCGCCGGCCCGGTACCCGATACCGAGTTCGAGCAGGCTCTCGAGGAAGTGTGCACGGATCTGGTGAAAATGATTGCCAGCGACGGCGAAGGTGCGACCAAGCTGATCGTCACTACGGTCTCGGGTGCATCGAGCGAGCGCCAAGCGCGCGTGGTCGGGAAGTCGATCATCAACTCTCCCTTGGTCAAGACGATGATCCACGGTGAAGACCCCAACTGGGGTCGAGTTCTCATGGCTATCGGAAAATGTAGCAACGAGGTGGACATAGAACCCGACAGAATCCGAGTCGCATTCGCGGACATCGATGTGTATCCGAGCTCGTCACTCGACCAGCACGACACCGTCGAGGTGGTTCGTGAACACCTTGCAACTGCCACCGTCGAGATCAACGTAGACCTCGGAATCGGCACCGACACCTGGAGAGTGTTCGGTTGCGACCTCACCGATGAATACATTCGAATAAACGCGGACTACACCACATAGAGATCACTCCAATCACTTCACCAACAGGCCGCAGTAACGTGGAGTGGGCATCCGGCCTCGACGCCTCGACCTGTCGAAGCCGTTACAGCACGTCGCCTGTGGCCGTTGATGTTGCCGGTTCTGCCGGACTCTGGACATGAGCAAATTAAAGACCGAACACGATTCGCGCCGGGGGGCGAAAATGGCTGCAACCGATAGAGAACCTTCAAAAAGGTTCCGAGACAATGCCCATAACGACCGCAATGCCACAACTCTGATCAAAACTTCCGACCACGCATCTAGCGAAGAGCGTAGTCACGAGCTGTACACCGTGTACGGAACCGCGTGTCACGCGCCTGAACGACAGTGTATGACACGACTCACTGCGCGAATAGTCGATGGGGACAGCTTAGCGTCGATTCGGTGCGGACCAGGAGAAATTACTCGTCGACAGGTTGATCTCGAAGCCGATCCACGATTCTCCGTGAGGATTCAATACGTCTTATCGGGCGAAGTAATTCTGTCGCAGAACGGCGTCCAAATATCGCTGAAGAGTGGAGGCATTGGCCTATACTATAGCGATTACAGTTATACAATGACTGTAACCCGTGCCAGCTGTTTAGCGGTAGTCACGTTACGGCAGAGGGTGGGCTCAAGAGAAGACTTCGACGCCGCCTCGGGTCGAGGTCTTCGCGTTGTGCCAAACGCTGAAGGTACGGGGAAAATACTCTCAGATACTTTACATTCTACTTCGAGAGAAATTGGAATGCTGAACACGTTCACGGCTCATAATGTCATCTCAGCCGTTCGATTACTGGCGTGGGAAGGAATGCACCCGCCCCATGGCCACGCACCGCCTGACCAGCAATCCGGCCTCGTAGCGACGGCGCGCTTGATGATCGAGAAGAATCTTTCTGATCCCACGCTCAATCCCGACCTACTCGCGCGCAAACTACATGTATCGGTTCGTCAGCTGCATCGCGCTTTCGAGCGAGAGGAGCGAACTCTGTCCGCTTATATAGCATATGAGCGCATTGAAAGGTGCGCTGCCGATTTGATCGACCCAAGCTTACAACAGATACCGATAGGCGACATCAGTGCGCGGTGGGGGCTTAGTGACCAGTCGAGACTTTCTCGGCTATTTCGCGAGTTGAAGGGTTGCTCGCCTTCGGAATTCAGAAGGTTTTACGCGGAACCCAGCTAATTCGAGAACACATCCACCGATCAATTCCGAGTGGTCAAGACCGGAACGAAGGTTCTCGTACCGGCGCGCCGCGTCGACGTGATCGAACTCGCTGGGCAACAAGTACACGACCGGGTGACGGATTCATCAAGACAAAATTCTTGACCTTGCTCGAGGTAGTGACGGTCCGGCTATCCGTCCACGGTAGCTACCACGCAACTCCGTCACGTCCGCGCGCACTCGCGCCGATCGGGGCATCGCCTTCACGGCATAAGACGATTGATCTGCGGGTTCTCGCGGTAGACGTGGCTGTAGTCGTTGTCGACTTTGGAGGGCCCGACTCCGAGGACTTGATCGTTGGCCGGTTGCGGCTTCCATGGTCTCCTCACGGCCGGCGCAGATGGGTGCCTACCTGCACTGGACCCCGTAGGGGACTTCGACCCCACTTGTCGCACGGTGCCAAAGTTTTGTCGCTTCGCGACGAAGAGCTGTGGAGGTATTTCCGCAATTAATTTCGATAAGTAGCGTCGAAGACATCATCAAGTCGCCGACCTTGCAGGTCGCAATGGTTCATTCGACATGTCGACTTGAGATACAGAAATGATGGGGAGAACCGAAGAAGGAGACTGTGATGATCTCGGCAGATCAATATGCGCGCGATAGCTATGAACGTGAGTTGAAAGCTCACTGGGACGCTAAAACAACCGATGACATCAATCTCCTACTGGGCGCTGATGATGATCTTTACCACCATCACTACGCGATTGGCGATTTCGACCGCTCTATTCTGGATTCCGTAGGTGAGGAGCGAGAGAACGCGATTTTGCGAGAGTTGCATCGAATGGAGAATGATCAAGTCGGACTGATCCTCGACGCCCTCGGTCCTTTGCCGCCCAACTCTCGCGGCATGGATGCCGGGTCAGGTCGCGGGGGAACATCTTTTCGTCTCGCTGGAGCGACGGAGAGCCGAATCGACGGCGTCAATTTTTGCGAACATCACGTCGCGTTCGCCGAGCAGATCGCACGCAAACGCGGTTGGGATAGCCGCGTTCAATTCCACCTCGGGAACATGCTGCAGGCACCATTTCCTGATCACACTTTCGATTTCGTGGTCTCAAACGAGACGACGATGTACGCCGACGCGTACGAAGCAATGGCCGAGTTCTCCCGCCTACTGCGACGGGGCGGTCGCTACGTAATGACCACCTGGTGCCGCAACGACGCAGTCGACCCACGCTCGGACGCGACAAGGCAGATCGATGAACATTACGTATGCCGAATGCACCGCCGAAGCACTTACTTCAAGGCCTTCGCGGCAAACGGCCTGATTCCGTACCGCGTGGCTCAGTACACACACGAAGCTATGCCGTACTGGGAGCTACGCAACAACAGCAAACTCCGCACCGGCGTTGAGGATGCGTTCCTCAGCGGCTACAGCGACGGTTCACTGAACTACCTAGTGATTGCGGCCGAACGCATCTGAGACATCCACCCGGAAACCACAAACTTGAAGGAGCCTGAAATGCCGAACCTCGACGTGGCAGTCCTCGGCCAGCATGACGTACAGCAGCGCCGCTACTGGGATGCCAAAAAATCCGACGATATCAACCTGCTGCTGGGCACTGAAGACGGCTTGTACCACCACCACTACGGAATCGGTGACTACGATCACTCTGTACTCGCTGCACCTGCGGAGCTGCGGGAGTCACTGATCCTGCGCGAACTTCACCGGATGGAGTCGCTGGAAATCAACCTTATCGTCGATGCATTAGGGGAGGTCTCACCGAGCTCTCGTGTCATGGACGCGGGATCGGGGCGAGGCGGAACGACCTTCACAATCGCTGATCGATTCGGCTGCCGGGTAGACGGGGTGAACTACTGCGCTCACCATGTCGAGTTCGCAGAGAAGTTGGCCCGTGAACGCGGGAGCTCGGACCGTGTGCAATTCCACTTCGCAAACATGGTTCAGGCCCCCTTCGAGGACAACACCTTCGATTACATCGTCTCCAACGAAACCACGATGTGTGTCGACCTAGGGGAGGCGTTCACCGAGTTCGCCCGGTTGCTGCGCCCCGGCGGCCGCTATGTCGCAGTCACCTGGTGCCGCAACGACGTAGTTGCTGAGCGTTCCGAGGCATCACGGTTGATCGACGAAGAATATCAGTGCGCTATGCACACCCGCAGTACTTATTTCCAAACTCTGGCAGCAAATGGTCTGGTGCCGTATCACGTTCAGCGATACACCGACGAAGCCATCCCGTACTGGGACCTGCGCAACCAGGCAGCGTTGCGCACAGGTGTCGAGGAACCATTCCTCCAGGGCTTCCGCGAACGCAGCATCGACTACTTGGTTATCGCGTGCGAGCGTCTGTAGCGGTGGCCTGAGATATCCGAGTTATCCACGCGCCAGCGATCCTCGGCATCGGCGCGCCACTTCGTCCTTCTACAAACAATCGAAGGGATTCCGGTATGGCCGGAACGGCTGATTTACCTTTAGAAATGCGACGCAACGGCCTGAACCCGACCGAAGAGCTCGCCCAGGTCCGTGACCGCGACGGTGTTATCCCAGTAGGAGAACTCTACGGGGCCCCGGCTTTTCTCGTCTGCCGTTACGAAGACGTCCGGCGAATCTTCGCAGACTCAAACCGGTTCAGCAACGCCCACACGCCAATGTTCGCAATACCCAGCGGCGGCGATGTGATTGAAGATGAACTAGCCGCCATGCGCGCCGGTAACCTCATCGGACTCGATCCCCCCGACCACACCCGCTTGCGTCATATCCTTGCTGCGGAGTTCTCAGTGCACCGGCTCAGTCGCCTGCAGCCGCGCATCGCAGAGATAGTGGACAGTGCATTGGATGGTCTCGAGCAAGCCGGGCAACCCGCCGACCTTATGGACCGTTACGCGCTACCAGTCTCTTTGCTCGTACTGTGTGAGCTGTTGGGAGTGCCCTATGCCGATCGCGACGAATTGCGAGATCGAACAGCACGCCTCCTGGATCTGTCGGCATCTGCAGAACAACGAGCGGTTGCCCAGCGAGAAGACCGTCGATACATGGCCACCCTGGTTACCCGTGCGCAGGAACAACCCGGTGACGACTTGTTGGGAATTCTGGCGCGCAAGATTGGCGACAACCTCAGCACCGACGAACTTATCAGCATCATCAGTCTGATCATGCTCGGTGGACACGAGACCACAGCAAGCATGATCGGCCTCAGTGTACTGGCCCTTTTGCATCACCCGGAACAAGCCGCCATGATGATCGAGGACCCGAACTGCGTCAATTCCGGAATTGAGGAATTATTGCGGTGGTTGTCGGTCGCCCATTCGCAGCCACCGCGCATGGCAGTAACCGAGGTGCAAATCGCCGGGGTGACCATTCCGGCAGGATCTTTCGTCATCCCGTCCCTATTGGCCGCTAATCGCGACAGCAATCTGACGGACAGACCCGACGACCTCGATATCACCAGGGGAGTAGCCGGTCACCTCGCCTTCGGGCATGGCGTCCATTTCTGTCTTGGGCATTCACTCGCTCGGATGACCCTGCGCACGGCCGTGCCGGCGGTACTGAGGCGCTTTCCCGACCTAGCCCTCTCACCCTCGCACGACGTTCGGCTCCGCTCCGCCAGCATTGTTCTCGGCCTCGAAGAACTACAGCTGACGTGGTGAGAAGCGAGCGGTCATGAAAGTCGTCGTGAACGAGCGGAGGTGTTTCGGCTCCGGTCAGTGCGTGCTCGTCGCGCCCGAGGTCTTCGAGCAGAGTAACGACGGCACAGTCACATTGCTCGTGGACAAACCTTCCCCAGACAACCATTCGCTGGTACGCGCGGCTGCACGTTCCTGCCCAGCTACTGCTATCCGCTTCGAAGAGAATGCGATGCGACAAGAGCCAACCGAATTCAGCTATGACGATCTGCCTGCTCTGATCTCCCGTATGCGGGGAGACGAAAGGCACTCGTTCTCATCCTCATCGACGATGGACGTGCTGTGGGTACTCTACGACGAAATCCTCAACGTATCCCCCGAGAGCCCCGACGACGACGACAGGGACCGCTTCTTGCTGTCCAAAGGTCACGGCCCGATGGCCTACTACGCGGTACTTGCGGCCAAAGGGTTCCTCCGACCAGAGCTCCTCGATACCTGGGCGACAAAGAACTCACCACTCGGCTTCGCGCCGGATCGAACCAAAATCTCGGGTGTAGAAATGTCGGGTGGCTCGCTCGGCCATGGCTTGCCGCTCGCAGTGGGCGTCGCGATGGGACTCCGTATACAAAATCGTCACGCACCGAGAGTCTTCGTGCTCATCGGCGATGGAGAGTTCGATGAGGGCAGCAACCACGAGGCGATGGCTTTTGCAGGACGCGCGCGCTTGAACCAACTGACGGTCATCGTCCTGGACAACGGCACGGCAAGTATGGGTTGGCCGCATGGAATCGATAAACGGTTCGACGGTGAGGGTTGGGACACAATCAACATCAACGGTGCTGACCATGAGGAGATCGCTGCGGCACTGAATCGAGATCACAACGACAGACCGCTCGCGGTGGTCGCCACCGTGACTCGGCAATCGGCCCGTTCGTCCATTCAGCAGAGATGAATCGCCATGAATTCCGCAGACACGCAAGAACCAAAGTCCTTCAACCACACTGACATGTGGACCGCATTCGGAACGACCATGTCTGGTGCATTGGAAACAGACCCCCGCGCCGTAGTTGTGCTGGCCGACATCGGAGCCCACCTCTTCAAAGCGGCCGCGATCGCAGATCCCAACCGCGTGATCAACGTAGGGATCAGGGAACAGCTGATGATGGGGGTAGCCGGCGGGCTCGCCATGTGTGGCATGCGACCCGTGGTACACACAGTCGCCGCCTTTCTCGTCGAGCGGCCTCTTGAACAAATAAAGCTGAACTTCGCCCAGCAAGATGTCGGCGCAGTCCTGGTCAGTTGGGGAGCCTCCTACGACTTGTCGGAGTTCGCCTTCTCCCATTTCACCCCGGGCGATATCACCGTCATCGATTCGATGCCCAACTGGACAGTTCACGTGCCAGGCCATCCACAGGAGGCCGCCGATCTTCTCCTCGAATCGCTACCAGGCGATGGACGGGTCTACCTACGGCTGTCGAGTCAGGTCAACCGTTACCCCCATGCGGTCCGAGGGACATCGTTCACACCTATCAAGTACGGCACCCGCGGAGTCGTCCTCGCAGTCGGGCCCTGTTTAGATGCGGTGCTGTCGGCAACCTCCATGCTCGACGTAACCATCCTCTACGCGGCGACGATTCGCCCCTTCGACGCCACGGGCCTGTGTGCCGCGGTGCAAGCCGTGAACCGTCCGAACGTCGTGTTGGTCGAGCCCTATCTGGCAGGCACCTCGGCGCACCAAGTCTCGTCCAGTCTCGTCAGCCATCCCCATCGGCTGCTCTCCCTGGGCGTTCGACGTGAGATGGAAGATCGCCACTACGGAACCCCCGACGACCACGACCACATTCACGGACTTGACGCCCGTTCCCTGAGTAATTCGATCAATTCCTTCCTCGGCTGAGCACGACCCGCGAGAGAAAGGAATCGGGATGAAGGAATCAACCATGGCACAGACGCAAGCAAGGTTTGATCGGGTGCGATGGGAACCCGGCGTATACGCAATCGTCGGTGCCACCGGAATTGGAAAGAGCGCCGAAGCGAGCAAGTTGGCATTGAGTCACTCGGCTCCGATTGTTGTTGCCGACCGTATCCAGTGTTACTCCGATCTCCTGGTCACCAGTGGTCGAGCGTTCGACGCGAAAGTGGAAGGGCTCAACCGCGTTTGGCTCGACAACCGGACCATACATCAGGGCAACTTCGATCCGGACGAGGCCTTTGACCGGCTGATAAAAGTACTGACCTCGTACGTTGATCGCGGCGAAGCGGTGGTAATGGAGGGCGGTTCGATATCGCTCATTCTTCGATTCGCGCAAACGATATCCAACCTACCGTTCCCAGCTGTCGTGAATGTTATGCCTATTCCTGATAGGCAACACTACTTTGCCCAGCAGTGCGCAAGGGCACGACAAATGTTACGGGGAGATTCAACGGGCAGGAATTTACTCACCGAACTGGCGGAAGCGTGGGTTCTAGGCGATCAGCACAACTTCATAGCCTCGGTTGCGGGTCTGGACTGTGTACTCGACTGGTGCGCCACGCATTCCGTAACACCAGAGGAGTTGGCCAACCGAGACCTCACCACGGAGGTGCTCGACGAACTGGCGGCATCAATGGGTGGCCGGTATGTCGAGCACGGCGTCCTTCAGCAGGAAATATTTTTAAGAACCTTCGGTGCCCCAGGTGTGACCGCCAGATGAGCGGGATCTGGCACACCGACGACGTGCACCTGACATCCGCCGGGGCTGATTTCGGAAACTGCATCCATGCGAAACCGTCCGTCGTTGTCGTGCCACGGACCGTGGCCGACGTGCAGGAAGCCCTGCGCTACACCGCGGCGCGGAACCTATCGCTCGCGGTGCGCGGATCCGGACACTCGACTTACGGGCAATGCCAGGCAGATGGCGGAGTCGTGCTGGACATGAAAAGGTTCAACACCGTCCACGACGTTCGATCGGGGCAGGCCACGATCGATGCGGGTGTGCGATGGAGCGACGTGGTCGCTGCCACGCTCAGCCGCCAGCAAACCCCTCCGGTACTCACCGACTATCTCGGGACCACCGTCGGCGGAACGCTTTCGGTCGGCGGCTTCGGGGGATCGAGTCACGGCTTTGGCTTGCAAACCGACAACGTGGACTCTCTTGCTGTAGTTACCGGATCGGGAGATTTTCGGGAATGCTCCGCCGTATCGAACAGTGAACTTTTCGACGCCGTGCGCGGCGGCCTCGGTCAATTCGGCGTAATCGTCAACGCGACAATCCGTCTGACCGCTGCTCACGAGTCGGTTCGACAGTACAAATTGCAGTATTCCAACCTCGGCGTATTCCTTGGCGACCAACTCCGCGCCATGTCCAACAGACTATTCGACCATGTACAAGGACGAATTCGTGTCGATGCCGACGGCCACTTACGTTATCGACTGGACCTAGCCAAGTACTTCACCCCACCACGAAGGCCAGACGACGATGCGCTGTTGTCATCGCTCCAATACGATTCGTGCGCCGAATACAACTCGGACGTAGATTATGGTGACTTTATCAACCGTATGGCGGATCAGGAGCTTGATCTTCGGCACACAGGTGAGTGGTTCTATCCACATCCATGGGCCAGCCTGCTGATCCCGGCAGACAAGATCGAGCAGTTCATCGAAACTACCAGCTCCTCATTGACGGATGACCTAGGAAACTCCGGGCTGATCATGGTTTACCCGATTCCAACAACACCGATCACCGCACCGTTCATTCCGATTCCTCACTGCGACACATTCTTCATGTTGGCCGTACTTCGAACAGCATCCCCAGGGGCCGAAGCCCGAATGATTGCCAGCAACCGCCTGCTCTATGAACAGGCTCGGGATGTAGGCGGGGTGGCCTACGCAGTCAATGCTGTCCCCATGTCACCGGGAGATTGGTGTACGCACTTCGGTTCGCGATGGCAGGCCATCGCACGGGCTAAGCGTCGCTTCGACCCATACAGGATCCTCGCCCCTGGATACAGAATGTCATTCGACTGATGAACCTTCGACCAATGCCCGCGACTACGGTCTCGGCACAGGCCCGCCCGACCCCCAAGAGCGTCACGGTCTTCTGCGGAGCTATGCCAGGGCGCGGGACCAAATATGGACAGCTCGCAGAGGGGATGGGGCGTGCGATTGCTAGATCGAAGCTGCGCCTCGTTTATGGTGGCGCCCGAGTCGGCCTCATGGGCACCCTCGCGAACGCGGCCTTGGACTCCGGCGGAACCGTCGTTGGCGTGATCCCTGAGAGCTTCACTGCGATACCCGAGGCTGCGCATCATGGACTGACAGAACTACACGTCGTCCATGACATGCACCAACGCAAAGCTCTCATGGCCGAACTCGGTGACGCATTCATTGCCCTCCCCGGCGGTGTCGGAACCGCAGAAGAGTTCTTCGAGGTCCTTACGTGGTCACACCTGGGGCTTCACAATAAACCCTGTGTACTGCTGAACGACAACGAGTATTACCGCCCCTTGCTCTCCTACATCGAGCACGCTGCCGTCGAAGGATTTATCACCCCCGCAACCCGGTCTCGCGTAATCGTCTGCAAAGACATCGAGGGGGCTATCGCGGCCATTCGCTCACCCTAATTAGTGGGACTTCTGCCTGGCCGGTAGATCTGCTCCGTCCTCGGTGCATTCTATATCGCTCACGTTCCACCCAGTTCGTCCGTATACGAAATTTGGAGGCACGTCGATGTCTGTACGAAAATTTCACCTAGGCTGGTTTGTCGGTTTCTTTGCTAACGATTTCACCGGCGACTTCTCGCCGCCTGAAGAGCCATGGGATGGCCGATTCTATGTCGAGATGGCGAAGTCGCTAGAGCGCGCAGGATTCGACTACATGATGTTCGAGGACACGGTGTCGGTACCCGATGCATACGGGCGATCCTTCGATGCGTACCTGAAACACGCCCTGTGGGTGCCGAAACACGACCCAGTGCCGTTGGCGTCGGTGATCGCGGCCGCGACCGACCGCATAGGCGTAATCGCTACGATGTCGACGGCCTTCTATCCCCCATACATGCTGGCACGCACTGTCTCTACGGTCGACCACATCGCTGGTGGGCGCTTTGGATGGAACATCGTCACCACCGGTCAAGATCAGGCCGCGCGCAACTTCGGCATGGATCGTCTGCTGCCGCACGACAAGCGCTACGAGGTAGCACATGAGTACGTCGACCTTGTCCGAGATCTATGGAATTCCTGGGATCGAGACAACATCGTCCGTGACCGCGAGTCAGGGACTTATGTTGCGCCCGGCACTGTTCGGGCAGTGAACCACACTGGGGAGCATTTCCGTTCGGCGGGTCCGCTCAACACGGTGCACCCACCCAATGGGCAACCAGTTTTCGTCCAAGCTGGCGGATCCCCCAAGGGCCGCGACTTCGCCGCGAAGTACGCCGACTCGATTGTTGCCAACGTCAACACCGTGGAGACGATGCGGGAGTTTCGTGACGATGTCCGTAACCGGGCGCAGGCACACGGTCGAGACCCTGACGACATCAAGGTTCTCTTCATCGCGATGCCAGTACTCGGTGCCACTATGGATGAGGCTCAGGCCGCGAATAAACGGAGAATGACCAGCGACCGGGCCATCGAAAACATTCTTTTGCAACTGTCTTTCGTCACCGACATCGACTTCTCTCAGTTTCCGCTCGACGAAGTACCTCCGCAAGACTTGACAACCAATGGCGAGCAGTCATCACTGGAGAGCTTCCTGCAGCACGGTAGCGGTAAAACTCTGCGCGAGCTGACCATTGATTACCTCGCTCCGTCTATCGAACTGGTGGGGACGCCTGATCACGTAGCGGAGCGCATGGGGGAGATCGTCGACGAGGTAGGCGGTGACGGATTCTTGATTTATACCGGGTCGAACTCGCTCACCCGCCGATTCATCGCTGAGATTACCGACGGCCTCGTGCCAGCTTTACAACGAATTGGGCGAACGCGGGTGGGATATTCGTCGGTGTATCTACGTGACAACCTTCGTGAGTTCTAGTTTTGGTGCTCGTTCGCGCCATCTCCCGAGGCCATCCCATGATCAGAAACGCTCCTGGTGGTGCCGGGCTCGTGATCATCGAGCTGCACGTCCCCTATCGAACAGCAATTTAAGTGACAGGAATTTGTGGTGACTGTGGATTACTCTATTCGGGGGCTCGCTCCCAGTGAGGCGCTCTACGTCGACTTGGGAGTTTTCATCGGGTATTCGGTGCGGGCTCGCGGCGATTTGAACATATCGGGGCTCTCGGCGGCATTTGCGACATTGCGACGCTCGTATCCTGTGTTGGCTGCGCACGTGGAGACGATCGATGGAGACCATATGATCGTCAAACCATCCGGTCCGCTGCCCGGCCTCAGCGTGCACACAGGGGATCCCGGTCAGCCGCTGAGCGGGGTGAACCTCAGTGCGGGCCGCGCCCTTTCCGGGCTACACGTCGTCGGCGATTCCGCCTGCGCGAGTGTGACTTTACTAACCCACCACTGCATAGCCGACGGTCGCCATTCTGTAGATTTGCTCAGCGATCTGTGGTCTTTCTACACCGACATTGTGGAAGGAAAGACCCCTGACGCGGTTGTTCATGGCTATCCCGAGTCGCTGGAAAAGCTGTTCTCCGAGAGAGGAATCGACACACCCGATGTCGGCAATGACGAACCATTAGAGTCGGCATTAAACAGGCCGCCGACGGCTGGCTATACCGAGCCACATCGTGCGATGACCCAACTGCGTTGTCGTTTGAGCAGGCGAGTCACGACCGGGCTCATCGACTTCGGACGTCACCATGGAGTTACGGTAAACGGCCTAGTATCTGCCGCTATCATGCGGACCGAGTCAGATCTGAGAAGTGTTCGGCTCGCCGACATCGCCTACCATTTTATTGTGGACCTCAGGCCTCACGTCACACCTGCAGTGGATTCCACCGCGGGAACAAATATTGTCGGCTTCCCCGTCTATCGGGCTACGGCCGAGTCCGTAGAAATCGTGGATCTGGCTCGCAGTTTAAATGAGGAATTGCACATCGATCTCGCCGCCGGCCACCTCCAAAGTGAAGCCCTGACAGCCGCGAAGATGGCAGTGCTGTTGCCTGAACCCAACGAGGTTCGTTGCACCAATGGAGGCACGGTTCCACCATTGCGATCGCCCGCAGGACTCAAACTCGAGGACTGCCGGCCCGCGCCAGCTGGGTTTTCCTTTCCTGTTTACATCGTCCATGGGTATGGCGGTCGACTGAACATCGAGTTTGCTTTGCCGCACGGAGCTTCCCGCTACGACATCGGCCGAGGCCGGGAACGGATCAGAACGCTCGAATCCCACCTTCGTTCCGTGGCGTGATTGACCAGGCACCGGTTCCGTGAGGCCGCGCCACGCAAGGTCAGCGGATCAACCGTTATTCAGACAGTCCCGGTCTCGCAGACGAGGCTCAGCGAAATTCCGCAACGCTTCGGAGATGCGTGGGGCGTTGAGATCGGTGATCGTGGCGAGGTAGACGTTGGCGCGGTGTCCGCGGTGAGCGAGGACGGACAGGAGTTGGAGACTGCGGTTGCAGGTGAGGCGGAGGGTGTCTACGACGCCTTCGAGGGAGTCGATGACGAGGTATGCGGGGGTGAAGTCGTGGGTTGTGGCTTGACCGTTGTCGATCAGAGTTTTGCGTTGGGTTGTGAATCGCCAAACGGAATCCATGATGTCGACAGGGTCCGGGTCGGTGTCCGCGGTGGTCGAGAACGTGGGGGTTCTGGACGGGCCAGTGATCATCCATACGTGCGGAGAGTGGCCGCTGAGGGTGTCGGCGAGGGTGTGTGCGAGGTGCGTCGACGCCGCGGGATCGGCGTTCAGGAGGAGATGACCGTCGCGCTGGGGGTGCCACGTTTTGGTACCCCCAGCGTCGTGCACGTCGATGCGGACAGCGATGTCGGTGTCGGGGTCGTCCAGCTCTGTCAGCATCGTGACGGTTCCTTGTGTTCGAGTAGGGAGGTGGGTCGGCTACGAAGCAATCTGTGCCGTGGGGTTGGTGATGCGGGTGCGGAAGAGGTTGGTGAGCTCGTCCGCTCCGGTTCGACCGTTGTCGGCCATCGGTTCGTTCGCGTAGGAGTTGTGCGAATCGGTGGCGAGCGAGGTGGCGTAGTTGAGCACCTCGTCGAGCACGCGGCCTGGGGTGAGATTATCGGCCAGCCGGTTCAAAAGGGGGAACTCGTCGAGGGGGAGTGCGCGGAGGGTCTTGCGGACCGCGTTGTTGACCTGGCCCACGAGTTTGCCGAGATCGGCCGGTAGAGCCACATAGTTCTGGGCCGCGGCGTTGGTGGAGATCCGCGCTGCGGTGGTGCCGATCGCGATGTACTCGTTGATAGGCAGCTTGGACACCACGGTCCCGATCATCGAACTGAATTGGCTCGCGAAGCTGATGACTTGGGGTGTGAGGGTCGCCAGCAGTGCCGGAACGGCGAACATGTCACCGCGGTGGATTGCATCGGTGAGCTGCGAGACGGTGGTGGCCATCGGGGCGATGTCTGCCCCGGGGATGGTCATTTCTGCGACCTTTGCGCTCAGTGTTGAGACGTTGCCGGCGAGGTCGAGTGCGAGCTGCGGCACGGTGAGCATGTTGCCTGTGGTCACTGCGGTGTTCAGTTTGCCGAGCGTGTCGGTCAGGGGTTGGCCGTCGAGACCGAGAAGCGTGGTGACGACTCCGGCGACCGAAGACGCGGGATCGGTGGCGTCGATCTTCGATCCGAGTTGCCCGATGAACTGTGTGGCGATGGCGTCGTCGGGGGTGTTGCAGTACGTGTCGTCGGGATCGCACACGCTGGCGGTGACGTTGTTGAGAGCTCCGAATCCCTTGGGTCGCGCACCGACGAAGCCGTTGCCGGTGGTCTTGGTTCCGAGTTGAACGCCGGCGGTCGGGCTCTGGCCGGGGTCGGCCATCAGGCCCACGGCAAAGATGCGATCGGCGCTCACCGGGCCCTCGCCGTTTCCGATCTTGCTGGCTAGATCTCCCGCGGCGTCGGCCCCTTGGGAGAAGCCGGTCAGCCCGAACTTGGTGCTCGGGCATTCGGCTGCCTTCTCGGAGATGTGTTGCGATGCGCGATCGATCGCTTCCTTCTTACTGGTTCCGTAGGTCTGGGCCTTGTCGTTCACGATCGTCGCGACGTAGGGAACTGTGTATGTCTGCAGTTCCTGGGATGAGAACTCGGAGTCGAGTGGGTCCACGACGTTGCGGAGCATTCCGACCGGCACATTCGGATCGGCCTGCTCGTTGGTTTCCGTGGTGCCGGGTATGGCCACCAAGATGTTGTCCGGGCATGCCGGAGCACCGGCTTGCGGATCGGCAATGGCGGAGGGAATGACGACGATGCTGGCAGCGACGGCGAGCCCGACTGCGCTGACAACGATCCTCTTGCGTGTACGAGATGCGGTCATGATGTGCGTCCTTTGTAGGTGAGAGCGGGGTTGGTGCAGGTGGACTTCAGCTCGCCAAGGCGGACTCATGGTGTGATCGGGTGTAGAAGAACGTCCGCTTTCCCGGCGAGGGAGTGTTGCCGGTGCGTGCTGCTACTCCGTCGCGGACTCGCGCGACAGCGCGGCTCAAGCGCTGTCGAAGGGCTGCCGGTGAGCAGTTCTCCTCGACGGCGAGCGATGCGAGATCGGCACCTTCGGTGACGAGATATGCACGGATCAGAAGTGAGTGCTCGTCGGCAGTGATGGTCTTGGACTGCACTGCCCATGCAAGAACCGAATGCAATTCCCGTGCCGATACCTCCCCCGGATTGCTGGTCGTGCGGTCATCGGATCCGTCGGCAACCCGGTGGAGCTGGTCGGGTTCGGCCGGCGTTTCCACCGCAGATTCGCAGGTCTTGGTGATCAGACCCAGCGTCCGAAGCGAGAGTGCCCCGGCAATCCCAGTGCCGCCGGGACGGTGCGAAGCGATCACCTCGTAGAACGCGGCGATGGTACGCGAGGCACGTTCTTCGCGGCTGTGATCGGTTCCGTCCAGCCGCGCGTAGCGATGGATTCGGACCAGCTTGGGGAGCATCAACCGGACCAAAACTGTGCCGGCGAGGGCGCTGCCTGCACTGTGCTCGGTGAGCAGAAGGGACAGGGTGGCGTCACTGTCCTGAGCGGCAAGCTCAGCGATGTCGGCCACGGAGCGAGCGGACGACCATGCGGGGTGTCGATCGGCCCACGTGCGGACTTCGCGGCCTGCGAGAGCGTCGACACAGAGATTGGTCCACTCGGCGTTGATCGTCGTAAACAGCGATGTGCTGTATCCGAGTGGGGTGGAGGAATGCGAGGAAGGCTGCGGCGAGGTCACTGGGGCGCTCCTGATAGAGGCAACTGAAGTTCGATCGCCTCTGACACAAACAGCGCCTTATATCCGCTGAGCTGCGGATTCTTACTCGAAAAGGCGGAGCTGTTATACCCGCCGGGTCCGGCGGAACCAGAAAACGGCAGCGCCCCGCGTTCGACATAGACCGCTGTGACCTGCGGTTACACGGCGACGGTGATAACAGCCCGACGAATCGCAGCGGGGCGGTGAAAAAAAGTTCGAGAAATTTCCGGTCGCCTCTGTCACAGACCCGCCCGCGAAGGGATCTACCTGTTCTCAGAAGCCCGTACACGGCGGGCTACCGACAGGAGGACCCCGGATGGACGACCACGATCCGTCGGCCGCATTGCTCTCGGACACCGCTCGCGTGCACTCGGTGTCCGAAGAGATCCGCGGCCTCGCGGCGCAACTCGGCGACAATCCGCTCAGCGCAGAGATCGCCAGCCGCGTCCGCGAGGTCGTGCTCGGTGAGCCGGCCGAGCAGGCGCGGGCAGCGCTCGAACGGATGATGGCGACCCGGGGTCGAGGCGCTCTGCGATTGGTCGACGAGGGCTTCGTACCCGCCACGGTCGAGCCGTCTCGGCACGAGGAGATCTCATGAAGATCCATCTCCGTAAGAAGGGCTCGAACAAGCCGACAGAAGCTGCGCCGGCCACCGAGCTTCATCAGTGGGCCGGCAAGCAAGCGGTCGCGACCAAGGCGATGAAGTGGGGTCTGTTCGCGGCGATCGGCTCCGGAGTGGTGGCACTGGTTCTCGTCTTGGCCGGCGTCGGGTCCACGACGCCGATCCAGAGCAAGGCAAACCCTCAGACGGTCATCGACACAGCCCGCGAAGCAGCAGCGACCGACCTCGCGCAGGACTTCGTGTTGACGTGGTTGCAATCCAAGCGAGGAGACGAGAAAGCCCTCGCGCGCTTCGTCCGCACCGACGGCATGTCGCTTCCGGCTCAGGCGAGCTATACCGCGTCCGAACCTCGAATCGCGAGCGTGAAAGCAATCGACCCGCCGGCGCGAAATCAGGGTCCCACAGGATCGACATCGCAAGGAGGACCGCTACAGGCGGCCGGCCAGAACTACGCGATCGTTGTGTCGGTCTCGGTGGTTCCGATCGGGGCAGACCCGGCGACGAAGCCGGAACGTCGATACTTCTCGGTCCCTGTCGTGTTCGTGGGAGACGACGCGCGGGCTGCAGCAGTCCCTGCTGCTGTGGCGGCCCCGGCAACCGGCGGTGACCTCACACTCGGCTACCGATTCCGAGTCGGCCTCGATCACTCGCTCACCCAGTCGATCAGCCAGTTCCTCTCGGCAATGGTTGCCGGTGCCGGAGAAATTTCTCGCTACACCTCACCCGGCACACCGATCCGTGCCGTCACCCCCGCGCCGTACACCAGTGTCCAGATCACCGACCTCGTCTCGGACACCGACTTCTCGGCGGGTGCGTCCGGATCCCCGGCAGATGGTGCGACGGTACGGGTGCTCGCCACCGCGACCGTCACAGCCACGGACCGAGCGCAGACCTCGACCGTGCAATACCCGCTGACAGCGATCGCCCGGGGTGGCCGGTGGGAAGTATCCGCGCTCGACCCGATGCCGTTGCTCGCGAACTCGACCGGACTCAGCGCAGCAACCCCAACCATTGCGGTGCCGACCTCGACTGGTGCCAGCACTACCTCCTCCGTTCCCGCAGCGCCCGTTCAACCGAACTGACGCTCTGCTCCCCCTATCCGAAAGGTACGAACAATGACCATTACCTCGATCCTGGCCGATCCGTCGTCGACCGTCGTCGCCGAAGGAATCATCGAATGGGCCAACAACAAAGGTGCGGAGGTGCAGGGCCTCATCCGCACTCTCGTGGGCGTCGGCGTCGCCGGGTTCATCGCCGCGATTGCTTTCAAAAGTCACTTCGCCATTGCCAAAACACTGGTGGCGATCGTGGTCGGCGGGGCACTGATCTGGGTGATGTGGAACATCACCGCCGTCAAAGACAGTGTCGGCGACGAGCTTCCCGGCTCCGCCTCGCCACAAAGCAGCGAGGTCGTCGTGGTGCCCGATCCGATCGCGGCGTTCATCTGACACTGCTCGGCCAACTCACGAACACCTCGATTCAACGACCCCCGCAGGAGTGTGACCGACCATGACCGAACAGCAGGCCTCCTCGCGGAGCGTGGTCAAGATGTTCACCAAAGCGCGCAATTTTCCGCAGCTGATCGGCAAAGCGCCAGACGGCCGAAAGATCCCCGGTGGCCCCTACACCCTGACCCAGTTCGTCGGCGCGGGTATTGCAGGCGGACTGCTGTGGCTGACCCAGTCGCTGTGGGCGCAGGGCAGTGTCATCACCAACGGTGTCATCTTCCTCGGTGTCACCGGCGGCACCCTGTGGGCGTTGGGGAGGCTGCCGCAGGGAGCACGGAATCCGATCTCAGTAGTCCGGGGTGTCGGGCGCGCGGCTACCGGGGCGATGTCACCGTCGAGGATCAATGGCGAGCCGATCCGGATCAAACGCCCTCACGCGGTACTGGGGTCGGTGATCATCCTCGACACCCCGCCAAGCCACGACGCTGCTATCAGTGAACCAGCAGTCATCAGAGCATCCAGCGATCGAGTAGAGAACGCCGCGGCACCGGTGGAGCTCGACGACAACGCAGCGCCGGCCGCACCAGCATTCAGACCTCTGACCCAACCGCGGCCGGAGCGAAAGATCGCACCAGCGCCAGCCCGGCCGCGATCGGACGGCGAACGCCAGCGCTCGCAGAGTCCAGCCCTGGCCGAAGCGTTCGGCGTCGCCAACCTGGCACCGGCGAGCAGCGTTCAGCAGCTGCTTGCCATGGCTGCAGCGGCCCCCACCCCGACCCGAGAGAAGGCGTAATGCAACAACCGAACCGGCTCGTCACCTCGAACTTGCGCTGGACCCGCTCCGGAGTCGTCTGGGCGGACTACGTCCTGACCGGAATCCCGTACGGGTACCGGCCGATCGAAGACCGACAGACCGCGCGGGCGATGCACAAGATGTTGCTGCGCGCTCTTCCTGGCGAATCTCTCCTGCTCAGTGTCGCGGTCAGTCTGGACCCAATGACCATCGTCGAGCGCATGGAACGGGGTGTCGATCTCGATCTCCATCCCGCGTGGGCAGACGAATGCGACGCCACGATCGACCGCCTGGAGGAGATCCGACCCGGCCAGCGAATCTACTGGCTGTCCATCCCCCTGGCCAACCACGGCTTCGGTGACACCGTCAAGGCCGCAACGTCCGCCGCATGGTCCTCGGTGGCCGATCTGCTGGGGATGCCGCCCTCGTCGATTCCCGTCGAGGAGAGAGAACGCCGCGCAGCTCAGGCCGCGCAGATCGCCGCGGCCATCCCTGCCTTCTACGATGCGACCCCCGCAACCCCCTCCCAGATGGTGTGGCTGCACCAACATGCTCTGCAGCGCGGCCTCGGCCTCGATACCGACATGCCCACCGCTCTAGATCATCCGGCAGGCACTGCTCGAGGATCCTTCACTGCCGCGCGGCTCGACGAAGGGGCTCAAAGCGATCGCCCCGAATCGGGCTGGCGGGCCAAGGCGCCGACCTTGTCGCGTGTGCTCAAAGTCGACCAGCCGTGGGAGGTAACGCCACCGCCGGCCAGCTATCAGTGCTTCCTGGTGCTCGCCGCCACTCCTTCGGGCGGCACGCTGTTTCCAGGCTCGGAGTACCTGACCCTCGCGGACAACCTGGGCGGCGTCGATGTCGACTGGGCAATTCGGTTCAAGAACTCCGCTGCATCGGAGGTTCTGAAGAAGAACCGCCGCGCCTTGGTGCAGATGAACGATCAATACACCCAGCGAGAAGACGAATTGAGCACCGGCAGCGTCCTCGACGACGCTGCCGTCGCCCTCGCGGAATACAACGCGCTTCTGGAGGCGGACGCAATGGAGATGGAAGTGCAATCCACCACCGTCTTCTGTGTCGCCGCCGCGGACGAAGAGACGGCCATCGCATATCAGCGCGAGCTGGCGAAGGAGTTCGAGGGTTCGACCTACAGGTTGCAGTCACCGATCGGATTCCAGGAGGAGCTGTTCTGGGCAATGACACCCGGCGTGCCGACGCCGGCGATCTGCAACGAGTTCGCGCAGATCACCACATCCGAACATTTCGCCGCGTACGTACCGGTCACCCGCAACGATCTCGGCGACGGAGACGGCCCGCTGATCGCACTCAACATTTCCTCGGCCCGCACTGGCGTCGTGCACCACGACATCGCCAAGAAAGCGTCACGTGACGTTTCGGGTTCGGTGGGAGTGTGTGGCAACTTGGGATCAGGCAAGTCCGGCTACTTGAAAACAACCGGTAACCAGGTCGTCGACCGCGGCGGCCAAGTCATCGTGGTCGACCGGACCCCTCTGGGCGAATACGCACTGTGGGCCGAAGCGATCACCGACGCGGTGGTCGTCGATACCGCAGCACCGGACGTCACGATGGACCCTCTTCGGCTGTTCTCGCCCGCACGAGGAGGGGAAGTTGCGGTGTCTATTCTGTTGCCGCTGTTGCAACTTCAGCCCGACGACCGTTTGGGGGTACTGCTGTCTCAAGTGCTCGAGCCGGAATACCGCGCTCGCTTCGGCAATTTCACTACCCCAGGCCTGGTTTCGCACCTCGAGAAGGACTGCACCCTCGACGGAGCTGCCGAGCTTGCCGGAAAGTTGAAGGTCTACGCGACCAAATCCTATGCAGCAGCGCTGTTTCGGCCGGACCTAGAGCCGTTCAATCCACGCGCAGGAGCCATCGTCTTCCGCACTCACACACTGGAATTGCCCTCGGAGCGAGAAGTGGAGAACGAGCATCTGTTCAAGCAGATGTCGCTCCAGAAGCGGGTAGGGCGAATGATGTACACCCTCATCGCGCAGATCGCCCGCGGCATTTGCTTCGCGGACCCCAACACCCTCGCGGTCTTCCTGCTCGACGAATGCCATCACCTGACGCGCTCGAGCGAAGGTGTCGAGATCATCATCGACTTCATTCGAGACGGCCGCAAACACGACGCCGCGGTGATGCTCGGATCGCACGACCCCGAAGCAGACTTCGGCTCCGAGACGCTGCGAGGGCTCATCCCCACCCGGCTCGTGTTCCGGCAGACGGATCGACGACTAGCGCAAAAATCGTTGAAGTGGCTCGGCGTCGGGGAAGACGATCTCGGACTGCTCAAAGAGCTGATGGAGAACACATCGCCCGTCGAAGGCAAAGACGGATACGTCGCACCGCATCGCCGCGGAGAGGGCTACATGCGCGATCCCGCCGGCAACGTCGGCCGCATCAAGGTCTTACTTCCGGCATCGGAAGCGAGATACCAAGCGGCGAGTACGACTCCGAAAGAATCGACTACCGAGCGCGCTGCGGAGTTGGCGACATGGTGATGTCGAAACGAGTTGTGCGCCGGCCAGGTTCGATTGGCGGCGGCGTCAAGATGGTTCTCGAGCTCGTGCTGTGGTCGTGGATCCCGCGGTCGTGGTGCAGTGTTCTCGCTCGCTTCCTCGGCCCTGTCTTCAAGTGGGTAGTGGCATCTCGAATCCGCCGCGCGATCGTCACAGGTGTCGCTGTCTGGCACATGATCGGTCTGCTGGCGATCGCCCTGGCGTCACCGGCTCATGCCGACCCGGGTGAAACCCTGCCCACCAACAGCACATTCAGCTGGATGGAAGTCCGTGACTCTCACGGAATTCTGGTCTGGGACTACTTCATGTCCATCGACGAAGGCTCGGTCGGGCACCCGATGTACACCGTGTTCTCCACCTTCATCATGCTCGAGTACGAGGTGTACCGCGGGGTGACCGGCTTCGCGATTTGGTTCGTCACCTACGCCTTGCGGTTCGAGTGGCTCGAATTGTTGACTGCGCCGTTCCGTTCGATCGGCGATGCCATGCAAACGGTCACCGATCAGTTCCAGCTCACGGGCCTTCTTCTCACCGCTGCTGCAGGCATCGGAGCGTGGTGGGTCATTCGCGGACGGTGGACGACGGGAGTGTACGAACTCCTGATGGCAGCAGCGATCGCCGCTGCGGCAGTGGGGATCCTGTCCAATCCAGTCGAACGGGTCGCAGGACAAGACGGCCTGATCATGCAGGCGCGCGACGCCGGCGTGCAGCTTGCGGCAGGCCTGGCCAACAAGGGAGACACGACGTCGAGTTCCGACGAACTCATCGACCAGATCTCGGAACAGATGGCCGACACGTTCATCAGGCAACCCACCCAACTGCTGAACTTCGGCCGAGTCATCGACGGCTCGCCCGACGGAGAACGTTGCACTCAAGCCTGGGACGCCGGCCACGAAAAAGCAGACGGCAACACACGAGACACCCTCAAAGACAACATCAAAGGCTGCGGCGGCGAAGGCGCAAAACAGATGAAGGACTTCGCCGATCACCCCGGACCGGGACAGGTCGGGTCCGGGGTCGCGATGCTACTGGCCGGTGTCATCCTGCTCGGATTCGCCACAATTCTGGCGTTCACCCTCATCCTCGCGGTACTCACCGCCCTCGCATCGGCCGTCAAGGGAATTGTGGTGACCGTCGTTGGAATTCTGCCCGGATCCGGCCGCGGAGCATTGTGGAAAACCCTCGCCGCGGTGCTGATGTCGATGGTCATCGTTATCTTCGCGGTGGTGTTCCTCGTCGGATACATGATCGTGATCGGACAGTTGTTCAGAGGAGACGGCGACTCTCCGCTGATGATGAAATTCATCCTGACCGACATCGTTCTGATCGCGGGCATCATTCTCTACCGCCGCGCAGTGAAAGGACTACGCAAAGCTTCCGACGCCCTCGCACGCAAGCTCGGAAGCAGACCAGGAGCCGCGCCCACCGCGATATCGACCAAGACACCGACCAGCCCCCTCGCCCAAGCTGCCTACGCCGGACAAGTGGCCCGCCAGGCCTATCAAGGTGGAAAGGGACTGGCCAAGACAGCCAGCCATGCAACGGCCCGAACCGCCAAGGCGAGTAAAGCTCTCGTCGACGGGACGGCAGCCGCCAGCAGCGCAGCCACACTGGGAACTGCTGCCGTGGTCTACTCGGCCGGGAAGATTGCAACCGCGGGCGTCAAGAAGGTCGTCGGTCGACGGAGCGACGCCAAAGCTACCCAGGCGGCCACCGACACCACCAATGCTTCCGAAACCCACCCCAGCCTTCGCAAACCGATCAACATCGACCTTCCCCCGACGCAGTCGGTCGTCGGCTCCGGTCACTCCCACACTCCGGTCTCCAGCCCCGTCGGAGACCGATCGGCGGTCCGCTCTCACGGCGACAAGACAACGAACGCACCCGGTATCAAGCGGCCGGTGGCCACCGCTCCCGCACTGTCGACTCCAGGAAACCGAGAAGTTCGGGCCAGCCGCGCCACGGTGACCGGCCCTGGAGGCGGACGATTCCGTGAGTACTCCACCGATGAGGGCTCGCCGCTTCTGCTTCCCGACCGGTCCACGCGGCCGTCGAGTGCTCCGCGTCGTGCCCGACCGACCGTCCAACCAGGTGCCACCACGAATCCGACGGAAATCCTCCATCGAGCTGCGTCAGGCGCACGGCGATGACCTTGGTGGCCCCGCCTGAGACAGCGGTGTCGCCGAACTCGAAAGCGCCACGTCGATGGTGGAAACTCGCCCTGGCGGTCGGTATCGCCGCTCTCGGTGTACTCGTCGTCATTCCATTGATGGTCGTCGTACTCGTCACATCGTCAGGTTCCAGCGGTTGTGCCCCCACGGTCTCGTCCGGTACCGGTGGTGATGATGCATCGCCGTTGACCCCGTCCGGTCCCATCGGCAAGCCGACCCGCGATGGCACGACCACGATGACGTCCCCCTTCGGGCAGCGGTGGGGCACGATGCACCAAGGCGTCGACTTCGCGGGCCCGATCGGCACCCCGATCTACGCAGCCCTCGACGGCACTGTGGTCAAAGCCGGACCCGCTCAAGGCTTCGGAATGTGGATCGTCCTCGACTCGATCGTCGACGGAAAACCGGTCTCCACCGTGTACGGGCACATGTATCCCAACGGCGTCCTCGTCAAGGAGGGACAACAGGTCAAGGTCGGCGACCACATCGCCGACATCGGCAACGCCGGCGGCTCCACCGGACCACATCTGCACTTCGAGTACTGGGAAGGCGGCCGTTTACAGGGCGGAACCGCTATCGACCCGATGAGCAAACTCGGTCAGGCGGGAAGCCCCCAATCGTCCGGCGCTGATTCACCGACCGGCGCCGGTACCGCTGTCGATTGTGGCTTCGGCACGGCCGGCGGAGATCTCCGAACCGGATCCGTGCCGCCGGAGTTCGAGCCGTGGATCCGCAAAGCAGGAGCCGTGTGCCCAGGCGTGGGTGCTCCCCTGATCGCATCCCAACTCTCCGCCGAGAACGGTTTCCGCTACGGCCCGTCCGCTCCGGTATCGAGCACCGGAGCGTTGGGGCCCGCACAATTCATGCCGGGAACCTGGGCAACGTGGGGCAAGGATTACGACGGAGACGGGCGAGCCGACCCGAACTCCATCGGAGATGCAGTGATCTCACAAGCCCACTTCATGTGCGCCATCAACGGAGATATCACCGCAGCCATCGCCGCGAGAAAAGTGAAGGGCGACCCAACTGCACTGACGATTGCCGCCTACAACGCGGGCCCCGCCGCGGTGCTCGCAGCCGGTGGAATGCCATCCGGCGGTGACTACACCACACAAACACAGCCCTATGTGGCGAAGATTCTGGCCGGCCAAGCGCAGTACACATCCGAAGGTTCCACAGGCCGGTTCGTGCCGACCGGAGCTGACGGAGACAATGTCGTCGAGGCTGCACGCCAGTACCTCGGAACCCCCTACGTCTGGGGCGGCGGAGATATCAACGGCCCCTCCCGAGGAGGATTCGACTGCTCAGGACTGACCAGTTTCGCCTACTTCGCGGGCAAGCACATCACCCTGCCCCGCACATCCGAGGCCCAATGGGGAGTGGGTTCGGAGATCCCGATCGATCAAGCGATGCCCGGTGATCTCGTCTTCGGATCATTCGAGGCGAACGGCCCTGGGCACGTCGGTATCTACATCGGCGGCGGTCAGATGATCCACGCCCCCACCACCGGAGACGTCGTCAAACAAGCTCCACTCATGGCTGGAATGAAAGCCCGGAGGATCTGATGTCCCTTGCCGGCCGACGTCTTATAGCCGTCCTCCTCGTCGTTGTAGCCGTGGTGACCATCGCCTGGTCCTGCAGCTCACCCGCCACCGATGAGCCGGAATCGGCACCGGAGACAACGAGCGCGCCAACCGCGCCGTCGCTACCCGAAATCAACACACAGCCAACCGAGACAACCGCTGTACCCGCTCCGATCAGCAGCGCCGCCACAGACGCGGAGACCGCAATCCGTCAAGCACTGACGACCGCCTTCACCTGGTACCCCAGCACCGACACGAGCTCGACCGACGCGTTTCTACGCGCCCGCCGATGGTTCACCGACAACCTCGCTGCAAAACTCTCCACCCCTGCAACGACCGAGCGAGGCCCCGGTGCCCAGTGGGAACAGTGGAAGAAAGAAGACGCCGAAATCACCGCAACCGTCTCGATCGGCTGCTCCGGATGCCCGGCAGATACCGCCGAGCGCATCTATCGAGTCGCGGAGATAACGCAATCGGCCGTCACCTCGGATGCCACGGTCCCCGTCGACTCCACCACGACCGTGTGGGTATCGGCAGTGCCGACCGCAGCCGGGTGGAGTGTGGACACTCTCGATTTCTGACCCTCGCCGCACATGACCCGGAGAGGGTCGCCGGCCACTGAACCGATCGCCCTGTACAGGCAACATGGAACGCACTATTTCCCGTGATCGGTGCCGCCGTTCATAGCCCTGTCGCGCTACGTGACAACCGGCTTCCGTCGGCCCTTAGCTCGCGGATCCGCGAGGAGGAGCCCCACCCCAGGCCGGTCGGGGTGGCTTGCGTATACCGAATCTCGTGGCAGTCACGCCGACGCTGGGGTTGGCGGATGGACGTTGCCCGAGGGTGCGTAAGAGAGGAATCGAACCGCATCCGATGAGCAGTTGATGAGGCGCCGATGCTGCCGCGAATTGGTGGTTATATGCCCCGGATGTGGGAAGGTCGCTGCAAGCCTTACTCGCTTCGCATCGCCGTTTGCAGCGTACCCCCCATGTCAAGGGGTGTCGAGCGCACATAGCTGTTCCCGCGACGGTCAGTCGCAATGTCAGTTCCCGCCCTATGTGGCGGATTCTCAGTGAATGTGGCGGCGTGGTGGCGGGGCTGTTGCTGTATCTGGCGGTGATGATGTGTCGGTGCTGAGTCAAGGCGAGCAGGTAGGTTGCACCGACGACGACGACGACGTCGAGGCGGTATTCGTCACCGAGACTGGTGTGGAAAAGCGAGTCTCATGGTGGCAGCTTCCTGAGATGATCGACGAGCTCGGGCGGTCGGTGCGCTCGTTCCCGTCCTATCGCGGGCAGCGGAACTATCCGGGCTGGTACTGGTCTTCGACATTGGCTCGCAGGATCGGGTTCGAGTCCTGGGTGGAGCGGGATCACCTGGTCGCCCTCGATTTCGACATCTCGGTCGTCGGGATCGTCTCTCAACCGTTTTGGTTGTCTTGGACACCGGAGGGCGGAAAACGGCGACGGCATGCTCCGGACTTCTTGGTGCGCTCGGCAGACGGCGCGGTGATGGTGCTCGATTCGCGGCCAGCGCAGTTGATCGGAAAGCGGGACCGTGAAGCCTTCGACTCGACGGGGCAGGCCTGCGCACGGTTGAACTGGCGTTATGCGGTGTGGGACCAACTCGACGGAGTGTTGGTGGCAAATCAGCGATGGTTGGCCGGGTACCGACATCCCCGCTGTATCGACGAAGCCGTTGCAGCGCGATTGCTGGCGGTGTTCAGCCACCCACGAGCCTTGATCGATGGAGCCGAGTTGGCGGGAGACCCCCTCGGCACTCTGCCGGTGCTCTATCACCTGATGTGGAAGCAAGCGCTTGTGGCGGATCTGGCGGTGGTCCTCTCGCACCGCGCGATCGTCAGGACGGCCCGTCACCTTGTCGATGTGGCGGAACTGGCGGAAGCGGCGGCAGGTGCTGGCCGGTGAACGAGCAGCATCGCGTCCTGCGGATCGGTGACCGGGTGATTTACCTCGGGCAGTGCCACACGGTCGTGGGATTTACTGGTGCGACCATCAGGTTGCTCGCCGATTCGGGTGAGAGCACGCTGGTCGGGCTGGGGTATCTGTTGTCAGCGGAGGACTTCGAGCTGATCGGTGCCGGCCAGGCTCCGGCTGTGGATCCGGTCGGGTTGCTCGACTCGCTACCCAAGGCCGTGATCGATGCCGCGAGGGAGTGGGAGCGGCACTTGATCGAAGTCGACACCGGGGTGGCTTCGGATTCACCGGCGGGTACGCCGCCACGCCCGCAGTACGATCCGGACACCCAGACCGTGGCGGCGCGTTGTCGAGCCAAGGCCGCCGAGTTGACGGCCACCGGCAACAAGACCAGCTTCCGCACAGTGGAGCGGATGCGAGCTCGCTATCGGGACCAGGGCTTGTGGGGTTTGGTCGATAGCCGCTCGGCGCGTGGACGCACTCTGACCGGCAATGTCGACGAGCGAGTGGTCGAAGCCGCACGAACGGTGATCTCCGCCCAAACCGGTACCTCGACGGGCACCCGTTCACGAGTGGTCCGCCGGATCCGCGATCTGCTCGACGACCAGCACGGTCCGGGGGTAGTTCAGATGCCCTCGCAGACGACGCTGTACCGGCTGCTGGACACCTTGTCCAAAGGTAGGCACACGTTCGGGACGGCTACGACTCGGCGTACGACAGCGCTCAAGCCCGACCGCGTCTACACCGCCACGACGGCGGCGCGGCCGGGTGAGCAGGTGCAGATGGATGCGACACCGCTCGATGTGATGGCGGTGATGGACGGCGGGGTGATCGGCCGCGCGGAGTTGGTGCTCTCGATCGACATCGCGACCCGCACGATCTGCTCCGGTGTGCTGCGTCCGGTCGGGGCGAAAGCGGTCGATGCGGCGCTGCTGCTGGCACGGACCACGGTCCCGGAGCCGATGCGTCCGGGGTGGGATGCCGCTCTGTCGATGGCCGCATCGCGGATCCCACACCAGCGTCTGGTGGCGTTGGACGCGCGGTTGGCGATGGCGGCCGCGAAACCGGTGATCGTGCCGGACACCGTGGTCATCGACCACGGCAGAGTGTTTCTCTCGGAGGTGTTCCTGCGGGCCGCGGACACTCTCGGGATCTCTGTGCAGCCGGCCCACCAGCACACTCCTACCGACAAGGCGATCGTCGAGCGCACGTTCGCCTCGATCAACACTCTGTTCTGTCAGCACGTCGCCGGGTACACCGGCCGCGATGTCACCCGCCGCGGCTCCGATGTCGCAGACCGCGCGATCTGGTCGCTGCCCGATCTTCAGGAGCTCTTCGACGAGTGGGTCATCTGCGGGTGGCAAACCCGCCCGCACGAGGGGCTGCGGCATCCGTTCAACCCCGACCAGGCAGCATCGCCGAACGACACCTATGCGGCGTTGGTCGCGGCCGCCGGCTATGTCCCGGTCGCGTTGACCGGTGAGGATTACATCGAATTACTGCCTGCGGAGTGGCGGGCGATCACCGACGCCGGTGTTCAGATCGACTACCGCACCTACAACAGCCCCGAGCTGCGGCTGTGGGCTGGGCAGAGTTCCGGAGTCATCAGTAAAGGTGGGCGGTGGGAGATCCACCACGACCCGTACGACGTGTCCCGGATTTGGGTCCGCAATCACCACGGCACGGGATGGATCACCGCCGGTTGGACGCATCACGGGGTGGTGAGCCAACCGTTCGCGGACTTCACCTGGCGGGCGTCCCGCAAGATCGCAGCCCAGCGTGGGGTCGATGACACCAACGAGATGGCTGTCGCGGTCATCCTCGCTGCGTTGTTGCGCCGCGCCGAGACAGGTCCGGGCTCCGATCGAGTTCTCGCACGCACCCACGCGACCCGCGAGATGACCAATCACCTCCCTCCCGAGCTGGCGACTCCAGTACCGGCAGCATTGCCAGCCGGGACACCAGACGACTCCGTCGTAGAGGAGGACAGCCACGTCGACGAGGCCGGCGATGTCGAGATCGTGGTTGCCGAGGTGGTGCCGTTCGGGATGTTCGATCCGTTCGCCGACGACGTACGAGGTGTGCGGTGAGTTCGACCTCGGCTGCACCTGTTGTGCGTCAACCTTTGTCGACCAAGCAGGGGTGGGCCTCGTTCACCGCTCAAACCCCACCCGAGCCGCCGCGGTTGCTGCCCGCCCAGGACTGGAAACGGCTCGACGGGCTCGAGCGTGAGTTCTACGACGAAGCCCGCCAGGAGTATCACTCTCAGCTGTTGTTGGTCGCCACCCCCGATATCCGCCGGATCATCCATCACGGTTCGAAGTTGGTGATCAACAACCGCGGTAAGCAACTGGGACGGCGTGGTTTGTTGGTCTCCGGTGCCAGCGGCACCGGGAAGTCGACTTCGATCACTCAGTTGGGCAGGAAGTTTCAGATCGACCTCGAACGCCGTTGGCCGGCCGATTCTGATCGCATCCCGGTCGTTTACATCGTGGTCCCGCCCGACGCGGGCCCGAAAGCGTTGGCGACCGAGATGGCGGCATTCCTGGGGTTGCCGACTCACCCGCACGACAGCTCCCAGCACCTTGCCCATGCGGCGGCGGAGGTGATGCGGCGGGTGGGTACCGGGATGGTTCTCGTCGACGAGATTCACCGTCTCGATCTCAACACCAGAAAGGGACAGGATGCCTCCGATCAGTTGAAATATTTCTTCGACACGGTCTCGGCGACGTTCGTCTACGCGGGCCTGGACCTCGAGGAATCGAACCTGTTCTCCGGGGTGCGCGGACGTCAGATCCTCGGCCGGTTCCTTCCGATCGAAACCGGGCCCTTCGGTTACCGCACCGACCGGGACAAGCAGGACTGGGTGTCGCTCGTTGCCACGATGGAGCAGACGCTGCGTCTGCACGAGCACACACCTGGAACGCTCATCGGGCACGCCGACTACCTGCACGCCCGTACCGGCGGCATGATCGGCAGCCTCGACCAACTCGTGTACGACGCCGCGAACGATGCCATCGGTGACGGTGTCGAGAAGATCACCAGAGCCCACCTCGATGCCGTGCTCCTCGACGGAGCCGCTACCGGCCAATACGAACCCAATCAGGTAAGCAAGGCGCACCGGTGACGCTGTGGCACCGACCCGTCCAGCCGCTGCCCGTCCAGGTTCGGCCAGTCCGCGGCGAGACCGTGGTCTCGTATCTGTTTCGGCTTGCCGATGCGAACGGATTCGCGCGGCCGACCGCGTTGTTGCGCACGGTCGGTGAGCCCGTCATCAGCAACGTCCGCGCCGGGATGCTCGAGCATCACGACCTCACCCTGAACACACTCGCCCTGGCCAGGTTGGAAACTTTGACCGGGCGCGCCGCCGCTCGACTGCGACTGGCACTACCCAGCGTGCAGACTCCCCGCGCGGATGTTCGCCTGTCCAGCGCCACGGTGCCGCTGATCAGCGTGTACAAGGATTCGGCTATTCGAGGGCACTGCCAGCGCTGCATTTCCCGGATCCCCGGTCATCCGAACATCCGAGTCCATCCCGGCGTAGCCGATTCGATCTGCCGTCGCCACCATCGCTGGGTCGAGACGACGCGCACACGTCCGGATCAGGTCGATCTCTCCTGCAATGTCGAGATCATCACCGCCCACCGGCGATTGGGCCGGTTGCTTCTCGCCGCCGACGACACATGGACGCGCCAACAGCTCTGGTGCACCGCTGAAATCGTCACACGGTGGCATCACCAGGATCGGCGCACCGGGCGGCCGGCGGGGTTCGACCATCTGCACGCCCGCTGGGACCGACGGGCTCGAACACTGCCGTCCGCGGATTCGACTACACCCCTGTTGGTGATGCCCGAAGCTGTCGCACTCGCCGACATCCTCTGCGATCTCCGGTGGCGTCGGCATCTCGCGATGGCTCACGGATTCGATTTGGTGTCGTTCTATCGGCTCGTTGCGCGGCGTCTCGGTCAGTCGAGAAAGTTCGGCGACCAGCTCGCTTACTCCTACCAGGGTGACCCACTCAAAGAGTGGGTTATGCGGCACCGCAACTTATTTCGTGATATCCGCGACCAGCATTGGAAGCGAGTCGACAGCCACTATCCCTACAACCCTCGCTTCGCCAACGCCATCCTGCCCGAGCTTCACCGCTTCAGATAAGACGGGTCAGCTCGGTCCTGCATCGTTCCGTGTGTCTCGGCGACCAAGCAATTTTTACCGTCCGCAACCGCGGACTGCTGGCGATGAGGGCCTGTATTTCCACATGTCCGTGCTACACATGTCGGATCCGCCGTGGGTCCGACACCCGCCCTCTGCTGAACCTGCGAGCGCGTCGTCAAGGCCTTGCTATGTGCGCAATACCATTCCAACCCCAATAGATCCGGTGCCGGGTAATGCGGGTGCCGTCGAGTTCCATGACCTCGACCAGGTCGAGTTGGTCCTCGCCGGGCGTCTCGCGTGGGTACTCCCAGATCAGGCGATGGCCGTCGAATTGATAGCTACCGGATCGGTGCAACGACGGTAGCTCGCTCTCATCGGGCCGCCGCCGCGTTGCTTCCCGCAGAAATCTGTCGAGCGCAGCCCTACCCTCGATCCGACCTGAACTCTGCTCGAACAACACTGGTACGAGCGGGCTTTCGAGGATTGCATCGTCTGCGTACAGCTGTGACAGGGCTGCTGCGTCGCGTTCGATGGTGCGTTTGTGCCACTCGCGGAAGACGTAGGAAGCTTGTTCGGGGGACGCGGGCATCGATCAATTCTCCCAATTCGAGGGTGATTGCACAGTCGGCTGGGCGGATTCGGCACCGAAGTGCGATGGCCGGTGTGCGGGCGTCAGGCTGCGACTGTGTTCGCGGGGGTCGGTGTGCGGTTCAGTGTCGCGAACGCGATCGCGCCCAGCCAGAGGACGACCGAAATTATCGCGCACAGCCGGAGACCGTGATCGAATTCGCTGGGTACTCGACCCGATCCGACCAAGGTTCCGAAGAGGGCGACGCCGACCGCGCCGGCCGCCTGGCGGGCTGTGTTGTTGATGCCGGACGCGATTCCGGACAGTTCGGGGGGCGCGGACTGCATCGCCATTGCGACCACTGAGGGCGTGAGCAGTCCCATGCCGAGCCCGAGGCCGGCCATACCGATCGCGAGCAGCAGGTAGGAGCTCGAGCTGGTCACGGTCGACAGGACGATGCACCCGGCCGTGCCGATGGCGAGACCGCTGACGATCGGAATGTAGGTTCCCACGCGGGCGGCCAAACGCCCGGTCAGTGGCGCGCACACCGCGAGCGGAACGAACAGTGGGAGCATTTCGATACCCGCGGCCAGCGGACTTCGATCTCGGACGGTCTGCAGATACAGCGACAACACGAACACCATCCCGATCCCCACCAAGTTCATCACCGCCGACACCACGGTCGCTGTCCGGAATTCGGCCCGCGTTCGCAGCGGTGCAGGAACGATCGGGTTCGACGAGGTCCGCTCGAGGCGGACCGCGAACACGATCGCGATCACCGCGAGTACTGCTGCTCCGATGCGCCACGGCGGGCTCGTCAGAATGGCGGCAGCAACGAGCGAAGTCAATGCGGCGGAGAGTGCCGCCATGTTGGTGATGTTGACCGGGGCGGACTCCCGGCCGGTCGACCGCGGAAGCAGACGGCCGCACCCGACGAGCGCGATAGCGATGATGGGAACGTTGATCCAGAAGATCGACCGCCATCCACCTTGCTCGGTGAGTATCCCGCCCAGCAGCGGGCCCGCGGGGAGAGCGAGGGCCGAGACGCCGGCCCAGATGCCGATCGCGCGGGCCTTGTCGGCCTTGTCGACGAATGTCTGGTTGACCACCGCAAGAGTGCTCGGCAACAGGATCGCCGCGGCGACGCCCTGCAGCACTCGTGCGATGACCAGCACGACCAGATTGGGCGCTGCACCCGCGAACAGTGACGTGATCAGGAATGCGATGAGACCGGTCAGGACCATCGCCCTGGTGCCGAAGCGGTCGGTCAGCGAACCTCCGAGGAGGAGCACTGCGGCCAGGGCGACGGTGTATCCGGCGACGATGGCCTGAAGTCCTGCGGTGTCGGAGTGCAGTTGGTCCCCGATGCTGACCAGAGCCACGTTGACCACGGTCACATCTAGCTGGACCAGGAACATTCCTACACACATCAGGGTTAGCAGTGCGCCTCGCGCCGATACGATTCGAGTCATATTCTCATCGTCTCGGACCGAAGCTTCGCTGACCGACGAACTTTCGAGGGACCGTTCTCAGGCGACGCGGACCGTCGCCGCGATCTCCACCGGGGCGTTCCACGGAAGGCCGGCCGCGCCGTACGCGAGGCGGCAGTGTCGACCCACCTCGGATCCGAACGCCTCGACCAGTAGCTTCGACGCCGGGTTGAACACGGCCGGGTAGTCGGTGAAGTCGGGAGCCGCGTTGACCAGCCCGTCCACACGCAACCATTTCTGCACCCGGTCGAGGTCCCCGATCGCGGCCTCCAACGTCGCGATCAAGTTCAACGTGGCAGCTGTCGCGAGGTCCTGCGCCTGACCCAAATCGATCTCTCCGCCCACCGTGCCGAACAGCGCAGTGACCGACCCGTCGAGGTCCGTGGGTAGGTGCCCGGACAGGTATGCGATGCCCTGGTCGACGACGACGAAGTCCGCAGGAATGTCGGCGTCGGGTGGTAGGGACCAGCACGCCGGCAACTCCACCCCCCGTTCGGCCAGTCGCTGCCGTACCCGAGACTCAGGCATAGCTGACGTCCCCGACCACACGACCCGTGCCGTGCCGTTCGATCGGTGGCCGGCCGAAGTACGTGCGCTCTTGCGGGTCCTGTTCCACCGTCCGGTAGCTGCGGTCGATCAGTGTCGGCAGCACCAGGTCGAACAGCCGCCACGACGCCTCGAAATGACGATCACGGATTTCGCGCTCGGTTTCGTCTCCGCGCAGCCGCAACAGCTGCTGGGCGACGATCGGGCCGTCGTCGAGTGCCTCGTTCATCCGGATCGCTGATACCCCGCCGTCGGTCTCGCGAGCTGCGGCCATCCAGTAGAACGGAGCCAGGCCGGCGTACTTCGGGAGCGGGCTCGGATGGAAGTTGATGGTGTCCACCCGAGGGATCTGCAGCACCGGGGTGCGGAGCAGCTTCTGGTAGTTGCCGACGAGGAAGAAGTCCGGTTCGAGCGCCTGTAGCTCGGTCAACACGTCGGGTGACTCGAGATCCCGTGGCCGCAGGACGCGGATTCCGTGCTTGGCACCCTCGTCGGCGAGGTCGACCTGCTCGTCGTCGTCGATGTAGTAGTCGCAGAGCCGGCCTTCTTCTCGTACGACCAATGCTGTCAGGTCGACATCGGGATGCTCGAGCAGCCGGTGGAACAGCGGAGCGCCGAACAGGGAGTTCGTTTCGGTGAACAGCACCACGCGTGTGTCGCTCATTTGGCCCACCACGCGCGATCGACCGTCTTCGCTGTCCAGGTCAGGGTGTCGAACAACGCGTAGCCGGGTTGCACTGGCAGGGGCGTGCGGCCGGGTAAGTCCATGATCTCCTGGGCCAGCCGCTCGACGAGGACACCTTCGGCGAGTGGTGGGCATGCGCCGAAGATCGGCATTTTCTGGTTCTGCACGAACCATTCGTCCAGAGTCTGCGCCGAGGGGAAGTTCTGGTACTCGGGCATGATTCGCTCCATCAGTCGGCGAGTGACGTCTGGGGTGAACTCGGCGTCCTCGTCGAGGTCGTAGACCTCTTCGATGGGCATCGAGTCTTTGGTGTAGGTGAAGATGATGGTCGAGTGCGCCACGGTCGGGATCTTGAACATGAACCGGCACCGATCGGACGCTCGGAATGCTCGATGCAGCGCGTAACGGTTCTTGATCTGGAAGAACTCCATCTGATCCATCACGTAGTCACAGCCGTCCATGAACTCGGCGGCGGACTCCGGTGTGATCCCCTCGGGATAGACGTCGATATTGACATCACCGGTGAGGTCGAAGATCTGCTCGGCAACGACCTCGGCCTTGTTCCGGCCGATGGTCTCCCTACTTGCGCCGAACTGGCGTTGGACGTTCGTCAGATCGAAATGATCCGGGTCGGCGAGCTTGAGATTGCACGCACCCATCCGGACGAGCCGCGCGGCTACTGCCCCGCCAATGCCACCGGTTCCCACGATCCCGATGACCGCATCACGGAGCTTGGTCTGACGCTCGCGCTGCTCGGCTGGTGTATCCCCCAGCCACCCGAGGTTCCGGTCGACCGTTCCCAGTAGAAGTCATCGTCGTAATCCCCCCGGAACGACAGCCGATGATCGAGAAGTTGCGATGAAAGCGTCATTGATCCCCTCCAGTATCTGGCGTGATGGACTTCACCAACCTGGATCACGGACAGTTCGCCGCCCGGCGAACAATCAGCAGGGTCACAATGGACGGATGGACCGAACATTTCCCGAGGCGCTCCCCGACATCGCGTCGGTCGCCGCGGTACTGGGCGACCCATCGCGGGCGGCGATGTGCGCCGCTCTGATGAACGGCCTGGCGTGGACGGCCACGGAGCTGACCACCTACACCGGGCTGGGCGCACCGACGGTGTCCAAGCATCTCGACAAACTCATCGCGGCAGGTGTCGTCGACGAGGTACGGCAAGGCCGACATCGCTACCTGCGCCTCGCCGGTGACGAAGTCGCCCACGTCATCGAAAGCTTGGGCGTCATCGCCCAAGGACCGGTCCCGTCGACACCGTCACTGCGGGTCTCCAAACGCAACGATCAGGTCCGGGCGGGGCGAACCTGCTACAAGCACCTCGCCGGCCAGTTCGGAGTCGGCCTGACCGAACAGCTCCATCGTCGCGGCCATCTCGGCCCCGATTGGCAGCTCACAGATGACGGCAACACCTTGCTCAGTTCGTGGGGAATGCGCGATGCCTCCACGCACCCGGCGATGCCCTGCATGGACTCCACCGAACGACGTTTCCATCTCGCCGGCGAACTCGGGAAACGACTGTGCACCTTGCTGTTCGACAACGGATGGGTTCACCGCATCGGGACATCACGCGCCGTGAAACTCTCGCCGCGTGGTCAGCAACAGCTCGCCAGCGCTGGGTTGACTCCGCTGATGGTGCCGGAGCAGACCGCGAATGCCGGATGAGACCATCGACTTTCGAGCCACCGCCATCCCTTCCGCCAGCTGACTGCAAATGTCGAACGGTCACCGGTCGTCTGCAGATAGGGCCGGGTCCCTAGGCCCTTGAACCTGTCCGATCGATGTACACGACTACCAGGATGTGACCGTGACCGAAACCAATTCAGCAGCCTCCAATCCTCACGTCGTGATCTACCAGAATCCGGACTTCGTGGGCGGATTGTTGCAGGAGCTCCTCAACGAGGGCCTACTCGTGTCCGGCGAGTCCGAGTCGACCCGAAAAGACAGCTCCGGGAACACACAGACCAAATCTGGGGGCGCAAACCTGGCAGCCAAGGCCGCCCTTCCGGTCGCTGGCGGACTCGAGGGATCGCTCGACGGCGCATTGGGTAAGACCAGCAACGAAGGAACTGAAACAGCGGCTACCGCACGACGCCAGTACTCCTACGATTTGGCCTATTACTTGCAGCTTCTCAAGCAGAGACTTGCCGGACAAATAATCGAGATAGATGCGAAAGAGGATGCTGACGGACTCATGGGCGGCGAGATCGTCGTCTTCACCGGACGATTCAGGGCCAACGAGATCAACGCGCTCCTCGACATCGCCACCCCCGATCTCGTTGCCGCGGCCACAAAATTCTTCGTGCGTCGTTCCGCGCGCCCACATGTCGATGATGACAATTTCGATATTGCGCAGCTGAAGTACGACTGGGAAGTTTCCGAGCAGGAGGCCACACGGCAGGCAGACCTTGCCTACGCGGCCACCCGCGCGGTACGTACTGATTTTCGCAGTGAGAACACACGTGAATTTTACTGTGACCTAGGAGAAGACCTCACCGCAGTCACGGTCTGTGACGCCGCACACTTCATCACCGATGATCAGGATCGCCTGCTGGACGGACGGTTCACTGTTCTGGGCAAAGTCATCACGCCGCTCGAAGAAGACGTACCCGTGTTCGGTAGGAACAAGATCCTCAAACGCCTGAACCCGGACTTCGTGGTATCCGTTTTCGACCAGCTCTTTGATTCCGTAGGCAGTTCGGTGCCTCACCAGCAACAGCTACGGAACCTGTTCGATGAAGGCACAGACACGCCGCCCATCGATCTCAAATTTTCAGCGAAGATCGAGGGACCATCGTTCACTGTGCTTCCGATCGCGATCTACATCTGAACCCCGACGTCGCAATGGGCGTGACCAGCAACGGATCGATTTGTCCCGGAGCCGATCTCGCTCAGCCCGACGTACTCCGTCACATGGGACGACAGACCACACGACGGACACGGGTCTGAGAAGACAATGCTCCGAGCCACGTCCCTTCTTGCCGTGTGTACGCCCCAGAGCGGACCATGAACTTCATGCCTGTCTCCGAACTCTTACGCCTCGGTACCGCACAACCGATAATTCGCTGGGGAACCGCTGTCCTTCACGCGCCAGCGCGACCGGTAACCGACTTCGGCACCGACTTACAAAACCTCCTCGGCGACATGTTCGCGACCAACGCTGCCGCCGACGGTGCAGGTCTCGCCGCCCAGCAGATCGGTATCGACCTCGCAGTGTTCGTGTACGACTGCTCCGACGAGATCGGGGCACGGCAGACCGGCGTCGTCTGCAACCCGGTCGTCGACCTTCCCGAAGCCAATGATCGACGGCTCGTCGACGACGGTGAAGGGTGCCTCTCCCTTCCCGGCGCATACGCAGACCTGGCACGACCCGCGTTCTCCACTTGCAGAGGACAGGACCAATACGGCGATCTGATCGAGATCACAGCAGGTGGCACCCTCGGCCGCTGCCTTCAACACGAGACCGACCACATCAACGGCATCGTCTTCGGCGACCGGCTCTCGACACGCAAACGCAAGCAGCTCTACCGCGACCATGAGCAAGTCTCCGATCAGTACCGAATCGAATGGCCAGCGGGTTAGCAACCGCGATCTCACTGGCGGCTGTGGCTGATCTGACGGGGTGAACTGTGGCGAGGGAACCGCCACATTCGATGAGAAGAATCATCGGCCGTTGCATCCCGCGAATGTGGCGGACCGCAGGTCAATCCAGTAAGCCTCGCCATATCGGATGACAACCCACACGCAACACGGAACGCGACTTGCCCGTCCCCAATCGCACCCTCACCGATAGAGCACTGGTGACCGATCGGTGCGCCACTGATGGGGCCATGAACGCATGCGCTGCAGCGCGAGATGAAAGGTTGTCGGAAAAAGATTCACCGCGGCTGTCACAGAAGTCGACGCACCTGGATCTACCTGTTCTCGAGAAGGCACGACGAGACAGGGAGTCCCCATGAGCGCACCGACACGACTACACGTAGCGAGGGCACGTTCGAGGAGCAGTCGATCTACGGCCGGCCCCCTGAGTCCTGTCATCGATCGAGGAGCGCTGCCGAACTTCGCTCGGATCGAGACCCTCAGGCTCGACGATCCCACCAACCGGATCGTGACCCTCGCAACCACCGACGAGGTCTGGTCGCTCGTCGTCGAGTGGAATTCGAGCAACCTGCTCGTCGACACCGAAGACGAACGATTGATCAGACTTGTCGATGCGGCTCTCCGCGCTGCGCACTGCCAGCCTCACGCCGCGTGCCGTTTCACCCTCGACTACAACCCGACCCATCTCAACAACGAAGTCGGCCGACGCAGCGTGGCCTTGACCGCAACGATGCGCCCAACTTCCGGTGACGGGATCCTGATCACGATCACCCGGGATGCATGATGTGCGCGCTACCCAACCCGACTCAGGCACCCCTCGACGGATACCGGTCGCTACGTGATGCACCCTCGCTCGACCCCCAGAACAATCCGTGGATCCGCAACTGTGTGCTCTACGTTGCCGGTGGAGTCGTGTCGGCAGCACTGGGCCCGATCCTGAACCTCGACACAGCGATCGCATGGGGTGGAGCAGCACTCGGCGTCGGCGCGGGCGCGGCCGTCAGCTACAACGGCTATCGCGCCACGATCCGAGCCGAAGAGACCGATCGTGCGATCGAGCAGCTCTGCCGGCTGACCGCGTCACCGCCGACCCGTGATGTCCTGACGGCGACTCGGTGGAGCGGCCAGTGGCCCGGCCGTCCGGGCAGAATCACCGTCCGCTACCAGTCGGCCGCGCTCCTTCTCGACGAACAGTGGGAGCCCCGCGTCGTCGAATTGCTCTCCCAGCAGAGCTGGGGCCGGTACCGGATCCAGAAGCACAACACACGCAAACGCCGTCTCGTTCTCGTCCCGGACACACGGTCCGTCTCCGAGACGCATGTCTCGCCCGAACTCGTCAAAGCCACGCGCACGATTCTCGCGCTGCTAGGGCCGACCGGAAAGATCACCAGACACGAGACGGACCCGAGCACCGGGGATCTTGTAGCTGTCGAAGCCACCCATGAGGTCGGACATCGACTCGAGTCCGAGGGCTATCGGGCCCGAGTACAACGAGTAGTGAGCGTCAATCTGCCCGGTCGGTGGCGTGCTCGCTGGAACCTCGAAACGGACTGGGTGCGTTTCGAGGTGCGCCCGACCTTTCCGAAGAAGCTCTACAACCCGGCCGGCCTCGGCGACGCGGAATCCACGACCGATCTCGGCGACCTCGCGCACTCCGACTACGACTCGGTCGCGATTTCGTACGGCGAGGACGAGGACGGCAACCCCATGGTGTGGCGGCCGGCGATCGACCCACACTTCATGCTCGTCGGTGCATCCGGAACCGGAAAGACCGTCACCGCACACACCCTGCTGACACAGCTCACCGCGCACGGTTGGCCGGTATGGGTCGTCGACGGAAAAGGGGTCGAGTTCTTGGGCTTCCAGGACTGGCCGAATGTACAGATCGTCGCCAGCCACATGGAGCACCAGGTCGCGGTCATCTATCGGTTCTGGAATCTCATGGAAACCCGGTACTCGCTGATCGTCAACGGAGAAGCTACCGAGGCCGACTTTGAGCCCGTCGTTCTGTTCATCGACGAGTACGCCGACTTCCGAGGCAACCTGCTCAACTGGTACTCGAGCATCAAAGGTAAGGGTGATCCCACCAAGCCGAAGACCCTCCAGGAAGTGGCGTCGATCGGACGAAAAGGCCGCACAGCGAAGTGCCACATGGTGCTGGGAACGCAGCGACCCGATGCCGAGTACTTCGGCGGCGACATGCGAGACAACTTTCGCCAGCGCGTATCGATGGGCCGTCTGAGTCCGCAGGGCGCGTTGATGATGTGGGAATCGGCAACCACTGGAGTCGGTATCCCGCGCGGATGTCGTGGGCGGGCGACCAGTGTCAACGACCACAACCAAGCGGTCGAAATTCAGACCTACTTCACTCCCGACCCCCGCAAGACTGAGCCCGGGGCCGACGACGCAGCGGTGCTGGACCGCCTGCGTCCTCTCGAAGTGCGGCACGAGCGGTTGGTGATCCTCGACCCGGATCCCGGCGGCACCGTGGACGGCGACGAAGAGATCCGTTTCCATCACGTCTCCGGCGCGCCCTGGGCGCGCGCGTCGGACCATCCCAATCTCGATCCCGTCGCCAGGCGAAAGACGCGCGCGGACAGTGATTCAGCTCGTCGCGCATCGTCGCCGATGGCAATGCTCAATCTCGACACCCCCACCGTTCGCCAGCCCAAGCCCGACGCGCAGACGCCGAAAGAAAAAGCCGTGTCCGGCGTCCCGGGCTCTCCGATGCACAAGGACCGCCCGCACCTGCAGGTGGTCCCCGACGCCGGTACCGACGTCGACGACTGGGAGGGCTACGGCGAATCCGAAGACACTGCTCCGGTCGACCTCGTTGCCGGCGACCTAGTTCTCCTCGACGAGGACGCCGGGATCTGGGTCGTCGTCGACAACGAACCCGACATCTACGGAGACGAGTCGGGTGACGACATGGTCGGGCTGACCTGGCGTGGCGACGGCGACGACGAGGGGGTGCTCGACATTCCTCTCGACGCGACTGTTCAAGTTCGTCGCCCCCTTGCCCTCGCCACCTGAATCACTCTGCGACACACACGATCAGAAGAGGAACAACCACATGTCCCAACACGGCAACAACAGCAAAGCCCTCTCCGACGACGATCAGATGGCGCTGATCTGGATCGCCCCACTCGCAGCCACCATGGCTCTCGGATCCGCAGGCCTGTGGTGGTCGACGGCAATCGCCTGGCTGGTCGAGCACTCCATTCTGATCGCCAGCGAGGCATCCCCGATGGTGCAGATCCCAGCATCGGACGGTGCCGGGCTCGACGGTCGACGACTGATCATCGCTCTCGCCGTCGTCGTCGCCCTCGGTGCCGTCGCGATCAGCGCCGGCCGCTCGGCCTACTCAGCCCGACAGGCTCGACTGCACCGAGGAGACCGGGGATGAGAACGAAAGCCACCAGTGGTCGCCGCGCAGAACTACGCGCGATCGCGAGCAGAGAATCGTTCACGATGCCGCTCGGTCAGTGTGTCCGAGACAGCAACTGGGCCGCCCGCGAAACGGCGGTCGCAGAGCTGCTGCAGTCACGGATCCCACGTCTCGAACGGCGCCGGAAAGCAACCGTCGCTGCAGCGCATCTCCTCGAATCGTGCGAGACCTGCCCGCTCGCGGCCTTCGTCGCATGCCGCACAAGAGCCGAGGCAGATAGCTATACCGGCGTCGCGGCAGGCGGACTGTACGACCGAGGAACTCTCATCACCGAAGAAAAACGACCCGACGGTCTGGACGCGATGCACTCCCGCGAGGTAGTGTCCCCAACATCTGATGTGCGGTCTGACCAACCGCATCAACTGAAAAGGGATGCACCATGACTGACGTCGACGTGGTTTCGCGTACGCAAAACAATCTTTCCCCCGCACTGTGTGATGCAGTGCCCGATAGCAATACAATGAATCCTGACCGGAATACCGGTTCATGGAGTCGCTCGACGACGTCGAGGGGTGGTTCCTTCGGCCCGACGAGCGACGGCAGTGACGCTGCGCGTGCGCGACGTCGCTCCACTCCCGCGGCGGGATCTAACAGAACATCCCGCCGCGGGAGTGCCTCGTCGGTACCCTCCGGACCCGCCCGCCGCCACCTGCTGTCGTTGCGGCTCGGCGGTATGCCCGACCAAATGATCCTCGATCTCACGAAGCTCAGCCTCAGTGATGTGGAGACAGTCGCCAACCACAAATGCTTCGAGACCACCGCAAGCATCTCGAAAGCTATTCTCGACGTCACCTTCCACCCCACCCGGGGACGGGCGATGACCTTAGGTGTCGGAGCTCAGCGACGGATCCGGGCCCTCGTCGCGATGGGCTACTCGGTGCAAGCGCTGTCCGAACTGACCGGGCTGTCGGTGCCCAAGCTTTCGACGTTGCCATCGGATCAAGTTGTCCCCAGTGAACTCTGGTCCGTCATCAACGACGTCTACGACCAGATCTCCATGACACCCGGCCCCGACGAGCAGGTCCGGAATGCAGCCCGTGAGCAGGGATGGGCGACGCCTCTTGCTTGGGACGATGACGAAATCGACGACCCCCGAGCACGTCCACATTCGCCCCGAGGCATCCGCGGCGTGGACGAGGCGGCCGTCTACCGTCGCCTGTGCGGCGAATGGAGACTGCCGCTCACTCTTGCAGAGCAAGCCGAGATCGTAGGAATTTCGCTCCGTCGGCGGTGGTCAACCGAGCACCTGGCCGACGTACTCGGAATCGATCTCGACTCAGCGGTGAAAAAGAAGGTCCGCTACCGTGCCCGGATGGCCGTGCACGCCGCTCGCTCCGATGGTGAACGAGAAGCCGATGTTGCGTAGCGACTACGTCAGAAGTGTCGTGGTCGCTCTGGCGGCAGGCGTCCTATGGGCCTTGATCGAGGCGTCGTCGGCATCCTGGGCCAGCACTCAGGCATCAACTGCTGCGACTGTCGGCCGCGTCTCGATTGTCGCGATAGCAGTGATCGTCGGGGTAGCTCTGTCGGCCGCGCTGCGGACCACCGTCATCGCGGTGTGTGCACGGGTCGAGATCTCCGTCGACGAGGCGGCGCTGGGGACGAAAATTCCCGTCATCGTCTCCGGTGTCGTGTGGGGCGTCATCTCCGCTTTCGTCAGTACTCCGACGAGTGCGCCGCCGGCGGCAATGCTGTTCTTGGCTCTGGTAGTGCCCTGGATTGCGTGGATCGACCAACGCGTGCAACGGATTCCGACTGCTCTTGCGTATCTGGCCGCCAGCGGAACTGCAGCAATGATCTTGCTCACCGGTGTCGTTCACGGCACCTGGGGCGCGGTCGGTCGCGCCCTTCTGGCCGGCCTGGCCGCCGGCATATTGTTCTTCGCGCTTGCAGTGCTTCTGCGCGGCGGAATCGGTATCGGCGATGCGCGACTGGTGGTCTCGCTCGCGATGGTCCTAGGCTACGTCGGCTGGACATCCCTCGGTGCGGCGCTGGTGTTCTCGATCCTGACGGCTTTCGTCGGAGTGATAGTCGTGCGGGTCCTTCGAGCGATCAGATCCGAGCCTGCACGGTCGCATATCGCGCTGGGCCCGTACCTCGCACTCGGCACCGCGCTCACTCTCGTCGCATCCTGATCCGCCTGCGCGCAGTTGCGTCCTGCTTTTTCTTCCCTCCCCGAACTCGACAGCTCCCGAAGAGGTGATTGCCATCATGGCGAAGACACATCAGACCGCATGGACAGCCATTGCCGCAGCCGTGATGGTCGCTGTGGCGGCCGCGGCTGCCGTGGTGATCACGACGGATCACCACGAGGCCGACACTGCGCCACCACCACCCCAGGTCTTCCACGACGTCATCACCGTTGCGAGCCTTCTCGACGCCCTGCCCGTCGTCGACGATATCGACAGCACGGCCAGGTGGCCCGACGGTCAGCGCTTGGCGGAACTTCTCGTGCGGCCGCCAGGCAGCGATCACGGATGCGACACCAGGAACATCGCATTGGCAGCGGAGCTCGAGGCCGTCACATTCGCTGCCGGAACGGACAATTGCGTTGTGGCACAGGGCGTGTTGAATGATCCATACACCGGTGTCACCGTCGAATTCGATGCAGCATCTGAGAAAGATGCTGCAGCAAGCGATTACGTCTACCCGCTGGACGCGGCGTGGGCGTTGGGTGCTGCTGCATGGGCACCCGAACAGCAGCAACGCTTTGTCAGCGACGTACAGACCAACATCATCGTCGCCAGCGCGCAGGCAGTTGAACATCGAGCCCAACGTGGGCTTTCTCAGTGGCATCCGAGCAACGACGACCTCGCATGTGCATTTGCGGCGAAATATCTTCGTGTGGCGCAGACATACGCCTTGCCCATCACCCGCGGTGATGCTGTCGCGGCCACGCAACTCTGCGGTCTCGGCAACACCGCGGTGACAACTGCGGGCGAGACCGAACCGGCGAACTGACCACACGATCGGCCACACAAATCTCCTCCCCAAGAGGAAATGAAAGTCCCTCGCACACAACATGAAAGAAGGAATCTCATGCCCAAGACCGCCGACCAGGCCGATGCAACCACCCGCGAGATCCTCGGCCCGCAGTTCACCGCAATGCGCAACCTTGTCGAAGCAGCCGAGAACAGCCGGCAGAAGGCCGAAGCAGTCGCCAAAGCGCAGGCCGAACATGTCGACTCGACCGCCGAATTCATCGTGGCCTACGACGCCGCCAAAGCTGCAGGCTTCACCACCGCCCAACTGAAGAAGGGCGGCTACGTCCGGCCATCACTGAAGGGAGTCGCAAAACCGGCCACCAGCAAGAAAGAACCCACGCAGACCCCGCCGGCAGAAACCGCCGCCACCGGCGGCGAACCCCACGGGCACGACAGTGGGCAGCAGAACCATGCCGCACCGGCGTCGGAGGAACACCGGAGTGATCACCACAACGAGCACGGCGAGCACGACGCCATGGCGAGCTGACATGACATCCCGTCGACAACCAGAGGGGGCTGTGCGATGAGCACCGACCGAACCGACGCGATCACCCATATCGAGCTGGCCTGCGACGTCTGCGCGCTGGAACCCAGGGACGGGGGAGCGGGACCGCGGGGCGCATGGTGGGCGGTGGCCATGAAAGATTGCTGCGCCGGCGGACAGCTCATGGCCCACCTCGCGTGCGACGAGCACTTCTTCGATCTGATTTCACAGAAGCTGCCCGGCGTATGCACGAGTTGTGGCCACCTGAGCCGGACCCTGTCCGACGTCGTCGATGTCGCATGGACGATAGGAACCGGAACCGACCTGCCCGGCCGGCCGGGACGATGACCCAAGCTGTCGCACTGCTCGGTGGAGGCGTCCGCCGAGCGTGCACTTGCTGCAGCGCTGTCGAATACTTCGGCGGCGCTGCAGGTCGAGTCGGTACCGCCGCCCCCCGCGGGGCCGCAGTACCGACTCTGTATCCGGGACCGCAAGACCCCCTCCGGGTGAGGTCCGATGTCCTCCGCGCGCCGTAGTCGTAACCGCGTCACCCCAGACGGGGGCGCGTTCGACCCCGATCGAGGATCCAGCGGAGAGCTGGAGAAGAAGCAAGGGGTGGTGCTCCCGCACGCATCCTTCGCCGACCGAGCCGCGAATCGCGAGCATGCCCGCGGCCTCGATACCGACATCGAAGGACTGCCCGGTCTGACACGCGCGCGCCGCGACCTCGAACGCGCCTTCCCCCGCAACACCGCCGCGCCGATCACGAACGAACGAAAAAGACGTTCGCTGCCGGCCGCGATCGAACTCCGTCGAAGCCTCAGCGCCCGCCAGCGCAATGCGCGATCAGCCACCAAAAGGACTGTCGAGCAGAGCGTTCCCCGAGCCCAGCACCGTGCGATGAGCACACTGATCGGAGATCCAGAAAATTGGAAACGCACCAACGACGCATTGTCCGATGTCAACGGTGATGCAGTTCGGCTCGACGACGACCAGCGCCGCCACATCCAGAGAGTCGACCGCGCAATCCAGCGATACGAGCGTGAGTCCGGACGTGGACACCTGGTCTACACCGTTGTGAGCTTGCCCCACGCCGTCATCCATCCATCCGAGCTACCCGAGACCCTCTCACCCGGCTCGGTCATAGCTTTCGACCGCTTCACCGGCGCCCGCCACTCGATCCACGAACTCGACGCACACAGCCATCCGACGGACGCCGTATTCGAGATCCAAACAACACGAGGGCTGTACCTCGGAGCATCGGACAAGGGCGACGACACGAGCCACCTCCTCCCACGGGGCACCCGCTACCGAGTCGTCAACTCGCACTTCGTCCCCTACGAGCGACCAGGTCAGAGGGTCAGGGAAAGGCTCGTCGTGCAACTCGAAGACATCGACACGGACTGACCATCAGCGAAAGGAACAAACAGACATGCCCACCGAAAAGGCCTCACCGCCACCACACCGACGAGAACGCCGCGCACCATGGCAATTTCATCCAGACATCATGCCGCGCGCCGACTTTCGCGCCGTCCAAGCCGAAGACCCCCAGACCGGACCCATCGACGGAGCCATCGACACCGGCGAAGAATCGGAATAGAGACGGTCACTTGTCATGGGCCCTGCGCGATCGGATGCTCTCGTCGAGCCACTCCGCACCATGATGACGGCCACAAAACGTGATACGCGCCCAAAACAAACCTCATCGGTTGCTTCTAACGTAGCCAGGGTGGAGCATACGAGTCATGCCTGTCTCTGAACTTCTGCGCCTCGGCAATGCTCGACCAATCGTCCGATGGGGCGACCCTGTCCTGCACACATCGGCTCGACCGGTGACCGACTTCGGTCCTGATCTGCAAAGTCTGCTTGCCGATATGTTCGCGACCAATACTGCTGCGGACGGTGCCGGCCTCGCCGCTCAGCAGGTAGGCATCGACCTTGCGGTGTTCATCTACGATTGCAGTGACGAGACCGGGACACGGCGAACTGGTGTCGTCTGCAATCCGGTAGTCGAACTCGCCGAAGGAAACGATCGACACCTCATCGATTTCGGTGAAGGATGCTTGTCCCTCCCCGGCGCATACACCGACCTCGCACGGCCAGAGTTCTCTATCTGTCGAGGACAGGACCAGTACGGTAACCAGATCGAACTCAACGCAGGCGGCACGCTCGGGCGTTGTTTCCAACACGAAACCGATCACATCAACGGTATCGTTTTCGGCGACCGCCTCTCGAAGCGCAAACGTAAACAGCTCTATCGTGACCACGAGACGGTCTCTGAGCAGTACAGCAACGATTGGCCAACACGATAGATTCTGCTCCGGAAGCAGTGACCGCTCTGCTCCGCCTACCCACCCGGTGACGTCAAGACCTTCACGAAGCCTGACATTCATCTACACGAAACAGTAGGTCGAACCCTCAACGCATCCATGGCTCGCTATTGCACGGCAACGGACCATATGGTCTTGTATCCTGGGCTAGGGAACAGGAGTTCGGGGAACATATGCCTTACGCAATGGCTGCGGCGTCGCTACGGGCCGCGATTCCAGAGGTAGTGACGGCGTACAGAACCACTTTGCTACGCGAGAATAGTCCCCTCGGGATCAATCCGGGGGTGTGGTCACAGTGCCGCCGCCAAGCACTGGCAATCCTCAACGAGTGCGTAGATGCATTAGGCCTTCCCACGTCTTCGACTACTCGGTCGGCGATTCCAGACGAGTACACCCGGTTGCTCGGCTCGCATCGAGCCCTACAGGCAATACCGGCTTCGGAGTCCGTGCGAGCTGTGGAGATTCTGTGGTCATCCCTTGAGCCTGCAATAGAGCTGGCCGCCAAAGAGGCACCCTTGACACACCGACCTGGGGTCTGGAGACGCATCAACGCCGCTTTTCGCCTTGCTGCCGGTGGCCGCCTTCACACGGGCATGCTCAGCTACGAGGAGACCCGAGGCCATTTGAGGGACAGGCAACTTCGAGTGCTTGAGGCCGCGTCAGACGCATCTTTGACCAACCGGGAGCTTGAAGTCTTGGAGGCTGTGGCGTTCGCGATGACCAACCGGCAGATCGCTCGCACTCTGAATATTTCAGAGCTCACAGTCAAGCGGCATCTGTCCAACGCCTATCTGAAACTTGGGGCGTCGTCCCGTATGGACGCGTTGCACAGGCTATTCGGCAGCCGCATCTAGCGGCCCGCAATTTCATACCGCGCGCACCAGGAGGGTGCCGAGCATCGCGAGGTTTGCTGCGTACTGGGTGGCCATGAAAGCGCGGTACCCGCAGCGCCGTGCCTTCAGGTCATAGTCGTTCGCCCGCGCGCATAGCGCCATCACCCAGAGAGCTCCAGCAGTCAACGGCAATGTTCCGAACAGTGCGAGCGGTGCCCATAGCAGTGAGGCGATCGGTGCGCATACTCCAACGACAGTCGTTCCGAATATGGCCAGCCGCCGTGCAGAGCTGAGTCCACGTTGCGCTGCCAGAGTGCGCCTCCCACCAATGGCGTCCCCGTGGGCATCGGATAGGTCCTTCACGACCGCTCCCACCAACGCCATCCATGTTGCCATCGATGCGCAGAAGACTTGTTCCGTACGCCCAAATCCTCCGCCGCCGGCGGCCGCTCCGGCAGCATAACTTGCCCAGCCGAGGCCGAATATCACTACAGAAGAAGACAAACTCCAACGCTTGGCAGCCAGTGGCGGTGCCGAGTACACCCACCCAAGCGTCAGGAAGGCGAAGGTCCAGCACCACATCTCGCGCCCCGCAACTGCAGCCATCAGCAGGGCTGTGATCGCCGTAGCCACGCTGACCCACCGGGCTGTACGGACTGCCAGTTCCCCCCGCGCAATCGGTCGCTGCGACGCGTTTGCCACATCCTCAAGGACGTCAGTCACACCATTGAACAAGTACGTCGATATCACGACGGCCCACCAGGTCAACGCGCCGGCCGCTAATTGTCCGACACCGACAGGCCCTGCAGTCGCTGATACGCCGGCAATTCCAACCGCGAATCGAAGCAGATAGACACCTTGGACCTGCGGTCTGGCCTCCACGAAGCACAACCATGCATTTCTTGCGGGACTCGACGCGCCCCCAGGACGACCTACCTGTGTGCCGTGCTTGACCGACTCACACCGATACGACCACCCATCTGACACAGCCGGAGCCTAGCTGTCGCAGTGCACGAAGGTTTCTGCCCGGACTTGTCTTCGCTAAAACTACATCCAAAGTTGTAGTTTTCTGAGGTATTACCTACTCCCTTCGTGCCACAAAGGGGACCAACGTATTCGCTGCTAGGCAGACTCGACTGGTACCGAAATGCACAGCAGGCGTACTGCAACTCTCCGAGTAAGCGAGGACCATGAGCAATCCGTTCGACGATGAAGACGGCAGCTATTTCGTTCTCACCAACGAGGAGGGGCAGCACTCTCTCTGGCCGGTCTTTATCGACGTCCCGGCCGGTTGGTCAAGAGTGTTCGGCGAGGCCAAGCGGACTGCTTGTCTGGAGTACGTCGACACCCACTGGACCGATTTGCGCCCCAAGTCACTCGCCATTGCTCAGGCCGAAAACCGCAGCCAGACAACTAATGTCGGACCAACTATGCGGCCGGGAACGACCAATTCGGTTGAGGGCATCCCAGCCGATGCCTACCACAACGAAATTAGGTCGTAGCTCGATGGGAGCACAGTCAGGCTCGTCCGTCGCGGACGTTGTTGGGGTCGGTTTTGGACCCTCCAACCTCGCTCTCGCGATAGCTCTTCAAGAGTCCATCCAGCCCGGACCGGTGCCGGCAAAGTTCAGCATGAAGTTCTACGAGCTCCAGCCTCGTTTCGGCTGGCACCGTGGGATGCTCATGGAGGATGCGACCATGCAGGTCTCTTTTCTCAAAGACCTTGCCACCATGCGCAATCCGATGAGTCGGTATACGTTTGTGTCCTACCTCCGAGAGAAAGAGAGAATTGCTGAGTTCATCAACAGCAAAACTCTCTACCCACTGCGGGTGGAGTTTCATGACTACCTGGAGTGGGCAGCTAGCCAATTTCAGTCAAACGTCTCGTACGGGTCCGAGATCAAAGACATCCGACCAGTAGTCGAGAATGGCGTGGTGGAGTACGTCGATGTAGTCGGCCCAGATGACGTTGTTCAGCGGGCGCGGAACATCGTGATCGGAATGGGTTTGACGCCTCGACTTCCCGATGGTGTCAACAGATCTGAGCGGATCTGGCACAGCTCCCAACTGCTGGGCAGAGCAGCCGCAGTTACATACGTCCCTCAAAATTTTGTCGTCGTGGGCTCTGGCCAAAGTGCCGCCGAAGTTGCTGACTACCTTCATCGGACTTTCCCTCGCGCCAATGTGCACACCGTCCTGTCCCGCTACGGCTACAGCGTCGCCGATGACAGCCCGTATGCGAATGGAATTTTCGATCCGGAGGGAGTTGACCGGTTCTTCTCCGCTCCGACCGACGAGAAGCAGAGGCTCCTCGAATACCACGCCAACACCAATTACTCAGTGGTCGATCTCGATATTTCACAGTCGCTGTATCTCAAGAGCTACCAGGAGAAGGTCCTGGGCAAACAGCGGTTACGGATGATCAACACCTCGCGCGTCACATCCGTCGACGAGGACACAGACGGCGTACGGGTCGAGGTCACATCCTCGGCCACCGGTCTGACCCATACCATCGAAGCAGACGTGATCGTCTACGCCACCGGCTACCGGCCAAGTGACCCGGCACCGCTACTCCAGGGCCTGATGCGCGAATGTAAGCACGACGAGCAGGGACGGCTCAGCGTGGGACGCGACTACCGAGTGACGACGTCGGATGCGGTGCGCGCCGGTATCTATGTGCACGGTGCCAGTACCGAACACAGCCATGGACTTTCTGCTGGTCTCCTGTCCAACACTGCAGTCAGATCCGGTGAAATCGCCCAATCCATTCTCAGGAGATGACCATGTACGTCCCCCGGATCTACAAGGCAAGTGATCGGACATGGCTGCGCCGCGTGGTTGCGCAGTACCCTTTTGCGGCTCTGATCTCAAACGGCCCCAAGGCCCCGTACGCCACCCATTTGCCAGTCATCTGTGCTCCCTGCGCCCCTTCAGAGAGCGAGGACTTAGAAGGATCGACACTGTTTGGGCACATGAACCGGGCCAATCCCCACTGGGACTCGCTCGTCGACGGTGCGGATGCCCAACTTATTTTCACCGGGCCTCATGGGTATGTCACCCCAAGTGTCTACCAACGCGATTCTGTAGCACCGACCTGGAACTACGTCTCGGTACATCTCCGAGGAAAGCTGCAACCTGTTGCCGATTTCGAGGAGACGCTCAAGGTCGTTCAATTGACAGTCAGTACGTACGAGCAGAAATTCGGCAGCGGGTGGGAGATGGACAGTTCGCTGGACCACTACCGAAGGATCGGTCCGGCTGTGGGTGCATTCAGTTTTGAGGTGGAATCGGCGGATGGCATGTTCAAGCTCAGCCAGGAGCAGAACCTCGAGACCAGGCGACGGGTGGCGGACCACTTCAGCGCGAACCACGCCGGGCGAGGCAAAGAACTAGCTTCGTTCATGCGGGAGTACAGCCATGGTGACTACAACAACTTCTGATGGGGACATGTCGGACGCACCGACGGAACCCACGGCCCGGGAGCCTTTTGCGCCAAAAGAGCATTCCGTGCCCGCCATTTGTAAACCTTCAATTTCGCACCGGCTCAGCCATTTCGGCCTGGTCTGTTCATCGGTTTACGGATGCAAGCGGAGTTTATAAATTGTGCTACTGCTCTCACGCACCTTGTCCGCCGCCATTCCGACTCGTCGAGCAGGTCAATCGTTCTACCTTCGGAATGAAGTTGGGATTCCGGGGGATTGCTTCCGGACCAAAATCCGGCAAAAGAGCCGACCGGCGAACGTGACCAAGTCGGTGTCATCGCCAGAGAAAGCCAGAAGGTTGGTAATGGATTACGACGTTGTTGTTGTTGGGGCGCGATGTGCCGGCGCTTCGGTGGCACTGCTGTTAGCCAGACAGGGGCGAAGTGTTCTGCTGGTCGATAGGGCCTCCTTTCCGGCGGACACCATGTCCACGTTGTATATCCAGCACCCTGGGGTCGTGAGACTCGCACAGTGGGGGATGCTCGATGATGTTGTGGCCTCCGGTTGTCCGCCTTTGGGCACTATTAGTCACGATGTGGATGGACTGAGTCTGATCGCTGCTACCCCGGCGAAGGACGGTGTTAATGCCGCTTACGCACCACGGCGGTACATACTCGACGATCTACTCATTCGAGCTGCCGTGTCAGCGGGCGCGGAGTTCTCGGATCGGACGTCGGTCCTAGAATTGATTTGGCACGACGAACGCGTCGCCGGAGTTCGCCTCCGGAGTGGAAATTCGACCACATCGGTGTCTGCTCGATTGGTTATTGGGGCCGACGGTATGCGATCAAAGGTCGCGGAACTTGTTCAGGCACCGATCCTCCGATCGGCACCCATAGCAAGCTGCGTGTACTACACCTTCTGGCAAGGCTTGCGAACAGGATTCGGATTCCATGAGCGAGTCGGCCGCTGGATAGCCCGTATTCCAACACATGACGACCTGACAATTGTGGCAGCTTACCTGCCGCAGAGCGAATTCTCGGTCGTTCGGCGGGACCCGCAGAGGGCGTACTTGTCCGCGATCGAATCGACAGCGCCGGATTTATACGAACAAATTATGGCACTCGACCGAGTGGATCGGTGGTGGGGTACGGGGGACCAACGCAACTATTTCCGTAAATCGCACGGTCCGGGCTGGGCATTGACGGGGGATGCGGCTCACCACCTTGACTCGATCAGCGCCCGCGGCATCACCAATGCGCTGATTCAAGCCGACCTGCTCACCGATTCTATTTCCGGGGTGGATGTCGGGAACTCGGTCGCAGTAGATGAGGCGATGGTGCACTTTGCACTGTCGACAGGAGCTGTTCTAGAGGAGCCGTACATGAGTACTCTCGCCCTGGCGAAGCTTCAACCGACGAAGTCCCGGTTGCGCATGCTGCATGCCATTGCCAATTCGCCCGAACTTACATCTCGGTACTTCGGTTTGGTTTCGGGGGCCATCGGGATGCGCGAATTTATGTCGGCCGAGCTCGTCGACTTGTTGTAGCTTGCTGATGAAATATTTCGGGTCTGAATCTAACGCTGAGGGTGGTCACCCGAGTGGTTCGCAAGGAAGTGTTTTGCTGGGCGCTGAAAGGGTTGAGCATTGATCCCGTTGTCTTTTGCGCAGCGTAGGCTGTGGTTTATCCACCAGTTGGAGGGATTGTCGTCAACTTACAATATTCCTCTGGTCTTACGCCTGACTGGTGAGCTCAGTGTTCATTCGCTGGGCAGGGCAATCGGCGATGTCGTGAGTCGACACGAAAGTTTGCGGACTGTTTTCCCCTCCCATGAGGGTGTGCCGGAGCAGCGTGTTCTTGGCTCGGCCGACGCAGACTTCGGCTGGGACGTAGTCGAAGCGTCAGGGTGGTCGACAGACGCGTTGAACGATGCAGTCGCACAGGCAGTGGGATACAAATTCGACCTCAGCTTTGAGATTCCGTTCCGAGCGCAGCTCTTCAGACTATCGGCCGATCAGCATGTATTGGTGCTCCTGATGCATCACATCGCGTCAGACGGCCAGTCCCTCACGCCCCTCGTACGCGACGTCGGGCTGGCGTACAGGGCCCATGTGGGCGTAGAGGTGCCTGCCTGGGTGCCGTTGCCATTGCGATATCGGGATTACACGCTCCGTCAGCGTGAGTCGCTCGGCGACGAGTCCGACCCCGACAGTGCGCTGAGCCGGCACCTCCTTTACTGGAAGAACACGCTAGCCGGATACGAGGGGCGGCTTGAGCTCCCAACCGACCGCCCTTATCCGGTCGTGGCCGACTATCGAGGCAATCGAATCCCCATCGAATGGCCCGTGTCGATGCAAGAGCAGGTGCGACAGTTGGCCCGGGAGCATCGTTCTACCGGCTTCATGGTGATTTCGACGGCGCTGGCGGTGCTGTTGTCCGAACTAAGCGGCACCTCCGATGTCGCTTTCGGTGTTCCAACTACGGGCCGACGTGACGCTGATCTTGCGGAGATGGTCGGTTTCTTCGCCAACACAGTAGTGCTCCGCGTTGATGTGTCTGCCAGTTCGACGTTCCGTCGCCTCTTGCAAAAAGTACGGGACGCGGTTTTGGACGCATTGGCCCACCAGGATGTCCCGTTCGACGCGCTGGTGGATCTCGTCAAACCTGCTCGGTCACAATCGCATCACCCACTGGTCCAGGTCATGCTCGGATGGCAGAACCAGATCTCCACGGAGTTGGACTTGCCGGGGGTGCTGGCAGAGGCGGTACCCACCATTTCTCGACAGGCCCGGATGGACTTGACCTTCAGTCTCCGGGAGCGGTACTCCGAGTTCGGCGAGCCGCAGGGAATCGACGGAGTGGTCGAGTACCGCTCTGATGTCTACGACGCTGCATCGGTCGAGACCATGATCGTCAGGCTTGGGCGAATCATCGCCGAGATGATCGCCGTGATCGACCAGCCAGTCATCTCGATCGACGTACTAGACAGAAACGAACACACTCATCTTGACCGCCTGGGCAATCGTTCTGCGCACTCTCAGACTGCCGCCAGTATATCCATAGCCGAACTGTTTGCAGCACAGGCGAATCGAGCGCCGGAAGCGCACGCCATGGTTTTCGAGGATCAGGTATGGACTTACAGGGAAGTTGACGAGGCCTCCACGCAACTGGCACATCTACTAGCCGTTCGTGGGGTACGCGGAGGAGAAGTTGTTGCTCTCATGCTCCCGCGTTCCAACAAGACAGTAATCGCGATCCTGGCAGTGTTGAAACTGGGCGCAACCTATGTACCCATTGACATCAAGCACCCCGATGAGCGGGTGGCGTTCATCTTGGGCGATGCCGCTCCAGCTGCCCTCGTGACCACTGCCGAACTGACTTGCCGGGTAGACTGTTTTGGTATCGAAGTTGTGGATGTCGACGACGACGCGATTGCCGTGCAGCCGGTTACGGCTCTGCCTGCGCCAGAGGCCGGCCAAGTCGCGTACATCATCTACACCTCCGGTACCACCGGTGTCCCCAAAGGGGTTGCCGTTACCCAGGCGAGCGTCACGCGATTGTTCAGCTCGACGGCTCCGGGGTTCGTGCCGTCCTCAAACCAGGTGTGGTCACTCTTCCACTCCTACGCGTTCGATGTGTCGGTATGGGAGATGTGGGGCGCGCTGCTACACGGTGGCCGACTGGTTGTCGTACCTGGAGAAATTGCCCAGTCCGCCAACGACTTTCATCAACTACTGCGAGACCAGAACGTATCCGTTCTGAGTCAGACACCGTCAGCATTTTATGCTCTGCAGGCAGTCGACATGCGCCGGCCGGGCGAGTCTCGGCTGAGCGGTCTAGAAGCGATTGTCTTCGCAGGCGAAGCTCTCGAACCGTCGAAGTTGCGACCTTGGCTAGATCAGCTGGATTCCTGGCCGCACCTGATCAACATGTACGGCACCACAGAGACCACCGTCCACGCATCGTTCCGGAGGATCGTTTCTTCTGACCTCGACAGCCATGTCAGTCCCGTGGGCGGTCCGCTTGCTGACCTTGCCTTCTTCGTATTGAATACCGGTCTCCGCCGCGTGCCGGTAGGAGTAGTCGGAGAGTTGTATGTGGCAGGTCATGGTGTCGGCCTGGGCTACTTGAAACGCATGGGGCTGACGGCGTCGCGGTTTGTTGCTTCTCCGCTCGGCCCGCCGGGCTCGCGGATGTACCGGACGGGTGACGTAGTGCGGTGGAACCGCGAGGGCGAGCTGGAGTATGTGGGCCGCTCGGACGACCAGGTGAAGATCCGTGGTTTTCGTGTTGAACCGGGTGAGGTCGAGGCTGCTCTTTCCCGTGTCGCGGGGGTGGAGCGCGCCGCGGTCGTGGTGAGGTCTTCGAGTTCGGGCAAGCAGCTGATCGGCTACGTCGTACCTGCGGAGACCGGTCCAAAAGTAAATGGTGCTGTGGTGCGTGGTGATGTGGCCGCGCACCTACCGGAGTACATGGTCCCCACAGTGGTGATGATCGTCGATGACCTACCGCTTACGGTCAACGGCAAGTTAGACAAGCAGGCATTGCCGAATCCAGAGTTCGCAGGCGGATCCTACCGAAATCCGTCGACCTTGGTTGAGGGAATTTTGGCTGAAATCTTTGCGCGTGTGCTGGACCTACCGCGGGTAGGGGTGGACGACTCGTTCTTCGACCTCGGCGGAAATTCGCTATCGGCGATGCGAGTGATCGCGGCCGTGCAGGAGTCGTTTGATTCATCGATCGGCGTGAAGGCGCTCTGGGAAGCCTCAACGGTATCGGGGTTCGCACGGTTGGTGGGTGGATCGCCGGGTGGCGGCGTGGCATGGGTCCCAGTAGCTCGTCCCAAGCGATTGCCGTTGTCGTTCGCTCAGCGTCGGCTGTGGTTCATCCACCAGATGGAAGGGCAGTCGGCGACGTACAACATACCGCTACTGATTCAGATTACCGGTTCTTTGGATGTCTGTGCGCTGCGCGCGGCGATCGCTGATGTTGTGGAGCGGCACGAGAGTCTGCGGACAGTGTTTCCAGCGGTGGCTGGTGTGCCGGAGCAGCGTGTCCTTGCAGCTGAGACTGACTTCGACTGGGACATCATTGACGCCACCACCTGGACGGAACTTCAAATATCCGACGCAGCGCGTGTTCGGGGTCAGCATGCTTTCGACCTAGCCGAAGACCTTCCTTTCCGCGCGGCGCTGTTTGTCGTGTCTGCCACTGACCATCGTCTGGTCGTGGTCATGCACCACATTGCAGTCGACGGGGGGTCACTTCCTCCGCTCCTGCGTGACCTATGGAGCGCCTACGGAGTCCGCGCTGCGGGCGAGTCGCCTTCCTGGTCGCCACTTCCCGTCCAGTACGCCGACTACACGCTTTGGCAACACGCTCTGCTGGGTGACGAAGCGGATTCGCAAAGCGTGCTCGCCGGGCAGTTGAAATTCTGGGAACACGCCCTGAAAGATCTACCCAGCAGGTTGGAGCTTCCCACGGACCGGTCGTACCCGGCGGAGACCGACACGAATGGGGGTCGAGTCGTCGTCGACCTGCCCGCGGATTTCCATGAATTGGCGCAGCGGATCGCGCGGGAACGCAATGCGACGACGTTCATGGTGATGTCGGCGGCGCTTTCGGTGCTGTTGGCGCGTTTGAGCGGGAGCGCGGATGTGGCGTTCGGGGTGCCGACGGCGGGGCGGGGGCGAACCGAGTTTGACGGCATGGTCGGGTTTTTCGTCAACACGCTGGTGTTGCGTACGCGGGTTTCAGCCGAGATGAACTTCGGTGATTTGTTGGAGGAGGTACGGGAGCGGAGCCTGGACGCGTTCGCGAACCAAGATGTGCCGTTCGATGCGCTTGTCGAGCGCCTCAATCCGGTCCGTACGCAGGCTCACCATCCGTTGATCCAAATCCTGTTCGCCTGGCAGAACGACCCGGTCCCCGACATCTCGGTGCCGGGTCTCGACGTGGAGACGGCGTCAGTCGACATCGGAGCCGCTCGAATGGACCTGGCATTCAGCCTGCGCGAGCGGTTCACTGCGGACGGTCAGCCCGATGGGATCAGCGGAATCGTCGAGTACCGCACCGACATCTTCAACGCCGAGACCGTAAAGCGCATGGCGGCTCGGTGGCAGCAGCTATTGATTGCGATGGCGGCGGGCCCGGATCGTCCTTTGGCTTCGTTCGACATCCTGGGTGAGGATGAGCTGACGCAGCTGGACGTACTGGGTAACAGGTCGGCTGTGACGGAGTCCGTTGCTGGCGTGTCGATTCCGGAGTTGTTCGCCGAGCAGGTGAGGGTGCGGCCGGACGTCATAGCGGTGGTGTTCGAGGGTCGGTCGTGGACGTATCAGGAGTTGGACGACACATCGACGCAGTTGGCTCATTTGTTGGCTGGGCGTGGGGTGGGAGTAGAGGACGTTGTTGCACTGTTGCTGCCACGTTCGGAACACACTGTGATAGCCATACTTTCGGTGCTGAAGCTGGGTTCTGCTTACTTGCCGATCGACATCAACACCCCTGACGAGCGCCTGGCATTCGTTCTACAAGACGCTGCGCCGGCCGCGATTTTGACCACGGTGAGCCTCGCTGGTCGCGTCAGTAAGTCCGGGGTCCCACTGATAGATGTCGAGGATCCCAAGGTCGCTGAACAGCCGACGACGACGTTGCCGGTGCCGAATGCTGACCTCCTCGCGTACATCATCTACACCTCAGGAACGACAGGCACACCCAAAGGCGTCTCGGTCACCCACCGCGGCGTCAATGACCTCATCGCTACCCACATCGCGCGCCTCGCCAATGTCGAGGACCCGACCACCGGCACTCTGGAACCCCACCACCACGTATGGACGCTGTTCCATTCATACGCATTCGACTTCGCGGTCTGGGAGATGTGCGGCGCGCTTCTGCACGGGGGACGGCTGGTCGTGGTTCCCGAAGAGGTTGCCTACTCTCCTTCCGATTTCCATAACCTGCTCGTAAACGAAGAAGTAACGGTGCTGACCCAGACACCGTCGGCGTTGGCACGGCTGTCTCCCGAGGGGCTACCGTCGATCGCGCTACTTCTACTCGGGGGAGAGACGTGCCCAGCCCAGCTAATCGAGCGATGGGTGACGCCTGAGCGAGCCGTGATCAATGCTTATGGCCCGACCGAGTGCACCGTCTACGTTTCGATGACCGAACCGCTAGTCCCTACAGGGGCAGTGCCGATCGGTGCCGCTGGCTCCGGCACTGCGTTGTTTGTGTTGGATTCCGGTTTGCGGCGGGTTCCGATCGGTGTGGTTGGTGAGTTGTATGTCGCGGGGCGGGGTGTGGCACGCGGTTATGTGCGACGGCCGGGCTTGACGGCATCGCGATTCGTCGCGTGTCCGCTCGGCCCTTTGGGTTCGCGGATGTATCGCACCGGCGATCTGGTTCGTTGGAATCACGACGGCGAGCTGGAGTATGTGGGTCGCTCTGACGATCAGGTGAAGATTCGTGGTTACCGCATCGAAATCGGTGAGATCGAATCGGTGCTCCGGACGGCCCCCGGAGTAGGACAGGCTGCGGTCGTCGTCCATGAGGACCACCCAGGGTACAAACGGCTGATCGGCTACGTCGTTCCCCACACAGACTGGGCGGGCGAGTTGGATGGCAACCAATTGCGCCGCTTGACCGACGCGTGGCTGCCCGAATATATGTCGCTTGCGGCGGTCGTGGTCCTCGATGCATTGCCCATGACGAGTAACGGCAAGCTTGACAAAAAGAGGCTTCCGGTACCTCAACTAGGACAATCGAACCAATACCGAGCACCGACTACTCCACTCGAGGAGAGCCTGGTTGACATCTACGCGCGCGTACTGAATGTGGAGAAAGTTGGAGTCGACGATTCGTTCTTCGATCTAGGCGGCGACAGCATCTCGTCCATTCAGGTGGTGTCCCGGGCCCGGCAAGTCGGTTTGTACTGCAAGCCCCGCGACATCCTGGTGGAGCGAACCGTGGCACGACTTGCCCACGCTCTCCAGCTCTCGGTCCCGGAGCAGTCTCTCCTTCGGCCGGCTGAGGCTGGGCCCGTCACGGCAACGCCGATCATGCGGTGGCTGGCATCTCTCACGGCACCGACAGACGAGTTCAACCAAACCATGTTGTTCCAGGGGCCGCAGCAGGCGAAGTACAGCGACGTGGTGTTGTTACTACAGGCATTGGTCGATCGGCACGCCATGCTCCGGTTGCAGGTGGACAACGCCCCGACTGAGGACGCGGACAACTGCATCGTCCTACCAACAGGCTCGATCAGCGCAGCCGACTGTGTAACCCCCGTCGTGGACTTCTCCGATACCACGTTTGCCAATGCCTTGAGCCGTCTTGACCCGCGTCGAGGAGCCATGGTGCATGGGCTGTGGGCTGAGCGCACCCGCCAGCTGTTGCTCATCGTCCACCACCTCGCGGTCGACGCGGTCTCCTGGGGAATCATCCAAAGGGATCTCGCAACGGGTTGGCGCTGCCTCACCGAGCGGCGAGAAATTACCCTGGATGCCAGCGGCACCTCGTTCCGTGAGTGGTCAACGATGTTGGCGCAGTACGCTGCCGAGCGGAAAGTCACTGACCAGCTTCCGCATTGGCAGCGCATTGAAGCCGTTGCCACCCTGCTGCCCAGCCCGCACCCGACTCCTGGTATCTGGCGCGATGTGGAGCATCTGTCGGTCAGCATCGACACGGAGCTAACCGAAGTGCTGGTAACCGACGTGACTGCGGCTCTGCACATCAACGTTCAGGATCTGCTGCTCATCGCACTCGGTTCTGCCCTCGCTGAACAGCACCAGCACTTCGACGTCCCTTTCCGCATCGACGTGGAGAGCCACGGACGTCGCGATGAAATCGGCAGTGGGATCGATTTGACCAACACCGTCGGATGGTTCACCGCAAAGCACCCGGTCGCTTTGAACGTCGTACCCATGGACCGTGACACTGTTCTGACCGGGGGCTCGGACATGGGTATCTGGATAAAGGACGCCAAGGAACAGCTGCGTGCCCACCCCGACGGAATCACCTACGGTCTTCTCAAGTATCTAGGCACCAACAATCTGTCTGGCGTAGATCCCGCCATCGGCTTCAACTACCTCGGCCGGCGCAGCGTGAGCCAGCTCGACGCACCCCTCGAAGATTGGCGGATCCTCGGACCGACTGAATCGCCTGATGCTCGACGCTTTGGTTCCCGCTCGATGCTGTTGCCGCACACAGTCGGCATCAATGCAGCCGTGCTAGCCGAAGGTTCGCAGTCAGAACTACACGTGTCCTGGAGTTGGACGAGCACACAGGTGGATCGCTCCTATATCACCGAGCTGTACGCGCGCTGGTATGACGTTCTAGCTGGAATTGCGGCGTACGTGCAGAACGGCGGCGGAGGACTGACTCCCTCCGACGTCCTGCCGGCGGTGGTCAATCAGCGGCAGATCGATCAACTCGCACAAATCGTGGAACCAGCAGACCTTCTCCCGCTGACTCCGCTTCAAACCGGGCTGCTTTTCCATCGCCGTTCCGGCAGTAATGAACCCGTAGAGCTGTACACCGTGCAACTGGGTATCGAGATTGCTGGCGTACTCGACGTGCCGCGCTTGCGCGAGGCCGCTCATACAGTCGTCGGACGCCACCCCAACCTAATGGCTCGGTTCGTCTCCGAGGGTTTCCCCGAGCCGGTGCAGATCATTCCGACACGCCCAGACATACCGTGGACGGTAGTTAACGGCTACGAGTGCGATCAGAGGCTGCTGGATGCAGAGCTCGCCGCCTGCGGCAACCTCGTAGATGAGGCACCGCTACGGATTCTCCTTCATCAGACTGGGACGAATAAGCACACGCTGGTGCTATCCGTCCATCACATCGTGGTGGACGGTTGGTCAATCCAGATTCTGCTCAAAGAGATGTTCGCCGTCTACGAACGGGAGACTCTGGCACCCGCGCCCACCTTCCGAAATTACGTCGAGTGGCTATCCGCCCAGGACTGGAGCGCGGCGCGGCGGCATTGGCAGAAGCTGCTGGCGGGACTTCAAACGCCGACCTTGTTAGATCCAGGAGATCGCTTCACTGATGCGCGATCGCTGTTGCGAGTCGACCTCCCTATCGACGTCACGCGTTCTGTTGAGCAGTTGGCTCGCTCGCAAAACACGACCATGAACATCGTGCTACAGGCCGCCTGGGGCCGTCTGCTGGGCGCATTGACTGGCAGCGGAGACGTCGTCTTCGGCACTACCGTATCGGGGCGGCCAGCAGAACTGTTCGGCAGCGAGTCGGCGGTGGGCATGTTCATCAACACCGTCCCGGTAAGAGCATCCCTGACCGCGACGACGACCACGGCTGAACTGATCGGCATGCTGCGGGACGACTACCACGATGGGCTAGACCACCAGTTCGTGGCCCTGGCCGATATCCAGCGCGCCGCGGGACATCAACAACTGTTCGACACCCTCTTCGTCTACGAGAACTACCCACTGAGGATGTCCGGCGGGCAGCTCGAGACAAACGGACTGAGCGTACGCATAGCCTCAAGTCGCGAGTTCACTCACTATCCAATCGCCTTACAGATCTGGCCCGGTCCACAGCTGAGGGTGCGGCTGGAATACCGCATGGCGGTCCTCGACGAGCGGTTGGCCAAGCAAATCCTGGTATGGCTCCAGACACTATTGATTGCGATGGCGGCGGGCCCGGATCGTCCTTTGGCTTCGTTCGACATCCTGGGTGAGGATGAGCTGACGCAGCTGGACGTACTGGGTAACAGGTCGGCTGTGACGGAGTCCGTTGCTGGCGTGTCGATTCCGGAGTTGTTCGCCGAGCAGGTGAGGGTGCGGCCGGACGTCATAGCGGTGGTGTTCGAGGGTCGGTCGTGGACGTATCAGGAGTTGGACGACACATCGACGCAGTTGGCTCATTTGTTGGCTGGGCGTGGGGTGGGAGTAGAGGACGTTGTTGCACTGTTGCTGCCACGTTCGGAACACACTGTGATAGCCATACTTTCGGTGCTGAAGCTGGGTTCTGCTTACTTGCCGATCGACATCAACACCCCTGACGAGCGCCTGGCATTCGTTCTACAAGACGCCAAACCAGCAGCAATAGTGACAACGGTAGCGCAATTGCACCGGGTCGATGAGAGCAAAGTGGCAGTCGTGACCCTCGGGGGCAGGGTCACCGTCGAACCTCCCACTGTCACCTTTCCATTCCCCCATCCAGAACTGACGGCCTATGTCATCTACACCTCAGGAACGACAGGCACACCCAAAGGCGTCTCGGTCACCCACCAGAACGTGACGCAACTGTTCACCAGACCCGCACGGACGTCCGAATTGTCGCCAGGACAGGTGTGGTCGATGTTCCATTCGTACTCGTTCGATGTGTCGGTGTGGGAGATGTGGGGCGCTCTGCTGCACGGTGGCCGCTTAGTCATAGCCTCTGAGGACACGGCCAACTCTGCCACCGACTTTCATGACCTACTTGTGAACGAAAGTGTTTCGGTTCTGACCCAGACCCCGTCCGCCCTCGGCCGGCTGTCACCGCAGCGGCTGAGCGCATTGAGGACCATTTTTGTGGGGGGTGAGGCGTGCTCGCCCGAACTTGTCGATCGGTGGGCTTCAGGCCGAGAAATGATCAACTCCTACGGTCCTACCGAAAGCACCGTTTACGCCTCTATGAGTGCGCCCATGAAGCCTGGTCATGGAGCTCCTATCGGTACGCCGGTGCCGGGTGATGCGTTGTTTGTGTTGGATTCCGGTTTGCGGCGGGTTCCGATCGGTGTGGTTGGTGAGTTGTATGTCGCGGGGCGGGGTGTGGCACGCGGTTATGTGCGACGGCCGGGCTTGACGGCATCGCGATTCGTCGCGTGTCCGCTCGGCCCTTTGGGTTCGCGGATGTATCGCACCGGCGATCTGGTTCGTTGGAATCACGACGGCGAGCTGGAGTATGTGGGTCGCTCTGACGATCAGGTGAAGATTCGTGGTTACCGCATCGAAATCGGTGAAGTGGAAGCAACACTCGCTGCCTTGACCGGAGTGGAGCGTGCGGCAGTGGTGGCCCGTGATACCGATACCGGCAAGCAGTTGATTGGCTACGTCGTACCTACCGAGGTGTCTGCGGGAATCGATGGTGGGGCGCTGCGCGAACGAGTTGCCGCGCGATTGCCTGCGTACATGGTTCCGGCCGTGGTGATGGTCATCGACGAGTTGCCGTTAACTGTCAACGGCAAGCTGGACAAATGGGCGTTGCCCGAGCCGCAATTCGCCAGCGGCGTTCACAGAGCGCCGTCATCTCCGGTTGAAGAAATTATCTCCGGCATTTTCACGAAGGTTCTCGACCTGCCGCGAGTCAGCGTGGACGACTCCTTCTTCGACCTGGGCGGCAACTCGCTCTCTGCGATGCGTGTCGTAGCCGCCGTGCAGGAAACCTTCGACTGTGAAATCAGCGTCCGTGCACTCATGGAAGCCCCCACCGTAGCGGGCCTGAGCAAACAACTCTTCAACTGGTCCAGTTCCGACGAGATACCTCAGGTCGTGAAGTTGTGCCGAGGGCCAGGGCGTCCACTTTTCTGCATACACCCTGGTGGGGGCGTCAGCTGGGCGTACCGCGCCTTGGGAAGCATCGTGCAGCGCCCAATATTCGCTATTCAGCAAACCGTCGACGGCGAACGTCCGCGTACGGTCCGCGAAATGGCCGGCGAGTATGCCGACCTCGTCCAGTCAGTCCAGCCCGATGGGCCCTACGACCTGCTGGGATGGTCCTTCGGTGGTGTCGTCGCCCACCAGATGGCTACCGTGCTGGAACGGAGAGGGGCGCACGTACGTCGGCTAATACTGTTGGACGCAGCTCTAGTAGAACCCGGTACGACACGCTCGCCAGACGCGGATTTCAATGAGACCGACGTCCTGCGGCATTTCGTGTCCAAGAACGTCGACCTGCCCGATCTGAAAGAATTGACCTCTTACGAGCAGGCCACGGAATGGCTGGAAACTCATTCGTCACTCGGCGCAGCTATTCCGCCAGCTTGGATGATCAGCCACGTCGTTCGCAATCTCCGATTCAATTCTGACCTCTGGCACGGCCACACACCGGACCTATTCGGGGGCGGCGCTGTGGTGTTCCAGGGAAGCGATCACGAACGCGATCCAGGTTATTCAAGAGACTGGACACGTTTTATCGCTCGTCCAGTCACGGAGATCGCAGTGGAGTGCGAACACAACGACATGTTGAGTCCCGATGCGTTGGACGCCTACGGCGACCGGCTGCGTGCAGAACTGGAAGGCGACGATTATGAGTAAACCAGGCGAGTTTCCTTATGAGGCAGGTATTCATCCCAAGGGCTATGTGTCTAGGCCATGGACGATCAGGCAATTGGCTGGGCTTGGCGACGGCGTAGACACCAATAGGCGGTTCCATTATCTCCTCGACCAAGGCGAGACAGGTCTTTCGTTGGCTTTCGACCTGCCCACCCAGCTCGGACTCGACCCGGACGATCCAACGGCTGCCGGTGAGGTCGGTCGCGCCGGGGTCTCGGTGTCCACCGTCGACGACTTGGCCGCAGTGTTCGACGGAATACCGCTGGATCAGGTGTCAGTCTCTTTCACCATCAATGCGACCGCACCGATGATCTTGGCCCTATGGATCGTGGTTGCCGAAGAATCAGGCGTCAACCCTGCGCTATTACGTGGCACTTTGCAGAACGAAATGCTGAAAGAGCACGCGGCTCGCAAGGCGTTCGTGTTCGACTTGGACGACAGCTTCCGCTTCTCGTTAGACGTTATCGAGTACTGCATACGCAACTTGCCCAAGGTCAATCCGGTATCGATCTCGGGTGGACACGCCCGTGAAGCCGGTGCGAGCCGAGCAATGGAAGTGGCGCTCGGCATCGCTGATGCGGAGACGTACTTGCAAGGGATGCTGGAGCGGGGGTTTACCGTCGACGAGGTCGCACCCCGGCTCAGCTTCATCTTTGGGACCCATATGGAGGTTCTTGCCGAGGCGGCCAAGTTCCGTGTCCTACGCAGGATGTATGCCCGCCGCATGGTGGACCTCTTCGGCGCTGCTGACGCGAAGTCGAGCCGCATGCGTGTTCAGGTCAATACTTTCGGCTCCGCTCTCGCCGCCTCCGAACCGCTCAACAACATCGCGCGTACGACCATTCAGGCCGTAGCGGCCGTCCTCGGCGGGGTGCAGTCTCTGCATGTGTGCGGCTTCGACGAGGCCGAACAAACGCCTGGGCAGCTATCGGCACGCATTGCGCTGAGGATTCAGCAGATCATCTTGAAGGAAACCGATCTAGCCAGATACGTCGACCCCCTCGGCGGGTCCGAGGCAATAGCTCGCATCGCCGATGAAATCGAAGCAGAGGCTACGGGGTGGCTAGATGACATCGCTGCCCATGGTGGCTTGTTGGACTGTCTGCGCAGTGGCTGGCTGGAATCGCGCATTGACGACATGGCCTACGCCACCCGCGGCCCCGTCGTCGGCGTCGTCGAAGCCGAGAGTTCCGAAGAAGAGGAGTGGCTCACTGAAAGGCAACTGCGTTCGGGTGTCGTACCGGGCCGCCGCCGTCCCTTCGAGCGCGGGGTTTGTAGCGCAGAACTACGTGCTGTGACCGATGACGTGGCCGCGGGCCGCAATGTCATGAATTCGATGATCGCAGCAGCACGGGCTCGGGCCAGCATCGGCCAAATGCAACGGGCGGTGGCAGAAGGGCTCGAATCGAAATGACCGCATCTAACCGGAGCAGCAGCAGTCCGGGTCAATCCCGTACCCAAACACACTCAAGGGTGCAGCCAACTGACCACTCGGATGGGGAGCAGAGAAATATGAGCAAACAACGGATGGCTACCACTATTACGAGTTTCTGGGAACGGGCTCTCGGCGAAGAAAATCTCACGCTCGATGACAATTTCTTCGATTTGGGCGGTGATTCGCTCACGGCCGCGAAAATCCTTGCCCTTATCCAGCGGGAGTATGGGCTGCAAGCGGAATTGCATCTAATTTTTAACAACCCCACCATCGAAGAATTCGTGGAGGCCGTTGATGAAGAACTAGCAGGGGTAGCGCCGCGGGGAGAAGATGCATGACCGCCCCAAAATTCAAGTCACTGTGGGGAGGTCCGGCGACACCCGATTGTCACTTAACTGGATTTGTTCGCCGTGTCACCCACGATCCGGGGCGTACGGCTGTAGTCGACGCCGATCGTTCGTACACCTACGGAGAACTGGCAGCTTGGGCGCAAACGGTGTCGTCCAACTTGACGCTGGCCGGCGTGAACGTAGGAGACCGGGTTGCGGTATCGCTTCCGCGAGGCGCGGGTGCAGTCGCTGCATTACTCGGGGTGCTGCTGCATGGAGCGACGTACGTCCCGTTGGACCCCGAGTACCCCGTGGAACGGATTCAGTTCATGGTGGATGACTGCGCACCTCGCGCCCTAATCGCCACCACGCGATCACGTGTGAACCACCACGCCCCGCTGGTCGACATCGGGCTGCCCCCCGGAGTAACCCAACCGATCGACCTGCGCGCCGTCGCGTGCGATGCCGCACTTCCGGTCTACATCATCTACACATCCGGATCGACCGGCTGGCCGAAGGGCGTAGCGCTGAACCATCTCTGCATCGACACAATGGTCGATTGGCAAACATCCCACTCACCCCACCCCGAACTACGCACCGCACAGTTCGCCCCGCTAAATTTCGACGTCTCGTTCCAGGAGATATTGGGCACGCTGTGCGGCGGCGGCACGCTTGCGATCATGCCGGAGAAGCTACGCCGTGAACCAGCCCAATTGCTTCGATGGCTCTCCGATCAACGAATCGAGCGGCTGTTCGTCCCATTCGTTGCGTTGCAGATGCTGGCAGTGACGGCCCAGCGGGACATGCTGGCGCAACTGTGCTTGGTCGAGGTAAATACCGCCGGTGAGCAAGTAGTGTGCTCGGAAGATATTCGCGCAATGTTCGCATGTATGCCCGGCTGCCGGCTGGTCAACCACTACGGACAAAGCGAATCCGCCATGGTGACCTCGCACATCCTGGGGCCCGATCCGTATGCCTGGCCCAATCTGCCACCAATCGGCGAACCCCTGCCGGGATGCGAACTACTCATCGCGCCGGAAGTTCCAGAAACTCCGAACATCGGAGAGCTTCTCGTATCCGGAAATCCATTGTCGGATGGATATCTGGGGCGTCCCGAGCTGACAGTGGAGCGCTACGTCAGCATCCTTCCCTCACCAGCCGGTAACACCCGAGCCTTCCGTACCGGTGACCTGGTGGAGCTGACAGACAGCGGCTTGCGCTTCCTATCCCGAATGGACAGCCAGATCAAAGTGCGGGGAATCCGCGTTGATCTCCTAGAAATCGATGCGCAGTTGCTAACAGCTCCCGACTTCGCTGCAGCGGCGACGGTCATGGTGGTGACTAAGTCCGGCCATGCCAGCCTGCGCGCCGCAGTAGTCCTTCGTGAGGGCTGCACCGGCCCAGTCGAGGCCAACGCTCTTAAGCGACTACGCAAGGTACTGCCCGAGGTTTCGGTCCCTGTTTCGGTGACGGAACTGCCCGAACTGCCCAGGACCCCCAGCGGGAAGGTTAATCGTGAGAGAGTCGCTGAGCTCATCGCAGATGACTGCCGGCGGCGTCGCCGACACAGTCAGGGCGGTGACGAATGACCACAATCCTGCACGATAGGCCCGCCGATGCGGGCCAATACGCACTCTGGGCCGAAGCCACGATTGATCCCTCGATTAGTGGCGGCGGATATTTCGTGGCGACCTTTCGCGGTGTACTTGACGAGCATCACCTCGAGGCCGCTGCGCGCGCCGTGCTTGAACGACACGAGCCGCTGCGGTCGGTGCTGCGGCTTGTGCGGGGACAGTTGCGCCAGTGCGTCCTGCCGGCACTTGAGGCATGTTCTTTCGAGCGCGCCACTATCCCATGCGAAGACGGCTCCGAGTCGGCGGCGGTCCGAGAATGGTGCAAGCAGCGCGAACAGGACAAGCGCTGGGACCTAGCCACCGAGGCACCAATTCGTTTCCAACTTCTAACCCATGCTCCCAACCGCTGCTCGATGGTCTTCGAGGCTCATCACGCCGGCTTTGACGGGCGCAGCAAGTTTATTGTCGCCCGCGATTTCTCGAACTATCTGGGGAAACTGAGAATCGGCCATCAAGTGAATCCGACGCCGCTGGCCGCGCCCAGTACGCCCGTTGCCACGGAGGCAGTCACCGCGGAGGCCATCGAATTTTGGCGTACTGCTATCGACAAACGGATGCCCTTGACACTTCCCGAGGGCGGCCGTCTGGGGCAGCGGTCCATTGCTGCCTCGCCGACAATCGAACTGGAGCCCTCAGCGGTTGCCGCCCTTCGCGCGATCGCTCAAAACCTGCAGGTGAGCACATTCACGATGCTTTTCGCAGCGCTCACTCGACAAATGACGGCTTACGACAACATTGATCCGGTGTTGTCTGTGGCTTCGGACGTCAGTGACGAACACACCGGACATGTCGCCGGCTTGCAAACCAACGTGGTCCCCGTATCCATCGAAACCTCCCGCCAGATGGCGACGGAAAAATCCGTTGCCTCGGCCCGCCGGGCGCTCACACACTTGGCTCGCTATCGCCGCGTCCCGTTCGTGGACCTGGTGTCCGGTGTGCCCGGCAGACCCCTCGCTCGGCTCAGTACTGAGCTCGGCCTGTCATTTCCCCGTCCGCCAGCCCAACTTGACCTGGAAATCCCCGGCCTACGTTCGGAGTGGGAGTTTTTCACGCCAAACACAAACGCTGCTTTGGCCAGAACGCTGCAGATCCGTGCGCACTGGCCGCAGTGCCGGGTGCGGCTCGACTATCGCCAGGATCTGATGGGTGCAGCGGAAGCAGAAATATTTCTTGCCGATTTTCGCACTGCTGTCACAGATCTCGCTTCAGACCGAGAAACATCCTTGGTCAGCTCTACGAGCAAAGTCCGGCCCCGAGCAGCCGGCGCGGGGACCCCGTACATCTGTGCTGGCGTCCGCGCGGGGACACTATGTAACGACGACGCTCCCCACCCTCCGCGCTTGATGCCATCGGACGGTGTGAGATTCACCGTGCGTGGCCGGTCGGAACAGTTACTGCCCTGTTGTATAGCGGGCACGATCTGGGTTCATCTCGCCGACGGCCGCGAGGTTTGCACCGACGACTGTGGGTACGTCGCGGCAGACGGCGAGATGCGACACCTAGGACCTCGGGAGGGTCGGTGGATCCGCACCCGAAGCCTCATTGATGCCTCCGCAGTCGCCCGCGTCGCCCGAACCCACACTTGGGTACGAGAGGCGGAAGTGCAGCTGGTGAGGGGCCGTACCGACACCGCGGTGCTCAGTGTGTCTGGACCAACTCGCAATGTCCCGAGCGCACGAGAAATCCGAGCACATCTGCGGACTTTTCTGCACGCCAGTGATCTGCCTGGACGTATCAAAATCACCTGTACCGACACCCTACCGACGAACAAGGATGACAATGAACGAACTCTCTGAAGCTGTAATCGCGGGTGCCTCTCCGGACGTACTTGAGAGCCTTCCCGTCCCACCTGAATACAACGCCGCCTACCTAGATGTAGAAGACATCCAGATTTTCGCCGGCGTCGAGGACAAAGACGTTCGAAAGTCGATTCACCTCGGCAGTGTGCCCATGCCGGAACTTGCTCCTGATGAGGTGTTGGTCGCTGTTATGGCAGCGGCGATGAACTACAACACAATCTGGTCCGCTACCTTCGAGCCGATCCCCACTTTCAACTTCCTGCGGCACTACGCAAAACAGGGCGGCTGGGCCTCTCGTCACGACCAGCCGTACCACGTACTGGGGTCGGACGCAGCCGGGGTGATCGTGCGCGTCGGGGCCGGTGTGCGCAAGTGGAAGGTCGGGGACCATGTCGCCGTAGGGACGGCTCATGTCGATGACCAGGAACCGCTCACCCATCACGACGGCATGCTCGGCCACGAGCAGCGAGCATGGGGGTTTGAGACAAACTTCGGAGGCCTCGCTGACTATGCGGTCGTCCGCGCGAGTCAATTACTACCCAAGGCAGCGCACCTCACCTGGGAAGAGGCTGCCAGCAACCCATTGTGCGCGGGAACGGCCTACCGGATGCTCGTCAGCGAGCGCGGTGCCAACATGCGTCAAGGCGATGTAGTCCTCATTTGGGGCGCGGCGGGTGGCCTCGGTGGCTACGCCGTGCAATTCGTCCGCAACGGCGGCGGCATACCAATCGGCATAGTCAGCTCGGACGCAAAAGCCGAGGTCGCCCGCAAGCTTGGCTGTGAGCTGGTCATCGATCGGCGCGAGATCGGTGAGATTTCCGCTGACCCGGACGCCACCGTCGCGGCAGGAAAACTGCTGGGCAAGATCATCAGGCGAGAGATCGGAGAGGATCCGAACATCGTCTTCGAGCACGTTGGCCGCGAGACCTTCGGCCTCTCGGTATTCGTGGCCCGCCGCGGCGGCACAATCGTCACCTGTGGATCGAGCACGGGTTACCAACACACGTTCGACAACCGCTACTTGTGGATGCGCCTGAAAAGAATAGTAGGCAGCCACGGGGCGAATTTGTACGAGCAGTGGCAGACGAACCGCCTCATCCAGCGCGGCCAAGTGCAACCTATGTTGTCTGAAGTGCACCCGTTTCAAGAGACACCAGAAGCCGCACGCAGGATTCAACTAAACGAGCACCTCGGCAAAGTTGGCATACTTTGCCTAGCACCCTCGAGTGGGCTCGGTGTCACCGACGTCGACCTGCGTTCCCGGATCGGCGAGGCGCGGATCACACCGCTGGTGACGGCATGACAGCTCCGAACCCGAGCTTCGACGCAGGAAAGGCCGAAGGCCGCGTGCATCGTGTCCGAGTGGTGGTTGCCAAACCTGGGCTGGATGGCCACGATCGCGGTGCCAAAGTGGTGGCGCGCGCACTTCGTGATGCCGGCATGGAAGTTATCTACACCGGATTGCGTCAGACACCCGAGCAAATCGTCCGCACCACTTTGGAAGAGGGTGCCGACGCTGTCGGTCTGTCACTGCTATCGGGCGCTCACATGGAACTGGTACCCCGCGTAATCGAGCTGTTGGCCGAGAATAACGCGATGGAGATACCCATCTTCTGTGGCGGCGTCATTCCACCTGGAGACGCACGCAAGCTCGCTGAAATGGGAGTGCTCCGGGTCTTTACCTCTCGGGATTCCCTTCAGGAGATCACCCGTTGGGCACAAACGAACCTACATCCGCTCAAGGAGACGGAGTGACGAGGCACCAGAACTGTCAGACCTTGGAGTCTGCACGGCAAGGCAATATCAGGGCGCTGGCGCAACTAATGACTCGCGCGGAGAACTACGCCATCACTGAGGTTGACGTCATCTCTCCGGCTGCACCGGACCACCCCCGAACCGCCTGTACGGTGATTGGCTTGACAGGTCCTCCTGGTGTCGGAAAGTCGACGTTGATTTCATGTCTTATCGCCGAGTACCGCAAGCGGGGTCAGCGCGTGGCAGTGCTCTGCTTTGATCCGTCATCGCCGATAACCGGCGGTGCGCTCCTCGGTGACCGCATCCGTATGCAGGAGCACTCAGATGATCCCGGAGTTTTCATTCGGTCAGTGTCCAGTCGTGGCCATCTCGGAGGACTTTCGGCCACGGCCAGGACAATGATCGCGATCCTGTCTGAGATCGAATTTGACAGGATCTTGATCGAGACGGTCGGAACCGGGCAGTCAGAGGTGGAAATCGCATCAATCGCGGACGACACCATCGTTGTTCTAGCGCCTGGAGCAGGTGACGGCATCCAAATGGCCAAGGCTGGTGTTCTGGAAATCGCCGACCTCTACGTCGTAAACAAGGCAGATCAGAACGGAGTCCACGCAGTACTTCGCGAACTCCAGGCCGTGATCGAGCTTGGTCAACGCGACGTCCCCATTGTGACGACTACCGCCAGCCGTCAAGAAGGGGCCGCCGAGGTAGTTAGAGCCCTTGAGGCCAAGCGAAAATCTCCTATGACGTAGAGCTGGAGCAGATCGTTCCTCCAGTCATTACCTCTGCCGCGCTTTGCAAAGCAGCGAAGCTTTGGGCCACCGTTAGGTGATCGAAGTCTGCGACATCGACGGGGACACCTGCATGGCACGAAATCACCTGCGCAGCGGCTTGAACTGGGCCCGAGTCAAGGGTTGGGCTGAATTTGACGACCTAGGCAACCAAGCAAAGTAGGGACTGTTGGCAGAGTTCAGATTGACTGATCTTGTAAATATCAGTCAGACAAGCGGATTCGGTCATGTCAGCATGTTGCATAGCGAGCAGTTATGCGGTGGACTGTAGGCATGCTGACTCGAATTGACCATATCGGGATTGTTTGTTTCGACCTCGACAAAACCGTCGAATTCTACAGTGCCACCTATGGATTCGAGGTTACTCACCTGGAATCGAACGAGGAGGAGGGTATCCGTGAAGCGATGTTGAAGATCAACGAGACCCCGGACGGTTACGCCTCGTACCTCCAGCTGCTGGGCTCGACCCGGGACGACTCAGTAGTAGGCAAGTGGCTGGCCAAGAACGGAGAAGGCGTCCACCACATCGCATTCGGCACGAACGACGTGAGTGGCGAAACAGAAGCCATACGGAGTAAGGGCGTCCGGGCACTCTACGACGAGCCGAGACAAGGTTCAATGGGGTCCCGAATCAACTTCCTGCACCCAAAGGATTGCCACGGGGTCTTGACTGAACTCGTCACCGCCGCAACACCAGACTCCGAATGACAACTGCCAGTTAATGTTGCGATGGTCCATATCGTCAGAGTGTTGATGCGGATTTGTGCCATGGAGTGGTAGACGAGGGGGCGGGATGGGAAAATTGGCGCGGCGTTCGGATAGAAGAGGGCAGAAGCCTCGGAATGCGAAGGGCACTCGGGTTCGCCGTGATGGATTCGACGGTGAGTTCGTTCCAGGGCAACAATTTTCGGTCGACATGCGTATCCGCCGTCAGGCCGCCGAGGTGCTGGAAGCAAAGGTCACCGCGGCGCGGTGGCCCCTTGTGCTCGAGGCCATCGAGGCCGCAGCCTGGCCGGTGGAGACCTACCTGGGAAAATTCCTTAAGGGCGGCTACGACGTGATCCGGTTTCGGTCCGACCCGGCCGACGTGGGCGAGATGCTCCATAGGTTGTCCCGGATGACGAAGCTGCCGGTCGAAGCTGTTGCGCGGGAGCCCCACAAGCACTTGCCCTTCTGGCTCGATGACGAACCGGAATCGCACGATGTCGGCCTGCAGCCCTTCCGTTGGTTCCAGATGCTTTATTACAGCCACTTCCTTCTGCGCGCGTCGACGGCGGACCGGTATGCCTACTATGCGACGCCGGAGATGTCTGCGTTGATCGAGGCCGGCCAGAGTGCCGATCGAGACCATGATGTTGCTGTGACCGTGGCCGATCTTCCCTCGAGCAGAGGAGTTCTCTATCTCGCTCCAGCGGATGGAGTGCCCGACCACGGGCGGGTCCTGGTGTGGAACGAGACAGGTCGCGACAGTGGAAGTGGAACCGATGTTCTCCTGATAGCCATGCTTACCGTTCCTGCTTTGCGGTGGTGGTTGGCGCGGGCCGACGGGGCACTTCCTACTGACGGAAACCGGTTGTACCGCGTCGTCAACGACTACCTACCGGTGTTTCCTTTCGCCGAGGTCCAGCTCAGCCCAGCCGAATCCGATGCTGCGCCCAGTGCACCGAACCGATCAGGAGGCGCGGGTTTCACGGACGTCGGTCCCGACGAACCTGCGCATTCCGTGACCGCCATGAATGACCTGGATTACGTTGCGCGAACGTTCTTCTCGATGGTGAACATGCTGCGAGGCAACAAGTTCGTGGAGTCCACCCGCCAGCAGTCGGCGCGCATGCGAGACAACGACGGCGTAGTCAAGCGGATGCGTGAGGTGACGTATTTGTCGTACCGGCAGCCGCGGTCTGCATCCAGTGCTTCATCGTCGGAAGGATCTGGCAAGCTCTCGCACCGCCACGTCGTTCGGGGGCATTGGCGTCGGCATTGGTATCCATCGCAGAAGCGTCATCTACCCATGTGGATCGATGAGCATTTGCAGGGGCCCGCGGATGCCCCGATTGTCGTCAAGAGCAAGGTGACTGTGGTGCGCCCGCCTGCGGAGAATGAGAGTGTTGAATGACCAACGACCGTAGTTTCGATCCGGACGCCGATCACGGCCAGGCGGGCTGGGTGACTCTGCCCAGTGGACAGCGTGCTTACCGCTACCACGGCTCGGACGACCTGATCTACGACGGAGCAACCGCCCCCGAGGCCGACGCGTCGAACTAGACGTAGATTGGAACTCCTCGGCGCAGGCTCGAGAAGACCGATGCACCGTCATGCCGGAAAGAACGACGCAGCTCGTCCAGTCATTCACATGAATGATTGTTGCCTGGGAACCACAAAGCAGCGCTGTGCGTCCAACACAGCATGGACGACGACGAGTGCGCAGCCATCCGTGACGAGGGGCGCGACCCCAGCGACCCGGCCGTCGTAAGCGCCCTCGACCAGGTGAAACGAACGCTTCACCTATACCGGCATCTCGCCTGGACCTTCACGGCAGACGACCTCGACACTCGCACCCTCCACCGCTGAACGCGCCCACCTGCACGTTCGACAATCGAACATGCGTTCGATACGGTGTGGTGGTTCCTATCGGCGCGCGAAAGGTCGATCCACATGGCCACCGTCGACGCAATCGGGGACCTCACCGGCTTGGGCAAGGCCGAACAGCTCGCCGCGCTCCGACGCAGCATGGCCGCGATCCCCGGACGACGTGTCCACGCACCCATCGAGCCCGTCGACGCATCCCTGTTCGCCCCATCTCAGCCAACGGCCCCGCCCGCCGACGAACAGACCCTCAGCGGCCCTGTGCGTTCACAGACCCTGCGCACCATCCCCGTGCCCACGCCACTGTCGGAACTCCTCCCACGCGGTGCGCTGGCCCGCGGAACGGCCATCTCGATTACTGGTGCCGGATCGATCCTCGTCGGTCTCGTCGCTACAGCCAGCGCGGCCGGCCACCACGTCGCATTGATCGGGCAGTCGAAGTTCGGACTCCTCGCCGTCCACGAGCAGGGCGGCGACCTGTCGAAAATCCACCTGATCGACCCAGGCCAAACAGACCCCCTCGACGCTGCGAGCCTCTGTATCGAGGGCCTCGATCTGGTCGTGACGACCGTGCACGGACGCGATGTTCCGCCAACCCGGGCGCGTGCCCTGTTGGCCCGAAACCGTACGCACGCAGGAATTCTCGCGATCACGAACGGACGCATGCCCGGTCTCGACCTGGCAGTCTCCTCGCGGCCTGTCGCGTACGGCGGAATCGAGCAGGGCAGGGGCCGTATCCGGTCGATCACCCTCGAGACCACCGTGCACGGGCGCGGTATCGCCGAGCGCACCGGCCGCTACACCCTCACCGCGCCCACGTTCGGCGAACAGGGCCTGCGGTGGATCCCGAGCAGCGTCGACGCGGCCGTCCTGCACCGGCCACACGGTCTGGCGGTCGTGCAGTGAGCCCCGAGATGTACGAGAACTGGCCCGTCACTTTCGATCCGCCCACACGCCTCGTTGTCGATCCCCCTCAGAGAGTCTTGGTCAGCGTCTTGTAGACGGGGTTTGCCTCTGACCACTGTGCATCCGATTAGTCTCCCGCTGTTTCGGGCCATCACCAACGAGGTTCGATACCTGCCCGAATCAGGCTC